>DATIKM010000164.1:0-2862 GCA_035477595.1 Chthonomonadales bacterium
GGCGGGTGCAGGAGCCAGGCGCCCCTGCGGCGAAGCTCGCGGTGCGCCGCGTTGCCGCGGCCAAGTCGGGCCGGACGCCGGCCCTCCAAGGAGACACACGATGTCGCAGCCTTCCGTGGCCATCCAGCTCATCGTGTTCGCTGAGCGAAATCGTGCCGACTTCCCGGGCGTCCTGCGCGACGTGAAGGAGGCCGGCTTCCCGGCGATCGAGGCGGGCAACCTGTTCGCCAGCGTGGGTGAGGCCGAGGCGCGCCGGCTGCTGGACGCCAATGGCCTGACCGTGTGCGGGGCGCACTTCGGCTACGGCGACTACGCGGATACGAGCAAGCTCACCGCGAACATCGCCTTCTGCAAGGCGATGGGCATCCGCCACCTGATGTGCTCCGGGGTCGCCGACACGAAGAGCGTCGAGGGCTACCGCACATCGTGCAGGGTCTTCGACGAGGTGGGAAAGCGGCTTGCCGCCGAGGGGATGCGGTTCAACTACCACAACCACGCCTGGGAGTTCGAGGATCTGGGTGGAGTGAACGGCATGCAGATCCTGGCCGAGGAGACCGACCCGGCGCTCGTGGGCTTCAACATTGACGTGTTCTGGGTGACGATCGGCGGCGAGGACCCAGCGGGCTTCATCCGAAAGCACGCTGCGCGCGCGGGCTACTTCCACTTCAAGGACGGCCGACGGAAGGAGAACGGCGACCTCGAGTTCCTCGAGCTGGGGCGCGGCGTAGTGGACCTGGTGGGCGCCATGGAGGCCGCGCTAGAGGTTGGCGCCGAGTGGATCGTGGCGGAGCAGGACCGCACAGCGCTGCCGCACCTCCAGTCCGCGACGATCAGCCGCACGTACCTGCGTGACAAGCTGGGCGTGTAGAGGGAGGCGCTCTCCACGGAAGGCATCCGGGCGTGCCGGCCCTGCTCTGGCGCGCCCGGACGCTGTCCGTCTACGTCAGGCCCGATCGAACTGGCGCTTCAGCGCAGCCTCCAGCATGGCGAGCCCCGCATTGCCTGCCGCGCGGCTCCGCAGGCACCCCTCGCGATCGAACAGGTAGTAATGCGGCACGAACCGGTGCTGGTTCTCGAACCGGTCCGCGAGCGCATGCATGTTGTCGATGGCGCACGGCTCGTCGATGCCCTTCTCGGCCACGCACTGCTTGACGCGCTCGACGTCGGTGTCGCTTTCGCTCCGGGGCATGTGGATCGCCACCAGGCGCAGGCCCTGCGGCCCGTACAGGTCGCGCCACTTGCGCAGACACGGCTGGTTGTCGTGGCAGATGTGGCAGCTCACGGACCAGAAGTGCACCAGCGTCACGTTGCCCTTCAGCGCCTCTTGATCGGGCTCCCTGTTAATCCATCCCGTGGCGCCGTCGAGTGCCGGCAGCGGGGTACCCACGCGCATCGGCATACTGAGCTCCTTTCCCATGCGACGGGCGGCGCCGAAGTGCGCCGCCCGTCGCGTTCCCGTTGAGAGTAGCACGACCGTGGCCAGCTAGACCTCGAGGGTGGACTGGCCCGGCCTCCAGTCCGCGCCGCACAGCCCGCCGGTCTGCAGCGCCTCTAGGACACGGAGAGTCTCATCCACGCTGCGGCCGATGCTCAGGCTGTTGATAACGGAGTACTGGAGCACGCCTTCCGGGTCGATGATGAACAGGCCGCGCAGGGCGATACCCTCCTCCTCGATGAGCACGCCGTAGGAGCGCGCCACCTCCTTGGTGATGTCCGAGGCGATCGGATACCGGAGGCCCTCGATGCCGTTCTGGTCGCGCGGCGTGTTGATCCACGCGCGATGGCTGTAGACGGAGTCGGTGGAGACACCCAGGACATCGGCCCCCAGGTCCGTGAACTCCTCATAGCGATCGGAGAGCGCCAGGATCTCGGTCGGGCACACGAACGTGAAGTTCAGCGGGTAGAAGAACAGCACCAGCCACTTGCCGCGGTAGTCGTTGAGCGACGCGGTCGAGCTCAGCGTCTGCATGTCCGCGGTGGTCTTCATGGTGAAGTCCGGCGCGGGCTGCCCTACTCGCGCAACGGTGTTAGGGGTCTGGTGGTCCGGCATTTCGTTCTCCTTTGGTTGTCCGTCGACGGTGGCTCCGTCAGTGTGATGCTTCGCCGTGCGGCGGCCGGGTGGGCGCGCTTCCGGCGGCGCGACAGGTCGGGCAGACGCCGACCCACTTCAGCCGCAGCGACTCCACGGCATATCCTGTAGCTCGCTCCACAGCATCCCGTGCCTCGGCGGCAACTACGTCCGGCACGTCGTCGATCGCGCCGCACCGGCTGCAGACGAGGTGGTGGTGGACCTCGCCCGGCAGGTCGTAGCGACGCGGACCGTCGATCAGCGAGAGCGATGCGGCGGTGCCGTCTGCGACCAGGCTGGCGAGAATGCGGTAGACGGTGCCGAGGCTCACGTGGGGAAGGCGCTGCCGCACCCTGGCATGCACTTCCTCAGCCGTTGGGTGGCAACGCAGCTCGCACAGCGCCTCGAGGACCGCCTCCCGTTGCCTGGTGACCCTCATGGCGTCCATCCAGTCCGCGCAGCCTACAGTCGCTCAATCGCTCAGTAACAGTAATCAATACTGTTTGTATGGACGACGCGTTCCCGCCCGCGGAACAGGTGAGCGGCTTCCTGGCGCTCGACGCCGGCAGGGCGTCAGCGCGTCAGACCCCGGTTGGATCCGGAGGCGAGGGCGCGATGCGGGAGCGGTGAACGCGGCCGGCCAGCAGGGCGCCCGCGACCCCAAAGCATGCCGCGGCAGCGAAGGCGGCCCGGTACCCCAGTCGCTGTGCAATGAGGCCGCCGAGAGGGCCGTAGAGCGCAGACGGCGTCTGGAAGACGGTAGCGACCCCGACCGCCAGGGGCCTCTGGCGGGC
>DATIKM010000165.1:0-4832 GCA_035477595.1 Chthonomonadales bacterium
GGCCGGCATCGCGCGCGGCGGCAGCGGGTGCCTGCCTGGCGCTCGCCAGCCCGCAAGCGGCGCGCCGCACTCCCCCCGCCAACCGTGGCCGCCCCTCGCAATCGGCACGACGGGCAACCCCGAGCACTCCTGCCTGGGCGACGTGGTCGGGCGCCCCGACATCGTCGGCGCGCTCAACCGCAGCCTCGGCAACCTGCCGCGCGACCAGGCGTCGGTCCTCCTGATGCGCGACCAGGCGTCGGTCCTCCTGATGCGCCACGGGCCGCGCCGGCCGTAGGACGAGTGGGCGAGCTTCACGCTCAGGCGCTTGGAAGGTGCGAACCCGCGCGACCAGTGGATCGGGGAGAAGCGGGATCGGCTCGTCCACACGGACGTGGATGGTGCGTGCGACCCGCACATCGTGGGCAACGTGGAGCAGCACTTCCGCCAGGTGAACGGCAAGCCGGTGTCCTGCTTCGGAAGCGTCGTCTGGTTCGAGAACCCGTCGCGATGAGTGAGGGATGTCGGTCGCGGGACATCTCGCGGGAGGGAGCGCCATGCTGACACGGCTGCGCGTGCGCAACTTCAAGCGCCTGGGCGATGTGGCGGTGGAGCTCGGGGACTCCGTCGTGCTCATCGGGCCGAACAACTCCGGCAAGACGTCCGCGCTCCAGGCGCTCTCGCTCTGGGAGGCTGGCCTGCGGCGCTGGAACGAGCGGCGGGCGGGACGGGACTCCCCGGCAAAGCGCCCCGGAGTCACGCTCAACCGGCGCGATCTCGTTGCCATGCCCGTGCCCGACGCGAACCTGCTCTGGCGCTCGCTCCACGTGCGCAACGTGAAGCGGACGGACGGCCGCCAAGAGACCGAGAACGTGCGCATCGACGTCGTGGTGGACGGGGTGAGCGCGGGCGCCGAATGGACGTGCGGCCTCGAGTTCGACTACGCGAACGCGGAGTCGATCTACTGCCGCCCTCTCCGAACCGGCGCCGACGGTCGCGCGCGAATGGCCGTACCCGAGGCGGCCGGCCAGGTGCGCGTGGCCTACCTGCCGCCGATGTCGGGGCTGGCATCGAACGAGGTCCGCCTCGATTCCGGCGCGATCAACGTGCGCATCGGGGAGGGACGCACCGCCGAGGTCCTGAGGAACCTGTGTCATCGGCTACGGGAGAGCGACCCGGAGCGCTGGACGGAGCTCGTTCAGCGCGTCGAGCGGCTGTTCGGCATCAGGCTGCATGCGCCGACCTACGTCGCGCAGCGTGGCGAGATCGAGATGCGCTACGTCGAGCGCGACATGACGCTGGACCTCTCCGCATCCGGCCGGGGGCTTCAGCAGACGCTGCTCGTCCTGGCGTTCCTGATGGGCAACCCCGGCGCCGTCATCCTGCTCGACGAGCCCGACGCCCACCTGGAGATCCTGCGGCAGCGGCAAATCTACGCCGAGTTGACGAGCGTGGCGCGCTCCAGCGGCAGCCAGATGGTGGCCGCCAGCCACTCGGAGGTGCTCCTGCAGGAGGCCGCGGAGCGCGATGTGGTGGTGGCGTTCGTGGGGCAGCCGCACCGGATCGACGACCGGGGCAGCCAGCTCCGGAAGTCCCTCGCCGATATCGGGTGGGAGGACTACCACCTTGCCGAAACGACGGGCTGGGTGCTGTACCTGGAGGGCTCCACCGACCTTTCGATCCTGCAGAGTCTGGCGAAGCGACTCGGGCACCCAGCCGCGGGGGCTCTGGAGCGGCCGTTCGTCCGGTATGTCGGCGCCGAGGTCCGTAAGGCCTCCGATCAGTTCCATGGTCTGCGGGAGGCGGCGCCACACCTCAAGGGCATCGCGCTGTTCGACCGACTGGAGCGCGGTCTGCCCCCCGCTCTCGGGTTGCCGGCCCTGGAGTGGCGCCGTCGTGAGATCGAGTGCTACCTCGCGACCCCCGCGGCCCTGGAGGCATTCGCGCGCGCGTCCGCGGAGGAAGGGGGCGACGGGGAGCTATCCGCGCAGGCAGAGGCTCAACGCTGCGTCGACGCGATGCGCACCGCCATAGGGGAGGTGGAAGGGGCGTTGCGCACCCTCGGGAAGCCGTCGCCCTGGGAGGGCGACCTGAAGGTGAGCGATGAGTTCCTGCCAGCAGTGTTCGAGAAGTACCATGCCGCACTCGGACTGCCCGACCTAATGCGGAAGGCCAGCTACCACCTGCTCGCGGAGCGCATCCCCGTAGAGCAGATCGACGCCGAGGTCGTGGACAAGCTGAACGCGATCGCCGACTGCGCGGCCAAGGCGAGGCCGGCCGCCCTGCCCGACTGAAGGCCGACGAGAGCGCCCACAGGCACCGAAAGAGGAAGAAACCCGTGCACCTCCGCCCGCTCGTGCTCGCAGTACTGCCTGCCGTCGCTGCCGTGGCGCTCTCCGCGCCGGCCATGGCCCGCGAGTACCACGTCTCGCCGCGGGGGAGGGACTCGAACCCCGGCACGCGGGCGAGCCCGTTCGCCACGCTGGAGCGGGCACGCGAGGCGGTTCGCGCCGCTCGTCGTGCGGCGCCTCGCGGGGCGGTGACCGTGTGGCTGCGGGGTGGCGTCTACACGCTTGAGCGGCCGCTCGTGCTCGGACGCGAGGACTCCGGCGTGCAGGGCGCGCCGGTCACCTGGGCGGCGTGGCCGGGCGAGTCGCCTCTGGTGAGCGGCGGCGTGCGCGTCACGGGCTGGCGTCGCGAGGCCGGCGGGCTTCTGTCGGCTCCGGCGCCGCTGGGGCTCTTCTTCCGCCAGCTCTGGGTGAACGACCGGCGCGCGACGCGGGCTCGCTGGCCGAACGAGAACGGCAGGCTCCGCATCACGTCGGTGACAGACGACGTGATGCGCTTCGGGCTGAGCGAGCCGATCCCCGGCGGGCCGCTGGCCGGTCAGCATGCCGAGTTGGTGGTGTACCAACACTGGTCCGTGACGCGCGGGCTGGTGACGGCGTCTGGCGAGCGCGAGGTGACGACTGCCACGCCCATGGGATGGATCGGGCACGGCGCCATGACCACCACGAGCCCCGGCAAGCCCTGCTTCCTGGAGCACGCCCGAGCTTTCCTCGACCAGCCCGGCGAGTGGTTCCTGGACCGCGCCGCCGGCCGCCTGCTCTACAAGCCGCTCCGGGGCGAGCGGCCGGAGACGCTCAACGCCGTGGCGCCCCGCCTGGAGCAGCTCCTCCGCGTCGAGGGCGTCAAGGGCGAGCCGGTGCGGCACCTCACGTTCCGCGGCCTGCGGTTCGCGCACACCGAGTTTCCGCTTCCTGCCTTCGGCTACCGCGAGATCCAGGCGGGCCACTTCGGCACGACCACAGGCGAGCCCACCTGGGTGCAGCCGGTCGCCATCGAGATAAGCCACGCGGAGGATATCCGCTTCGAGGGGTGCACGGTGAGCGCCACCAGCGCCTCTGGGATCGGCTTCGGGCCCGGCACGCGGCGGTGCGTGGTGTCGCGCTGCACCATCCGCGACATCGGCGGCAACGGCGTGATGGTCGGCTGGCGCGGCAAGGGAGAGCTGCAGGGCGGCGCCGCGCGGCCCCTCGACGCGGACTGGGCGGACCCGGCCGACGCGCCCCGCGACATCGAAGTGGCGGACTCCGTCTTCGAGCGGTGCGGCGCCTTCAGCGAGGGGTGCGTCGGCATCTTCGTCGCCTTCTCGGAAGGGACGCGCATCGTGCGCAACCACGTGCACACCATGCCCTACACCGGCGTGTCGATCGGCTACCGGTGGAACACGACGCCCACCACGCAGAAGCGCTGTCTCGTGGAGGGCAACCACATCCACGACGTGATGCTCCTGCTGGCGGATGGCGGCGGCATCTACTCGCTGGGCTTCCAGCCGGGGACCGTCCTGCGCGGCAACCACATCCACGACGTTCACCGGAGCGCCTTCGCGCATGGCGGGGCACCGAACAACGGCTTCTTCGTCGACGAGGGCAGCAAGGGCTTCCTCTTCGAACGCAACCTGGTCTACCGCACCTCGGGCGAGCCGGTCCGGTTCAACAACTGCCTGCGTGAGTGGCACACCTGGCGCGACAACCTCTTTGGCGGCGTCGCGCTGCCCGTTCCCGGCCGGTTCGGAAGCGCGCTGGCGTGCGGCGGACGCGGCTCGCTGGAGGTCCCGCACGCGCCCGAGCTGGAGCCGGCGCATCTGACGCTCGAAGCCTGGGTCCGGCCGGAGACGGTCCACCCCCCCGGCGAGGATGGGCGGCGCTGGGTGGTCGGCAAGAACGCCAACGAGTGGGCGGAGGGGCACTACGCGCTCGTGACCGACGGAGCGAAGGCGGGCGCGTACCTGAACATCGGTGGCGGCCCGGACAACGCGACGCTCGTCTGGTCTCCGGAAGGGGCGCTCCGGCCGGGTGTCTGGACGCACCTGGCGGCGACCTACGATGGCGAGCTGCTGCGGCTCCTGGTGGGCGGACGGCTGGTCGCGTCCGCACGTGTGGGGCGCCCGAGAACCGCCGGTACGGGACCGTTCGTCATCGGCAGGCGGCCGGACGCCGGGTTCGGGTTCGGGGGCGCCATCGACGAGGTGCGGCTGACGGCCCGGGCGATGGACGAGCGCGAGATCGCGGCCTCCGCGCGCGCAAGGGGCCGCCGTCCGCCGGAGCCCGCGGGGCTCGTGCGGGCCTGGAGCTTCGACGACCTCACCGGGCTGCCCGCGCAGGTGCTTGCCATCGCGCGTGAGGCGGGCCCTGAGCCGGAGGGCCAGCGCGCCATAGGCGCCGGCGCGCCATAGGCGACGGCGCGCCCTGCAGCGGCGCTCGGACGCGCCAGCACAGAGGAGGGGACAACGCATGAGACGGTTCGGTATGGCCCTCAGGCTGAAGCCGGGCGCCCTGGACGAGTACGCG
>DATIKM010000166.1:0-15027 GCA_035477595.1 Chthonomonadales bacterium
GTGGTTCGCTCGGGTATAATCGGCGCATGACTCCGCGCGAACGCCAGGAGCAGTGCGAAGACGCCTACCTCGCCCCCTGGGCAACGCGAGCGTCCGCTTCACGCGGCCGCGCTTCCCCCGAGACTCCGGACACGGTGCGCACCGACTTCCAGCGCGACCGGGACCGCATCCTGCACTCCAAGGCCTTCCGCCGGCTGAAGCACAAGACCCAGGTGTTCCTCGACCCTGAGGAGGACCACTTCCGCACGCGTCTCACCCATACGCTCGAGGTCGCGCAGATCGCCCGCACCATTGCGCGGGCCCTCCGGCTCAACGAGGACCTCACGGAGGCCATCGCCCTTGCGCACGACCTGGGGCACCCGCCCTTCGGGCACGCCGGCGAGACGGCGCTCGATGAGGTCTACCGCGAGGTAGCGCCGGACGGCGGCTTCCGCCACGATGAGCAGAGCCTGCGCATCGTCGAGGCGCTCGAGGTGCATGGCGACGGACCGGGGCTCAACCTGACCTGGGAGGTGCGGGACGGCATCGCGCACCACAGCAAGGGTCGCTCCGACCTCGGGGACGCCGCCGCGCCACGCGCCTCCACCCTCGAGGGGCAGGTGGTGCGCATCGCTGACCGGGTTGCCTACATCAACCACGACATCGACGACGCAGTGCGCGCGGGTATCCTGAAGCCATCCGATCTTCCCGAGGAGTGCGTGCGAGTCCTTGGAGCGACCCACTCCGAGCGCATCGCCGCCATGGTGATTGACATCACGCGGTCGAGCGAAGGACGCTCCGCGGTGTGCGCGAGCGAGCCCATCGCGGCTGCAATGGACCGGCTGAAGGAGTTCCTGTTCGAGCGCGTCTACTGGAGCCCCTACCGGGGCAGCGCGGAGATGGCGAAGGCCCAGCGCGTGGTGCGCGACCTGTTCCGCCACTACATGGCGGAGAGCGACGGCGCCCCCGGCGCGCCGGCGTTCCCGGCTGGCCCCGTCGAGGCGCGCGCACAGGCGGTGTGCGATTACGTTGCCGGCATGACCGACCGCTACGCGCTATCGCGGTACGTGGAGCTCTTCCTGCCGCGCGGCATGGTAGCTGCCGGCAACTCGACGGCGGCGCACGAGCCCGCCAGCGTGGGGACACCGTGGGACGCCCGGACATGAGGCCCTGGGGCCCCGACGGGCGCCTGGGTCATGCTCGCGGCGGCGCCTTCAGGGAGCAAGCAGACCGCGCGCTCCGCATGGTGGAGGACCGACTGGCGCAGGGCGGCTTGCGCGCCCGGGGGCGGTGCCTGGATCAGAGCGGCATGGTGGTAGGGAGGCGTGACTGCGGGCGCCGCCTCGTCGGCGCTGAGTTGTCCGGGCCCGGGGGCGCCGTCGCGGCCCCGGCCGCGCGGCGGCGCGTGGCAGGCGGATGGCGAGTGGCGGGCGGCTGGCGCGTTCAGGCCAGTTGGTGGGCGTGCGCCGCGGCCCTCAACGGAGGCGTGGGCACGTGACGGACTGCATCGCGGTGCTCGGCTGCGGGCGCATGGGGACCGCCCTCGCCCGTGAGGCCGCCCGGGTAGGGCGGGCGGTCTGTCTCGGGTCGCGCGACCCGTGCAAGGCCGTGCTCGCCGCGGAGGAGGTCCGCAGCGTGAACCCGACCGCCGTCGTGCGGCGGGGCACCTACGCCGAGGCGGTCCGAGGCGGCGACCTAGTCTTCCTCGCGGTCCCCTTCCCGGAGGCCTCGGAGGCCCTGCGCACCGTCCGGGACTGGCTTCCGGGCCGGGTTGTGGTGGATGTGACGAACCCCATGGGCGCCGTTCCCTGCACCACCTCCGGCGCCGAGGCGCACGCCGCCATCATCCCCCACGGGGGCAAGATCGTCGCCGCCTGGAAAACGAACTACTGGACGCTCCTCGACCCTGCCATCCGGGAGGGTGTGGTCCACGACGTCTTCATCTGCGGCGACAGCGAGACGTCGAAGCTCCGCGTATCGTCCTTCGTGAGTGACGTGGGGTTCCGTCCGGTGGACTGCGGCGGGCTCGTGAACGCGCGGATCCTGGACGCGATGGTGGCGCTCCTGGTGGAGAACGACAGGCGCTACAGCAACCGCCACCGCTCGTCCTGGCGGTTCGTGCCGTAGGGCGTGGACTGGGGCACCGCGATGGCGGAGAGCAGGCGGGGGGTGACGCGGCGCGCAGCCCTCGGCGGCGCTGCCGGAGCGGCCGCAGCGTGGAGCCTGGGGGAGAGCGGCATGGCCGAAGCGAGAGCCGGGCGGGGTCCCGCGGGCGACATCGGGGCGCTCGTCGCGCGCACGCCGTTCATCGACACCCACGAGCACATCGTGGAGGAGGAGCGGCGCACCGCCTGGAAGCCGCACCCGCTGGTCCCCTGCAACGACTGGGCGCTGCTCTTCAGCCACTACATCGACTCTGACCTGCAGGTCGCCGGCATGGCGCCGTCGGACCTGGCGCGCCTCCTGTCGCCTGAGCTGGACACGCCAGCGAAGTGGAAGATCCTCGCGCCGTGGTGGCCGCTCGTGATGCACACGGGGTATGGCCAGGCCGTGCGCATCACGATTGAGCAGCTCTACGGCGTGCGCGATCTCGACGAGCGCTCCGTGCAGCGGCTCGCCACTGCGTTCGAGGCCGCCATCCGGCCCGGCTACTATGTGGAAGTGCTCCGGAGGCGCGCGGGCATCGAGTCCTGCCAGGTGAACTCGCTCGAGGCCACCTTCATGGAGACCCGCTACCCGGACCTCCTCATGCAGGACATCTCGCTGATGAGCCTCCATGGGCCCTACAACTGGAGGGGCGTCGCGGAGCAGGTGGGCGTGCGCGTCAGCGACCTGGCCGGCTACCACCGCGCTATCGACGCGTGGTTTGCGCGATACGGGCGCTACGCCGTCGCGGTGAAGAGCCAGGCCGCCTACGGTCGGCGCCTCGATTTCGACGACGTGCCTGCCGAGCGCGCGGAGGAGCCGTTCGCGCGCATACTGCGCGGCGACCCGCTCGCGCCAGCCGAGGTGAAGCTCGTCGAGGATCACCTCTTCTGGTACGGCGTGCGGCGCGCCACCGAGCACCGACTGCCGATCAAGCTGCACACCGGCTACTACGCCGGCCACAACGCGATGCCGATGGACCGGATCGCCCTCAACCCGGCCGACGCTGTGGAACTGATGCGCCGCGCGCCGGACACGACCTTCGTGCTCATGCACATGGGCTACCCGTTCCACGAGCAGATGGCGGCCATCGCGAAGCACTGGACGAACGCCGTAATCGACATGTGCTGGGCGTGGATCATCAGCCCCACCGCCTCGGAGCGCTTCCTGCGCGACATGATCGTCACCGCGCCGCGCTCCAAGGTGCTGACGTTCGGCGGCGATTACATCCCGGTGGAGCCCGTGGTGGGCCACGCCGCCATAGCGCGGCGCGGCATCGCCTCTACGCTGAACGGGCTGGTGCGCGACGGATGGCTCAAGCGCTCTGACGCGGCGGACCTGGTGGCGCCACTCCTGCGCGGCAATGCCGAGCGGGTGTTCCGCCTTGAGGAGAAGCGCCGCGAGGCCGCGCGCGTGCCCTGGCCCCACGAGCGGACACCCGCCTGACCGCCACGCCGGGCGCACGCCCGCGCCCACGGAGCCCCGTGTTGATTGAGGACCTCAAGCTGGACCGCGACGGGCTGATTCCCGCGGTGGTGCAGGACGCCGCCACCGGCGACGTATTGATGGTGGGCTACATGAACCCGGAGGCCCTCGACCGTACGCTCGCCACCGGGCGCGCTACCTTCTGGAGCCGCTCGCGGCAGCAGTTCTGGGTAAAGGGCGAGACCTCCGGTCACTACCAGATCGTGCGCGAAGTGCGCATCGACTGCGACCGTGACTGCCTCCTCGTGAAGGTTGAGCAGGTGGGCCCAGCCTGTCACGAGGGGTACCGGTCCTGCTTCTTCCGGCGTGTCGATCCGGCAACGGCTGTCCTCGAGGTGGTTGAGGAGCGGCTGAAGACGCCGGAGGAGATATACGGCGGGGGGAGGTAGGTGCGCCGGCGGCCGCGCATCGCGCGCCTCGAGAAGCCCCGACGGGGGGCTTCTCTTCGTTTCCTGGACCGCGCGCCGTGCCGTCGCTGCCGCGCGGGGGGAGGGTACAGGATGCTGGGCATTACCAGAATCGCGCTCGTGACTCTTGCGCTCAGCGCCGCGGCGCTCGCTGCACCGCCGACGCTCGCCGCACCTCCGGCGCAAGCCCAGCGTATGCCCTACCCGGACATCATGCCCCTCAGCCAGGTGCGCGCGGGGATGAAGGGGTATGGCCTGACCGTGTTCCGCGGCACGGCGATCGAGCGGTTCGAGGTGGAGGTCGTCGACGTCGTCCGCCAGGGCAGCCTGGTGGTGCCGGGCCGCGACATGATCCTCGTCCGCCTCTCGGGTGGCCCCATCACGGCGCGGCGCGCTTACGCGGTGCGCGGCATGAGCGGCAGCCCGATCTTCATCAACGGCAAGCTGATCGGCGCCTACTCGCAGGCGGAGCCGAGCACCAAGGAGGCCCTCGGTGGCGTGACGCCTATCGAGGACATGCTGGAGGCCTGGGACCCGAGGCTCCCCACGAGGCCGTTCGCCTCGCGCCCTCCTGCGACGCGCGAGGGCGTGACGCTAGCGCTTGAGCGGCCCATCCGCGTGGGCAGCCGCGTCATCGACCGCATTGTGTATGACCTCACGCCGGACAGCCCCGTGCGGTCCAGCGGCCGCACCCTCGCGATGCGGCGCTGCGCGGGGGTGCTGGCGGTTCCCGTCGCGTCGCGGGCCGTGCGGGAACGGCTGGCCGCACTCCTTGCCCCGTACGGTGTCGAAGTTACGCGAGGCGGTGCGCCTGCTGGCCGGATACCGGGGTTCGCAGGCGCGCCGATCGTGCCCGGCGCGGCGCTCGCCATGATGCTCATCGCAGGCGACAACCCGCTGCCCGCCACCGGGACGGTCACCTATCGCAGGGGCGACCGCATTCTGGCCTTCGGCCATGCCTTCCTGAACGTGGGGCCCATCGAGGCGCCGATCGCCTCGGCCTTCATCCACGACATCTACCCGCTCCTCTCCGGCACCTACAAGATATCGAGCCCTGGCCCGGTTGTCGGCTCCTCCGTGCAGGACCGCCAGTTCGCCATCGCGGGTGTGGTCGGCCGCAAGCCGAGCACGATCGATGTGACGGTTGACGTGAACGACGTGTCCACGGGCCGCAAGAAGATCTACCGCTCGCAGGTCGTCTCGCACCCGAACCTTTCGGCGGCGCTCGTGAGCGTCGCGGTGGGCTCCGCCATCGCCGACATCCGCAGCACGCCCGGCGCGGCCATGGCGCGCGTGCAGACGAGCGTGGACCTCGAGGAGCTGGGCACGGTGGAGCGCGAGAACGTGGTGTTCGACATGCGCGCCATCGACGCGGCGGCCCTGGGCGACCTGGATGATATCGCGTCCGCCGCCTCGGCGAACCCGTTCTACCCGGTGGCCATACGCAGTGTGAGCGTGAAGGTCGAGATCGAGGGGGCGCGCCGGACTGCGGCGATCGACCGCGTCTTCGTTCGCGAGGGCCGCTTCGAGCCGGGACAGACGGTGGACGTCGGTGTGGTCCTGCGCCCCTACCGGAACCCGCCCGTCACCCGCACCCTCCGGCTCACCATCCCGCGCACCGCGCCGGCGGGACGCATGAGCCTTGTGGTGCGCGGTGGCGCTGTAGCCCCACCGCTCACCATCGGCGGGCTGGTGATCCGCCCGACCCCGGTGGCTCCGCCGGAACGGGCCCCACCCACCTCCCTCCGCCAGATCGTGGACCGCCTGCTGGAGCGTGAGAGAGGCAACGAGATCGCGGCGCGCCTCATTCTGCCCACCACGGCGGTGAACGTGGACGGGAAGCGCCTCTCCGGCTTGCCGCCGTCACTCGACGCAGCGATGCGCTCCGCGCGCTCCTCGTCGGTGCGTCTGGACCGCGAGGACGTGCGAGTGGTGGAGGCGACGGAGTGGGTCGTCTCCGGGCAGCAGGCGCTGACCATACAGGTGGAGCGGCGCGACGGGCAGGAGGCGCCGGCGCAGCCCACGCCGCAGCCGCCGCCTGTTGGCGGCCCGGCTGTGCCGCCGGGTGCGGCGTTTCACGTACCATTCGATGACGACCTGAGCGCGGCGACAGCGCTCGGAGCGCTGGAGGACGGGGTGCTGGCCGCGCTGCAGGCGCGCTCCGCATCCCGCGAGGCGGCCCCCGTCGCGCCGCCTCGCTCCGGCCAGGCCGGTCCACCGCGCGTGGCGGGCCAGGCCGCCCCCGTTGCGGCGGCCCCCGTCGTACCGGCGCCGGCGACCCAGACCCCCGTTAGCCGGCTCGCCCGCGTCTGGAAGCAGACCTCGCGCGCGGACTTCGAGAAGGGCGATCTGCAGGGGGTGAGCGTGACCTCGAAGGGCGACCTCCGCCTAACCCGCACGCTCCGCAACCTGCACGCGGGGGCCGACAGCTTCGCATGGAGCATGGCGCGCGCGGCCGACGGCGCCATCGTCGTGGGCACGGGCGGCGACGCGCGCGTGTGGCGCCTGGAGGCCAGCGGCCTCCGGGAGCTCGCGCGCCTGCCCGAGGTGGCGGTCCATGCGGTGCTCGGGTTGCCGGACGGGGCGGTGCTCGCGGCCACGGCGCCGAACGGGCGCACGTACCGGATCGCGCCAGACGGCAAGGCCGAGGTGATGCACGACGCGGCCGAGCCCTACGCCCTCGCGCTGGCGCTGGACGCGTCGGGGACGGTCGTGCTGGGGGCCGGTGGCGGACAGGGCGTGGTCTATCGCGCCGGCGCCGACGGCAAGCCCGCCGTCTGGTTCCGCACGCCGGACGAACACGTGCTCGCGTTGGCGGCGGCCCCGGACGGCGGCGTGATCGCGGGAACCGCGCCCAACGGCGTGGTGTACCGCATCGCGCCCGACGGACGCGCGAGCGTGCTCCTCGACGCGCCCGAGCAGAGCATCACCGCGGTGGCCGTGACGGCTGCGGGCGACGTCTGGGCTGCCACTGCGCCGCGCGGCGTGCTCTACCGAATCCGGCCGGGCGGCACCTCGGAGGCCGTGTACACCCGAGCGGCCGGGCCGCTCAGCGCGCTCATCCCGGCGCCGGACGGCGGCGTGTTCGCGGCCGGCGGAAGCGCGATCATTGCCGCGGCGCCGGACGGGACGGTGACGACGCTCGACAACCCGCAGGACATCGACGTGATCTCGCTCGCAATGGGCGCTGATGGCACTCTCTACGCCGGGGCGGGGGGAGCGGCCGACCTCTTCGCGGCGGCCCCCATCGCGAACGGCGCGTCGGGCACGCTCACGTCTGAGGTCCACGACGCGCGACTGCCGTCGCGCTGGGGAGCGGTGCGATGGAACGCGAGCGTGCCCGAGGGCGCGGCGCTCCGCATCGAGACGCGCAGCGGCGAGACCACCGAGCCCGACGATTCGTGGAGCTCGTGGTCGCCACCGCGAAGCGCAGGCGGCGAGGGCGCGGTCGCCACGCCGCCGTCGCGCTTCCTACAGTGGCGCGCGACCCTCACGGCGAGCCCCTCGGGCGCCAGCCCGCTTCTGCGTGACATCGCGGTGGCCTACCTTCCGCGCAACCAGGCCCCGAGGGTCGCCTTCCAGTTGCCCGCTGGCGGCGAGCGCTGGGCCCGCCAGCAGACCGTGCGCTGGGACAGCAGCGACCCAGATCGCGACGCGCTGGCCTATGAGCTCCTCTACAGTGCGGACAACGGAGTCACCTGGCGCCCCGCGCCCTCCGTGACTGCCGCTCCGGCGCCTGCGCCTCCCGCGGTCACCCCGCCGGCCGCGCCCGCGGCGCAACCCGCCGCTCCCGCCCGCCGTGTGCTCACCGTGGCGCAGGTGCGGGCGGAGCTGGACCGGCATCCGAACGTGCCCTCCGAGCTGCGCGAGGCGATCCTGAGGCGTGCGGAGGAGGTGAACGCCGCCGCACCCCCTGCAGGCGCCGCCACGCCTCCGGCCGGAGTCGCCGCAGCCCCCGCGCAGCCCGCTGCGGCGACTCCGCAACCATCCGCCACCCAGCGCGCGATCGACACAGCGCGGCTGCCGGACGGCCCGCTGCGCCTCAAGGTGGTGGCCTCGGACCGGCCCGCGAACGGCGCGGGCGCTCTGACGGCCGAGGCCATCTCGGAGTCGTTCATCGTCTGCAACGAGGACCCGGCGCTTTATGTCTTCGGCGCCGAGACCCGGGTCAACCCCGACCGCACTGCGTCGCTTGCGGGCGCGGCGCTCCAGAAGCACGTCGCGGTCGTCGCGGTGCAGTACCGTGTGGATGGCGGCGCCTGGGTCGCGGCGACCCCTGAGGATGGCATCTTCGACAGCCAGATAGAGGGCTACCGCATAGTCACGGAGCCGCTCGCCTCCGGGACGCGGCGCATCGAGGTCAAGGCGTTCAGCGCGGCCGGCGTCACCTCGACGGAGACCGTCGAGGTGACGGTGCCGTAGCATCCATCGGGGAGACAGCGAGGGCGCTACGCCGCCGGCCCCGCGTCCCGCGCGAAGGCCGCGTCCAGCTCGCGCCAGCGCTGCGCCATGATGCGCGCGCGCTCGGGCCTGCGCGCCGCGAGGTCGCGCATCTCGGAGCGGTCGGTGGTCATGTCGTACAGCTCCCACGGTGCGTCGGCGCCCGCCGCCACGATCTTCCAGTCGCCCTCGCGTAGCGCCCGGTTCCCGATGTGGCTCCAGTAGAGGCACTCGCGAGGGATGGGCGCGTCCGCGTTGAACGCGGGCGCCAGGCTGCGGCCCGGGAGCGGCGGCGCCTCAACCCCGCGCCAGACCCTCTCCGAACGGATGCCGGCCACTTCGAGCATCGTGGGAAGCAGGTCGATGAAGTGGCACGGCGCATGGCGCACCTCGCCCCGGGCGCGTATGCCGGCGGGCCAGTGGACCACCAGCGGCGAGGCGATGCCGCCCTCGTGCACCCACGCCTTGTGCAGCCGGAACGGCGCATTGCTGGCGGTGGACCAGCCCGGCCCGAGGCACAGGTAGGACTTCGCCGATCCGGGCGGCGCGGAGCGGTCGTGAAGGTCGCCGCGGATGATCTGCTCCGCGCTCGCCCCGTTGTCGGAGGCGAAGACCACCACGGTGTCGTCCCACGCGGCCATCCGCCGCACCTGCTCCAGCACGCGCCCGGTCTCCCGGTCCATGCGGTCCACCATGGCCGCGTGAATGGCCATCTTGGTGGCCTGGAAGCGCTTCTGCTCGTTGGTCAGCGTGTCCCACGGCACGGCGCGCGGCGCCTCGCCGGGCCCGATCATCTGGCGCAGCTCCTCCTCGGACAGGTTCCATGCGGGAAGGATGTCCGTGTCGGGCGGCGGGAGCGGCGAGGTCACCATGCCCATCTCGCGCAGGCGCGACCAGCGACGCTCGCGGACCGCGTCCCACCCCTCGAGGTAGCGGTCGCGGTACCGGCGGATGTCCGATGCGAGCGCCTGGAGGGGGAAGTGCGGCGCCGTGTAGGCCAGATAGAGGAGGAACGGTTCACCGCGGTGGTGCGCGTGGTGCTCGCGCAGGAACTCCACCCCGCGCCGCCCCTGCTCGGTCGTCGTGTAGAAGCGCCCGCCGGGCGCGACGGGCGCGAGCGGCCGATCGTCGATCTCGTGGTGGTTGGGGTGGAAGAAGCGGTCGTGGTCGTGGAGCACGTAGGAGCGGTCGAACCCGCCGTCGGCCACCGGCCTGGGCGCTCCCATCAGGTGCCACTTGCCGGAGTGGTAGCACCGGTAGCCGGCGGGCTTCAGGTAGTGCGGCAAGACGCGCGCCCAAGCGGGCAGACGGCCCTCCGGCGGGTCCATGCGGACCTGCTGGGCGTAGTAGCCGGTCAGCAGGCATGCGCGCGACGGCCAGCATCGGGCGGTCGAGTAGGCCTGGGAGAACCGCACGCCGCTGGCGGCGAGGCGGTCGAGGTTCGGCGTCTCGATCTCGCCGCCATAGCAGCCGGCGTCCGAGAAGCCCATGTCGTCCGCAACGACGACCACGAAGTTGGGGCGGCGCGGGCCTGAGGTCGTGCCTCCCGCCGCCTGCCCGGCTGCCGCGGCCAGCGCCGCATTGGCCAGAAGCTCCCTCCGGTTCAAGGTTCTGGTGCGCATGGACCCACCCTCCGCCGCCATGTTTCGACGCCAGGGGGAGCCGCGCCTGCTCGGGTTGGGGCGCGCCTCCGGGCGACCCGCCACAACCCGTATGCCATGGCCTGCAGCCCAGACCCCACGCACTGCCTGGAACAGATCGGGCTCGCCGGCCGTTAGCAGAGATGGCCGCGCGCGCGAACGAATGCTACCGCGCCGCCCCAAGGAGTCCATCCCCATGCGTTCGCTCACTCTGGCGCTCGCCACGCTCTCGCTCGCCACAGTGGCCCTCGCCGACTGGCCCCGGTGGCGCGGCGCGGACCAGACCGCTCGCATACCCGCGGGCCAGCCGCTGCCAAGGCAGCTACCCGCGCAGCCCCGGCTCGTCTGGGCCATTCCCGTGGGCGAAGGGCATGCCGCGCCCGTCGTGAGCGGAGGAGCAGTCTATTACCTCGACGCGCGCGATGGCATGGAGACAGCCTACCGCGTCGACGCCGCCACCGGCCGAGAGGTCTGGCGAGTGCAGATCGACCGCCTCTTCACGGACTACCACTCGCCGCCGGGGCCCCGCGCCGCTCCCGTCGTCGACGGCGACCGTGTCTATGTGCAGAGCTGCCTGGGCGAGCTGAAGTGCCTCGACGCGGCAACGGGCAGGGTCCTGTGGCGCGTCAACTACGTCCGGGACTTCGGGGCGCCAGTGCCCGCCGAAGCCGGGAACGCCGCAGGCAGCAGCCGGCACGGGTACTCAGGGCCTCCCGTGATCGACGGGAACCGGATCATCGTTACGGCCGGGGGGCCGGGCGCCAGCCTGGTCTGCATGGACAAGCGCACGGGCAGGGTTATCTGGAGGTCGCAGAACGACGCGCCGGGCCATCTCGGTCCCGTCGTGGCCACACTCGGGGGCGTGAGGCAGGTGATCGCGTTCACCGCGGAGGGGCTCATCGGGGTGGCGCTCTCCGACGGCGCGCTGCTGTGGCGCGAGCCCATCCGAACCCGCTTCGGCCGGCACGCGATGACGCCCCTCGTGGTGGGCGATGTGGTGGTCGCGGGGTCGTGGACGGCGGGCCTCACCGGTGTGCGTGTCACGCGCGCCGACGGCAGAGTCCGGGCGGAGCGCGCATGGCACATTCCCACGCTGGGCGTGAACTTCTCCTCGCCCGTCGCCATCGGGAGGATGGTGTACGGCCTGGGCCCCGGCAACCGCCTATTCTGCGTGGACGCGTCCACGGGCCGACAGGTCTGGGTGGCCGACCGCTTCTTCTCCGGCACCGTCTCCACGGACTGGGCGGCCTTCATGGTCGCGGGCAACGATCTGCTGATCCACACGGATTCGGGTCAGTTGCTGCATGTCGCGGTGAACGAGCAGGGCCCGACTCTGCGAGGCCAGGCTACGGTGAGCGGGCGAAACTGGTGTCACCCTGCCTACTCGGGCGGCCGGCTGTTCGTGCGCGATGGCAGAGAACTGCGATGCCTGGAGCTCGTGCCACGGCAGTAGGCCCCACGCCTCCGTCCGTGGAGGCATGGGGCCCACGTGTGCGGTCCCGGCTGGCCGGGCGGCTCTACACCCGCACAGGTTCGCCTGTGCGGGTCGCGGAGGTGTACGCGGCGTCGATGATCACCTGAATGGCGAGCAGGTGCTCCACGGTGGTCTTCGGCTTGCCGCCGCCACGGATACAGCGGAGCATGTCGGGTTGCGTCTTGGTGCGGCCCATGAAGGCGTCGCGCGTGCTGGGGTCCGTGTCCGGGTTGTAGGCGCGGTTCACCGTCCACGGCCTGCCTCCGCGGTCCTTCGTGGTGTAGAAGGTGGCGGTGTCGATGGCCTTGGCGTCGTCGCCGTCGTTGGTGGGCCACACGCGCTCGACGTGCAGCGTGCCCTTGCTGCCGATGAGGCGGAAGCCCATCCGCTCGAGGTCGGTGTGCATCGCCCAGGCGGCGCTCACGTTCATCGTGACGCCATTCTCGAGCTGGGAGTAGACCTGGATGCGCCTCTCGACGTCGTAGACGCCGTCAGGGTTCTTCCGGCCACCGCCGTAGGGTCCGTAGCCGGGAGCGCCGGGCTCGGCCCGGTCGTACGTGCGGGCCGAGATCCAGATTGCCTGCGGCCAGTTCTGGAGCCCGAGCATCCAGCCCAGCAGATGCGGCATCAGGTCGATGCCGGGCCCGCCGCCGCTCTTCGCCTTGATGCCGAACCACTCGCCGTAGAACGGAATGCCATTGCGGCGGGTCCACCATCCGTCGACCGTCTGCAGCTCGCCGAAGGCGCCGTCCTTGACGAGGCTCTCTGCCAGCTCGTAGGTGGGCGTGTAGTTGTTGTTGAGCTGCGCCGCGCCCACCTTGCCGCTGCGTCGCCACGCGGCGACGATGTTCTGTGCGCCATCGAGCGTGTTGGCCGCGGGCTTCTCGAGCAGCACGTGCATTCCCGCATCGAAGCACTTCACCGCGACGGGCTCGTGCAGGAAGTTCGGTAGGCAGATGCTGACCACATCCACGCCGGACTTCGCCACGAACTCGTCGACGCTTGTGTAGAGGCAGTCCTTCTTGTCGGGCACGGGCAGCCCGGCCCCGGTGTAGACGTCCTCCACGACCGCCCACTTCGCCGGGTCCGCGTCACACACGGCCGTCACTGCAACCCCCTCGCCGCGCAGCGCCAGCCAGCCCTGCAGGTGGAACTTGCCGATGCCGCCATAGCCGACCACGCCGACCTTCAGGTCCTTCGCGCCCATCCGTGTCCTCCGCCTTAAGGGGTTTGGCGCGCGCCGGTCCAAACGAGCGCCGGCGCCGAACGCCGGTCCCGCTCCGCCGGCGGCGAGGGCAACGCGGCGTCGCGCCGCCCGCCCCGCACCCGCCGAAGGAAGCGTATCACGGCTGCGCGGCATCGTCAAGGTGAGGGCACGGCGCGCATAGCTGCCCAGCGAATGGGTCCTTGGCCATTGCTCAGGGACTCTGCCCGCTGAGCGGGGACAGGCACCGCGGATGCCGGGGCACGCGACCCGGGAGGCGTGTCGAGCAACTGGCCCGCCGCGAACCGAGCCACGCCGAACGCATCGGCCAGCGCGTTCGAGACCACAGCGCCGCCTGCGCCCGACCTACGGAGCCCGCAAGGCGTCTGCAAACGCCCGCCCGAGCGCGAAACCGGGCAACGCCCCAGCGGCAAACAGAAGCGGAAATGCCACCAGCATATCCGCGATCAGACCAGGATCCGAGAACGCAATCGGGATCGCGCGCAGGTGCAGGAGCGCCGCGAACGCGATGATGCCTATCAGCCAGGCGCGCCGGTTCACTCGGCTCAGTGACCAACTGCAGCCCCACACAATGAACGCCAACATCGCACTGATCATGTCACAGATGGCCGACGCGAGGACAAACCCCGGTACAGGATCCTGTATGACCGGTCGAGCGGAGGCTGCAGAGCTCGATGGATCCGTGAATGCGAACACACTGATAAGTTTCGGCATGACTACTAAGTCGCTCAGCCGAAGGTAGCCGACCATGTAGACGGCCAGAGCCAGCAGGAATGTGCCTGCGAGACGCCAGTACATCTCCCACCTCCTCCGTCGTCGCTAGTGCAGACCGTCCATGGGGCATTGCAGCTGGCACCAATGTAAGCCACGATAGGCGCGACTGAGCCACAGCGCCTGCTTCGGCACGCAAACGTGGTTCTGGTAGAAACGGCTGCGGCGTCCGAGCCAGCTACGGCGGCAGTCGAAGTACCGCTCGTGGCACTTCGCCAACCCTGTATGGTACGTGCGCCCACAGCCTTGGAGGCACGCCTCCCGTGGCGTCGCGGACTTCTGTTGGCTCCATGCGGGAAGCAGGGGGCCGCCCACCTTGACGACGGCCAGTGCCAGCAGGACTGCGCCTGCGAGACGCCAGTACATCTCCCACCCCCTCCGTCGTCGCTAGTTCAGATGGTCGTTGCAGCATTCCTGTCGGCACGGAAGGAAGTCTCTATGCACGCGAGCGGTGCAGGGCGGCTTCCTCCCCTGGCGCACGGTATGCCGGCAGGCAGGATCGAGGCGTCAGCGCTAGCCGCGGAGGCAGTCGCGGAACTGCTTTGCGCACTTCGCCAGCCATGCGTGGTGCGTACGCTCACAGCTCTCCGCAGCAAGCGCTCACCGTCGCCGGAGATGATCAGGCCCTCCTCACCGGCCCACATCAACCGCCACGGCGCCATCGCCCGGCCCGCCACGAACCGAGCCACGCCGAACGCGTCGAACAGCGCGTTCGAGACCACGGCGCCGCCAGCGCCCGAGCTACGGAGCACGCCAGGAGTAGGCAAATGCGCGCCCAAGCACGAATCCAGGCACCGCCCCAGCGGCAAACAGAAGCGGGATTGCCAGTATGATCTCCACTTGGCCAGGTTGACCGAACGCAAGCATCTCGATCGTGTGCAGTTGCAGAAGCGCCGCGAATGCGATCATGCCTATCATCCAGGCGCGGCGGTTCAAGCGGCTGAGTGACCAACTGCAGCCCCACACAATGAACGCCAACATCGCACTGATCATGTCACAGATAGCCGACGCAAGCATAAACCCCGGCACAGGATCCTGTATGACCGGTCGAGCGGATTCCGCTGAGCCCGAGGGACCGATGGATCCTATGAAGGCGGCTGTGTGCACAAGTGGCGGCGTAACAATGAGCTCGCTCAGCAGAACATAGCCCAGCATGTAGACAGCGAATGCCAGCAGGAATGTGCCTGCGAGGCGCCAGTACATCCCCCACCCCCTCCGTCGTCGCTAGAGCAGATGCTCGTCGACGCAACGGTTCTGGCAGTCAATGAAGGCCGCATACGCGCGACCGGTGCAGAGAGTCGCCCTCGACACGCACGCGCGATACCGGTAGATAGGATCGAGGCGTCCGCGCAAACTCCGGCGGCAGTCGTGGAGCTTCTTTGCGCACTTCGCGAGCCCCAGATGGTGCTTGCGCTCACAGCCCTGCAGGCACCGCTCCTGGTCCGTCCGAGCGGGCTCAAT
>DATIKM010000167.1:0-16587 GCA_035477595.1 Chthonomonadales bacterium
AAGCTGTAGAGAGACCGGCCGATGGCCTCCTCCGGCTCGATGCCCAGAAGGTCGCGCAACTGCGGGCTCACGTAGATGAGCCGGCCGCGGACATCCACCTCCCACACGACGTCCGTCATCGACATGACCAGGTCGCGGTAACGCTGTTCGCTCCGAAGGCGGGCCCGCTCCGCCGTCGTCTCGCCGGCGCCCCTCCCGCACGGCACGACGGCGCCGGCGAGCGCGTCTGTGGGGGTGTGGTCGCTGGCGGATCGGCGGAACAGCACCAGAAGGGCGCAGCGCTGGCCGTCGCGCTCCATGCCAACACAGAGGACCGAGACCCGGCCCCCCGGGGCGCCCGGCCCCTCGCACAGCGTTAGCTCCCCGCTCAGGACCGACTGGAGGCGGCGCAGAAGCAGATCGGCGTCGTCGCCTCCACTGCCGCGGGCGTCTCGAAGGCGATCAGGAACGCACGCGCCCACCTCGGCGCACAGGGCGGGGCACTCCGGATGCGGCGCCTGCCGCCACGCGGCGTTCGCGGCAACGACAATCCCGCGCGTGTCGAGCAGGGCTGCCGGCCCGGGTAATGCTTCCACCACGGCCTCTGGCGAAGGGTCCGGCCGATCAGGGCCCGTGTGACAGGAGACTCGGGGCACGGGGGCTTCTCTCCGAGGTGCGCCAGCCCGAGGGTAGGTGGGCGACGCCACAACCTGGACGTTAGCTAGCGGTTCGACGCTGCTCCGCGCAACTCCTCCCCGCCGTTGCAGGATCGGCGGATCGGTTGGGCGAACGACTGCGCCGCAGCAGCCCCGCCGGGAGCCTCGGGCCGGGATCCATCGGAGCCGGCGCGGTGGCGAGCGCTGGCGCTCGCGTGAGCGGCGCTGGTCATGCGCCTCAGCCACGGCGATCGTCACCGGCCCTGGGGCATGTGCGGCATGAGGGTGGCGAGGCGGCACACGCGCCGGAGGCCGTCGCACTCCAGCGCATCCCCGAGGAGTGGCCGTCCGTCTTCTGTGGCTGCAAGCCGGACGTGGGGCCACGAGGCCTGGTTCCGCCGCTGTGGTCAACGTCTGCTCGATGCGCCGCAGGCTCCCCTGACGGCGCCGGAAGGAGACCCTCGATGGCCTGGTGCGACCTGCACTACTGGAGCCAGCCTCTGCTGAAGCAGACCGCGGCGTACGTGTTGTTGCCGGAGAGCGAGGAGCCCGGGCCCTACCCCGTGCTCTACCTCCTCCACGGCCTGTCGGACGACCACACGATCTGGATGCGCCGCACCAGCATAGAGCGCTACGTCTCCTCCCTCCCTATCGTCGTGGTGATGCCTGACGGCGGGCGCGGCTTCTACGTCGACGCGGTCGATGGCTGCGCATACGACTCCGCGCTGGCCATAGACCTGGTCTCGCTGATCGAGCGCACGTTCCCGGTGCGGGCGGAGCGCGGCGGCCGCGCGGTTGCGGGCCTCTCGATGGGCGGTTACGGCGCTGTGCGCATGGCCCTGGCGCACCCGGAGCGGTTCTGCGCCGCAGTGAGCCACTCCGGCGCTCTGGCCGTGGGGCGCGAGCGACTGGACGGCGAGGACGCCCTCGCCTCCGAGCTGCGCCGCATCTTCGGCTCGGAGCCGGCCGGCGGTCCGAACGACCTGTTCGCGCTGGCGTCGCGCGTCGCGCCGGAGCTGCGCCCTGCCCTGCGAATCGACTGCGGCGTGGACGACTTCCTCATCGAGCACAACCGCGCCTTCCACGCGCACCTGGAGGCGCTGGGGTTCCCCCACGAGTACGAGGAGTTCCCCGGGGAGCACGAGTGGGGATACTGGGACGAGCGCGTTCGCGAGGCCATCGCGTTCGTGTGCGCGGAGATGGCGGCGCCGCGCGACCAGCGGGCTCCCGAGCCGTAGCTGCCTGCCGGCGCCCGCGCGCTGGACACCTCGCCTGCCAGCGCTCTATACTGATCCGTGCTCCCGCGCGACGGGGGCAGGAGGCGCGGTTGAGCGGACGGCGCGCGCGCGGCGCTATAAGGGGCCCGCTGCTGGCGGCATGGGGGACAAGGGCTCTCTGGTCAATCCTCCTGTCGTCTCTTGGCGCCGCAGCGCTGGCGGCGCCGGAGCCCGTGCGCCTCTCGCTCCGCGGCGAGCCGCTGCAGTTGCGCGCGCCGGCGCTGCACGACGGTCGTGAACTCTATCTGCCGCTGGCCGCGCTGCCTCGCCTCGGTCTCCGCTACTCGCTCGAGCGGCGCGGCGAGATCGCGCGGGTGACGCTCCCCGGGGGTCGCACCGCAGAGGTGCCGCTCGCGCGCCCCACTCGCGAGCCGATGGCCCCGTTCTCCGCCCTGGCGGGGCATCTGGGCCTCGAGTACCACCGGGAGGGGAGGAACATAGACCTGCGGCCAGCCGCGTCGCGCAGCCCATCGCGCGAGCGGGAGAGCCCGACGCCGCCGGCCGGCCGGTCGCCGCCCGGCGATGGCGGGGGCGTGCAGCCTGCGCAGGGAATCGATCCGCCTGCTGGCGGGCGGGCTCCTGTAGCTGCCCCTCCTGCTGGCGAGCGGGTTCCTGTAGCGGCCCCGCCCGGCGTCGTGGTTGCTGTCGACCTACCGGGCCGTCTGCCGGTCTCCACGCCGGCGGATGCGGTGGTCGAAGCGGTCGCCCTGCCGCCGGCGCCGGGCCTGCTCCTCGCGGACGGCCGGGCGTTCCTCGGGCCGGCGGAACCGCCGCCACCGGAGCCGCCGCCGCCGACCAGCCGCATCGTGGATGTGCTGTTCGACGCGCAGGACGAGGGCCGCGTTCAGGTGCGCATCCTGGCGGACGGCCCGCTGCAGCCGCGTGCGGAGCTGCTGAGCGACCCCACGCGCATCGCGGTTGATCTGCCGGGCGCTGCGCCGCCGGACGGGGTGTCGGAGTGGGTGGCCGACCATCCGCTACTGGCGTCCGTCAGGGTTGCGGAACAGCAGCGGCCCGGCGTGCTGCGCCTCGAGCTGGCGTTGCGGACGCTGGTTGTGCATCACGCCGCTGCAGCCGCCGACGGCGCGCTGGTCAACCTGCGCGTGCCGCGCGGCGCGGGGCGAAGCGTCCGCGAGGCCGTAATCGTCCTGGATCCCGGGCATGGCGGGCACCAGCCAGGGTGCTCGATCGGCATCGGGGGCGGGCAGCGGGTACTGGAGAAGGACCTGGTTCTCACGGTCGCGACGCTCGCGGCGGGCATCCTGCGCCAGAAGGGCGTGCAGGTCTACATGACGCGGACGACGGACGTGGCCGTGCCACTTCGAGCCCGACCGGCCATGGCAACCGAGCGGAACGCCGACCTCTTCGTGAGCATCCATGTGGACTTCACGCCGATCCCGAACGCGGCCTCGGGCACCACGGTGTATTACCACATGCAGGATGAGGACAGCCGCTGCCTGGCCCTGTCCCTTGCGGTGCGGGTGTCGCGCGCGGGCGGCTTTCGGAACCGCGGCGCCGTGAGCGATCGGCGCCTCTTCGCGAGCGGGCTGGCGGTGCTCCGTCACAGCACCGTGCCGGCGGCGCTCGTGGAGCTCGGGTTCCTGAGCCACTACGCCGACCGGCGAAGGCTCATCCGCCCCGACGTGCAGCTCGCGCTCGCGCATGGCGTCGCGGATGGCATCCGCGGCTACGTGGAGGGCGTGCTGCCCGAGCAGCCTCTGACGGAGCCACCCACGGAGGAGCAGTAGTACGATGCGAGCCAGGGCAGCGTTGTGGGGTTCTGTGGTGGGTCTGGCGATCGGCGGCGCCGCCGGCTGGTACCTCGCGACCCGGCCGGACGATGAGGCGCCGCGCCAGGTCCGCGTGTCGCGACCGGTGCAGGCGGGAGCAGGCGTCGAGCTGCGGGAGCAGGCCGTGACGGTGCCGCGGGGCGTGGACCCCATGCGGCACGCCGTCGAGGCGCTGGCCGAGCCGGCCGGCGAGGGCGGCTCGAGCGCGCTGCCGGCGGGAACGAGGGTCCTGTCGCTCGAAGTGCGCGACGGCGTGGCGACGCTCGACCTGAGCGCCGAGTTCGCCGCGCTCGCCGAGAGCGGGATGACGGGCGAGTCGCTTGCCCAGGAGGCGCTCCTCCGCTGCATGGGGCAGTTCGCGGAGGTGAACCGGCTGACGGTCACGGTCGAAGGGCGTCCGTTCGAGGGCGAGCACAGCGGTCCGTGGACCGACCTGCCGGTGGGCGCACGGGATGCGGCCGGCGACGGTGAGGCGCGGCCTTGACGGGCAGCCCGGGTCCGGTTGGCGTCTTCGACTCCGGCGTGGGAGGCCTGACCGTCGCGGCCGCGCTGCGCCGCCGACTTGCGGGCGAGCCGGTGCTCTATCTCGCCGACCAGGCGCACGTGCCGTACGGCGGTCGTCCCCTTGAGGAGGTCGCCGGCTTCGCGCGCGGCATCAGCCGGTACCTGGTCGACGCCCGATGCCGCGCGATCGTCATGGGCTGCAACCTCTCTTCGGCCACCGCGCTGCCGGAAGTGGTGCGCGAGATGGCGCCGCTGCCGGTGCTCGGCGTCATCGCCGCGGCCGCGCTTCGGGCCGCCGCGTTCGACCCGGCCCGCGTGGGCGTCCTGGCTACCGAGGGGACCGTGGCAACGGGCGCCTACGGCCGTCAGGTGCGCGCCGCCAACCCGGCCGCCGAGGTCGTGGAGGTCGCCTGCCCGGCGTTCGTTCCGCTGGTCGAGTCGGGCTGCGCCAACAGCGAGGAGGCCTTCGACCACGCCTCCCAGTATCTGCGCCCACTCGCCGACCGAGACTGTCGCGTCGTGGTCCTCGGGTGCACGCACTACCCGTATCTGCTGCCCGTGCTCCGGCGCGCCGCCTCCAACCTGTTCGCGGAGCTGCCCGTGTTTCTCGATCCGGCGGACGAGGTGGTCGGCGCGCTGGAGAGAGCGCTGCCCGGGCTGCGCCGGGCGGGCGCCGCGCCCCCGAGCCGGCTGCTCACCACGGGCGATCCGGCGCGCTTCGCGCAGCAGGCGCGGGCCTTCTGGCCGGGCGAGCCCTTCCGCGTGGGCGCGGCGCGCTGGACGCCCGACCTCCGGATCGAGGCGGTTCCCACGCTCGCGCCCCGCTGAGCCGGGGCGTACAGGTCCGCGCGTGGCCTCCGGCACTCATCTTCACCAGTCAGGGGCGCTGGGCGGGAGTCAGCGCTGAAGTCCGATGTACACTCATGCACGAGGGGCTCCCTGGCATGTGTCGTTGGCAGACACAGCGTGTCCAGGGCCAGTCCCTCACAGAGCAACCTGTTGGGGGCGACACACCTGGGAGGGATGTCATGGAGCGCCGCGAGTTCCTTAAGCGCACGGCTGCCGCAGGCGCCGTGCTGGCCGCCGGTCCAGCTCGAGCCGCGGGTGCGCGGGGACAGGCGAATCGCGTCAACATCGCCGTGATCGGCTGCGGCGGCATGGGAAACGCACAGCTGGACACGCTTATACGGCTGCGCGCCGAAGGGCTGGTGAACATCGTCGCGGTGTGCGACGTCTACCACCCCCGCAGGGATGCCGCGGCGGCGAAGAGCGGCGGCAAGCCCTACACAGACTACCGCCGCCTGCTGGAGGACCAGTCGATCGACGCGGTCGCCATCGCGACGCCGGACCACTGGCACGCGAGGATGACGATAGACGCGGCGGAGGCCGGCAAGGACGTCTATTGCGAGAAGCCGATGACCCACTGGCGCAACCTGCGCGAGCCGCACGATGTTATGCGCGCCATCGCTCGCCATCGGCGCGTCATGCAGGTGGGCACCCAGGGCATGTCCGGCGACATCTGGGAGCGGTGCCACGAGCGCATCCGCGCGGGCGCGCTGGGCAAGCTGATCCATGCGCAGGCGAGCGACTGCCGCAACGGGCACATAGGGCTCTACTCGCCGAAGAGCGTCGACCCCGGGGTGAGGCCTGGCGTGAACCTGGATTGGGACATGTTCCTGGGGCCGGCGCCGAGGCGTCCCTACGAGCCCGGCCGGTTCATGGCGTTCCGCTCGTTCCTCGACTACTCCGGCGGGGCGGCGACCGACTTCTTCCCGCACATCCTCACGCCGCTGCTCCGTACGATGGGCCTGGGCTTCCCCAAGCGCGTGACCTGCTCGGGCGGCCGCTACTTCTGGGATGACGGGCGGGAGATCCCCGACATCGTGAACACGGTGATCGAATACCCCGAGGGACCCTCGGTGCTGCTCATCGCGTCCCTGGCGACCGAGACCAACCTGCCGATGCTGATCCGCGGCCAGGAGGCCACCCTTACCTTCGGCGGGCCAGGCGCGATCATAGACCCCCAGCCCTCGGTGCCAACCGGACGCCCGCGCGAAGAGGTCGCGGCCGCTCGAGGGGCGACCCTGGACGAGCACTTCCGCGACTTCCTCGCGTGCGTCCGTTCACGGGAGCGCCCCAGGAGCCACGAAGTACTGGGTTGCCAGGTGATGATGGCTATCAACATGGGTGTCCACGCCTTCATGACCGGGCGGTCCATGGAGTACGACGAGGCGACGGGCCGCGCGAGGTTCGTGTAGCGGCCCGGTGAGCGATCAGGAGGCGACCCCGCCAGGGCGCGCCATGGCGGGCCAGGCTGCCGGCCTGGCCCGCACGCTCGCGCTCGGCTACGTGCTCTTCTTCTGGTCGGAGCGCGCGTTCTGGTCGTTCTGGCGCACCGGCGACCAGCCGCCCGACCTGGCGATCACGTGGCTCGCGTACTCCCTCCTCGCCGCAATCGCCGTGGCGCTGGCGCGCACCTACCGCGTCGCGACGGGCGGCGCGGTGTTCCTCGTGGGAGCGGTCTACGGTTGGCTCGCCGAGGGCGGCATCGTCGACACCCTCTATGGCGGGCCGGGCAACCCGTTCCCCCTCTCCGTCTCGTGGACCGGTCTCGCGTGGCACGCGCTGCTCACGGTGGGCCTGGGCTGGGTATGGATGGGGTCGGCGCTCCGGTCGCGCGATGCGCGGGCCATCGTGCTCCGGTCGGCGGCGATGGGCGCGGGGTGGGGGCTCTGGGCGGTCTGGTGGCAGCGCGAGGTTGGCGCCGAGTTTCCGACGACGCCAGCCGCTTTCGCTGCCCACGCGCTGGTCTTCGGCGGGCCGCTCGCGGTGGCGTGGTGCGTGCTGGGCTGGCTTCCGGCGCCGAAGGGGCCTCCCTCGCGGCGAGAGCGCATTGCGCTACTCGTGCTGGTTGCCGCGTTCCTCGGCCTGGCGCGGGTGCCTGCCACGCCCATGGCCGCGGCGGTGCTCCTGCCGCTGCTCGCGGTCTGCTGGGCGGCTCTCCGCCGGATGGCGCCCAGCGAGCCGGCGCCGGACGTCCTGGCGCGCACCTCCGGCGGTTTCGGCCTCCGCGAGAGCCTCATCACGCTGGCCGTGCCTGCTGTGGCGGCGGTCGTCTATGCGTGCCTGAGCTGGACGCAACTGCACACCAACGTGGCGCTATACCTCGTCACCATGCCGCTCGGCTTCTGGATGCTGGGGAGAACGCTGTGGCGCGCATTCCGTCCGGCGAGCGGCTGACCCCGCAGAACCGACTGCCCGGCGAGCTGCAACTCGCCGGGCAGTCGGGGTCCGCGCTCGTCCACGGGCGCGGGTGTCGGAACGTCTGGCTCCGAGCCGTGCATCGGGGCGCGGCGGCTACCTCACCCGGTAGGGTGCCAGAAACTGGCGGGTCGCATCGCGCACCGCGTTCACGGCGGCCTGAATCTGCCGGTCCGACCCCCTGTTGTCAATGCTGATGCGGTTCCCGCCGGAGCGCCCTGTGAAGGTCTGCCCGCCGAGCACTGCCCTGCCGGCCCGCACGTCGATGAGCCAGACGCGCACGTCGGTGCGGCCCTCCCTGTCGACGTACCAGGTGCGCTGCTGCTCCTTCTGCTCCGTCATCGTCACCAGGCAGAAGAGCACGTAGTCGACGCGCATACGTTCGCCGATCTGCTGGAACGTCGCTGTTCGCCACGTCTCCGGGTCGGCAAGGTTGATCTCCAGGTCTCTCACCGCCCCGGTGACGTCGGCGGCCGGCGCCAGGGAGTAGCCGGCGGCGGGCAGGTGCCTGGCAGCCCACTCGTCGATGCGCGTGGTCTGCCGGCGCTTCAGCTCCTCCCACCTCTCGCCGCTCGCGTTGACGCTGGGCACGACGGCGACTGCGCCGCGGTTCTGCGCGGCGGCCGGAAGCATGGCGACGATCAGCGCCACGGCGAGCGCGGCGCGGACGATCTGGCGCATGGCGACCTCCTGCGGTGTGCGACGGCGATCCCTCGCACCCACCAGCCATAGGACGAGGCGGCGTCCCTTGCGTGACGCCCGCGCACACGCACCGCGCTGGGCGGCCGTCGTATGCGCCCTGCACCCCGGCTCCGCCAGCCCCGGCGCGGCGGGCTACGCGGGCCGGAGCACGAAGGTCTTGATCTCGAACGGGCCGATGTCGAACTGCACGCCCGCGCCATCGGGCGCGACCGCCACGGGCATCGGTCCCTTGCCAAGCAGGTCCGTTTCGCAGGCGCCTTCGAGCCGGAACGCGCAAGTCAGCCGCACGTCCGCGGCCGGCCGGCCCTCCGCCTCGTAGAGGCGCGCCAGAATGCCGCCGTCTGGGGCCGCGCGGAGGGCCGTGATCGCCACGTTGGCGGCGGAGACCGATAGGAGGCTGACGCGCGGTGGGAGCGGGCCGTCGTGAAGCCCCGCCTTCCGCGTCACGAGCGGCCGGTTCAGCTCCGCTCCGCGCCGCCACGCCTGCGCGTCCCGCCAGTCGCCCGCATGCGGCAGCACGGCGTAGTCGAACGCGTGACGCACGCCGATCTCGTAGCCGTCCGTGGTCTTCGTGGCCCGGCTGAAACCGCCGACCTCGCCGTAGCCCTCCTTGAGCGCCGTGCACTTCAGCAGCGCCAGCATCATCACGCCCCGCTCCACGCTGTTGCCGGGCAGGCCCCGGTTCAGCAGCAACAGCCCTCCCTCAGCGTCGGCGTAGTCCATCCAGGTCTGCGCGGGGAACTCCCCCTCCGGGCGCTCGATGGCGCCGAACGGTATCTCCTGCGTGATGGCGCCCCCCTCGATGGGCGTCGGGAAGACGGCCCGGTAGCGCACGCGCTCGTCGGCGTTCACCAGCGTGGTGTGGATCTCCACCCTGGGCAGCCCGGCGTAGAGACGTACGCGGGTGGCAAAGAGGCCGCCTCCGAACGCGAAGCCGACGTTCACCTCGCACCGGGCCCGCCCGCACGTGACGCGCGCGTCGCCGCCGTAGTGGTGCGAGAAGGCGGCGCGGGAGTCGGTCTCGGAGGGCAGGGGATGGGAGCGGTTCATGGGGAGCAGGGCGTCGCCCTTGCAGTGACCGTTGTACTCCCAGAAGTTTCCGTTGTCCAGTTCGCGGACCACCGACCCGGCGAACGGCAGGTCCGGCCGCACGTACTCGCGCCCCGTGGCCTTGTGGACCAGGCTCACGATCGCGCCGTTCCACGCGTCCATCTCCACGCGCACGTGCTCGTTCTCGATGACGTCGCGGTGCATGTCGGCCATCGGGAGCGCCGTCTGGTTCGTGCGGAGGTCGGTCTCCGGGCGCTCGTCGCCCGCGCGGACCACGCGGTAGACCTCGCAGCCCAGGGCGGGCACGCCGCGCGCGAGGAAGAGCAGCGTCGCGCGCTTGATGCCGCCCGTCACGTACCGCTCGCACGCCAGCAGGTCGCTTGGTACGAGCCGCCCCGCCGAGTCGCGCACCTCCACCTCCCAGACGTCCTGCTCGGAGAAGGCCACGCGGCACTCCGCCGGGTCGTCGCGCTCCCACCCGAGCGGGTTCATCACGATGACGGGCACGCCCTCGCCGCGGGTGTCGATTCGCTCGGCGAGGCAATCGAGCGACCGTTCCAGGCAAGCGGAGGCCGCGGCGGCGGAGACCTTGTAGCGGTCGATCACGTTGGCGTTGGCCTTGTCGACATGGGAGCCGCAGAGGATGTCGTGGAACTGATTGAAGAGCACGCCGAGCCACGCCTCGTCGATGCCCGCGATCTGCGAGGGCTCGCCGAGCAGGACGGCCGCGGCGTCCGCGATCTCGGCGTCGCACAGCCGCGATTCCAGCCGGCGGTTCCACTGCTTCACGGCGATGCGCGCGCTGTAGCAGCCCTGAAAGACGGGGTTCAGATCGCCCTCGATGGTCGGAAAGTCGGCTTGACCGCGGATGGCCTCGAAGTACTCGTTCGGCGTCGAGATGACGAACCTCAGGTCATCGTGCGCGCGGTTGTGCTCATCGAAGAGGTCCGCCACATGCGGTTCGATGGGCGCGAGGTCGGCGCCGCTCACGGCAAGCAGGTGGGTCGTGAGTGCATGCTTGCGCAGCTCGGCAAGGCGCGCCTCGACGAACGGCCGGAACTCGCGGAGCGTGTGCGGCGCATGGTAAAGGACGCAGTAGGTGCCGCGCATCCAGTGGCAGAAGAGCGTCGTGCCGTCGATGCCACGCCACCAGTACTCCGTGGGGCCGTCCAGCGTGCCGATGCGTTGGAACACGTTGTGGTCGAACCCGCTCTTGCGCATCAGTTGGGGTATCTGTGGGTGCTGACCGAAGGTGTCAAGCAGCCAGCCACAGCGGACGTCGACGCCCAGCTCGCGCTCGCACCACGACTTGCCGGCCATTACCTGACGGATGAACGCCTCCCCGGAAGGGATGTTCACATCCGGCATGGCGTGCATGCCGCACGTGATCTCGAGCCGGCCGTCGTCCACCATCTGCTGAAGGAAGGGGCGCTCCTCGGGGTGGGCGCGCAGGAAGGGCTCGATGTAGCAGGTCTGGTCGAGCACGAACCTCATGCGTGGATCGGCCCGCATCGCGGCGAGCGCCCCCAGGAGCACCGAGTAGCCGATCTCGAAGGTCTCGTCGCGGGTCAGGAAGACTTCCGCGTCGTAGTGGGTGTGCGGCACGTAGTGCACCGTGGTGGACATCGCTCCGGGGCCTCCGCGCGGAGAAGTGCGGCGCCCTGCGGGCAGCCGCTCGGGTGGCAGGTTGGCGCGCGGGCTGAGGATGTCCTGCCGCGGGGCGCGGCGTCAGTGGCCGAAGATGACGAAGCCGCGGACCCCGAGGAGACCGTGGACGACGAGCCAGAAGCCGACCATCAGGAACTCCCCCATCACCATCCCCAGGAAGAGCGGCCGCGCGTTCCGGTAGCCGCTCAGGCCCCCGAACCGCGTGGCGATGGCACTCGCCGTCGAGCCCAGCAGCAGCGAGAACCACATGAAGTTCATGCCCCACATCGTGCTCGCCGCGTAGCCGAGCGGATGCAGGCGCCACCAGACGAACTGCCACCGCAGGTGGCTCAGCAGGAGGGTGAACGCGGCCGCTGCCACCATCGTGAGCGCCTTCGGCAGCGAGAACTCGCTGCGCTGCCCCGTCACGGCCTGCAGCTCGGTGAAGGGGCGCTGGCCGACGTGGACGAACCGGTAGCCGTCCAGCGCCACGCCGCCCCCGCTCGTGTGCACCAGGTAGACGACCGACCAGTAGGCGACGACCATTGAGATCACGATGCCGCCGGCGGCCAGGTACGTGACGCGACGCATCGGTGCGCGCGCCTCCCCCGCCAGCCGGTAGCCCTCGAGCGCCTGCGGGCCGACGACGCCCTTGAAGTGCCAGGTGAAGTAGGGCAGCGTCAGCAGCACGAGCCATGTCTGCGGCGCGAGGAGCGCTCCCCCGCCCAGGCTGTGCACCAGGTAGTTGGGACCGCTCTGGGCCGCCCAGAGGAAGTTGATGCCGCCTTCCGCCATCATGCGCTGCAGTCCGATCAGGAAGAGCAGCACAACCGCCATCGTTCCGGCGGCCACCCATAGCGGCATCCCGGAGGCAACGCACCAGACCACCATCGCCACGAACCCGAGCGCCGCCCCGGCGACGGCGAGCCGGTAGGAGAGTGGCTCTGCGCGATCATCCACGTCGGGGCGCCGCCCGAGCGCTTTGCCCACTACGGCGCGCAGGTGGCGCCGCGCGGTCCAGAGCGAGATGGCGACCAGTGCCAGCACCGCGCCGACGTGCTGGGCCTCGACTAACGGGAAGGTGTTGCCCACCAGACTGCGGTCCTCGCCGCCTGGCGTCCATCCCATGGCAGCCCCGAACACGTGCGCGAGCTTCATCAGCACGAAGAAGAACCAGAGGCTGAAGGGCACGTCGCGCCCGGAGATAAACGCGAAGCCGATCAGGCAGAAGTAGATGTCAACCCGGATTGGCTGCAGCGCCGACCACGGCGGCTGCGAGAAGATGGTCGCGCCCGGCAGCAGATCGCGCGTCGGGATGGACGGGATGATCGGCTCCAGGTGGTTCAGGCCGTTCAGGCCGTGCACGACGATCGGGAGCAGCGCTCCGAACAGCACCAGCCGGCTGCGCAGGAACGCCGGGCCCTCGGCGGCCACTTCGAGCGGCATCTGGACGAGCGGGAAGGGCAGGCGCTCGTGGTCGACCCAGGGGCGGCGCAGGATGGCGGACACGCAGAGCAGTGTGAGCGACAGGGCCAGCACGAACGGGCCCCAGGCCATCAGCGGCCTCCACCACACCGCCCAGTTCACGGTCTCGCCGGGCGCGAGCCCCTCGTAGAAGCGGCGGATGTCGTCCGGGTCGTCGGGCCGCCACCACGTGGGGATGAGGTGCGTGAGCTGCGGCCAGCTGTTGAACGGGGTGCCGTAGTAGAACGGGCCCGTGGTGACCGGGATGACCCACTGCGCGAACTGGCAGGAGGCCACTGTGGCGGCGCCGAGCAAGGCGACGTAGACGACGATCAGCTCCGCGCGGTTGAGCTCCAGCGACGGTCGCACGCGGCGGAGGAAGGGGTTGAGCAGGAGCGCCACGAGCAGGAACGGCAGGATCGCGTTGCCGCTGGGGGCGAACGATCCGATCTGGGTGCCGCCCACCACGATCTCGAGGTAGGGAGTGAGCGCCGCGACGATGATGACCAGCGCCAGCGCGGCAACCGCGGCGCGCACGCGCACGCGGGGCGCGGGATGCCGGTCCTGCTCGCGCCCCGTCGCACGCAGCTCCTTCCACGCCGGCAGTCCCACCTTCGCTCCCCAGAGCTCCTGCGCCTCGCTCCCGCGCCGCCGGCTCCGGAACGGACGCGCGGCACGATCCCGCCGGGCCTGAGCGGCTCGCGCAGCCAGAGGCCGATGCGGATCGCCGCGCGCCGCGCCACGAGGTCCTGGTTCACCGGCTCGGCGGCGACCTCGATCACCGTGCCGGGCGGGGCCGCGGTCTCCACCAGCCGCGCACGCGCATAGGTGGCGCCGCCGGCATCACGACGCCGGGGCGAGCGCCGCGACGATCACAGGCGTCATCGCCCTCATCATCCCCGCCCCGCGCGCATGGGCGCCGCCGCCGGTCATCAGTAGCGCTTGGGGCCCTCGATCCGCTCGCCACGACGCTGGCGCTCCTGGTCGGTCGGGTCGAAGGTGCCGTAGAACAGGGCGTTGGCGTCCATCCAGGTGGCGAGGCGCTCCTGTTCCTCCGGCGTCAACTGCACGCCCTGGTGCCCCGCGAGCAGATGCCGCATCAGGGGGCTGCCGACGGCGCCGAAGCGGCCGGGCCGGCTCACCGCCTCGGCGTTGTTCAGGTCGGAGAAGGCCACCCGTGGCGCCAGCGCGTTATAGGAGGCGGTGTAGTGGCCCTCCGGCTCCCCCGTCAGCCGGACGCCCCCCGGTGGCCGTGGGCCGGCGTGGCAGCCCACGCACCGGCGGTCGAGCACGGGCTGGACGAGCAGCGGGTAGCTGAAGGGGCGCGACCCGTCCGGCCCGGGGCGCAGCGTGGAGGGCGGGCGCGTCTTCGCCAGGGGCCTGCGCGCGCCCGGCGAGAGGGCGCGCGGCTCGTGGCGGTTGACGCGTTCCTCAGCCTGGCGCGCGTACCTGCCACGCCCATGGCCGCGGCGGTGCTCGTACCGCTGCTCGCGGTCTGGCGGGCAGCGCTCCGTTTCGCCTTTCCGCTGGTCGCCGGCATCCGCATCTACTTCGGCTTCATCGCCAGATCGCGCCGGCACGATGACGTGCACAACACCCTCCAGCGCAGCGAGGCGCTGCCGCTCTCCGGCGAGGAATGCCCCTACTGCCGCGCGCCGCTGCTACAGCCCGCCCTGTGCTGCCCGGCCCGCGGCGTCCGGGTTGTCTACCACCTGGCAGCGGTGATCCTCTGAAGCGCCGGCATCCCGCAGGCCCCGCCGTCACCATACAGGTGCGGGCCGGCGGTGTCCCTGCCGCCGGCCCAGTGGTGCCGTGGGGCTCTCCAAGATCACTCTTTGTTCCGCAACGCCGTGCCGCACTCCGGGCAGAAGGCATCGCCGGCGCTCACCGCCGCTTTGCACCTCGCATTCGGGCACTTCAGATCCGCCACCTGCGCCTCGGCGACCTTCCCCCCGCAGGCGTTGCAGAACTTGGCATCGCCCTTGAGCGTCTTCCCGCAGTGGGAGCAGATCTGCGGGAAGGTGCCGATGATCTTCTTCACGCACTCGTTGACCGCCTTCGTCACCGCTCTGCCCAGGCAGGTGTCCTGCATGGAAGCCCAGCTCAGGTTGCTGTACCCGTGCAGGCGCGGATTGGTCGAAGTGACCTTTCCGCTTACCTGGTCGGCGGCATAGAGCTGCCCGGTCTGCAGGTCGACCAGCTTCAGCAGGATGGTCACGGTGGCCGTCTCCCTGCGAACCCTGATCGGGCCCACGCCCATACCGTCGATCTTGGTGGCGAATTCGGTGATGCGGCCGATGACGCCGAAGCGCGCGCCTTTCAGTCCGCCCAGCTTCGCCATCCGGCCCGGGTTGTCGTACAGGCCGCTCAACTGGTCGCCCATCGACCCTACCACGGCCTCGATGTCGGTCATCTCGACCACGTCGACGCGCCCGGTCTTCAGCAGCGCCATGTTTATCAGATCCGGGATCTGCTTCCCCTGCTCCCACCCCACCATCCTATAGCGCGAGCGATCGTCGAAGGGGAACACCGCCACGATGGGCCGGCCGCTGCGATCGTGATCGGCAGGCGCCTGCTGCGAGGCCGAATGGCTCACCGTGCTGCCCACCGGGCCGCCCACGGCTTTCCCGATGCGCTTCAGCAGCTTCGCCGCCACGTACTTGCCCGCCTCGCTCAACGCCGTCTTCGCCGCCACGAGCTCGGTGATATCCGCGCCGGAGCCGTGGCCGTCTTCCCTCGCGAGGATCTCGGCGGAATCGCGCAGGATGGCGGTCGCTTCCAGGCGCGCCCGGCAGCTGTGCGCCCCGCGAATGATGCCGGCCGATTCGCTGAAGGCTTCGCCGATGATCAGGATATCTGCGCCATATCGCGCCATGGCATTGCGGGCCTCGGCGCCGATGGGCGCGCGGAGGATCTCCGCGACTTTCTCCGGAGTGCGCAGGGCCATCGACTGCGTCTGGTCGATCACCCGGTAGCCGGCGTCGAGCAGCGCCCGAATAATGGAGGTCTCCCCGGCGGGATCCACCACCGGGCGCGTCAGGTGCCACTCCGGCACCACCACCATCACGCGCACATTCGGATACTTCGGTACGTCGGCCAGCGCCGCCTGCGCGGAACACACACACAGCACCAGCACCAGGGAGCGGACCAGTTTCGACCACAACAGAGTCGGTTGCATGAGCGTCTCCTTTCACGGCGGTTGAGCACCGCGCGTTGTCTTCGCCCTGTCAGGCGCCGCAGGACAGCCGCTTTTGCATGCCGGTTGAGAACACCTTACCTGGGTATGCTGTTGGAGTGTGTCCCAGAGAAAGTTGACACCGCTTTCCGGTGACCCTCCTGTTGAATAGTGATCCTACACCGCCCGTTGTGTCAAGCGGTCGTCCACCGGAATCTCGGTGAAGTCGTCGATGGTGTCTGGACGGCTTCCAGGCGCAATTCCTGGGTTTCCTGGAGCTTGGCTTTCAGCATCCAGAGATGCTCATACCCCATGATCCGCCGGAAGTGCTTCTCCGTCTCCAGATGCCCGGCGGCAGACCAGCGCAACACCATCTGCCCGTTCCGCCACCGTGTTACCCGTGCTGTCCGCATCCGCATCCCGGCGTTCGGACTCTCAAGGAGATCCGTCGTGCCCAGGCGCCACCGCTATTTCGCCGGCAGGTCCAGGCAATTGATCGCAAACGTCTCGTCCAGCCCCTCACGCAAGGTGGCCGCTGCCGAGGGATACTGCCTCTCCAGCCAGTCCGCCTGCGCTTCCAGACGGGCAAGGCCTTCCTTGGCTGAGAGGCGACGGGCCGCCTTCATCGCACACTGGACTTCGGCCTTGAGCTCATGCGGCAGATAGCCGATCACGGTCTCCACTTTGTGCTGGCGGCAGCGCTGCACCAGGCTGTCCGTCCCAAACACCGCCGTGATGGCCGACCGCAGGGCTACCGACCCATCAATGATGAAGAGATATGGCCGTTCCGGCGTGACGCCGCGCGCCGCGTCACGAGGTCCTGGTTCACCGGCTCGGCGGCGACCTCGATCACCGTGCCGGGCGGGGCCGCGGTCTCCACCAGCCGCGCACGCGCATGGGTGGCGCCGCCGGCATCACGACGCCGGGGCGAGCGCCGCGACGATCACAGGCGTCATCGCCCTCATCATTCCCGCCCCGCGCGCATGGGCGCCGCTGCGGTCGTGGCTCTGGCGGGCGACCTGAACGAATCCCCGCCCCACGCGCATGGGCGCCGCCGCCGGTCATCAGTAGCGCTTAGGGCC
>DATIKM010000168.1:0-15632 GCA_035477595.1 Chthonomonadales bacterium
GGACGTAGTCGAACGGCACGTCCTTGTGGAACAGGTCGCTCATGGAGTTGACGAACACCACCTGCGGCGCGCTCCACCGGAGCGGCTCCTCGAGGCGGTCGGGTTGCAGGCTGAGGGCGAACCCGTTGCGGTAGGCGGCGCGGCCCATCGCCTGCAGACGCCGCGCCATGCGCTCGGCGTAGCAGTGCATGCATCCCGGGCTGACCTTCGTGCATCCCGTGACGGGGTTCCAGGTGGCCCCGGTCCACTCTATGGCTGAGCGGAGACCCATCGGATCACTGTTCCAACTGGGAAGGTGCCTCGCGTGCGAGTGCTACCATCGGCCCTTCTTGGCTCCACTGCAATGCGACCCTCACGTTCCAGTTCCTTCAGAGCAGCTCCGCAATGCTTGGCCAGATAAGCGGTCTGGTCTACCACGAACTCCCTTACGCACTCGGCGTGCACATGCGTCCCATCGCCGTAGCGCTTCCGCAGTAGCAGCGCGACCTCCCCGGCCGGATCCTGATTGAAGAGCACCAACTGATCAGGGTTCGTGGCATCGGAGAAGGCGAAGCTCCCACTTGGATCGACCCTCCACATCGCCTCCTTCATCTTCTCGTGGCCGAGTGAGTGGTTGGTCGCGAAGTACAGGTAGTAGACCCTCCGGTCGCGCTTATCACGCATCCCGAACATGCGCACAAAGCGGGCTACTCCAGTTAGCGACTTGGCGTACCAGTCCCTCAGACCGTCCACATCCAGATCGGCTATCCGTACCATGTCCTGCGCCGATCTGACGCCAAGGACTTCCCGAATATGGTGCGTTACCTTGGTGCCTGAGGAAGTCTTGAAGCGGTTGATCGAGTCAACCATGAAACTCACGAGCACCTCTGCCTTGGGTCTCCTGAGCAGCCGCTCAATCACATGAAACGGTACGCCGCTGATGCCGAACGGATCGATGAAGGCGAAAGCCGCGCCGAGCGGAGGCGCCCCCTCGCCGCATTCATTGAGGGTGCGATCGATCAGCCGATCGAAGCGCCCAAGCTCCGTGTGCACCCGAAAGGCCGAAGGGTAGCTAGCGCCAGACAGCTCCTTCCGTAGGTTCTCGACCCGGCGGTCATCCTCATCGATGAACCAGAAATCGATGTGCCTGTCGGCGAGCTTTACGTGTCCAGCAGCGGTCTCTAGCGCGATGAGCGGAGAGCCAGGCTCTCCACCGCTGTACCGACCCGGGCCTGCGAATCCATCGATGTAGAGGATGCGCCCCTGCACCTTCGCCACGATGGGGAACCACGCTCCGAGGTACCGCCGCAGGATCTCGTGCTTCGCTGCAGTGTGTGGCTGTAGGGGCCACATGGTTTCCTTTGGGGTTGCCATTGCTCCTGCGCTCCCGGTCGATCTGTGGCTGAGGGCGGGTTGAGGCAAGTGCTGCGAGTGCCAGCCACCTGACGGCACTGGACCGCCGCGCACCCGATGGTGTTGCGACACTCCATGCGGGACAACCTGCACTCCTCTGCATCTTGTCGGCGAGCTTGATGCGCCCATGTTCCCGCCCGTCACCCCCACGCCACCCCCGCACCACCCCTTGCACGACCAACTCCGACGCGTCGGCCGTCGCCTTCACGCCCGGGGTGCGACTCCGGCGGTCCCTCCAGCGACACGTTGCGGAAGACGATGTTGCGTATGCGGCCCGGAGTTTGCTTCTTCGCCCAGGGCGTGGGGTGCGGGTTCAGCTCGACGAAGAACGCCTGCCCCTCGTGGCGGATGCGCACGTTCTCGAAGAGCACGTCATCCATAGCCATGCCTACGGCCGGCTGCACACTGATGGCAGGGCAGGCGGGGTCCGTGTAGTGGAGGACGTCGATGTCGCGGAAGACCATCCGACGCATGGCGCTCGCCACCCAAACACCAATAGTGTGGGCGCGCGTCGCTCGGTCCTCGCGACCTCCACGCGCCCCCTGCGCGCCGCCGCCGCAGGTGCCAGGCGCCGTCGCGCCGAAACTGCCCGGACGCGGCCGCGCGCGGCGTCGGCGCTGCAGCGCGATCGATCGATCGTCGGCTCCGGCGCGAGCGCGGGAAGCGCGCCGAATGGAGGAGGGCAATCGATGAACCGTGGTGGGTTCTCGTGGAAGCGCCTGCTGGGCATCTCGGCCGCCAAGTCGCGCATCTCGCGCCGCATCGGCATCCCCCTGACGCGCAGCGGGCGCGAGCGCAAGCTCGGCCGCATGATCACGCGCGGCAACTGCCTGGTGGCGGCGGCGCTCTACGTGGGCGCGCCCGCGGGGATCGCCCTGCTCGTCGCCACCCTTACGTAGCAGGCGGCGGGGTGAGCGGGACCACCGCCATCTGCCGCCGGTAACCGGCCGCGTTTCGCCACTGGTGTGAGGTTGGCGCGACGAAGGTAACCGCGCGTCTCCGCCGAACCCGCATGCAACCGCTTCGCAGGAGGCTTCCCGTGCCCTTCGCCATCTGCTCCAGCACCTTCGCGGCGGCGCCTGGCCCGTGCACTGCCGCGCTTCGCGCGATCGTCTCGCGCAGCACGGGCGCGCCATCCGCGCCTGCCCTGGCCGTCGGAGGTCCGGCCTCATGAGCGCGCAGAGCGTGGACCTCGGCTGGTTCGGGCCGCACATGCTGCAGGAGGTGCTCCCGCGGTGGATCGAGGAGGCCGTCACGCCATCGGGGATATTCCACACGACGCTCGACCGCGGTTGGCGCCGGACGGGTGACGGCAGCGGCACGCTCGTCTCGCAGGCGCGCGTCGTCCACAACTTCGCAGCGGGATGGCGGCTCACGGGCGAGGAGCGGTACCGGGACGCGGTGCGGCTGGGCGCCCGCGCGCTCGCCGAGCGGTTCCGGGATCGGGAGGAGGGAGGGTTCTTCTGGTCCTGCGACGCCGAGGGCCGGCCGGTCGACACGCGCAAGGACTCCTACGGCCACGCCTTCGCCCTGTTCGGGCTGGCCCACGCATTGGGCGTGGAGCGCGAGCCCGCGATCGCCGACGCGGCGGAGGAGGCGCGCTCCACCCTTCGCGACCGGCTGACGGACGACCACGGCGGGCTCGTTCTGCTGCTCGACCGGCGGTTCGGCGGGGCACCGGAGCGTCGCTCACAGAACCCGATGATGCACGCATTCGAGGCGCTGCTCGCGGCCGCCGAGCGCGGCGGGCTGGAGGGCGCGCTCGTCGAGGCGGAGCGCGTGGGGCGCTTCGTCCTGTCGCTCCCAAGGGGACCGGCGGGCGCGCTGTTCGAGTTCTATGATCGCGACTGGAACCCCCTGCCCGCAGCGGAGGGCGGCCGCATCGACGTCGGGCACCAGTTCGAGTGGGCCTGGCTCCTCTCCGAGGGCGTGCGGCTCGGGCTTCCCGCGGCGTGGCTGGGGGAGGCGCAGCGCCTGCTCGACGTGGGGCTCCGCCACGGGATCGATCCGGACGGCGGCGTGCGCTTTGCGCTCGACCCCGAGCTGCTGCCCACCTCCCACGGGCTCGGGTGGTGGGAGCAGTGCGAGGGCATCCGCGCCCTGCTCCGCTTCGCCGGCGAGCACGGTCGTGCCGATGCGGCGCCGCGCCTCGCGCGCCTGACGGCCCTGGCGCGCGAGCGGTTTGTCGACCCCGAGCATGGCGGATGGTTCATGCGGGTCGAGCCCGACGGGCAGGTGCCGGACACCTCGAAGGGCACCCACTGGAAGGTGGACTACCACGTCGTGGGAATGTGCGTGGAGGGCGTCCGGCAGGCGGAGCGAGCCTCAGCCGCCTGAGCGCTCGACCTCGCGGAGCAGCCTGTCGATGCGCGCAGCCTGATCCTCGACGCGGGCGCCCGGCTGGAGGCCGTTGAGGTCGACGCGCCCATCCGCGTCGATCAGAGTGAGGTGCGGAAGCGAGCGGACGCCGTAGTCCGGGTTGCGGCCGTCCTGCCGGGTGATCAGCACGGTGAAGGTCGCGCCGAGGCGCTCCATGTAGCCTTCCATGGAGCGGCCGGAGGCGGCGGGGTCGCCGGGAAGCGCTGCCGCCAAGGCGCCTCGCCACCTACCACGCGGGCTCGTGACCGCCACCACCTCGAACGGGCGGCCGCGGAAGCGCTGCGCGAGGTCCCTAAGCTGCGGGAAGGCGTCGACGCTGGGCTGGCTCCAGGTGGCCCAGAACCAGAGCGCCACCACCTTGCCGCGCAGGTCTGCCAGCCGGCGGATGCGCGGTTGCGAGGACCAGAGCACGTCCAGCGCGGGGGCGCGCGCGCCGACCAGACGGCCCAGCGCTGCCGGCCCAGTCATCCGCGCGGCCTCATCCGAGAGCCGCTGGCGGAGGGCGGGCGTTCCGCGAGCGGCGCCGGCAGCCCGGCGGAGCGCCGTGGCGATCGCGCGGCGGGCGGGCTCGCGCAGATGGTCGCCCTCGGGCAGACGACCATCGACCGCCTCCCATACGCCCGCGAGCCGCCTCGCAGCCTCCGGCGGCACGCCGGGCCGCACCGCGCCGACCAGCCGCGTGAGGGCCGGCACCCAATCGGCGTGCCCCTCGTCCACGCGCTCAGCGGCCCCTGAGAGTGCGCTCAAAGCGGGGTCCGCGGCGGCGCCGCTCAGGACCGCGGGCGCGCCGGGGTGCGCGAGGGCCGCCTCGAGGAGACGTCGCAGCGCGGACGGGTCCGGCGCAGCCTCCGGCCCCTGCAGCGCCAGAGCTACCCGCGCGAAGGCGCGCTCGGCGTCGCGCGCGGGCGCATCGGGCTGCATGGCGTCCAGCCGCGCGGCGAGGCGGTCCCGCACGGCGGGGCTCCGGCCCAAGCCCGCCACGGCGAGCCGCAGCGCGTCGCCTGCCTCCAAGGTGGCAAAGGGCAGGCCGGACACGGCTTCCTCAATGGCGGCGAGGCGCCGCGCATCGTAGTCGGGGCTCGCGCGGTCAATCCGGTCGAAGGCAGCCTGGAAGCGCGAGATGGCCGCCGCAACCGGGTCGGCTCCGTGCGCAATCGGCGCCGCGACCGGGTCGGCTCCGTGCGCAATCGGCGCCGCGACCAGGTCGGCTCCGTGCGCGATGGCCGGAAGGCAGGCCATCGCGAATGAAGCGACGGCCACCCGGAACAGGAGCCTCACGTTCCCTCCTCGGCGCCCGGCCGGGCGCCGGATCAGCCGGTTCGGCGGTAGACGCCCACCGCGTAGGGCGGGAGGTCGATCGCGCCGCCGCACGGCGCCGGCCCGAGCAGCGTCTCCAGGCGCCAGGGCGCGGGCGCCGTGGCGGGAGCCGCCAGTTGGTTCACGACGAAGAGCACGCGCTCGCCCGGCTTCTCGCGCCACTGCATGTCCACCCCATCCGGCGGGCGGGCGCCCGGCTCGATGCCGGCCGCGGACAGGATGGCAGGCATCAGCGCGTCGTAGAGAGCCGGTTCGCCGTACACCCCGAACGTGAAGACCGTGCCCTCGCCAAACCGGTTCCGCACGATCGCGGGCTCCGATGTGAAGTGGCCGTCCGCGTAGGTGGCGATCGGCTCGGCGCCGCGCGGCACGAGGGCGTCCGCCCACACACTGGCCGTGAACTCCGCGTCGCCCGCCCGCACCCTGACCTCGCGCCTGCCCAAGGGCGCGTAGTCGTCCACCTCCACGCCGGCAGCCTCTGCGAGCAGCGTGGGGAGCGGCTGCGGCCGGCAGGTGTTGCAGGCGTCCTTAACCCCGGTTCGGGGGCTGAGGACCAGCGTGCCGCCCTGGCGGACGTAGGCCGTGAGGCGCGCCGCGTCCTCCTCGGTCAGCACGTACCACGAGGGCGCGCAGACCACCCGGTAGTCCTCCAGATCGGCGCCGAGCGCGACGATGTCCACCCCGAGCCCCTGGCGCCGGAGCGCGTTGTAATATCGCCGGGTCTGCTCCCACCAGCCGAGACCATCCACCTGCGGCTGGATCTTCAGCGCCCAGTTCTGCTCGTAGGAGTTGAGCACCGCGACCTGCGCGCGAGCCTCCGTGCCGTCGAGGACCGGCGCCAGCGCCGCCATCTCGCGCGCGAACTGCGCGATCTCGCGGTGGCGCCGGCGCGGCTGGCCGTCATGGTTCAGGATGCCATGCCAGTACTGCTCGGTGCCGTAGAGGCACGAGCGCCAGCGGAAGTAGACCACGGTGTCGGCGCCGTGGGCCACGGCCTGCCACGACCAGGCCCGCACCTGCCCGTCCGCGGGGCGGGCCCCGATGCGGTCCCATCCCGGAATCCCGCTCTGCTCTTCCATGATCCAGAACGGCCTGCGCATCACGCCGCGCATCACGTCGTGGGACATCGCCGGGTCCCTGTCGTCGTGCCAGTCGCCGCCCGGGTAGTTGTCCCACGCGATGAAGTCCAGGTCGGCGGCCAGGTCGAAGTAGTCCAGCGTGTCGTGCAGGCCCATCAGGTTGTGGGTCACGAAGCGGCCTGGCGAGTGCCGCCGCAGGATCTCCACCTGCTCGCGCTGGAACTCCACAGTGGTCTCCGAGGCGAACCGGCGCCAGTCCAGTTGGAGCGACGGGTTGTGAGCCTTGCCGCATCGGACCTCCCAGGGCAGGGGGATCTGCGACCAGCCGCTGTACTCCTGGCTCCAGAAGACGGTGCCCCACGCCGCGTTCAGCGCGTCGAGCGTGCCGTAGCGCTCGCGCAGCCAGACGCGAAACCGCTCGGCGCAGCCGTCGCAGTAGCAGAGGTTCGCCTCAAACTCGTTGTCTGTCTGCCAGCCGATGACGCCGGGGTGCTGCCCGAAGTGGCGCGCCATGGCCTCCGTGATGCGGCGCGAGTAGTCGCGCATCGTCGGGTTGCCCATGCAGCGCTGCAGCCGTGTGCCGAACCCGAGCCGGTAGCGCCTCGCGTCTGCGGGGTAGAGGTCCGGATAGCGCTCATGCAGCCATGCAGGGGGCGTCGCGGTCGGGGTGCCGAGTACAACGACGATCCCCTCGGCCTGGAGCACGCCGATCGCCCTGTCGAGCCAGGCGAAGTCGTAGCGGCCCTCGACCGGCTCCAGGCGGCACCAGGCGAACTCGGCCAGGCGCACCACACTGAGGCCGGTCTCGCGCATGAGGCGCGCGTCCTGGGGCCAGCGGCTCTCCGGCCAGTGCTCGGGGTAGTAGTCGACGCCAACGCGCATGTTGCTGGCTCCTGGGCGGCTTGATCGGCGGCGCCCATCGGGTCGCCACGCTGCAGATGTTCCCCGCGCGCCCCTGCGGCTCCTGCGAATGGCGCCCGCGCTCAGTGTGGCTCGAGGACGAGGTTGTCGCGGTGGATGGCTTCGTCGTAGGGCTTCTCGCCAAGGACCTCCTCGAAGCGGTCGCTCCGGAGGCCCATCACGCGCCGGAGGTCGTCGGCGCTGTAGTTCGTGAGGCCGCGCGCCACGCGCCGTCCCTCCGTGTCCCGCACCACCACCAGGTCGCCCGCGCCGAACGCGCCCTCCACGGCGGTGATGCCCGCCGGGAGGAGGCTGGCGCCCCTCTCCCGCAGCCGCTCCGCCGCGCGCGGGTTCACCACGACCGCCCCGCGCGACCGCGAGCCCGCCACGATCCAGCGCTTGCGCCCCCGCAGGCGGTCGTGCGCCGGCAGGAAGGCCGTGCCCACCGGCCGGCCCTCCACCACCTCCGCCACAATTCCAGGCCTGCGCCCGTGCGCCACGACCGCGCGAATGCCCGAGCCGCCCGCGATCCGCGCGGCCTCGATCTTCGTGCGCATGCCGCCCGTGCCGAGCGGGGAGCCGGCCCCCCCCGCGAGTCCCTCGACAGCCGCGTCGATGCCCTGCACCTCGGTGACCACCCGGCGGTCCGGGGAGTCGAAGTCGGCGTAGAGACCCTCCACATCGGAGAGCATCAGCAGCAGGTCGGCCTCCACGAGCACCGCAACGCGCGCCGCGAGCGTGTCGTTGTCGCCGAACCGGATCTCCTCGACTGCCACCGTGTCGTTCTCGTTGATGACCGGCACGGCGCCCAGCTCGAGCAGGGCCATGAGGGTGTTGCGCGCGTTCAGGAAGCGTCCGCGGTCCGCCAGGTCCTCGCGCGTCAGCAGCACCTGCGCCACCACGAGGCCGCAACGCGCAAACGCGGCCGCGTAGGCCTGGAGCAGCACCCCCTGTCCGATGGCTGCGGCCGCCTGCTTGAGCGGCATGGGGGCGGCATGGGGGCGCACGGCGGCATACCGATCTCCGAGGGTCTGGCGGCCGGCGCGAATGGCGCCAGAGGTGACGAGCAACGGCTCCCTACCGGCCGCGCGCTGGGCCGCGATCTGGCGTGCCAGGTCCTCCACGTAGGCGAGATCCAGGCGCCCCTCTGCGTCGGCCAGCGTGCTGGTGCCAACCTTCACCACGATGCGGTGGGGCGCGCTCACTTGCGCCGCCTTGCGGATCGGCGCTCCCACTCCGCGTCGTCTTCGGCGTAGTCGAACTCCTCTGGGCCGATGCGAACCGTATCGCCGTCCTGCGCTCCCAGGTCGCGCAGCTTGCGGTAGACGCCGGCGCGCTCGAGGGTCCGCTGCAGCCTGCGCACGCCGTGCTCGTTGTTCAGGTCGGTCATCGCCACGAGCCTCTCGAAGCCCTTGCCCTCAACCTCCCACCGGTTCGGCCCGGCGGCGCGGACCTCGAAGTGGCGCACATCCTCACGCGTCTCGGCCACGATGTGCACCACATTCTGCGCCAGCAGCGGCGCCCCCGAGATCCGCGCCTCCTCCACGATGCCCCACAGGTGGTACACGAGAGGCTCCAGCCCGGCGTGGGTCGCGGCCGAGATGCGGAACACGCGCAGGCCCTCGATCTCCAGGACCGCCTGCAGCGGGTCGAGAACCGAGGGCTGCGGCACGAGGTCCACCTTGTTGAGCGCCACGACCTGCGGGAGCGCCGCGAGGCGCTCGTCGTAGAGCGCCAGCTCGCGGTTCAGCGCGCGCCAGTCCTCCAGCGGGTCGCGGCCGGTCATCCCGCCCACGTCGAGGACGTGCACGAGAACGCGCGTGCGCTCCACGTGGCGCAGGAACTGGTGGCCGAGGCCGGCGCCCGTGTGCGCTCCCTTGATGAGGCCGGGCAGGTCGGCCATGACGAACGAGCGGCCCTCGCCCACGTAGACGACGCCCAGGTTCGGCACGATCGTCGTGAAGGGGTAGTCGGCGATCTTCGGGCGCGCGGCGGAGACGGCGGCGATGAGCGTGCTCTTGCCGACGCTCGGGAAGCCCACCAGTCCGACATCGGCGAGCAGTTTCAGCTCCAGCCGCACGCGCCGGCTCTCGCCGGGCTCGCCCATTTCGGCGTGCTTGGGCGCCTGCTGCACGGCGGTGGCAAAGCGATGATTGCCCCGGCCGCCGACGCCGCCGCGCGCGATGACGGTGCGCTGTCCCGGTGCGGTCAGGTCGGCGAGGGTAGAGCCGTCCGCCTCGTCGCAGGCCACAGTGCCCGGCGGCACCTTCAGCACGAGGTCGGGCGCGTCGGCGCCGCGCATATCCTTGGCGGCGCCGTTCCCGCCGTTGGCGGCCGTGTAGCTCCGCTTGTAGCGGTAGTCGAGCAGCGTCGAGAGGCGTTCGTCCACCTCGAGGACGACGCTGCCGCCATGGCCGCCGTCGCCGCCGTTCGGCCCCCCGTGGGGAACGTACTTCTCGCGCCGGAAGGTGGCGGCGCCGTTGCCGCCGCGACCGGCCTGCACCTCGATCTGGACCTGGTCCACGAACATGCGGGCGGGCTCCTCGCGTGAGCGGCCAAGACGCGCGCGGCCCGACGCCGGAGTGGGGCGTCGGGCCGCTGGCGATGACTGGTTCCTCCGCCCGAGGGCGGACTGGCTAACGGCCTCGACCGTGCGTCAGGGCGCCTCGTCCGCCTTCTTGGGCGCGCGCGTGCGCTTGGGCTTCGGCGCCGCCTCGGTCGCTTCGGCGGGCGCCGCCTCGGTCGCTTCGACGGTGGCCCCCTCGGCGGAGGCCTCGACGGCCTTACGGGGCGCCCGTGCGCGCTTGGGCTTCGGCGCCTCATCAGGCGTCTCAGCGGCAGGCGTCTCGGCAGCCGGCTCCGGCGGAGCGACAGCGACGGGCGCGGCGACCGCTACTGGCGCGGGCTCTGCGATCGCTACTGGCTCGGGCTCGGCGACAGCGAGCGGAGTCGCCATCTCCATGACCTCGGCAGGCGCGAGTGTCTCGGCCACGACCTCCGGATAGACGCTGATGCGGCGGCGGACCTTGGGGCCCTCGAACTTCACCGTGCCCGCGACGAGCGCGAACAGGGTGTGGTCGCGGCCGACGCCCACGTTCTTGCCCGGGTGGAACCGCGTGCCGCGCTGGCGGACGAGCACGGCGCCGCAGAGCACGGCGTGCCCCGCGAACTCCTTCACGCCCAGCCGCTTGGGGTTGCTGTCGCGCCCGTTGCGCGAGCTTCCAACGCCCTTCTTATGTGCCATGGGGAGACCTCCGATCGCGGCTGCGCCAGGCCATCTGTCGCTCGCGTCGAGCGTGCCCGGGGCAGCCCTGCGGGCGTCAGGGCGCCTGGATGCTCTCAACCTGCAGCCGCGTATGCCACTGCCGGTGGCCATAGCGGCGCTGGATGTTCTTGGTGGGCTTGTAGGTGAGGCCGCGTATCTTGCGGCCCTTCGAGGTTTCGATGACACGCACCGTCACCGTGGCGCCCGCCACGGTTGGCGTGCCGATCCTCACCTGGTCGCCATCGGCCACGAGCAGCACCTCATCGAGGCTCACGGTCGCGCCGGGCTCGGCGTCAAGCTTCTCCACCAGAAAAATGGTCTTCTCGGCGACACGGTACTGCTTGCCGCCGGTGCGAACTATTGCATACACTTCCGCGCACCCTCCTTGCGCCACGGGGCGCCGGGCTGCCTTCACAACAAGGACGCTCCCTGCGATGCCCCCAGGGAGCGCCCGGTCAAGTCCCTCGTGCGGCGGAACACTCGACGGACGGAGACGGTCCGCAGAGAACTCTCACCGCCACGGCCAACCATTATATCACGCGGCGGGCGCCTTGTCAAACGAGGGCGGCCTGGTCCGGTTCATCGGCGAGGCGTCACTGCGCCGGGCTGCCGGCCGCCGCCCCCACTATGTGCGCGACCCCGTAGGACCGGTACGCCTGCTGCACCTTCACCCGAACCGTCTGTCCCGCCAGCTTGCGGCCGTTGTCCAGTGTCAGCAGGTAGCCGTGCACCCAGCCGACTGCGGCGGCCTCGGGGTGAACGGCCGAACGCGCGACCCTGCACTCGACGATCTGCGCGCGGCGCACGGCGCCGAAGCGCCGGTCGAGGTCGGCCAGATCTCCGCCGGTGATCTCAAACTTCTCGGGGTGCATCTCGGATGAGGCGCGCACGTAGACCGCACGGCGCAGGCGGCCCTCGATCCGCTCGATGGTCTCGCCATCGGGTCCCACGAGTACCTCGGCGACATCGGGGTGGCACTGGACGAGTATCGCCTCGCGGTTATGCTTCCCGTTCGCGATCGCGCGCGCCAGCTCTCGCTCCACCGTGATGCTGAGCGTATCGGACGACGGCAACTTGCCGCGCCCGCCGCAGCTCTGGCAGGGCTCGGTGAGGAAGTCGGCGATGGTCTCGGCGGTGCGCTTCCGGGTCATCTCGACCAGCCCGAGCGGGCTGATGGTGGATATCTTCGTGCGCGCCCGGTCCTTCTTCAGCGCGGCCTCCAGCACGCGGACAACCTGCTGCTTATCTCGCGCGTGCGACATGTCGATGAAGTCGATGACGATGATGCCGCCGATGTCGCGCAGGCGGAGCTGCCGCGCGATCTCGTTCGCAGCGTCGATGTTCGTCTTCACGATCGTCTCGGAGAGGCTGGCGCCCCCCGTGAACTTGCCGGTGTTGACGTCGATCACCGTAAGGGCCTCGGTGTCGTCGATCACCAGGTACCCGCCGGACCGCAGCCACACCTTGCGCCGCAGGCTGCGCTCGATCTCCGCTTCCACGCTGAAGTGGTCGAAGATGGGCGCTTCGCCTGAGTAGAGCTGGATGCGGCCGCGCAGCTTCGGCGAGATGACGTCGAGCAGCTCGTTCGCCTTCTCGTATTCCTCCGGGTCGTCGATGATAAGGCGCGCCACGTCGGAGCCGAACACGTCGCGGATCGTCTTGTAGACGAGCGTGAGGTCGCGGTGGATGAGTGTGGGCCCGCGCGACTTGCGGTAGCCGTCGACGGCCTGCTTCCAGAGCTTGAGGAGGAAGTCGAGGTCCGCGCCCAGCTCGTGCTCGGTCTTGTCCTCCGCCTCGGTGCGGATGATGAGGCCGAAGCCGTCGGGCAGGAGCGAGTCGCCGATGCGGCGCAGCCGGTCGCGCTCCTTGGCGTCCTCGATCTTGCGCGAGACGCCGACGTTGTCGGCCTCCGGCATCAGGACCAGGTAGCGCCCCGGCAGCGAGATGCGCGTCGAGACGCGGGCGCCCTTCGAGCCGCGCGGCCCCTTGATCACCTGGACGAGCAGCTCCTGCCCCACGCGCAGCACATCGGTGATCTTCTGCCGGCGGAGCGCGGAACGTCGTATGGAGCGCCGGGGCTGGGGGCGCCCCTTGCGGGCGCGCGGCCCTTCGTGCGCGTCCGGCTCGTCGGAGTCGACGTCCTCGTCGCCCTCCTCGTCGTCGACTTCGTACTCGTCCTCGGTCTCGTCGTCGGTGTCGGCGTCCGGCCCCGACGCGGACGAGCCCGATCCGCCCTCGGCGGTGGGCAGAACGTCCCCCACATACAGGAACGCGTTCCGACTCAGGCCGATGTCCACGAACGCTGCGTCCATGCCGGGCAGAACGTTCTCGACACGAGCCTTGTACAGGCTCCCTACGACCCTCTCCTCGCGCTCGATCTCGAGCTCCACGAGGCGTGAGTCCTCCATGATCGCGATGCGCGTCTCACGGGGCCCCACGTTTACCAGGATCTCCTTGGCCAACGGTGGACCACCTCCTTCGCTTCGGGGAGCGCCGCGTCCACCCGCCGTTGCGCGCGCGCCGGACGGGGTCGCGGAGCATCCCCCGGCGCTGCTGCGCGCGTTCGCGGCACGGCCCTCTCCCAGGCCAACGATGTCAAAGTGCAGCCATGCGCAAGCCGCCCGCGGGCGGCTTGCGCGTCAGGACTCGCTCGGCTGGGCGCGGATCGGCGCTTCGCCAGCGCTCTCCTGCGTGACCAGGGCGACGCGGTGGGCCCGGCGCATCATCAACCCCGGCGCGCGCTCCGCCAGCAGATCGATTACCTCGGACGGACGGGTGGCGCCCTCCTGTAGGAGCGCCAGACGCATGAACGCCTCGACGCGCCCGGCGCCCGCCGGCGCCACCTCAAGCGCGCCGATCCAGGGGCGCAGGTCGACGTCAACCACCTGGCCTTTGCGCTGGCGCCGGTAAGGGGCGGAAGGAGCGGCCATCACGCTCCGGGCCGCGCCGACAGCGTCCTCGACCGGGGAGGGGAAATCGCACACCACGCGGAAGTCGGACCAGATGCAGGAGCGCGCGCGCCTGCGGGCCTCCACCACATCGACACATTCGGCGTCGACCAGCCGAACACCTCCCGGCAGGACGGCATTCAGCGCCTCGAGCACCGCTCCTGCGTCGGCCGGTTGGGCCATCTGCAGGAAGGCGGGCTCGCGGCTGCCCGTCACGCCCACGCCGAGAGCCGACACGAAGGCGATGCGGATGCGCGGGTTGAAACCTTCGGAGTAAGCTACGGGGAGATGCGCGCGGCGGATCGCCCGCTCGAACACCCGCAGGATGTCGAGGTGGCCGAGCCACCGCGCGCCTTCACCCTTCTCGAACTCGAACCAGACAGCCATCCGCTCCACCAGCACCCATAGGCCGATCGCCCGGGCGCGGGAGCGTGGGCCGCCCGGTACCGATCAGCCCCTCTTGCCGCCTCTCTGCCTCTGAAGGGCCTGCGCGATCCTGGACTGCTTCTGAGCGACCGAGAGCCGGTCGAACGACGGCTTGCAGCCGGGGCAGCAGAAGTGAACGCGGAACCTGCCCACGGTCGACGTGGGGCCGGACAGGTTCGTGACCTTGCTGCCCTTCATCGGACAGACCTTGACGACCGTCACCCTGCCGGCCTCCTTCGGCCTGGCATGGACCGCTCCGGCAAGGAACACGCCGGCAGCCGCCAGCGCGAGCGTCATCTTCAGCATACCTTCCTCCCCCGCCGCGGCGTTGTGCGCCGCGGGCCTCATAAGAGCCGCGTGCGCCTCATACGGCGCTGGCCCATCCAACCGTACGGTGCGCGTGCGCCGAGTGTGGCAGGCGCGGAGATAAATGTAGCGTCGATAAGGAATGGCGCAGACGGTGCGCCGCGATTCGCTGCCGGGCGGCCACGGCGCGGGCATCGCCCTCGGGCTTGTGGAGGAAGGCACGTGGCAGGGAGGGGCCAGCGACGGGTGGAACGCAGGACGACGCCTGCCCGCCCGTACAGGCGCTCCACCCGCACACCCGCAGCGCACTGAGCGCGGACGTGGCGGTACACTGGACCGTCGCGCGGAGCCTGGACCCGCCGCGCATCAGGCCGTCGTGGGGACGAACGCCCGCGCGGCGGAGCTGGCGGCGGCAGTACGGGGTACCGAGATGGCTCCTGGTCCCATGATCGACAAGGTCGACAGGCCGCACGGGAACGGCGCATGCGACCTCCTCCTGCACCGGAAGGCGGTCCGCAACCGGCTGCTGTACGAGAAGGAGCTCCAAGAGCGGCCGCTCGTCATGCGCAGCCACCCGCCCGGCGTCGAGATCGAGATGACGAACCGGTGCAACCTGGCGTGCACTCAGTGCCTGCGGTCGCTTGGGCTGAAGCCCTACAAGCTGGGCGACATGGACCCCGACGACTACCGCAGAATCCTCGCGCAGTTCCCCTACGCGCTGCACATATCGCTGAACGGGTTCGGCGAGCCCATGATGTACCGCCACTTCTTCGAGATCGTGGAGTACACGCGCCAGGAGCGGCCGTGGGCGAAGATCGGCATCTGCTCCAACGGGATGCTGATTGACGAGGGGAAGGCTCAGCGGCTGATGGACTGCGGGCTGACCGAGCTGAGCATCAGCATCGACGCGGCGAAGCCCGAGACCTACCGGCGCGTTCGCCGAGGCGGCCGGCTCGACGTGGTGCACGAGAACATCCGCCGCCTGGTACGCGTGAAGCGCGCGGCAAAGGCGCGGTTCCCGATGCTCGGGATCAACTTCGTGATGGTCAACGAGAACGAAGGCGAGCTCGTACCGTTCGTCGATCAGGCGAGGGAGCTGGGGGTGGACTTCATCAACCGCATCTCGTGGGCCGCGTACAACTGGGGGTTCAGGAACCACCGGACGGAGCAGTCCTACCTCGACGAGCTGCGGGCAGCGCAGCAGCACCTGGAGAGGACAGGCGTGCGCTGCAAGTCGTTCCCCGAGATCAGCACGCGCTGGACCGACCCGACGCGCCCCTTCTTCTGCGATTTCTACTGGGGCAGCAACTTCCGGGTCACCCACAAGGGCGAGGTCACGCTGGGTTGCTGCACCCCGTTCAAGGAGACTTACTCGTACGGGAACATCCTCGAGACGCCGTTCGAGACTATCTGGAACGGTGCGGGGCTCCGCAGGAACCGCGAGATGGCGCTGAAGCACATCCCGCCGTCGAAGGCCTGCGCGTCGTGCGACATGTTCGGCAGGAGCTTCTTCGCTGCCAAGGTGGAGGAGGCGTCCGGCTGTGTGCCCGCAGGGGCGGTGGCCGACAGCGCACTCTCGTAGAGGCTGTCGCGGCAGGATACGCCGAAGCGGCGGGAGCG
>DATIKM010000169.1:0-3795 GCA_035477595.1 Chthonomonadales bacterium
CATGAGACACGGGAGGTTCACCATGTTCGTCCGCCAGTTCTTCGTGAAGGGTCTGGCGCACAGCTCCTACCTTCTGGGTGGGAGCCGGAGCTGCGCCATCGTCGACCCGCAGCGCGACATCGAGGTGTACCTCGACGCTGCGCGCGAGATGGGCTTCCGCATCACCCACATCCTGCAGACGCACCTGCACGCGGACTTCGTGTCGGGACACATGGACCTGGCTGCCGCGACCGGGGGCGAGATCGTGGCGCCCGCCTCCGCGGAATGCGCGTTCGCGCATCGGGCCGTGCAGGCAGGCGATGTCGTGGAGATCGACCAGGTGGCGCTGAAGGTTCTCGACACGCCCGGCCACACGCCGGAGCACGTCGGCTATGTCGCGACGGACCGCTCCCGCGGCCCCTCGCCAGCCGCCGTCTTCTGCGGCGACACGCTCTTCGTGGGCGACGTGGGCCGGCCCGACCTCTTCCCCGGCAGGGCCCGTGAGCTCGCGAGCAAGCTATACGACAGCCTCCACACGCAGATCCTCTCGCTGCCGGACCACTGCGAGGTGCTGCCTGCGCACGGCGCCGGTTCGCTCTGCGGGCGGGCCATGAGCGCCCGCCGCACCAGCACCATCGGCTACGAGCGCCTCTACAACGCCGCGCTCCAGATCGCCGACCGCGAGGAGTTCATTCGCTCGCTCACCACCGACATGCCCCCCGCGCCCGACCACTTCGCACGCTGCAGCGCCGTGAACGGTGCGGGACCGGCGCTCGTGAGCGACATGCCGCCAGTCCGCGCCCTGCCGCCAGCCGACTTCGCCAGGGCAGCCGCGGAGCCGGGCGCGCTGATGCTGGACGTCCGCCTCTACGAGGCCTTCGCCGCCATGCATGTGCCGGGGTCCTGGCACATCGACCTCACCGGCAACTTCGCCACGTTCGCCGGGTGGCTGCTGCCGCCGGACGCCCGTGTGCTGCTCGTCTGCGAGACGGATGCCGAGGCCGCACATGCCGCCACGCTGCTGCGCCGCGTCGGGATCGATCGCGTGGAGGGCTGCCTCGCGGGAAGCCTCTTCGCGTGGGCCGTGGCCGGGATGGACCTGGGCCACGTTCCGCTGCTGTCGGCCGAGGAGTTGAACCAGCTCGCACGGTCCGGCGGGCCGCTGCAGCTCGTCGACGTGCGGGCCCCCGCCGAGTACGACCAGGGCCACATCGAGGGCGCGGCCAACATCTCCGCCCCCGACCTGCGCGCGCGCCATGTCGAGCTGGACCGCTCGCTCCCGACTGCGCTGGTGTGCAGCTCTGGGCACCGGTCCAGCATGGGCTGCGCCATCCTGAAGCGCGCCGGGTTCGCCGACGTGCGCAACGTGGCGGGTGGGATGGCAGGCTACGGCGCGCGGGGCTGGGCGCCCGCGTGCCCGATGTGCGTCGGCCCGCACGGGCCTCGCGTCGCATCGGCGCCGTAGCGGTGGGCACGCCATGACGGGCCTTGAGCGCGTGCTGCCGGCCCTCGCGTGGCTGCGCGGGTACCGGCGGGAGGACCTCGCCGCGGACCTGAGCGCCGGCGCGTCTGTTGCCGTGTTGCTCGTGCCGCAGTCGATGGCCTACGCGCTCCTGGCCGGTTTGCCTCCAGCGGCCGGCCTCTACGCCGCCAGCGTGCCGGTTGCCGTCTACGCGCTCTTCGGGACATCTCGACACCTTGCGGTTGGCCCGGTGGCGATCCTCTCGCTGCTGACCCAGCGGCAGGCTGCGGCCGTGTCGGGCGGCGACCCCGCCGTGCATGCGGCGGTGGCGATCGAGCTGGCGCTGCTGGTGGGCGTGCTCCAGATGGCGATGGGCGCGCTGCGGCTGGGCGTGCTAGTTCACTTCCTCAGCCACGCCGTCATCACAGGCTTCGCCTCGGCGGCGGCCATCCTCATCATGCTGAGCCAGTTGCCGCACCTTCTGGGCGTGGAGCGAGGCGCTGGCGGCGCCGCCTTCGAGTCTGCGGCAGACCTCCTGAGCCGCGCGAGCGGCCTGAACCCGGCGACGCTCGCGCTCGGCGCAGGCTGCATCGCCGTGATGCTCGCCCTGCGGCGCTGGTGGCCGCGAGCGCCAGCCGCGCTGGCCGCGGTCGCGGTGGGCACGGTCGCGGTGGCGGTTGCCGGCCTGGAGAGCGCGGGAGTGGCCACGATGGGCAGCGTGCCATCGGGCCTGCCGCCGTTCGGCCTGCCGCCGCTCGAGGCGGCGCGGCTGCCCGCGCTCCTGCCGGCGGCGCTCACCATCGCCGTCATCGGCTTCGTGGAGGCCACCGCCATCGCCAACGTCATCGCGGCCCGGGAGCGGTACCGCGTGGACGCGAGCCGGGAGCTCGCAGCGCTCGGGCTGGCGAACGTGGCGGCGTCCGCCTGCGGCGCTTACCCCGTGACGGGCGGGCTCGCGCGAACCGCCGTCAACCACCAGGCGGGCGCTCGCACCGGCATGGCCTCGCTGGTGACGGCGGCGCTCGTGCTCCTGTCCATGGTCGCGCTGACGCCTGCCTTCTACCACACGCCGATGGTGGCCCTCGCCGCCGTCGTCATGGTGTCGGTGCCGGGACTGGTGAACGTGCGCGAGTTCCGCCATCTGCTGCGCCTGAAGCCCTCCGATGCGCTCGCGCTGGCGGTGACCTTCGTGGCGACGCTGGCGCTCGAGGTGGAGGCTGGCATCGCGGTCGGCGTGGCCTTCTCGCTTCTGATGCTGGTGTGGCGCGCCGCGACGCCGCGCGTGGTGGAGGTCGGGCTCGTCGAGGAGGAGGGCGCGTTCCGCGACATCGCCCGGTTCCCGGGAGCCCGCCGGTTCGAGGATGTGCTCATCGTCCGGGTGGACAGCGCGCTCTACTTCCCGACCATGCGGCACGTGGAAGCGCGGCTGAGGGCCTCCCTGGCCGCGCGCCCGGTGCGCTGGGTGGTCTTCGACCTCTCCAGCGTCGGCGACATGGATGCGGTGGCGGTAAGCACGCTGGAGGAGTGGATGCGGCTCTTCGGCGAGCAGGGCGTGCGGTTCGCGTTCGCCGGCACGAGGGGCCCGGTCAAGGACCTGCTGGAACGGGCTGGCTGGGAGCGCGAGCACAGCCGCCAGATCACGGTTCGGCAGACGCTCATCGACATCGGCGCGCTCCCAGCCTCCGAGCCTGGCGCGCGCTCCGGTCCCGGCGAGCCTGGCGCGCGCTCCGGTCCCGCCGCGTAGCGGTCGCCCCCTCGCTCGTCGCGCAGTCCTTTCGCGACGCGGATGGACATCGCTCGCGCCACGGATGCAGCGGCGTATGGCGCGCGTCCCGCGCGGAGTACGACAACATCGGCGCGCGCCTGCCCCTCCCGGCCGCACAGTGGGCACTTGATCGAGTTACTGGCGGCGGCTGTGCTGGCCGCGCGCTGGTGGAGGGCGCTCTGAGCTGAACGCCTCGGGCCAGGCGCGCCAAGGTGCCGGGCCCACGGGGTTGCGGCGGCGGCGGCTCGCCTACTGGTCCCGGAAGGCCTCGGGCACGGAGCGCGACGGCACGGCGAGCATCCGCACCAGGGCGGCGAGCATCTGCTCGTGGTAGATCGAGTTCACCGCGAGCGCCGCCTGCGTCTGCGCGTAGCCGAACGGAATCCCGATGTCGTAGCGGTCGCCCACCGTCTCCACCGCGAGGTACCGCTCGCCGCTCGCCCGAACTCGCTCCTGCGCGCTCGTGAGCTGAAACTCCCCCTTCTCGCGCAGGTCGTGGTCGATCGCGTGCTGGAGGGCGTCGAAGATGCTGGCGGTGAAGACGTGCATCCCGAAGAAGCAGAGGTACATGCCCCAGAGCAGCCCCTCG
>DATIKM010000170.1:0-20061 GCA_035477595.1 Chthonomonadales bacterium
TCCGCAGCCGCCTCCGCCGACAGGGCGCCCTCGAAGCCAGTGACCTGGAGGCTGGACGGATCGACCACGAGCGCCCGCGCGGGCTGCACGCACCAGATGCGCCCGCGGGCATACAGCAGCGACCGCACCTCGGTGCCGGACGGGGTGAGGACCGCATCGGGCAGCGCGATGCGTTGCCCCTGCGTCTCGCCGGGACGCCAGCGCCAGAGCGCCTGGCCGGAACGGTCAACCCACCACACCCACCCGGCGCCCAGAGCGACCGCGCGGGCGGGACCTGTCGGGGCGTCGGGTCGGAACGACCGGACGGCGCCGGTCCTCGTGTCAACCGTGGCCACGCTGCCGTCTGCGAGAGCGAGTGCCAGACCGGTGCCCGCCATGCTCATCGCCACGACGCCGGTGCTGGCCCAGCGCCGCGGGCAAGGCGCCGTGCCGGCCGGGTCGATGGGCGGCGCTGCCTCAGCGAGCAAGGCGGGCGCCCGAGCCTGGGCGGCGTCAGTCGTCGGCGAGGGCTGAGCGGGTGCTGCGCCCGGCTGCGCCGAAGGCGCAACCGCCGGGGCGCGCTCCACGGGACGCACTGGCAGGCTCGGAGCGGCATGGACGCCGGCTTGCAGTCTCAACGGGTCGACGGTCAGGCTGTGAAGCAACACGGAGCCATTGCGGCGCGTGTGGTACAGATCGATCCGTGCGCTCCGGCCAGCCCGGTGCATCAGGGTCCACGACGCCCGGAATGGTGATCGCGGCGAGGTCGCTACGCGCCGGTCGTCGACGAACAGGTCGAGACGCTCTCCGGCGGGCAGGCTCCAGAGGGAGGATCCGGACTCCACGGTGATGCGCACGCCGTCGGGTTGCGGCGCCGCCGCGACAATACGGATCGCGTGGTCGCGGCCCTGAGGGGCGGCCAAGGCGCCAGGGGCGAGCGAGCAGAACAGGAGCGCGCGAACCCACGTCGTGAGTGGGCGCAGTGGGAGCGCGAATCGCCGCCGGGCGTGCGGATTCTGCACGATGGGCGTCCGACCTCCAGCGTCGGGCACGTCGGCCGGTTGGACCATTCCGAGGCACCGGCATTGTAGCATACGCTGCTCAGGCCGGCAAACGAGCGCGCGGGCGCCTCGGCAGCGCCTGGCCGTACGTTGTCCTCACCCCGGGGCGCGGCTATAATAGGGCGCGCACGCCCCTCGCGCCACTCCGTGGGGCGGCAGGCCGACACGGCGAGGGGCACACATCCACATGGATGAGAGGTATGCGTTCCGCGACATTGAGGCGCGCTGGCAGGCCCGCTGGGAGGCTGAGCGGACCTTCCGTGCGGAGGACCTGTCGGAGCTCCCGAAGCACTACGGCCTTGAGTTCTTCCCCTACCCATCGGGCGCAGGCCTCTCGGTGGGGCACTGCCGCAACTACGTGCCTACGGACGCCTACTTCCGCTTCAAGAGCATGTGCGGGTTCAACGTGCTGCACCCGATGGGGTGGGACGCGTTCGGCCAGCCTGCCGAGAACGAGGCGATCAAGCGTGGACGCAACCCGCGCGAGATGGTGCCCGAGTACGCAGCCAGCTACCGCCAGACCCTTCGCCGCATAGGCGCCAGCTACGACTGGTCGCGCGAGATAGACTCCAGCCGGCCTGACTACTACCAATGGACCCAGTGGTTCTTCCTGCTGCTCTACCACCGAGGGCTGGCCTACCGCGCCAGCACGCCCATCAACTGGTGTCCTGCCTGCAAGACCGGTCTCGCGAACGAGGAGGTGGAGCAAGGGCGTTGCTGGCGCTGCGAGACGACGGTCGAAAAGCGCCCGATGCCGCAGTGGTATTTCCGGATCACGGACTACGCCGAACGGCTCCTGGCGGACCTCGAGACGATCGACTGGCCTGACGGCATCAAGCAGATGCAGCGGGAGTGGATCGGCCGGAGCGAGGGCGCCGATGTGGACTTCGCCGTGGCGGGCCGCAGCGAGACGATCCGTGTGTTCACGACCCGCCCGGACACGCTCTGGGGAGCGACCTTCATGGTCCTCGCGCCGGAGCACCCGCTCGTGGAACTGATCACCGTGCCGGAGCGGCGGGCCGAAGTCGACGCGTATGTGCGCCGCGCGAGCACCGAGACCGACATCGATCGGATGAGCGCCGAGCGCGCAAAGACCGGCATCGACACCGGCGCTCGCGCTGTCAACCCTGTCACCGGGGAGCCGATCCCGATCTGGGTGGCGGACTACGTGCTGATGGGGTACGGCACGGGGGGCATCATGGCGGTCCCTGCGCACGACCAGCGCGACTTCGAGTTCGCCCGCAGGTACGGCATCCGGATCGACCTGGTGTATGCCCATCCGGAGGGACCGCGTTCTGGCGAGGAGATGGCACGGGCACTCCCCGATGGCGGCTCGATGCTCGACTTCACGCCGGCGCCCGGAGCGCGCACTCCGAAGGCCCCGTTCGCCGGCCTTCCGAACGACCGCGCCACGGTCCGCAAGGTGATCGCGTGGCTGGAGGAGCATGGCGTCGGCACGGGTCGGGTGTACTACCGGCTGCGGGACTGGCTCATCAGCCGCCAGAGGTACTGGGGGGCGCCAATCCCCATAGTGCACTGTGGCGCGTGCGGAGAGGTTCCGGTACCCGAGAGAGACCTGCCAGTCCTTCTCCCGGACGTCGACCAGTACGAACCCTCCGGCACCGGCGAGTCGCCGCTGGCGGCCATCCCCGCCTTCGTGAGCACGGCCTGCCCAGCGTGTGGTGGCGCGGCCCGGCGAGAGACGGACACGATGGGGGGCTTCGCCTGCTCATCGTGGTACTTCCTGCGCTTCGCCGACCCGCACAACGCCAGCGCGTTCGCCGATCGCAGGCTGGTCGACTACTGGCTGCCGGTCGACACCTACGTGGGCGGGGCCGAGCACGCCGTGATGCATCTGCTCTATGCGAGGTTCTGGACGAAGGTGATGCACGACGCCGGGCTGCTTGCGTTCTCGGAACCCTTCAGCCGCCTCCGCAACCAGGGCACCGTGCTTGCCTATACACTCGGCCGGCGACCGCGTCTCGGCGAGCGTGCCGACGGTGAGGACGGCGGCGAGGGCATCGTCGACTGGATCGTGCTGCGCCCCGATGAGCGGGAGAGCTGCCCGCCCGATCAGGTGGTGTTCCGCTGGGTCAAGATGTCCAAGTCCAAGGGCAACGTGGTCACCCCGGACGAGATCGCTGAGCGGTACGGCGCCGACAGCCTGCGGCTGTACCTGCTGTTCGTTGCACCCTTCGAGGACAACGTGCAGTGGTCGGATGAGGGCGTCCATGGAGCGCACCGCTTCGCCAGTCGCGCCTGGCGATGGTGCGTCTCCGCCATGCGGGCGCAGACGCGTTCCGCGCCAGCCGATGCGGCGCGAGGCGTCCGCGCGCGCAGGAAGCTCCATCAGACCATCGAGAAGGTGACTGCGGGCCTCGAGGGCTTCCGCTTCAACACGGCAGCCGCAGCGCTCATGGAGCTGGTGAACGAGCTCTACCTGTACCGGCCCGCGGACGCGGAGCCAGGGGCGGACGCCTCAGATCCCGCCATCGTGTCGGAAGCGCTGGACGCACTGGTGCTGCTCATCGCGCCGTTCATGCCGCACATGGCCGATGAGCTGTGGTCGCGGTTGGGCCGCGAAGGGTCGACGTACCGCGCCGCATGGCCGCGGCACGATCCTGCGGTTGCTGCCGAGGAGCGGGTCACCGTGGTCGTCCAGGTGAACGGCAAGCTGCGCGACCGGGTGGAGGTCGCCGCCGGGGCGAGCGAGGAAGACACCCGGGCCGCTGCGCTCGCGAGCCCACGCATCGCCGAGCTTCTGGCAGGGCGGACCGTGCGAAAGGTCGTAGTGGTGCCGGGGCGCCTGGTGAACGTCGTCGCCAACTGAGACGCCGCCGGAGCATCCCGTGGCGCATCCGGCGGGTGTCGCGCGACATTCGCCGCGGGCATCGCCCGGAGGGCCACAGGCGCGCTCAACCAGCGGCGATCGAAGCGCTGTCTGGCACTGCGCACAATGTTCGGACTCTCTTACCCTCAGGGGCGTGCCCTATGGTTGAGCCCGGGAACCGCATCTGTGACATCCTCACGCTGCCCGTCGGCTCGCGCGTTGTGGCGCGAGGCTGGGTGAAGACGCGACGCGCAAGCAAGGACATCCACTTCGCTCAAATCAGCGACGGGTCATGCTTCCAGGACCTTCAGGTGGTCATCGAGGCGGGGGCAGTGCCCGAGGGTGCCTTGGCGGCCCTCACGACAGGCGCCTGCGTGGAAGTAGGGGGGGCTCTGGTGGAGTCGCCCGGGGCCGGCCAGGCCGTCGAGCTCAAGGCGGACAGCCTGCGCGTTCACGGTCCCGCGCCCAGCGCGACCTACCCGCTCCAGAAGAAGGGTCACACTATGGAGTTCCTGCGGGAAATCGCGCACTTGCGCACCCGCTCGAACACGTTCGGGGCCGTGTTTCGCGTTCGCAGCGCGCTGTCATACGCCATCCACCGCTTCTTTCAGAAGCGCGGGTTCCTCTGCGTGCACACGCCGGTCATCACCGCGTCGGACTGCGAGGGCGCGGGGGCGATGTTCGGGGTGACCACCCTCGATCTCCTGAACGTGCCGAGGTCGGAGTGTGGTGGCGTGGACTACGGCGCCGATTTCTTTGGCCGTCCGGCCTACCTCAGCGTGAGCGGCCAGCTCGAGGCCGAGATATTCGCGCTCGCGTTCGCCAACGTGTATACGTTCGGACCGACCTTCCGTGCCGAGAACTCCAACACGCCGCGCCACCTGGCCGAGTTCTGGATGGTCGAGCCGGAGATGGCGTTCTGCGATCTGGATGGCAACCGGAGGCTCGCCGAGGAGTTCCTCAAGAGCATCATCGCCTACGTAATGGACCACTGCGGCCCGGACCTTGAGTTCTTCACCAAGCGCATCGACGGCACGGTGCTAAGCACCCTCGAGCATGTGGTGACAAGCGACTTCGAGCACATCACCTACTCCGAGGCGGTCCGCCTGCTGGAGGCATCCGGGCGCCCGTGGGAGTACCCCGTCCATTGGGGCGCCGACCTGCAGAGCGAGCATGAGCGCTACCTCACGGAGGAGGTCTTCCGCCGGCCGGTCGTCGTCACCGACTATCCCAAGGAGATCAAGGCCTTCTACATGCGGATGAACGACGACGGGCGCACCGTGAGGGCGATGGATGTGCTGGCGCCGCGCATCGGCGAGATCATCGGTGGCAGCCAGCGCGAGGAGCGCCACGACGTCCTCGTAGAGCGAATCCGCGCACAGGGGTTGCCCGAAGGCGCCTACTGGTGGTACCTCGACCTTCGCCGGTACGGCACCGTTGAGCACGCTGGCTTCGGTCTGGGTCTCGAGCGGATGATGATGTACGTCACGGGGATGCGGAACATCCGCGACGTCATCCCGTTTCCTCGCACCCCTGGCTCTGCGGACTTCTAGGACACAGCGCGCTCCCAGCGCGGTTTGACCCTCGCCCATGCCTGTGATATAGTGCCGGCGCCGCGGCGCAGACGCATCGGGAGGTCCGTTGCCTTGGCTATCGGGAAGATCGATCGTGAGGAGGCGCCTCGCGAGCGGCTGGTCCGGTACGGTGCGCAGTCGCTTAGCACGGAGGAGCTGATCTCGATGCTCCTCGGCACCGGCACGGCGGCTGGAGTGTCGGCGGCCACCCGGCTGCTGGCGAAGTTCGGGGGCTCCTCTGGCCTCGCCCGAGCCGCCATGCGCGACGTTGCGAAGGTGCACGGCGTGGGTCTCCACCGGGCGGCTCAGCTCATGGCGAGCATCGAGCTGGGCCGACGGATGACGGCGCGCGTGCGATCCACGCCGGCCGTGGTCCGCGGACCGGAGGATGTGGCGGACCTGCTTCTGCCGTCAATGCAGGGCTCCAAGCAGGAGCAGTTCACGGTGCTGCTTCTGGACACCAAGCACAACGTACTGAAGATCACGCCGGTCAGTGTGGGTACGCTCGACGCCAGCCTTGTACATCCGCGCGAGGTGTTCCGGGAAGCGATCGCCTCGAGCGCCGCAGCGATCATCGTTGCGCACAACCACCCGAGCGGCGACCCGACACCCAGCGAGGAGGACCGCAGGGTCACGGAGCGTCTCATGGCGGCCGGGCAGCTCATCGGCATTGAGGTGCTCGACCACGTTATCGTGGGTGACGACCGCTGGGTCAGTATGAAGCGACAGAACCTCGTCTAGGTGGTTGTGGCAGGCAGGCTCAGGGCGGGGACGGGGAGGCGAAGTGGGTGGGTTCGAGGCGGTGGCGGCGGAACTCCGCCGTATCATGGAGGCGCAGAACGCAGCCCGCGAGCAGGCGCTGCGCCAGTGCCGGGAGACGATCCGCACGTCGGCGGTGGCCATTCGCGCCGTGCACCGCATGGAGTTCGCGGAGGCGGAGACGCTGCTCCGCGCCGCACGCCAGTGCGTGAGCGCGCTGCATACCGCACTGGCTGCCCACCCCAGCCTCCTGGCGGCGGGCTATGTGCACGACGCCGAGAAGGAGTACGTGGAGGCGGAAGCCGTCCACGCGATCGTGCGCGGGCGAGACGTGCCGCCGCCGGCCGCGCTGGGCGTGGGTGCGGCCGCCTACCTGAACGGGCTCGCCGAAGCGGGGAGCGAATGCAGAAGGTACGTACTCGACCGCCTGCGCGCCGGCGCCTCGGAGGAGGCGGACCGCGTCCTGCGCATCATGGACGACATCTACTACGAGTTGGTGACCTTCGACTTCCCCGACGCGATCACCGGCAACCTGCGCCGCACCACTGATGCGTTTCGCGCTGTGCTCGAGCGAACACGCGGCGACCTTACGGTCTCGCTTCAGCAGCGCGCACTGGAGCAGGCGCTGCGCTCCGCAGGGCAGAGGCTGGACTCGTGAGACGCGCGAGGCGGCGTACCGCATGCCGCTAGAGCGTGATCGCCGCACGGACGACGCACCGGAGCCCCAGGCGCCGCTGCTCACGGTGCTGATGCCCGTCTATAATGAGCGCGCCACGCTACCTGAGGCACTGCAGCGCGTGCTCGCCGCTCCTGTTGACAAGGAGGTGCTCGTCGTCGACGACGGCTCGACGGACGGCACGCGGGAGTACCTGCGGGCAGAGGTGGATGGCCGCTTGCCGGGCGTCCGCGTGATCTACCTGGAGCGCAACGGGGGCAAAGGCACCGCAATCCGCGCGGCACTCTCTCTTGCGCGTGGCGAGTTCGTGGTCGTTCAGGATGCCGACCTGGAGTACGATCCGGCGGACCTCCCGGCCCTCCTCGAGCCAGCGCAGGCGGGGGCCACCGTCGTCTACGGGACGCGGTTCCGGCCCCGCACACCCCGCATGCGCCTGCCGAACCTGGTGGTGAACCGTCTGCTCGCCTGGATGGTGCGCGTGCTGTACGGCTGCCCGCTGACGGACGAGGCCACCTGCTACAAGCTCTTTCTGCGGGAGGCAATCCTCAGCGTGCCCCTGACATGCCGGCGCTTCGAGTTCTGCCCGGAGGTAACGGCGAAGCTACTCCGGCGCGGGCATCGCATCGTCGAGGTGCCCGTGCGCTACGAGGCGCGCACGATGGCGCAGGGGAAGAAGATTCGGTGGACCGATGCGGTGACCGCGATCTGGACGCTGCTGAGGTACCGCTGGTGGCGCTGAGGGCGCTGGGTAACCGGCAGCCGCACGCGGGCCGCCAGACCTGTCCTCGACCGCGTCCCTGGGATGGAGAGAGTGCGCGCGCACCGGTCCTCAGGACGGGTGGCGCCTGCAACTGCTGAGCATGCAGGCGGCTTGCTGACAAGCGCACCAGAGGATGGCAGTGTATGGCAGGAGCGTCAATGCGCTCGCGCGGAGGCCGCGCTGGCCAGGAAGGATCGCACCTTGGCCCTGGTTCTGAGGTCACCATATCTGGCAAGCGGGTTCGTCTGGCTGCGGGGCAACCTGCACGCGCATTCCACCCGCAGCGATGGCACGCTCGAGCCGGCCGATCTCTGCGCTGCCTATCTGGCACGCGGCTACGACTTCCTCGCTCTTGCCGATCACGACCTCCGGGAGCCGCTCGCGGCAGGCGAGGCGCCCGAAGGCCTCCTGCTGATCGATGCTGTCGAGGTGAGCGCAGGGGGACCGCACCTCCTGGCGATCGGCGGCTCCAGCGCCATCGAGCCCTGCGAGGACCGTCAGCGGGTGATCGACGCAATCGTGGCCGATGGTGGCTTCGCCATCCTGAACCACCCGAACTGGCTGCACCACTACAACCACTTCCCGCAGTGCGAGATGGAGCGTCTGACGGGATACGCCGGCATCGAGATCTACAACGGCGTGATCGACTTCCTCGAAGGCTCCGCACTGGCGACCGACCGATGGGACCGCCTGCTGTCGACAGGGCGGATCGTCTGGGGGTTCGCCAATGACGACACCCACGTCGCCCAGAATGTGGGGAGAGCATGGAACGTCGTCCAGGCGACCGACAGGAGCGAGGGTGCCGTCTTTGCGTCTCTACTGGCGGGCAGATTCTACGCGTCGACAGGCGTTCGCATCGGGCGCATCTCCACCGTAGGTCGCCATCTGGCCGTGTCCGCGCCGGGGGCCGACCGGATCCGCTTCATCGGGTCATACGGCCGCGAGCTCGCGATGGTGGACGGCGACGAGGGCAACTACACGGCGGACGGAGGCGAGGGCGGGTACGTGAGGGTGGAGTGTCTGGGCGCCGGCGGTCGCGCCGCCTGGACGCAGCCATTCGTGGTGACACAGCACCCACGAGACGCGCCCGGGTAGGCTCCGCCCGGACCTGCCGGCGGATCGCGCGGTTGCCCTGCGGGAGCGGCGGGCGGTGAGACCGGCCGTCAAGCGTTCGCCAAAGGAATCGGCCTGTCGCTTGGCCAAGCGTAGGGAGGCATCAGCGGCGCTCCCGTCGCGCTCGCCGAGCGATGGGACCCAATATCGGAAGGAGAAAGCCACATGGCACGTATCCCGATCGCCCTTCAGCTCTACTCGGTGCGCGACGACTGCGCTCGCGACCTGCCCGGGGTCCTTAAGGCGGTGGCCGGGATGGGCTACGACGGCGTCGAGTTCGCCGGATACTACGGGTACTCGGCTGCGGACCTCCGCAAGATGCTGGATGATCACGGGCTCCGGTGCGCCGGAACGCACATCGGCCTGGACACCCTCCTTGGCGACAACTTCGCGCCAACGGTGGAGTTCAACAAGACGCTGGACAACGTGTACCTCATCGTGCCTGGGTTGCCGGCGGAGCGAACCTGTTCTAAGGCGGCATGGCAGGAGACCGCGCGCGTCTTCAACGAGCTCTCGGCCAAGGCGCGGCCCCTCGGTATGTGGGTCGGCTACCACAACCACCACACCGAGTTCACCCCGATGGACGGCGAGCTGCCCTGGGACACGTTCTTTGGCAACACCGTGTCGGACGTCGTGATGCAGTTCGATGTGGGCAACGCGCTTGTCGGTGGCGCTGAGGCGGCGCCGTTCCTGCGTCAGTACCCCGGTCGCGCGCTGACGGTACACGTGAAGGAGCATGCGCGCGGCGACGACAAGGCGCTCATCGGCGAGGGCGACGTGGAGTGGCCGGTGATCTTCGATCTGTGCGAGACCATTGGCTCCACCCAGTGGTACATCGTGGAGCAGGAGAGCTACGCCTACCCACCCCTAGAGTGCGTGGAGCGGTGCCTGAAGAACCTCCGTGCGATGGGCAAGTGACGGATCGGCTCACCTGAGGTCAGCTGGCGGGGGTGCACAGGCGTAGCCGCGCCCCCGCCGGGGAGGCGTAACCATGTACTTCGTTCGCCTGGTGCTCGCCCTCATGGCAGCTGCGGTGATCGCGGCGCCCGTGCGCGCAGAGCGCGGGTTCGTGAGGCTCTTCGACGGGAGGTCCCTCGCGGGCTGGACACTCGAGGGCGGTGTTGGTCCCGGGTATGTGGTACGCAACGGCGAGCTCGTGTGCCCCTCGGATGGCGGCGGCGTGCTCTTCACGGAGCGCGAGTATTCGGATTTCGTACTCCGGTTCGACTTCAGGCTCGACAGGGCGGGCAACAACGGGGTGGCCATCCGCGCGCCGCGCGAAGGGCGCCTGGCGTACGATGGAATGGAGGTCCAGATACTGGACGACTCCGATCCCGCATACGCCGGCCTCGAGCCGGGGCAGTACAGCGGGTCCATCTATCGCGTGGCCCCCGCGCGGCGCGGCGCGCTCAGGCCCGTAGGCCAGTGGAACCGCAAGGAGATAACCGCCATCGGTCGCCGGGTCGCGGTGCGCGTGAACGGCCGCACGGTGGTCGACGTTGACCTTAACACCGTAACGGACGCCAGGGTCCTCGCGGAGAACCCCGGCATTTTGAGGGATCGCGGCCGGATCGGGCTCATGGGGCACGGGCCGGCGACCGTGTCGTTCCGCAACATCCGGGTGAGGGATCTGACGAGACCGCACCGCGACAACACGCCGCCACCGGGGTTCACGGCGCTGTTCGATGGAAGGACGCTGCGTGGTTGGAAGGGGCTCGTCGGCAACCCGATCACGCGCGCGGCCATGTCACCGGAAGCGCTTCGGGCGGCCGAAGAGGCGGCCACCGTGCGTGCGCTGCAGCACTGGACCGTTGTGGACGGCGCCATCACGTACGACGGCAGGAACGACAGTCTCTGTACTGCGCGGGACTTCCGAGACTTCGAGTTGCTCGTCGATTGGAGGACGCCACCTGGCGGCGATAGCGGCATATACCTGCGCGGCAGCCCTCAGATCCAGATCTGGGACCACGCCGCGGGCAGCGGCGGGCTATACAACAACCAGAGGAACCCCAGCGCTCCGACGATGAGGGCCGACAACCCGCCGGGCGAATGGAACCGGTTCCGCATCCTCATGCTCGGCGAGAAGGTTACGGTCTGGCTGAACGGCCGCCTAGTGGTCCACAACGTTACGATGGAGAACTTCTGGGACCGGACCATTCCCATCTTCCCGACCGGGCAGATCGAGCTCCAGCACCACGGCAGTCAGCTCTGGTTCAAGAACATCTACATCCGCGAGATCGGGCCGCCCGCCCCTCAGCGGTCAGCCGCGGAACCGGCACGTGCGGGGTGATGAGGGCTGGCGGGCGGCCGTGCGCCGCCACGGCAGCAATCCGGTATGGCGGGCTCCGCAGACCGCCGCTGCGCAGTTGAGCGGCGAGGAGCGCCACTGATGGGCGACGTGACGCGACGAACGTTCGTTATGGGCGCCGGTGCGCTGGCCGCCGCCGCCGCGGGCGTGCGGCGCGCGGGCGCCCGGGAGCGCAGCGACCGCCTGCGGCTCGCGATTGTGGGCGTGGGCGGGCGCGGTGCTGGTAACCTGCGTGCCGTGGCGCCCGAGGAGATCGTGGCGCTCTGCGATGTGGACGAGAGACCCCTGCGGGCGGCCATGCAGGCGTATCCCCGCGCCAGCACGTACGTCGACTTCCGCGCGATGCTCGACGACGGCGGCCTCGATGCGGTGGTCATCAGCACGCCCGACCATACCCACGCCTGCGTCTCCCTAGCGGCCATGAGCGCCGGGCTGCATGTGTACTGCGAGAAACCGCTCTGTCGGACCGTTGCCGAGGTGCGCGACGTCAGCGAGTTGGCACGCCGCCGAGGACTCGTAACCCAGCACGGCACGCAGATCCATGCGGGGTCCAACTACAGGAGGGTGGTCGAGCTCGTTCGCTCCGGCGCCATCGGCGTGGTTCGCGAGGTCCACACCTGGGTCGGTGGGGGTTTCGACCCCGTGCCATTCCCGACCGACACGCCTCCGCTGCCCCCAGGGCTGCACTGGGACCTCTGGCTTGGGCCGTCGGCGCTCCGTCCGTACCATCCGGAGATCGCCCCGTTCCGCTGGCGCCGGTGGTGGGCATACGGAAACGGGCAGCTCGGGGACTTCGGTTGCCACCACATGGACCTGGCCCACTGGGCTCTGGACCTCCGCGACTGCGTCCGAGTGGAGGCCGAAGGGCCGCCTCCGCATCAGGATTCCGCTCCCCCGTGGCTCGTGGTGAGGTACGACTACCCCGCGCGCGGCGACCAGCCGCCGGTCCGGCTCACCTGGTACAACGGGGACCGCCGTCCACCACAGATGGCCGAGGGCGCCGCACCGGCGTGGGCGGCGGGCAACCTGTTCGTGGGGTCCAGAGGCATGTTGATCGCGGACTACGGGCGGCACGAGCTCCTGCCAGCAAGAGACTTCGAGGGCTTCGTGCCGCCGCCGGCGAGCATTCCCGACTCCATGGGGCATCACCGGGAGTGGCTGGAGGCTATCCGGACGGGCGGGACCACCACGTGCAACTTCGACTACGCCGGCGCGTTGACGGAGACCGTGTTACTGGGCAACGTTGCCTACCGGGTTGGCGAGGCGCTCGAGTGGGACGCGAGGGCCTTGCGGGCTCGCAACAGCCGCGCTGCCGCGGACCTCATCCGCCAGCCGCCTCGCGCGGGCTGGCAGGTCTAGGTGGCCCTCTCTGCGGCGACCGCCCAGGACGGCAGGAAGCCAGAGGCGGCGCAGGCGGTGGTCTCTCTACAGCACTCGCTCCTGCCTCACCCGCGCCAGCCCGCCTTCCTGTTCCGTGCTGAGGGCCGGGATACGCACTGCGCGCATCTGGCAACCGACGTCGGTGCCGCGAGCCTGCGTCCCGGCTGATCTCGTCGGTCCGGCAGGCGAGCCCTCACGCTGAACCATGGCGCCGATGACGCGATCCGGGGTGCTGCGTGAGAGCGTCGCGCTCGCGTCCGTTGGATGCGGCGACCTGCTCCTTACGGTGTGATTGCCCACGTTGGACACGGCCTGCGTGGGCAACCCTCTGATGCGGGCGATCATGATCGCGACAGGCCCTCATGGCTTCGTCGCCGCGACGGCGGCGCCAATCGGGTCGTCTGTGGTGATCTCGGAGGCCGCTCGGCCCGACCGCGAGGAGTTGGTGCCCGGGGGCTCTCCGGCTGTGCCTCGGGCTCCAGGCGGGGCCGTACCTGCTGCTGACGGCTCGTTCTGCGTGGTGAGGGTCCTCCGGGCGTCAGCGGCTGCGCCGGGCGAGCGTAGCGTTGAGGGACTCCGCGACGTCTGCCTCCCCCTCCGCCACCAATCGGCCCGCGTGCACCTCCAGCCGCGACAGGCGCAGGGCGAACGGCAGCGACGAGAAGTCCATGCCGTCACTGAGCCGGAGCGCCAGCCACCTCAGCACCGATGAGGGCAGGGGCACTGGCAGACCGATGACCGTCATGCGCTCGGGACTGAAGAACACGCGTGTGTCGGACACGAGCTCAGGCCGGACGGTGACGGTGAAAGGCCAGGCGCGCCCCAGAAGCCATCGGGTCGCCTCCGCATGCAGGGCGCCGTCGCGCACCGTCACGCGGCGGATGCGCACCGGATCGTCGTCTGTTGGGGGACTGCGGCGGAGGTACTCGTTCAGCGCGTCCTGATCGATCTCCGCGCGAAACTCGGCGCGCCGGACCTCGCGAAGCAGGCGGCGACGTGTATCGACCTTCACGTCCGACAGCAGAATGGACAGCCGCACGCATTGCACCAGGCTCCGAAGCTCGACCTCCTCGCCCTCGATGGCGACGCTCTGCAGCCGGCCGGCGAGCGTGCGGTCCCACGGGTTGTGGACGCGCACCCGCCATGCGCGCGCGGGCCCCAGGTAGTCGGGGAGGACCTCGCGGATCAGGCGTTCCGCAGTGCGGTTCACGGGGCGGTCGCAGCCAGTGACCGCGAGGAGCGCGAGACCGCCGGCCAGGGCCAGTGCGCGGCTCAGGGAGCGTCGTAGTATGGCCGGCACGCCTCGCGCTCCTCATCGGACAGGAAGGTGCGGCACACGAGACAGAGGCCCGTCACGTCGATATCGGCCGCGCGGCAGAGCAGGCACCGCATGAGTCGCACCGCCTGCCGGACAGCCCGTGGGTTCCGCAGCGTCTCCAGAAGACGGTCGCGCGGCACGCCCCCATTCGCGGAGAGGCTGAAGTAGTCATTCAGTGGACGGTGGCGCCGGCCGCTCATGGTAGGGCCCGCCTACAGGTTCAGATGGCTGCTGTGTCCCGGAAAGATCCTGGCCGACGGGTCGACGCGACGCTTGGCGTAGTTGACCGCGACGCAGACCTCGCCCACGCCGGTAGCGATGAGCTTGAGCTTGCCCTGATACGTGCACGCGTCGCCTGCGGCGTAGACGCCCGTCAGGTTGGTCTCCATGTGGGCGTCCACGACGATGGCCTGGCCCTCGAGGTGGAGGCCCCACCGCGTGATAGGCCCCAGCGTGGCAGTGAACCCGATGGTCACGAGGAGCGCGTCCGCGTCCAGCGCTTCGACTTCGCCGGTGCGGTTGTCGCGCAGCACCACGCGTTCCAGGGAACCGTTGCCCTCCGCCAGCGCGACCTCGCAGTGAAGCCGCGCATGCACGCGCGGGCAACTGAGGAGCCAGTGGATGCTCTCCTCGTGTGCTCGAAACTCCGCGCTCCGGTGGACTACCGTAACGCATGCGGCCACAGGCTCTAGGGCCATCGCCCAATCGAGGGCCGAGTCGCCGCCGCCGACGACCACGACGCGCTTGCCTGCGAAGGCGTGCGTGTCGTCCACGAAGTAGTGAACGCCCCGACCCTCGAAGGCGACGACGGACGGCTGCAGGAGGCGCTTTGGCGAGAACGCCCCCGCGCCCGCGCAGATGATCGCAGTGCGGCTGTAGTGCGCACGATCCCTCGATGCGAGGCGGAGTCGGCCGTCCGGCAGGCGCTCGAGGGATTCGATCCGCTCAGAGAGGGCCAGTGTCGGGCGGAACCGCGTTCCCTGCTCGATCAGGTGTGCGGCAAGGTCGCGCGCGATCACCCTTGGAAAGCCCGGCATGTCGTAGACATACTTCTCGGGGTACAGGGTCGCGAGCTGGCCTCCCAGCTCGGGCAGGCTGTCCACGATCTGCGTACGCATGCCGCGCATGCCGGCGTAGAAGGCGCCGAACAGGCCCACGGGCCCGCCGCCTATGATCGTGACATCGTACAGAGGCCCGTCGCTCACGGGTCCGCCGCCTCTGCAGCGCTGGGGCCTGCCCGCGGCTCGTAGCGACATCCGCAGCGCTCAGTCTCCCAGATCGTCGTCGCGCTCACGGGAAGCCCGTCAGCGACCAGGCGCTCGTGCAGCCATCGCGCGATGCACTCGGCCGTTGTCGGGACCGGCAGTACCTCGTTAAGGTAGCTATGGTCTGGCAGGTGCCGCTCCACGGCGGCGCGCAGGTCGGCGAAATCGAACAGCATTCCGTTGGCGTCAAGCTGGTCACCCGCGAACTCCGCCTCCACCTGGTACCGATGACCGTGCGTGCGGCTGCATTTGCCAGCGTGGCCGGGTATGTCGTGCGCGGCGTCGAAACTGGCGCGGACGATCAACGTATACATGAAGCCTCGTTCTGTCGGGCGGTCGCAAGCCGGGTCACTCGTCGGGCGCGTGTTCTGCGGTGACGACCGATGAGATGCCGCCGCGGACCCCGAAGCTGCCCGACACCGACATCCTTCGCGGCGCGCATGCCGCAACGAGATCGTCCAGTATGCGGTTCACCACCGCCTCGTAGAACACGCCCTGCTGCCGGTATCCGAACAGGTAGTACTTCAGGGACTTCAGCTCGATGCACAACCGGTCGGGAACGTAGTCGATGGCGATGGTGGCGAAATCCGGGTTGCCCGTGATGGGGCAGATGGATGTGAACTCCGAGCACGTGTGCACGATCTGGTAGTCGCGCTCCGGGCACGGGTTGTCGAACACCTCGATTGTGCTGGTACGATCAGGCATACGGCGGCAACCTCGCTGGCGCTGCAGGCGCGCATAGTTTACCCCGGCTAAGCGAGCGGCGGCAAGCCGAGAGCCTCCGTGGTATGCTCGGATGGGCGACGCGCGCCAGACACACGGGTACGGAAGGGAGAGGCCACCAGCATGCCGCTCTTCAACGCGAGACTCGACTATGCCCTGCGTGCTCTTGTGGACATCGCGTTGTGTTCACCGCGCGAGGCCGTGCAGGCGCGCGACATCGCGCTGCGGCAAGGCATCCGCGAGCCGTACCTGGACCAGATCCTGGGAGCGCTGAAGCGGGGAGGCATCGTGCGCAGCGTGCGAGGGGCGGGGGGTGGCTACCTTCTGGTGGAGCCCCCGAGATCGATCACCGTGGCGCAGGTCGTGCACGCCATGGTTGGTGATGGGCTGCTCGCGGCGCCGGGGGCGGAGGAACACGGCGCCAGCCGTCCTGCGGCCGGCGCCGTCGTGCACCAGCTCGCGCGTCGTCTGGAGGCGGACCTTGGCAAGGCCCTCGCCGCCGTGACGGTCGCCGACCTCGCGCAACAGGCTCAGCAGCTCGACGAATCCCTCAGCATCATGCCGGGGATCTGAGGACCGCTCTGCCGCACTCCTACTGCTCACCACGCTGCCTGTGGACGGCCGCCTCGACAGCGCGCACGAACCCCTCCGCCATCGCGCGCGCCGAGAATCTCCCGTCCACGGTCCGCACTCCGGCTGCCCCGAGTCGCGCGGCATGGTCGCGGTCGCCGTCAAGCTGAACAAGCGCCTGTGCCAGCGGCTCCGGTGCCGCGAGCTCACACCACAACCCGTTCACTCCATGCGCTACCACGGCCGCCTCGGGGCCATGCGGCACGCCATGCGGCAGCACGTACGGGACGCCGTACTGGAAGGCCTGCATCACAGAGAGCCCTGCCGCAGCGGGCGACACGGCGGCCCACGCCCGGTTGTAGTGCTCCGCAAGGCGCGTGTCATCGTAGGTGCCGGGCACGAACTGAACCCGGCCGCTCAGGTCGGCAGCGAGCTCGCCCAGCCTCGCACGGTCGGGACCGTCGCCGATGATCACCAGTACTGAATCGGGGCGCAACCGGGGCAGCGCGAGCCGAAACGCGTCGATGAGCCGGTCGACGCGCTTGCTGGCAAGCAGGCGGCCCACGTAGAGCACCGCCGTCCGCGAGGCGAATGGCGTGTCGCGTCTGAGCCGAGCTGCTGCGTCGGTGTCGAGCCCGTTCGGGGCCACGTAGAGGCGATCGCCCGGTGCGCCGGCAGCGATCAACTGCTGCCTTCCCTCCTCCGAGTAGAGGATGCACGAGTCCGCGTCGCGGGCGAGCCACGCATAGAGGCGCCGGAAGCGCCCACGCGGGCGGATGCCATGGCCCCACCACACCCATGCAACGCGAGCGCGCCTGGCCGCTTCGCGCCCGATCAGGTTGGTGATGATCCTTGGGTCCATCGCGGCGATCGCCACGTCGTACCGGCCCGACCGGATCTCGCGGACGAGACCGTTCTGCCAGACCACCCGTGCCGGTCTGCCAATATACGCGTTCCGCAGACGCACCACCGGCAGCAGGTGCGAGACGTCGCCTGGCACCAGGGCACTCCCAGTCTGCGGTTCGCCATGGGCGACCGTCACGTCCAGATCGCTGCGCTCGCGAAGCCAGCGTGCAAGCGGGACGCGGTAGGGCTGCCACATGGTCTGCTGCAGCAGAACACGGTGCGGCGCGTCGACGCGTCCGTGTGGCGCATGTGTCATTGGTCTGTTCGCTCCACCAGCGAGGGAGTCGCGCTGGCCACCTGCGACAGCCACGTGTTGGAGAACGCCAGCGACCACAGGTAGTTGTAGGTCTGGACAGGGAGCACGCGACGCGCCCGCACGCAGTCGACGAGCTTCTTCAGCACGCGTGGGCGGATGCGCGACGCGAGCGGAGCGCTCGTGTCGGCCGCTGCGCGCAGGTGCTCAAGCATCACGGGATGCGCGAACTGATCCTCCTGCGGCGCCGTGAAGCCCAGCTTGGCCCTGTACACCAGGTCGGGAGGGATGCGTCGCGCCAGCATGCGCTTCAGTGCGCTCTTGGGCTCGCTCTGGTAGGGCCAGAACCGCGCATGCGCCAGGGCCAGGTCCACGATCGGCTGCTCCATGAACGGGTAGGACGGCGTAAGGCCTGCCATGAGGAGCTGGGGCCGGCACTTCTGCGCTGCAGCATACGCATTCCACAGGGCGTTGTCCAGCAGCGGGCCCCGCACCTGCAAGTCCCCGGCAGGTCCCGCTGCGTTCGCCAGGGCTTCGCAGGCATCGCACAGAGCCTGTAGCTCCTCCCGCGTCGCCTCGTAGCCGATGCCGGCAAGTGGGTTGTGTGCGGCAAGGAACGCGATCGGCGTCATCAGCGCAGAGCGCCTCAACATCCGGATGTGTCGCTCGAGCGGGCCCGGGCGCGCGTACAGGCCCAGGGGCCCGTAGGCGCAGCCGAAGGCAGCGCGTACCATAGCCGGTATGCGGTAGGCGCGCGCAGCATTCGCGCTACGCCCGAACAGCCCAAAGTCAGCATCGGCGCCCGTACCGTCAAGGATGACCGAGCCTGGAGCGCAGCTCTCTGCAACGTCGAGTGCCAGCGCGTGCGTGGGTACGCAGGCGTGGTCGCCAAACGGGAACCGAAAGAGCCGGCCGGCCTCGCTAAGGGCTGCGTAGCCGCGCGCCGGATCGCACGGCGTCACATCGAGCCGCAGTCCGAGGATCCCGGCGATCGCTTGGGCAGCGACCGTCGCCGGGTGCTCCACCCCGAACGAGCCGTGCATGAGACGCGTGCCGCGCCAACCCATGGACGCGGCGCGCAGGGCGAGGACGCTCGAGTCGACACCGCCGCTGAAGAGGATGACGGGGTCGTGCGATGGGCAGCTCCGCCGCATAACGCCATCGAGTACCCTCGCGAGCGTGCGCTCCTGTTCATCGGTCTGCAGGCTGCGGTCGGCCGGATCCGGCGTGCTCCAGGTGCAAGTGGCGGTTACGCGCGGCTCGATGGTGTCGGGGCCGATCTCGTAGGTGCGCCCCGGAAGGAGCGCGGCGATGCCGGCGTAGGGCGTGTACGGGGGCACGACTGCTCCGAACGTGAGCAGCGAGACGATCCCGGCGCCGTTGAGGCTGTCGCCAGCACGGACGAGAGTTCGGAGGTCGGTCCCCACGACCAGGGCGCCATCATCCATCCGGAAAAACACGCCGTCGGTGCACGGGATGGGCAAGTGCACGGTGACACGTCCGGCGCTCGCTGCCACGCGGACGCCCGAGCGCAGTACGAGTTGCAGGCGATCCTCCATGCGCGCCCGGTGGATGACGGCCTGGAAGCCGCCCGCTTCGGCCCGCGGGAACGTCAGCCGGCTGTCTGGCGTGGTCATCGCTCGCCGCTCGTCTGCGCCGGTCTCGCGCCGTGTGGTCTGGCTCATCCCGGGCGGACCTCGGAACGCCTTCGTGACAGGCCATCTGGTTTCCTCCGGCAGCGGTCGACGCAGCACCGCCCGTGAGGGCGCTCATGCCGCCCGTCGCTTGGCAGTATGGTCTCCATACCAGCCTTGCCTGCGCGCAACGCGCAAGCGCAGGCAGTATGCAGACAAGGTCCCTGAGCAACTGACCCGGGCGCTTCCGCTAGGCAGTTGCATGGCAATGGGCTTCTCTTGACGCACGCGAATGGTGGCGCTACACTTGGCGAAGGAGCATCGCGATCCTGTCGGCGAGCGCTACCACCTGTCAGTCGTTCGCGGGCTCCGGCGCGATGGCGCGATGGCACGCCGAGCTATCGTGTCCGGATGAGGAGGTTCGAAGGAGACACGAGCCCATCGGCGCGGACGGTAGGAAGGACCTCCCGCAGGGCGGCGGGGGTGATCACGGGCGCTGGCGGCGCCGTGGTCTCGAGCGCGCTGTTCGATGCGTTCGGCGTGGCTCGGTTCGCGGCGGGCCATGCGGCGACGCCGTGGCGTTGGATGCGGACCGGTGAGGAGGGCGTGGTCTCCTCCGGCGACGGGGAGTACCTGCCGCGGGTCGGCCTGCTGCTCGTAATGGCGAGGATCGGGTTCGATCGGTTGGCTCTTGATCGCTGGGGTCGCCGGCCTCCTATTCGGCCCACGCCTCGCCCAGGGGCGGCGCCGCAGCCGTCCCCGCAAAGGAACTGCGCCAGTGACCGAGCGGCGTGCTATAGCAGGGCTACAGCGGCGTACGCCGGGTGCGGTGGCGGGGTCGCCGAGGCGACTGGTGTGTGCCTCGCGCGCTGCTCGGCGCGCGTGCTGCCGCCCTTGAAGACCATCTGCCTCACATGGTGCACGCGGCGGACGGCTGCTGCGGTAGTGGCCT
>DATIKM010000171.1:0-4529 GCA_035477595.1 Chthonomonadales bacterium
ACTGGCGGAGGCGACGGGCACGATCCTGCTCACCCCGAACGAACGCCGCGTGGCCGAGGACCGGCGCGACTGCTATTGGCTGTATGTGGTGACCAACTGCGGCAGCAAGCCTCAACTCCAGGGGCCGATTGAAGACCCCGCCCGCTTCGAGTGGCATGAGGTGACCAAGGTGGCTCACTACTATCTATCGGTGGATGCCCTCACCCAGCCGATGCAGGTGCGTGAGGATCAGGCAGGCTATGGGCAGGAGGAACACCGGTGAAACGCCTTGATGACAGCACGCTGGAAGCCATAGCGGAGACCATCTGCGGCGCGGGCGAGGGTGGCGGTGGTGGATACCGTACGCCGGGACCGTATCGCACAAAGGCACAGGCATATGAGTTCTTCCGACGCGCTGGCGTGAACTCCCCAAAGGGCATGTCGTCCACCCGGAAGTGGTTTGTGCTGGAGTCGCTCCAGGCCGTCAATGGGACGCCCTTGCTTGATGGAATCCTCAGACGTCTGGCTTCACCCAGGGAGTATCGCGGTGATGCAGCGACCATGCAGGTGGTGACGGACCATCTGAATGAGATACTGCAGGTGGAAGGCCTCGAACTGTATGTCGTGGGCGTTGACCCGGAGATTCGTGAGCGTAGGGCAACGGTAAGCGCACCCAAACCCAAGGAGGTACCCATTGAGGCATCGCCGGATTTCGAGCACTTGGTGGGGGATCCACCACTTGCCGGTATCCTGAAGTCTCGATGGGCCGAAGCCCAGAGATGCTTCCGGGCGGATGCTCACCTGTCGAGCGTGGTCATGATGGGCAGCATCTTGGAAGGGGTACTCCTGCATAAGGTCGAGTGCAACATGAAGACTGCCTGCCAAGCGAAGGCGGTGCCAAGAGACAAGACCGGCCTGGCCAAACCGAGCCATGAGTGGAGTCTCTCCGCGCTGATTGACGTAGCCCACGAAGTCGGCTGGCTTCAGGGGGATGTCAAACGATTTAGCCACGCACTGCGGGAGTCGCGGAACATCGTTCACCCCTACTTTCAGAGGGTGTTAAAGGAGCGACCAGACGGAGACACTTGCCGGATCTGCTGGCAGGTTGTCCGGGCCGCTGTGGCTGACCTTCTCGAAGTTGACAAACAGGCTATCGGAGAGGCGCAACCATGATCCCCAAGAAGTGCAAACGCCTGGCGGAGGTGGACTTCCCAATCGCGGTTGTCTCGAGGCACGCCGCGCGCGAGAAGTCGATCCGGCATGGGCATCCAAGTACGCTGCATCTCTGGTGGGCGAGGCGGCCGCTCGCGTCCTGCCGGGCGGTGCTGCTGGCGCTGCTATGGCCCGACCCGTGCGACCCACTGTGTCCGGAGGAGTTCAAGAGGGAGGCGAGGAAACGCCTGCGTGAAGTGGCTGGCTGCAACCCGGGGACAACCGACGCGGACCTGCGCCGCGCACTCCTCCGGTTCATCGCCCACTTCGCCAACTGGGACCTTGCCGCGAACCGAGCGTATCTCGAGGTAAGCCGCACACTCGTCAAGGCCGCACATCTGCCCGGTGACGGCGGTGCCTACGAGCCGCCGCTCGTCGTGGACCCTTTCGCGGGGGGCGGCTCTATCCCGCTCGAAGCGCTGCGGCTGGGGTGTGAGGCGTTCGCCAGCGACCTTAATCCGGTCGCGTGCCTGATCCTGAAGGTGATGCTCGAGGACATCCCGCGGCACGGCCCGGAACTCGCCGAAGAACTACGCCGCGTGGGCACGGAGATCAAGCGGCAGGCGGAGAAAGAGCTGACTGACCTTTACCCAAGGGATCCGGATGGGGCGACGCCCATCGCCTATCTCTGGGCGCGGACAGTGCGTTGCGAGTCACCGAACTGCGGCGCGGAGATACCGCTCGTACGATCCTTCTGGCTGTGCAAGAAGTCCAACCGCAAACGGGCGCTCCGGCACCGCGTCGAGCGGCCGAAAGATGAGCCGCCGTGCGTCCAGTTCGAGGTCTTCGATCCTAAGATGGACAGCGAGGTGCCTGCCGGCACGGTGGCGCGCGCCAAGGCAACCTGCGTCTGCTGTGGTGCGGTGCTGCCACCTGAGCGCGTGCGCATTCAGCTCAGCGCCCAGCGCGGCGGCGCGGACGTGATCTTCGAACCTTCTCCCTCCGGGCGAGGGCAGGGTGAGGACGTATGGCGCCGCACCGGCGGCGCGCGCTTGCTCGCGGTGGTGAGGCTCCGGCCCGGCGAGACCGGGCGGCACTACCGGCTTCCGACCGAACGAGACTACGAGGGGGCACGAAAGGCGCAGGTGCGCTTAGCAAAGCTGCTTGAGGACTGGGAGCGCAATGGCCGGCAGGGGCTCTGCCCGGTGCCGGATGAGCCGACACCTGTCGGCGGGGGCTCAGGGGCTGGTCGCGCCTTTAGCGTCCAGCGCTACGGCATGCTCCAGTGGGGCGACCTGTTCACGGCAAGGCAGAAGGTGGCGTTGATCACGTTGACCCGGGCAGTCCGGGAACTGCCCGCGTCTGTGCCGGAGGCAGTGCGGTTGGCGATGGCGATCGTGGTGGACCGATGTGCAGACAAGTGGGCGTCGTTAGTCGTTTGGAATGTCGTTGGCGAAAAGACCGAGCACGTGTTCGGGAGACAGGCCTTACCGGTGGTTTGGGATTATTGCGAAGCCAATCCGCTCACGGGAATGACCGGCGGATATGACGGTGCACTAGACTGGGTTCGTAAGGTTATGGAAGAATGGCCCGGCTCGGCGAGCGGCCAGAGCCAACCCGCCGACGCCACCGAGCATCCGCTGCCTGACCAGACGGCGCACATCTGGTTCACCGACCCGCCTTACTACGACGCAGTTCCGTACGCCGATCTCTCGGATTTCTTCTTCGTCTGGTTAAAGCGCTCATTGCTAGATCATCCACTACTGCGCGACTCGTACGATATCGCGAATTCGCTGACACCGAAGCCTCGTGAGGCCGTGCAGGACGAAACCAAGAAGGAAAACGGCCGTCCGAAGGACCGTGTGTGGTTTGAGGAGACGATGGCGAGAGCCTTCACCGAAGGCCGACGGGTGCTTTGGGAAGATGGCGTCGGTTCCGTTGTCTTCGCCCACAAGACCACTGAGGGCTGGGAAGCGCTGCTCTCGGGAATGATCGCTGGCGGGTGGACTATTACCGGCTCGTGGCCCATCGCTACCGAGATGGCCTCGCGCTTGCGCGCCCGCGAATCCGCCGCCCTCGCCACCAGCGTTCACCTCGTCTGCCGCCCGCGTCCAAAAGATGCGCCGGTCGGCGACTGGGGCGAAGTCTTGCGCGAACTCCCCAAGCGCGTCGGCGACTGGATGGAGCGCCTGCAGGGCGAGGGCGTGCGCGGGGCAGACCTGGTTTTTGCCTGCATCGGCCCGGCCTTGGAGATCTTCAGCCGCTACCGCAAGGTCGAGGCCGCCGACGGCCGGGAGGTGGGGCTGCCGGAGTACCTGGAGAAGGTGTGGGAAGTGGTCGGGCGCACGGCCTTGGAGCAGGTGCTCGGAACAGCCGAGGCCAAGGCGCGCAACGGCGCGGCGGGGGCAGTCGAGGAAGATGCACGTCTCACTGCACTCTTCCTGTGGACTCTCCAAAGTACCAACGGTGAGTGGGCGGGAACTGAGGCCGCAACGGGCGACGAGGATGATGCCCCATCCGATGATGAAGACGAAGAAGCGACGCCGTCGGTAAGGGCGAAAGGCTATGCGCTCGCCTTCGATGTTGTGCGCCGCTTCGCCCAACCGCTGGGCATCAACCTGCCCAAGTGGGAAGGCCGTATCATCGAGACCAAGAAGGGCGTGGTACGGCTCATGGCCGTGTCCGAACGCGCCAGGCAGCTCTTCGGCCAGGACGGTGCGGACGCCGTAGCCGACTGGATCGTGCAGGCGCCGCAGAGAAGCCCCCAGCAGATGCTCTTCCCGGAGCTGGAGCAGAAGCACGCCCCCAGGCCTCGCAATCGCGACAGACACCGCAAGGCTCTGATGGATGCAGGCGATATCGAACTCCAGGGCCAGCAAGCGGCGACCACGCTGGACCGCGTTCACGCAGCCATGCTCCTCCAGGCAGCAGGTCAGGCCGCCGCCTTGCGGGAACTCATCAGGACTGAGCAGGAACGCGGCCCTGACTTCCTGCGGCTGGCCAATGCCCTGTCGGCCCTTTACCCCAAGGGAAGCGAAGAGAAGCGCTTGCTCGACGCAATGCTGCTGGCGGTGCCGAGATGAAGTTCGTTCTCTCGTTTTGCGCGGTCGTCTACCGCGAGACCTCGCAGGCCGATGGCTTCGTCATCACGGCCTACTTCTGCTCGCCTTATGCGGGTGAAAGGAGGATTCTATGGAAGCGGTAAGACTGTTCGAACGCAAGGATGTGCCCCTTGACTGGGAGTACGACGGCGAGGCCGATGCGCTGTACATCAGCTTCGGCGCTCCGAAGCCGGCAACCGGCGTGGATGTCGGAGAAGGGGTGATCGTTCGCTTCGACGAAAAAGCCCGCGAAGTGGTCGGTCTCACGATCATCGGCGTCGGTCGGCAAATCGAAGA
>DATIKM010000172.1:0-5516 GCA_035477595.1 Chthonomonadales bacterium
AGCGGAAGCTGCTGGAGAGGCAGCGCGAGGGCAAGCGCCGTATGAAGCAGATCGGCGCGGTGGAGATCCCGCAGGAAGCCTTCCTCAGCGTGCTCAAGATCGGCGAGAGCTGAGGTGCGCCGCCCTGATCAATGCTCGAGAAGCGCGCCAGAGCGTGCCGTCCGTCGGCGCCCACGCCCGAGCGGTCCCCTCGTAGTCGTCCCACATCTCGCGGCAGCACTCGATCAGGTCGGCCCGCATCCGCGCGCCATCGCGATCCTGGACCCAGAGCGCGAGCAGCTCGCGCACCACCGCGCTCCGCTTCCCTGCTGAGACCGCGTTCCCGAAGAGCCGGAGCGTCTTCTCCGACAGAACGCAGGTTCGCCTCGTCCTGCGCATCCAGTGCCTCGCTCCTCCTGGACCACTCCATCCCTCGCGAACGCCTGCAGGCGCGCCCTCCCGTCTGCCCGCTACGCCGCCGTGCGCAGCAGCTCCTCGATGGCGCCGGAGGCCGCCGCCGGCCGGCCCGTCAGCGGCACGGCGAGCAGCGCCAGCTCCACGGACCGCGCGCCCGAGCGCACCCGCGCCCGGTGCAGTCGGCTCCGCGGCGACTCGGCCGCTTCCTCGGGCGCAGCCCCGTGCGGAGTAGCTCAGGCGCATCCCCGTCCGCGCCCAGGAAGTAGGCGTGGCCCGGGAGCAGGGGCAACGCGTCCGCCGAGGCGTGCTCCACGTAGATGTCGAGCAGCTCGACGAACGCCTGCTGAAGGACAGGACCACTGTGCCTCTCCACCACTTCCACCTGCGGCGAGAGCGGCACGAAGGCGAAGCGCCGGCGGATGGCGACGTCGAGGATGGCGATGCTGCGGTCGGCGCTGTTCATCGTGCCGAGGAGGTGGAGGTTCGGCGGCAGACCGAAGTCGCGCCCGATGCCCGGGAGGTCGTACGCCAGCCGCACGCGGCGGCGGGTCCGGCTTCCTGCCGGCGGAGCGCGCTCCTGTCCGCAGGATTGCCCGGCGGGGCCGCCGAACTATCGCGCGCCAGGCGCCGCACGGCACGCGCTCTCCGGGGAGAACCTCCATGCTCGGCCCGCACCGGCCTCAAGCCAGCCTCGCGCTGGCGATCCTCTGCGCCGGCCTCCTGTGCTGCGCCATGCCACAGGGCGCGCAGACCCTGCCTTCGTTCGACCTCACCCGCGCGGCCGAAGCCTCCCAGTGGCAGGCCACGCAACACATCGCGTCCCTCTCCGCGACGCGCGAGGGGCTTCGCATCGAGATCGGCGGCCACGACCCCTTCGTCACCGGCCCCGCGCGCGACTTCCCGGCCGGCGTGCCGCTCCGCGTGCGCCTCCGCATCCGGTCGGACACCACCGGCACCGCCCAGCTCTTCTACTTCGGGCCCGGGCAAGGGCCTGCCGAGGAGCGCTCGGTGCACGTCGCCGTGCGCGCGGGCCGCTGGGTGGAAGTCCGCGCCCCCCTGCCCGCACTGGGGCCGGGCACGCGCTTCCGCTTCGACCCGCCGGGCACGAGCGGCGCCTGCGTGATCGCCTCGATCCGCTTCGAGGGCGCCTTCATCCCGAGGGCGCCGGCATGGCCTCGCCCGACCCCGCCCGACCTCTCCTCCGGCGCGCTATCCCTGCGCTCCGGCGACCTCCAGATCGCGCATCAGCGGGACCGGTTGGGCGCCTTCGCCGTGCGCGTGCGCGGAGAGCCCATGGCATCTGGGCACAACCGCCCGATGATAGGCTACGCAGTAGGCCGCGAGACCCGCTGGATCGACGCAGGCGCCACGAGGGCCACAGTCACGGGAGGCCCGGGACGCATCGTCGCCACGCTCAACCTTCGGGACCGCGACGGCGGAAGCTGGCGCATCCGACAGACCTTCACCCCGGGCCGCGTCGTGGGCTCGGCAGGCGCCATCCACGTCGTCACCGAGCTCACAGTGGACCGCAACCGCTCGGCGCTCTACCTGCCGGCGCTCATCCTCGTGCCGGGCCTCGGCTCCTTCGGCGCCACCAAGAACCAGGCCCTCTTACCCGGCCTCGACTACCTGGACGCCAACGAGCCCAGCAGCTCCGAGAAGTCCATCGAGGGCCCGGGCGCCCGCCGACAGGTCCCCGACACGATGCGCATCACGATCCCGATGATGGTGGTGCAGGCGCGCGACCGCTACGTGGCCCTCGCCTGGCGGCCCGCGCCCAACGTGTGCGCCGTCTTCGACTCGCCGGACCGGCTTCTGAACACCGGCGCCCACGTCATGGGGCTCCTCGTCCCCGGCTCGGACGGCATGGTGCGCGAAGAGGGGAGCCTGCTGCCCTATGACGCCCTCGAGCTGCGCGCCGGAAGACCCCTCACCGTGCGCGCCACCATCAAGGGCGGCGCGGGCGCAAGCATCGTTCCCGCACTGCAGCAGTACGTGGCCCTCAACCCGCTCCCGCCGGTCCCGGACACTGGCATGACGCGGCAGTCCTTCGCGCGCTGGATCGCCGCTGGCTGGCTCGACTCGCGCATCCGCGAGGGCGATCGCTACCGCCACGCCTTCTGGGCGGGGCTCGCCGCGTTCGCTCCGCAACCTGCCGCCGACGTGGCCACCTGGATGGAGTGGGCGGCCGCGCACGTCGGAGATACGGCGCTCGCTGAACGGCTCCGGACCGCGGCCCGGGCCGCGCTGGCGCTGGTCCCGCTCGCGCAGCGGAACGGAAGCGGAGTGGGGCACGTGGGCTACCCGGTGGAGGCGCTGCTGTTCGGCGGGGCCATCGAGAACGTCGAGGCTGCTCGGAGCACCGCGCGCGGGCAGATCGCCCGCTTCGAGCCCGATGGGGGGCTTCCGTACCGCGCCCAGCCGGGCGTGATCGATTTTGCGCGCACCCACTGGTCACGGGAGGCGAACGGTTTCGCCGCTCCAGTCGTCGCTCAAATACTGGAAGCGGCCGCCCTATCCGGCGACGCGGCGATGAGGCGTGAGGGGCTGCGCCTGCTCGACGCGCTCGACCGGTTCGACAACCAGGCGCCGCGCGGAGCGCAGACCTGGGAGATCGCGCTCCATGCGCCGGACATCGTTGCTTCCGCCCACATGGTGAGGGCCTACCTGCTCGGGCACGAGCTCACGGGAAGCCGTCGCCATCTGGAGCGCGCGATCTACTGGGCGTGGACCGGCCTGCCCTTCGTCTACCTGGTCGACCCGGCGGATCAGAGGATAGGGCTCTACGCGACCATCGCGGTCTACGGCGCCACGACCTGGAGGGCGCCCAACTGGATGGGCCTCCCGGTACAATGGTGCGGGCTCGTGTACGCCGACGCGCTCTTCCGGCTCGCCCGGTTCGACCCGGCAGGCCCTTGGCGCAGACTTGCGGAGGGCATCGCGGCCTCTGGTGTGCAGCAAAGCTGGCAGCCGGGCGATGAGCGCGACCTGATGGCCCTGCTGCCCGACGCGACCGAGCTGCGCTCGCAGTTGCGTAGGGCGCCCGCCATCAACCCGGGCACGGTACAGGCCTGCGCCATCCGGCTGTTCGGCGGACCCGAGGTCTACGACTACCGCGTCTTCGGGGAGGCCGTCGTGCACGCGCCGGGGGCTATCACCGGCCCGTTGGAGCGCGACGGCGTGCTGCGCTTCACCGTCCAGGGATGGCTCGGCCGGCCGTACGACGTGCTCGTGTCAGGCCTTAGGAGCCCGCCCACGGTGCGGGTGAACGGCGAGCGGGTGGCGCTCGGCGGCCCGAACCGGTTCGTCGCGGAGGGCGGGCTGCTTGCGCTCCGCGTCGAGGGCACGCCCACCATCGAGGTTGAGACCGCGCCGTAGCCGGCGCGGGACCGTATCGGCTATGGACCCACGCACAGGGAGAGACTGCATGACGAGCCTTCGCCGAATGCTCATTGTCGCCGCCGCAACCGCGGTCGCCATGACGCTGCCCGCTCGGCCGCACGCGCAGACCCCGGCGGCGGACGCCGACGAGAGGGGCTGGATATCGCTCTTCGACGGCACGACCCTCACGGGCTGGAGGCTGCGGCACCCGGGCGCCAGGAACACCTGGGTCGCCGAGAACGGCGTGCTGCGGAACACAGAGACAGGGTCCGATATCGTGACGGAGCGCAGGTTTGGCGACTTCGACCTGCACATCGAGTTCAACGTGCCGAGGGGAAGCAACAGCGGCGTCTACCTCCAGGGCCGCTATGAGGTACAGATCGCCGACTCCTACCGGCAGGCGCCATCGCACGGCGGGTGCGGCGCCATCTTCAGCAGGATCCTCCCCTCCGAGAACGTGGGCAAGCCGCATGACGACTGGCAGGCGTTCCGGATCAGCTTCCGGCAGCCGCGGCGCGGCGCCGACGGCGCTGTGACCGAGAAGGCGCGCGTCACGGTCTATTGGAACGGCATCCGGGTGATCCACCGCAGGGAGATCGACGGCGTCACCGGCGGCGAGCTTGACAACGCAGAGGGCACGCTCGGGCCGATCCTGCTGCAGGGCGACCATGGGCCCATCCTCTTCCGCAACATCCGCATCCGTCCGGTACCGAGCCAGCCAGCGAGCTAGGCGCGCGGGCGAGCTTCCGCCCGTCTGAACCCTCTGGCGGGGCGCGGTCGCTCGCGCCCCGCCTCGCGTTCGCGCCATCGCCCAGGGCGCGCGAGAGCGCGATCATTGCCACGGTGCGGGTTAGCGGCGAGCGGGTGGCGCTCGGCGGCCCGAACCGGTGCGTCGCGGAGGGCGGGCTGCTCGCGCTCCGCGTGGAGGGAGCAGGCCCACAATTGGTGTCTAGGCGGCACCGTAGCCGGCGCGAGACCGTACCGGCTATGGACAACGCACAGGGAGAGACTGCATGACGAGCCTTCGCCGAACACTCATTGTCGCCGCCGCAACCGCGGTCGCCATGACGCTGCCCGCGCGGCCGAACGCGCAGACCCCGGTAGCGGACGCCGATGCGAGGGGCTGGATATCGCTCTTCGACGGCACGACGCTCACAGGCTGGAGGGTGCGGAACCCGGGCGCCAAGAACGCCTGGGTCGCCGAGAATGGCGTGCTCCGCAACACCGAGACCGGTACCGACCTCGTGACGGAGCGCAGATTCGGCGACTTCGACCTGCACGTCGAGTTCAACGTGCCGAGGGGAGGCAACAGCGGCGTCTACCTCCAGGGCCGATATGAGGTGCAGATCGCCGACTCCTACCGGCAGGCGCCGTCGCACGGGGGATGTGGCGCCATCTACAGCAAGGTCCTCCCCACGGAGAACGTGGGCAAGCCCGCCGACGACTGGCAGGCGTTCCGCATCAGCTTCCGGCAGCCGCGGCTCGGCGCCGACGGCACCGTGACCGAGAAGGCGCGCGTCACGGTCCATTGGAACGGCATCCTGGTGATCGACCGCAAGGAGGTCGATGGCGTCACCGGCGGTGAGCTGGACCGCGCGGAGGGCACGCCCGGCCCCATCATGCTGCAGGGCGACCACGGGCCCATCCTCTACCGCAACATCCGCATCCGTCCGGTACCGAGCCAGCCCGCGCGTTAGGCGCCCGGGCGAGCTTCCACCCGTCTGAACCCTCTGGCGGGG
>DATIKM010000173.1:0-123636 GCA_035477595.1 Chthonomonadales bacterium
GCCGATCCGACGGATGGCGCGGAGGTCGCTCGTGATCGAAGGACGCGCGGTGATGGGGACGCGCACGTCCAGCGCGCCAGGAGCGCAGAGGGGCTCGGGCGAACCAACCACGACCTGCCAGCCTCGACCCGCAAGGCTGCCCGCCAGCACATGCACGTGCTGCAGCATCCCGCCGGCCGCAGGTCGCAGCACCTGTGCGACGCGCATCTCTAGCCCTCCGAACACCGACTTTCGCCGGAGTAGGCCGGCGGTCCTCCGGACAGGAGTCGGGCCGGCGCTCCGCGAAATCATGTCATGCACGTCAACGGCTGTGCGCGACCCGCGCTTATGACGAACTGCGCGCGTCTCGAGCCAGGCTCCGGCTGCACAGGCCTCGCCGTCAGCGTGGCAGTCCTCAGCGAGGCGGAGCGCGCCGGCTGCATGGCGATGGAATGCTGCCTCAGCGGCCGGCGCAGGAGGCGCTCCCTCGCTCGGTCCGTGTCCCTTCGCAGCCCGATGGTCTGACCGCAAGCGATTCCGAAGGAGCCGCCAATGCATGCTCCACTCGCTCTTCTAGCCGCGCTGGTCAGCCTGCAGCAGACGCCCGCCGCCGAACCACAGCGCCCGGCAGCGACGCCAACCGCAGGCGCCAACGTGAAGCAGGGAGTCATCGCCAGCGTCGACCCATTGGCCGGCGCCCTGACTGTCACGCTGCGCGGGGGTGCGTCGGCATCGTTTCGGCTCGGCGATCGAACCCAGGTCTGGGAGAACCGCCGGCGAGCCGCAGCCACCGATCTCAGGGCGGGCGCCTACGCTGTAGTACGGCATCGGCGGTCTGGCGAGCCGCCTCACATGGCCTACGACGTGGCCGATCGCCTGTCGTGGGAGTGGCTTCAGCGCATCCGGCGCGACGTCACGACGGTGCGCGTTACCGCACTGGAGGATGGCTGGCTGCGCGCTGAGGAGGGCAAGGACCGACTGCCCGTCGACTACCGCTTTACGGAGAAGACGACGTGGTGGAAGGGTGGCGCCACCGCAACCCCGTCGTCTTTCAAGCCTGGCGACACCGTGAGTGTCGCGCCGCGCCTGCTCCCCAACGGGGCGGTGATGGCCGTCTCCGTCGCCGATGACGGCGTGTGGGCGGCGCGCCTGAGGGAGCGCAGCCGGCCATCGGTCAGCGGCGCGCTTGCGCGCTATGATGCCGGTTCACGCACGATCACGCTCCGCACGGACCTTGGAGACGAGCGCGAGCTGGTGCTCGCTGCAGCCTGCACCTGTCGGCGCGACGGCAGGGCCGTGCCCCTCACGGCCCTCCGCCCTGGTCTGAGGGTCACCGCCCACCTCCGCACGGAGCCCGATGGCGTGCGCCGCTGCGTCAGGCTGACCATTCAGCGGGCGGCCCCCGCAGGCGCGGCGAAGGCTTCAGCGGGCATGCGGTAGCCGACTGCCGGCGGCACGACGCCCCTCCTGCACGCGCGGGAGGGGCGTCCTGTGCCCAAACGTCGGCAGTCCGGCGGCTATCGTACGCGGAGAGGCATCGTCTGTGACCGCACCTCGCCGTGATGCTCCCACGAGACCCTCAGCAACACCTGCCCACCCGACGCCGGACCAGGCAGAGCGACTTCCGCAGGCTGGCCAGCCTCAACGGCCACCGAGACCGCCTCCTCAGCACGCCCGGCGATCGAGACGGAAACCTGAACGGGCACGCTGCGGGAGGTAGTCAGACGGAAGCGCAGCTCGCCACCGTGCACGGTGGCGGGTCCGACCACTACGGGAACCTCATCTGCCGGCGACCGGACCGACACAGGCAGGCCAAGCCAGGCGGCCACGCGCGTGCCAGGAACGGTGGTCCCCCACAGCGCAACCAGCAGCACGGCCGCCGCGGCCCAGACGAGACCCCGGCGCGACAGCAGCACGCGCCACTCCGGAAGTAAGCTGCGACGGCGGCCGGCCTGTGGAGCAGAGGCCTCGTCAATCTTCCGCCAGACGTGAGCGCGGAAGTCGGCGGGCGGCTCCACCGCGACCGGCGCCGTCGAGAGGTCTGCATAGAGACGGCGCATATCGGACGCCGCATCGCGGCACTCCTGGCAGCCCTGGAGGTGGTTCTGGAACGCCACAAGCAGTGCACCCTCCAGCGATCCCTCACAGTATCTGGATACCAGGTCCAGCGACTGTTCACAGCGCATGACTCACACCCAACCTTCCCGCCGTGCTCCGGCCTCCCGTTTCCGACGTCAGTCCGAGGGGAAATGTTCCGGATGGGCGCGTAGCCGGTCCCTAAGCGCGAGCCGGGCGCGGTTCAGCCGCGACTTCACGGTTCCGACGGGCAGCTCCAGGGCCGCGGCGATCTCCTCGTAGGACTGCGACTCATGGTGGTACATCACCACCATAATGCGCTGGTGCTCGGGCAGGCTGTCGATCGCCGAGTTGAGCAGCGCCGTCCGCTCGGATGCCTGTGCCGCCGCGTGCGGAGTAGGGTGTGGGTCCTCGATCTGGCGCGCGACGGACGACTCCTCCAGCTCGACCATCTCCTGCAGCGACTGCTGGCGGTGGGACCGATCCCGCTTCCGCATGTCCAGGTAGATGTTGGTGACGATGCGGAACAGCCACGTGACGAAGCTGGAGTCCCCGCGGAAGCCGCGTATGGCCTGGTAGAGCCGCACGAACGCGTCGGAGGCGATGTCGCATGCGTCGTGGTGGTTGCCGCACAGGCGAAAAGCGAAGTTGTAGACCCGCCTCTCGTAGAGGCGCACCAGGTCGTCGAAGGCGTCACGATCCCCTTGCCGCGAGCGGTCGACTAGGCGGCGCTCTTCGGCCGTCATGCCCCGCGAGGAACGCTCCGGGTGCTGTTGGTCGGACACCGTGTCACCCATCGACCCTCAGGACTCCGCGGACACGCTCAGGGCCCTCCGCTCCTCCTGCGTGAGGGGATGGCTCGGCGTGCCTGCCCGTATGGACTTCCCGTAGATGCGCACATCGGCGCGGCTGTAGACGCTGCTGAGGGTGACCCCGCTGCCGAGGCCATCGGTCAGCGCCATGGAGAAGCTCTGCTCGCCGCCCACGTCGTCGAAGGCGTCGTACCGGACGAGCCCCACGCGCTGCACGCAACGCTGCTGCTGGAGAGCGAGCGCCTCGACGCGACGCTCCAGCGCCTCGAGCCGCTCCGCGACATGCTGCACCGTTTCGAGGTGCTTAACCAGTATCTCTTCTAGGTTGCCACCGCTCGTGCCACGCGTGAGCCGTTGGTACAGCCGCGTAAGGCGGGACTGGCGCGCAAGGATCCACAGAAGCGCGACAAGCATCGGCAACAGGAGACTTCCGGTCGCCAGCAGAAACGGCCCCGGGGTTTGACCGAGAGCGGAGGCAAGGTCGGAGATCAATGGCGGATCCTCTCACGGTTGATGACCGAGGGTCGACGTCCGAGGCGGACCGCGCCACGGACGGGTCGTGCACGGCTCAGCGTGTCCACGTGCGCGGTCGAGGCGCCGCAGCGGCCCGCACCGCCGCATCGCCGATGGCAATCCGCATCACGCTGCTGGCGTCGCTCATCGCACTAGGGATGAGCGCTCGGGTCGCCATCGTGCGAGGCGACAGCATGGAGCCCACCTACCGAGATGGCGGAGTGGTGGTCGCCTGGAGGCTTCACGGGTCGCGCGACGCGCTGCGCGCGGGCGACGTAGTGCTGGTCCGCCTCGGGCATGACACCATCATCAAGCGCGTCGCCTACATGCCTGGCGACACGATCAGATCGCCCCAGGCGATCGCGTTCGCGCGCGTCCGCGATTACTTCGAACCGGCGGGACCGCCGATGCCCGGCGCCATAGAGCCGTTGCGCGTTCCCGACGGTACTGTGGTCGTGCTCGGCGACAACCGCTCCATATCGGAGGACAGTCGGCTCTTCGGACCGGTTCCACTGCGGGACGTCGTGGCGCGTGCTATCGTGACTCCGGAGGCGCCGGCCCCCATTCTATCACGGTGAGGGGCGCCACGCAAATCGGCATGGCGCATCGGCCAGGGCTGCGGGGTGGTGGGCGTTGAGAGCGGCAGTGGGTGAGCCATTCAGCACCATGCGGTGGGCTGACAGGACGGCGACCTTTGAGCCTTCGTCGCTGGACGCATGCGATCGGCGCGATTGGGCGGTCGTGGTGTTCGCCACGTGCGAGGGAGGCTATGTGCTCGCTCACATTCCCGGGCGGGGCTGGACGGTCCCCAGCGGACGCATCGACAGTGGGGAGACCCCGGAGCAGGCCGCGTTTCGCGAGTGCCGCGAGGAGATCGGCGCGGAGATCACCGATCTGCGCCTCATCGGACGTTTCCGCATGTGGATGGCTGACGGCGTCGAGCTGACGGCGCCCACGTTCGTCGCCAGGGCGCACCGCTGCGGCGAGCTTCCGCCCGACAGTGAGTCTGTGGGCGTCCGGGTCGTCAGGCTGACGGAGGTGCCGGCGATGTATTATCACTGGGACGCGCTGATCGAGCAGGCCTTCCGCTACGCGGACGACTGCGCGCGTCGGATGGCGGCTGGCGCGTCGGGCGACTCCTGTGCCGACTGACACGAAGCAGGTCCGCATCCGCGGGATGGTCTGCGCATCGTGCGTCGGTCGGGTGGAGCGGGCGCTCCTGCAGGCGCCGGGCGTCGTGGATGCCTCTGTGAACCTGGCGTCTGAGCGCGCCCTGGTCACCTACGACCCGAGCCGAGGCGGCCTCGACCAGCTCATCGCGGCAATCGGTAAGGCTGGCTTCGAATCGGAGCCAGTGGCCGAGACCACCGGCGCGTCCGACTTCGCGGAGGGCGATGACCACGAGCTCACCGCCATGCGCCAGCGGTTCTGGTTCTCGCTGGCCCTCACCATCCCGGTCGTGGTGGTGAGCATGGCGGTGATGCACGGCCGGCCGTTCTGGGTCGACGTTTCCCTCGCGGCTCTCACAGCGCCAGTGCAGTTCTGGGCTGCCGGACCGTTCTACGCTGGCGCGTGGCGCACCCTCCGACACGGCTCCGCCGACATGAACCTGCTCATCGTGGTCGGCACGACCGCCGCGTACGGCTACAGCGTGGGAGTGCTGGCCGCCGGGCGGGGGCACGTCTACTTCGAAACGTCGGCCGCCATAATCACGCTGGTCCTGGCGGGCCGGCTGATGGAGCGCGGCGCCCGCCGGCGTGCGGGCTCCGCCATCAGGCGGTTGCTGGACCTCGCACCCCGAACCGCCACGGTGCTGCGAGACGGCCTCGAGGTGGAGCTTCCGGCCTCGTCCGTGCAGGTCAGCGACCTCGTCCTCGTGCGTCCCGGCGAGCGCATCCCGGCCGACGGCGTCGTGGAGACTGGCGCGTCGGCGGTCGACGAGAGCATGCTGACTGGCGAGAGCGTGCCCGTCGAGCGCGGTCCCGGCGACGCCGTGACTGGTGGAACCGTGAACCGCGTCGGGGCCCTCGCCGTGCGCGTAACGCGGGTCGGCTCTGAGACGACGCTCGCACAGATTGCGCGCCTCGTGGAGCATGCGCAGGGGTCGCGCGCCCCCGTGCAGCGCGTGGCGGACCGTGTGGCGGGTGTATTCGTGCCCATCGTCCTTGCCATAGCCGTCGTGACCTTCGGCGTATGGCTCATCGCGCTCCAAGCGCCGCTTGCCGACGCGCTCATGCACGCCGTCGCCGTGCTGGTGATCGCGTGCCCGTGCGCGCTGGGTCTAGCCACGCCCACGGCGGTGATGGTCGCATCCGGGCGTGGCGCCGAGCTCGGCATACTGGTGAAGGACGCCCTGGCACTTGAGCGCGCCGCTGGCGTCACTGTGGCACTGCTGGACAAGACTGGGACGATCACCCGCGGTGCGCTGCGGGTCGCATCCGTGACGCCCGTGCCACCCTTCCGGGAGGAGCAGATACTGTCGGCTGCCGGTGCTGTCGAGCGCCTCTCGGAGCACCCGGTCGGTCTTGCCATCGCGCGTGCGGCGCACGACGCCGTCGGCGAGTTGCCGGTGGCGACAGCGTTCCGTGCTCGGCCGGGGCTGGGCGCGTCGGGGCTCGTCGACGGGCAGCAGGTGCATATCGGCGCCCCGCGCCTGATGGCCGAGGAGCACATCGAGCTGACGCCGGCGGTCAACGGACTTCTCACAGCGGAGCAGACCCTCGGCCGGACCGCGGTCGCCATCGCCATCGGGGGCCGCGCGGCCGGCGTGGTCTCGGTAGCGGATGAGGTTGCGCCCGGCAGCGCGGAGGCCGTCGCGGCGCTCAAGTCGCTCGGCATCCTGCCGCGCATGGTCACCGGCGACCACGCCGCCACGGCGCGTGCGGTGGCGGAGCAGTGCGGCATCGCCGAGTACGAGGCGGAGGTGCTCCCCGCGCAGAAGGCCGAAACGGTCCGTCGGGCTCGCACCGCGGGCGGTGCGGTCGCGTTCGTCGGGGATGGTGTCAACGATGCGCCAGCGCTCGCGGAGGCCGACGTAGGAGTCGCGATGGGCGCGGGAGCCGATATTGCGCTCGACGCGGCGTCTGTCGCCCTCCTTCGAGCGGACCTGCGCGCCGTGCCTCAGGCGTTGCGGCTCGGCCGGTCGGCCCTGCGCACCATTCGCCAGAACCTCTTCTGGGCGTTCGTCTACAACGTGGTCTGCATTCCGCTCGCGGCGTCAGGCCGGCTCGACCCTATGTTGGCGGCGGGCGCGATGGCGCTGTCGTCGCTCTCGGTGGTCGGCAACTCGCTCCGGCTGCGCGCCTTCCGCTGAGCCCCGCCAGGGCAGGACTCGAGAACGCCCTGCGCGAATCATTCGCCTGCGCCGCCTGCCCTGCCGGGGTGGCGACCGGCGTTCCGGATGGCCCATGAAGCTTAACTCATCACGGACCGAGTCACGCCCACTCACCCGCTCCGGTGCACGCGCTGCACTGGCCATCTGCGGACTGGTAGGCGTCATCGGCTGCGCCGCCGCCTCACCCACTCCCCGCGGCACGACCCGCGAGCTTCGCCAGTCGCTCCAATCTGTACGGTCCGCTATCACCGAGAAGAGGACCGAGATAAGGCAGGTGCGGCGGCGCGAGCGGCGCATCGTGGACGAGATCGACACCGTGGAGTCGCGGATCGGGGCCGTCGAGGGCCGTCTCGAGAGCGTCCGCGGGCGGCTGAGGCGCCTTGAATCGGAGCGCTCGCTCTTGCTGGCGCGCATCGAGGCCGCCGAGCGGCGCCTCGTGGTTCAGCGCCGCGTTCTGGCCGCGCGGCTGCGCCGCAACTACAAGCGCGGCCGCACCACCTATCTGCACGTGCTCCTGGCGTCGCGCAGCCTGAACGACTACATGAACCGGTCCTACTACGTTCGCCGGATGGTGCAGAGCGACTGCGACCTTATCGGCGACATCCGCCACGACCAAGGTCAGCTCAAGCGCGATCGCCGGCGGCTCGAGGAGGCAGCATCGGAGCAGCGCCAGCTCGCGAGCCAGCTTCAGGCGGACCGCGTCGCGTACCGAACCGACGTCCAGACGAAGCAGGGACTTCTCTCCGAGCTCCGCCATGACCGAAGGGCCCTCCAGGAGGCGCTCGACGAGCTCGAGCGGTCCTCGCGCATCATCGAGGCGCGCATCCGCGCGACCATGGAGACGCCGCTCGGCCGCCAGCGCATGCTCCAGAGGTGGAGAGGCTCCTTCATCCGTCCCGCAGACGGTCCCATCCGCTCGGGCTTTGGCATGCGGTTCCACCCGATCCTCCGCCGCACCCGCATGCACAACGGCATCGACATCGCCGCCAGACACGGTGCGCCCATCCGCGCCGCGGCCTCGGGCGTGGTGATCATGGCGGGCTTCATGCGCGGCTACGGCAACACGGTGGTGATTGATCACGGCGGCGGCGTGAGCACGCTCTACGCGCACTGCTCGGTGCTGCTGGTCCGCGAAGGCCAGATGGTGATGCAGGGCGCGACGATCGCGCGAGTGGGAAGCACAGGCCTCTCGACCGGCCCTCACCTTCACTTCGAGGTACGCCGGAACGGTACCCCCGTGAACCCGCTGTGAGGGCGCCCGCCGAGACCGTGCAACTCGCCGATGCTCCGAGAAGGGCCCCTGCAGTCGCGGCGATGCTGGTGTCCGGGCTGCTCTTCGCGATCATGAGCGTGTGCACGAGGCTCACGTCGCTTCCCGGACCAGATCGCGTTTCCGTCTCCCAGGTCACGTTCCTGCGCTTCGCGATCGGCGCCTTGGTGATGCTGCCCCTCCTCCGCGTGCCGGGGGCGCGTCTCCTCGGCGACGACCGACGCGGCTTGGTGTGGCGCGGGATCGCGGGCGGCGTCGCCGTGTACCTCTACTTCCTCGCGCTGCACAACACGACCGTCACAAATGCCGTGCTACTCAACAACACCTCTATCCTGTTCGCGCCGCTCTTTGCGTCGCTACTGCTCGGCGAGCGCGTCTCGCGCCGCGTCGCGCCCGCCGGCATCGCTAGCATCACGGGCATCCTCCTCATCACGCGGCCGACGTCAGCGGCGGCCAACATCGGCGATCTCTACGGCCTGCTCTCCGGCGTCACCGCGGGCGCCGCGTTGACCGCGGTGCGACGCCTGCGCCGTACGGAGACCACGTCCGCCGTGCTGTTCTACTTCAACGTGGTTGGCATGCCGGTCGCCGCCCTGGGCCTGCTTGCCGAGCCACTCGCATGGCCCACAGCGCGCGCCTGGTGGCTGATCGCTGCCATCGGCGCATCGAGCATCGCGGCGCAGTGGCTGATGACTTACGGGTACCGGTATGTTCGCACGCTAGAGGGTACGCTGATGACCCTCACTCAGGTGGTCTACGCGTCGCTCGGGGGCGTCCTGGTGCTCGCCGAGCCCCTCTCCTCTCAGACCCTTGCCGGCGGCGCCCTGGTCGTCGGCTCCGCGGTCTGGACGGGGCTGGACTCGGGAGCGTCCCGCCGACGCGCGCCCTCAACCAGCAACGCACCGCCATGAACGACTCGGTCGACGCCCTGATCCAGGCCTTTCTTGACGAGGCCCGATCCGTGCGCGGCATGTCCGCGCATACCGTACGCGCCTACGGCGCCGACCTCGCCCAGTTCGCTGGCTACCTCGAGGGTTGCGGAGCCAGCTTCGCCGACGTCGACCTCGCGCTGCTCCGTGCCTACCTCGCATCGCTGGCTGACAGGCGCTACGCGAGGTCTACGCTGGCCCGGAAGCAGGCCGCGCTGCGTGCGTTCGTGCGATGGGCCCATCGTGCCGGGCGTACACCTCGCGACCCTGCGCGCGGGCTCAGGTCGCCGCGCCAGGACCGCCTGCTGCCCAGATTTCTGCGGGAGGATGAGGTCCGGGATCTGCTGGAGGCTCCGGACGACACACCTGCAGGCCTGCGTGACCGCGCACTGCTGGAGCTTCTCTACGCCAGCGGCATGCGTGCCGGCGAGGTGAGGGCTCTCCGGACCGACGACATCGACCTCGAGGCCGGCGAGGTCCGCGTCAGGGAGGGCAAGGGCCGCAAGGAGCGGATCGCGCTGATCGGCTCCCACGCGCGTCAGGCGATTGCCGAATACCTCACGATCGGGCGCCCGATCCTCGCGCGCGGCGCGCGCGCGGCATCATCTGCGCTTCTGGTGAACCGACTTGGCGGCCCGCTCTCCGACCGCGGTATTCGCCGCATACTTGAGCGCTACGGTCCGGCAGCAGGCGGGCGAGTGAAGGTCACGCCGCACGTCCTGCGCCATTCGTTCGCCACCCATCTGCTCGCGCACGGTGCGGACCTCCGCTCTGTGCAGGAACTGCTCGGCCACGCACACGTCTCGACGACCGAGATCTACACGCACGTCACGTGCGAGCATCTGCGAGAGGCCTACGAGGCGGCGCACCCCCGCACGCGCTGGCAGACCGCCCCCCGCTGACTGCCCCCCTGTGCATTGCGGCACACCCGTGGAACTTCCACCGTATCTAAAAGGACTTAGTAAGTGGAATGTCCGCAGTGTGCATGGAGGGCGACAAGGGGCTCGTGAGACGCGCTCCTACTCTCCGATGTGGAACAACCGGTGAGACGGTGTTGTGTTAGCCGCTCGCCATCGTGGAGGACCATTCCGTAGTAACGGGCTGGTGCACCCCGAACCGAGAATGATATGGAGGGGTGTCTCTCGCGGCGCGCTCACCTGCCAGCCCGTCGCGCGCATCGACAGGAGAGGTGGCAACATGGGTGACAGAAGGTCGATCCCGGCCCGCAAGCTCTGCCTGGACGTTGCCGCCGCCTACAACCGTGAGCGCCTGTCCGTCAAAGTCACTGGACAGGCTCCGCCGAGCGCAAGCGACCATCTCGTCGTACAGCCGGCTGTGTGGGCTTCGATGTCCATGAGGGATACCGAGGCCTTCCTGATGGAGATCTACATCGCCCGGAGACGCCACATGCAGTAGGGCGGCGGCTTTCGAACGTCGAGAGCACGTGTCAGCCACAGGACTCCGCGCAGGCCGCAGCGAAATGCGGCCTGCCGGAGTCCTGTTGCGTGGTAGGGAGGCGCTGCGCCGATGCATGGCACTACTGTCGTCGCCGTTCGAAAGGGCGGCCGGGTCGCGATAGCCGCTGACGGCCAAGTGACGCTCCAGAGCGTCATCGTGAAGCACACCGCCCGCAAGATCCGCCGGATGTACCAGAACCGCGTCCTTGCGGGATTCGCCGGCTCCGTGGCCGACGCCCAGGCGCTCGCCGACCGCTTCGAGGGAAAGCTTGAGGGCGCCGGCGGTAACCTGACCCGTGCGGCCGTGGAGTTCGCCAAAGACTGGCGCACCGACCGCTTGATGCGCCGCCTAGAGGCCATCATGGTCGTGGCGGACACCGAGTTCCTCTACCTGCTCTCGGGCGATGGCAACGTGATAGAGCCCGACGACGGAGTGGTGGGGATCGGTTCCGGGGGCCCGTATGCCATGGCGGCAGCGAAGGCGCTCGTGGCGCACACCGAGATGGACGCGCGACAGATCGCGGAAGAGGCCATGCGGGTTGCCTCCCAGATCTGCGTCTACACGAACGACCGGATCATCGTCGAGGACCTGGCTTGAGGCCTGGCCAGCGGTCTAGACCAACGGTTGCTCCCTCATGATGCAGGTCCGGCAGGTCCGCGAGGACGAGCTGGACGCGATGGTCGTCATCATGTGCCGGGCCTTCGGACTGCCCATCGCCCCCGCGCGCAACCTGTTCTTCGATGACCCGTACTTCGACCTCCGGCACAAGCGTGTCCTCACGCTTGACGGCTGCTTGGTCTCCTGCCTGACGCTCGCCTCCGCGGCCATCCGTTTCGGCGCCGCCGTCGTGCCGCTGATGGGCATCGCCGGCGTTGCCACCCGACCCGAGGACCAGCGAAGGGGGTACGCCACTCGGCTCCTGCTGGACACTGTGGCAGACCTGGCATCCGGCGATGTCGGCCTGGTGGCGTTGGTGGCGGACACACCGGGCTTCTACGAGCGGCTTGGGTGGCGCCCTTGCGGCCGGCAGGCGCGTCTGCGGTTTGCCGCTGGGCCCGTCGCCGTAGCGTACGCAGGACCCAGGCCCCGCAAGGCGCGCGAGACCGACGCCCCGTGGATCGCGCGGATCCATGCGGGTGTCACAGGGACCAGAGACGGGAGCGCAGAGCGCGACGAGAAGCGATGGCGCTACCTGCTGCGCTTCGTGCAGCAGTCATGGGTTTGGCCCGCCCGTGGCCTGCCGCAGGGCTACGTTCTCTTCGAGAGCCGCCCCGACCCGCCGGGCGCCCTCGTGCGCGTCATCGAGATCGCGGCAACATCCGATGAAGCGCGCCGGCGCCTGTGGGCGCATGCCGCGCGCCATGCAGGTACAGGCGACCTCCTCTGGGTAACGGAGTCGTCGCTCTGTCCGGGCGAGCTTCCACCCGGCGCTACGCCCGGTATGCAGGCCGACATCCAGAGGGGCGTGATGTACCGGATCGCGAGCTTCCACGCGGCGCTCAGGAGCCTGACGCCGAACTTCGCTGATTGGCGAGGATGCCTGCGGCTGCGCTGCACCGACCCCCTGTTGGGCCGTACGACCGTGTGCGAGCTGCACGGCCGATCGGACGGCATCGAGGTGACGGAGGTCGACAGCGCGAGAGCAGATGTGGAGGGGGACCAGGCGTCGTGGGTGCGCGTGCTGACAGGCGATGCATCCCTAACGGACGCCGCTCACAGCGGGCTCCTCCGGGCGGGTGACGGCGCCGTCGCCGCCCTCGGACCGCGCCTGCCACAGCGTGACCTCCACCTGCCGCCGGCCGACCACTTCTAGGCCGGCGCCCCATGTCACAGGCGTGCGTACGCCTCTGCGGTCAGCGTCAGGAAGCTGCGGTACCGCCTCTCTGACATGCCCGCGCTGGCCACCAGCGCCTTCACCAGGCAGCCTGGCTCCGAGTCGTGGCGGCAATCGTCGAAGCGGCAGGGCTGGTCAACAGCGCTCAGCTCGGGGAAGGCGTCACGCACCTCGAAACGGTCAGCCGAAGGCAAGTCGAGCTGGCGCAGTCCCGGCGTGTCCGCTACCCACCCTCCGAAGGCGAAGGGCAGAAGCTCTGCCGCCACCGTCGTGTGGCGGCCCTTGAAGGTGACGCCGCCGACCGCCTGCGTGGCTCGCCGCAGCCCAGGGTCGAGCACGTTCAACAGGCTGGACTTGCCCGCGCCAGATGGCCCCACGAACGCGGAGACGCGCCTTGCCAGCCGCTCCCGAAGCACGTCGATGCCTGAGCCGGTGCGAGCGCTCGCGGGGAGCACCACGTAGCCGGCCGCGCGGTATTCCGCGAACCCGTCGAGCGAGGGGTCGCCTGCCACCAGGTCGACCTTGTTCGCCACCACAAGCGCCTCTATGGCGGCCAGGTGTGCGGTCACAAGGAAGCGGTCGAGCTTCCAAAGGTCTGGCCTGGGTTCGGCGCAGGCGAAGACCACCACGATGAGATCGATGTTGCTTACGATCGTGTGCGCCTGTCCGCGGAACCCGAGCCGGCTGAACGACGAAGCACGCGGTAGCACCTCGTCGATGACGCCCTCGTCCTCGCCCGTAAAGGCGATCCGCACGCGGTCGCCCACCGCGACGGCGCCGCGCGCTGCCAGGCGCCGGGCGCGATCAACCCGCTGCGGCCTGGAGCCGCTGGTGCTGAAGACCAGTTCCTTCTTGAGGTTGCCCCGCAGCCTGCAGGTCACCACGCGATCGCCGACCTGCACGTGGAGCGCGCCCGTGGCACGCCGGAGCACTATGCCCTCACTTCCGTCCATCCAGTCTCCTGACCTGCCTCACTGCGCGCTGCCGCTGGCACACACCCCACCACTCCTCTGTCGCGCGGGCAGCGCCTCCTGGCAAGCGTCGAGCCGGTGCGGCCCCGACCTCAGCGCCCCCGGGGCCGCTCACACACCACAGTGACGACGCTCCGGGTCGGCATGGCGACCACGAGACGACCGTTCGCGTCGACACGCGCCGCCGCCAGCGCCTGTCGTTGGCGACGCGCATTGCTCACCACAACGCTGGCGCGCGCCCCCGGCATCAGGCCGGAGAGCCTCACCCGCCCCGCCCCTCCCAGGTTCACCAGAACCACCGCGGCGCGCTCCGCGCCCGGCCCCCGCGCTGCGACAACCTGCAGTTCCTCGCGTGGCGACGTGCTCCCGATGATCGTCGAGCCAGCCGGCAGAGCCAGCTCCATCTGGCGCACGACCTCAAACACCGGGAAGCGCGTTCTGCCGTCCCGGCTGACTAGGGGGTAGTTGTCCTGGTAGGTCCAGTAGTCCATGCGCTCCGCACCCGTGAGCCGGATCGTGCGCACGTAGGCCTGTGCGGTGCGCAGCGCGTTCTCCCATGTGGGCCAAGGGTTCGGCCTCTGCCAGAGCTGCGCATCGTGGCCGGCCTCCGTGCACCAGATCGGCTTGCGGTGGGCGCGCCCCAGGGCAGCGATGCCGGCGTAAGCCTCGTCGGACGCCGAGAGCGCGTCCCACGAGTGGAACGCAATGGGGCCAAGGTACGGAGCGATCGAGCGATCCGCCAGCAGCGGCCGGCTGTACTCGACGAGCGTCCCTCCGCTCGCCGTGTCCCCGACGAGGAACCGGGTTCGCAGCCCGAGAGCCCGGAAGCGGGGGCCCGCCTGCCTGATGAAGTTCACCATCTCCAGCGGCGTGAACCGGAAGTTCACGCCGTAGTCCGGCTCGTTGAACGAGAAGTAGTCGGCCTCGGCGCCGTAGCGGTCCCTCGCGAGGGTGAGGAACCGCGCCACCGCCTCTATGCAGTCCGCGTAGCGCTCCGGAGGCAGGCGTCTGCCCATCTGCTCGGGCTGCCCACCAAGCATCCATATTGGGCCTTCCCAGACCGACACAGTGATGGGGATGCGCCGCCTGGCAAACAGCTGCATCGCCTCGAGCGCCGCGCGCGCCGGTCCGGCTTCGCGGTAGACGCCCGGCTCTGGATTCCAGTGGTTGAGCGGCAAACCGATGCGCGCGTGCCTCACGTCGAGGTGCGTGAGGTTGTGGCGCCCCACGGCGTCCATGGGCTCCGAGGAGCCGTAGCGAGGCTGGCAGAAGTTTCCGCCGAAGCCGCGCATGGTCTGCAGTCGGCGGTTTCGGTCCACGGCCACGCTCACCGTGCCCAGCGGGCTCGCGTCGGCGGCGGCCTGGACCAGCTCGTCGAGGGTGCGCCGATTGCCGAAGGTTACGACCCGCAGACCGCCGATTTCGACCGTCTGCGGACCGAAGGCCATGCGGATCGATACCATCGCCTCGCCGGGCCGATAGCTCTCCGCCGCAGTGAACGGCACAAGCGCCATGCGCCATGCACTCGGGTCGGGGTGCGTCGGCACCGTGTGCAGGACGGACTTGGTCCAGGGGCTCTGCGCCCGCTCGAACAGCAGCATGATGCGCGCCGGCTGGCCACGCCTCTCCGCGGACCCGCGGATGTGGACGGTCGCCAACATCGTCTCGCCGCGCTCGACCGGCGCATCGATGGGCAATGTCAGCTGGGTCGCGTTCGTGTCGGGCGCCGGGCGCCGGACCGTAACCCGCAGAGCGCGGGTGAAGCCTGGCCCGCGAGCCTGCACGACAGATGATGTGGCTCCGGTTCGCTCCAGCCCGCCGACCGGGGTGGTCAGGTGGGCATCGGGCCCCAGCACGGGAGTGCCCCCTTGCGTTGGGTCGGCGCCCTGGACGGCCCCTGCAGCGCTTGCCCGCGTCACGGCGGCGAGCGCTACGGCGACAACACACCACGCCCGGACGGAGTGGCCCGCTGTCCTCGATCCCCACCGACCGATGCCCATCAATTCACACCCCCCTCTCTCTGCCGGCGCCGCGCGAGCGCCAGAGGCCTATTCGCCACAGCCCTCGGCGATCCTGCACGGGGCATGGCTGGTTGACAAGCACTCGGCAAGGTGCGATAATGCCCTGATCGCCCGGCTTGGCGGCAGGGCGTGTGGTCGTGTGCGCCAATCGCCGACCTCCTACGCACAAGGATTCGCTTCCATGTTCAAGCGCTTCTTCCGGTGGCTCCGTGCCCTGGTGATGGGAAAGCTCGACCAGTGGGAGGATCCGGAGCTTGTCATCAACGAGGCCCTTCGCGAGATGAAGGAAGCGAAGGCGAAGAACCGCGAGCGCGCGGTCCAGGCGATCACGCAGAAGAACAACCTCCAGCATCTGGTGGACCAGGAGGAGAAGCTCGTCCGCGACCTCGAGTCTAAGGCGACGATCGCGCTCCAGAACGGCAACCGCGAGCTCGCGCGTCAGCTCCTTCGCGAGAAGCAGTCCCATGAGGTCACGCTCCAGAGCCTGCGCGTGTCGCTGAAGCAGGCAGAGGAGACCGCGGAGCAGGTGAAGATCGCGATCAGCCGGGAAGAGGAGCGCTTCCGTGTGAAGGCGGCGGAGGCACTGGCTCTGAAGGCCAACATGAAGCAGGCGCAGATTCAGATCCAGATCAACAAGGCTCTGGACGGGATGCGCGCCGACGACACGTCGCAGAGCTGGGAGCGTGCCGAGGAGCGCATCCGAACGATGCAATCCGAGGCATCGGCGCGTGCGGAGATCGCCAACACGAGCGTCGAGGCGCGTCTCGCCGAGCTGCAGGGCCAGCAGGTCGACGCAGAGGCCGACAAGGAGCTTCAGGAGCTTGAGGCCAAGCTCGGACTTGGGTCGACAGCCAGCCAGACTCCGGCAACCGTCAGTGGCGGGCAGGAGACAGACATCGACCGCCAGTTGCGCGAACTCGAGCAGAAGCTGAATCAGAGGTAGTCACCGTGGAACGCAGGGCGCCGGGCAGTGCGCTCTGGTGCCACTATGTGGAAGTCGAGGCGCGATGCGAGATCGTTCGAGCCTCAAGCGTCTTGGTTACGTCGCTGGCAACGTGCTTCGTTCGCCCCTCTCACTGGCGATATGGGCAGCGGGAGGGGCGGCGGCGTTCGTGCTGGGCGATGTCTGGCCCGTGGGCGTGGGAGCAGCCGCAGCGCTGCAGGCAGCTCTCCTCTACCGGCGCCTGAACGACGAGGAGTTCCTGCGCGGCCTGTTCGCCGCGAGAGAGCGCGACGCCTACGGCTTGTCGGACGAGCAGGTGGAGGCATCGCTGGAGCGCATGGACTTCGAAACGCGCCAGCGCGTTCGGTACATACTGCAGCTCCAGAGAGAGATCGTCCGCGAGGCCCGCGCTGAGGACGTCGCGTCCTACGCGCGACATGAGCTGGAGCGCATTGCTGGCGAGCTGGCCCCTCTCATGCACCGTGCGATCCGGATTGCCGGCCGCAAGCAGCAGCTCACGCGCTACCTGCACAATCACAACGAGAAGGCGCTCGCCAACTACTGCAGCAGCCTGCGACAGCGCATCGAAGCGACCGAAGACCCGGTGACGCGCTCCCAGTACGAGCAAGCGCTCAAGGCGCGCGAGAGCGAGGTCCAGACGTACGCCGCCATCGCTCAGGCCGCTGCGCGCATAGACGGGCAGCTCGAGAGCGTCGAGGCTACCTTCGCAAGCTGGAAGGCGCGCGTAATCCGTATCAAGACGGTCGACGTGGCCAGCGCCGCATCGGTCAGCGAGGGCCTGACGCAGGAGCTTGCGAGCCTGAATCAGGACATCGATCTTCTGGAAGGCAGCGTGACCGAGGCGCTAAGCGGCGAGGAGGACCTCGTCGTGCGCCAGGCGCTCTGATACGGGCCGCGCTGTTCTGCGGCCATTGGGATGGGTGGACACATGGGCCTGTCGCGTCGGTTGCGCAACATAGCCCTCAGCCAGATCAACGCGATCAAGGAACGGCTGGACCGTATTGACGCGGAGGCGGAGGAGGAGGAGTTGGGCAGGCGCCTCCGAGGCGACGCTCGCCGTGAGCTTAACCAGACGATGGAGCGTGAGCAGCGCCTCCGCAGCCCGGACGAGATTGCAGGGCGCGCGGTCCAGCATGCCGGACCGCGTTCTGCCGCCGGCGCCGATGCCGCTGCGCAGACGCCCGCGCCGCGTTCGGAGGCGATGGCAGGCAGCCCGCTCGCCAAGCACTACCGTGTCCTGGGCTTGACGGATGGCGAGGACCTGGCCGCCGTCGAGGGCGCCTACGCCCGGCTCTCGGCGCGCTGCGCGCCGGAGCGGTTCGCTGCCGGATCCGACGAGGAGGCGGCTGCGCGAGAGATCCTGGGGCGCGTCGACGCCGCGTACAACGCCATCCGTGAAGCGCTGGACCCGACCGCGGGCCGGTTCGACAAGCTGGAGATCTAGCGCGGAGGCCCGCACACTCGTTGTGCGTGGTGGTTTGTGTCGGGTATACTCGCGGGGCCGCGGGGTGAGAGCCGCTGCGGCGTCCAGGAGGGATCGCTTTGCCGAACATCAAGTCGGTGGTGAAGGACGTCAAGAAGTCGCGGCAGAACCAGCTCCGCAACGTCTCTGCCCGCTCCGCGATGAAGACCTACGTGAAGAAGGCGAAGGTCGCCATCCAGGGTGGCTCGGCCGAAGAAGCAGCGGCGGCGGTGAGCAAGGCCGTGAGCACCATCGATAAGACTGCGGAGCGCGGCATCATCCACCGCAACGCGGCCGCGCGACGCAAGTCGCGGCTGATGAAGCTTGCCGCGAAGGCCGGCGCCTGACCCCTCGCCACTCCGAACTCGGGAATTCGTCGAAGAGCCTGCCCATTGGGCAGGCTCTTCCGCGTTTCTCACCTGCCCGCGGCGCGACCACCTGGCTCGTCGCTGGTGCTGCATAGCCGGACCAGCAGCACCCGCAGGTTCCCCGCTACGTCCGCACCGCCGGTGCCGCCGCCCTTGTTCGCGAGGTCGCACCGGAGGATCGCGTCGAAGGCCTCCTGCAGCTCTGCGCCGGTCCATCCCTTTGCCATCGCGAAGATGTCGTGGCATTTCCAGTGGAGGGACACGATGCTGCCCTCGGTGGGCAGCTCCGCGACCACCTCCGGCGGCAGGTTGCGCACATCAGATGGGCGGTAGCCAAGGGCGGCCAACTCCGACGCCTGCCAGAGGAGTCGCATCTGGCGCCCGACCAGACTCAGGAGGCGGCCGGCCGCCGGCTGGACGCGCTGCTCGAAGCGCAGAAGCTCATCCAGCAGGCGCATCGCGTCCACCACGCGGCGCCTGCCGATGGCGTCAACCAGGCGGAACGCCACGTCGTCCGGGTCGTGTGCCGCGACGGCCTCCACGTCCTCCAAGGATGCGGTGGTCCGGTCCCCGGCATGGCACAGCGCCTTGTGGACGTCGTGCATGAGCCGCCTACGGTCTCCCGCCGCCAGCTGCGCGAGCCGCTTCGCGGCGTTGGGCGCAACAGCCTGTCCCCACTGTGCCGCCTCGGCGCCAATCCACTCGAGGAGCGCCTCCTCTCCTAGGGCAGGCACCTCGGCGACAGCGCCGTGCTCGCGGACCTCGGCATCGAACCGCGCACCGATTACGGTCTTGGAGCGAGTGCGCTCCGGGGCGTCGAGGCAGACGAACGCCAGGCAGGTCGCCGGCCCCACGCGGCGGAGCCCAGCCGCCAGCGCGTCCGCGTCGCGCTGGCGCTCACGTCGCCGGAGGGCATCGGACGACCTCACCACCACCAGGCGCCTTTCGGACGCCAAGGGGGCCAGGCCGGCCGCCGCCAGGATCGCGTCGGGCGTTGCGGAGGTCGCATCCAGGTACTCGCTGTCAAAGTCCGCGAAGGAGGCGTCCACCACCCGGTCGCGCAGCGATCGCACCACCGCCTCCATCTCGATCTCGTCGGTCCCGTGGAAGAGGTAGATGCGCTCGACGGCTGCGAAGGCCTTCCGGGCGCCCGCGGCCGTGATGCGGCGGTCGTTCCGGCTCATGCGGCGCCTCGCGCGGGTGAGGCGGCTTCGCCCGCGCGCAGCGCCTGGCGGGCCCTGCGCATATTGCGCCGAATCTGGCCGAGGTCGTCCTGGGCAGCCGAAACATCCTCTGGAGTGGCGGTCGCCCTGCTGTAGCGGAAACGCTGGAGTGCGCCGGTGAGACGCTCGAGCGGCTCGACCGCATCGGGCACGGCGGCAAGCCGCTCCCGTACCCATGCGAGGTACTCCTGCGGAGTGGCCCACGGTGCGCGGCGCAGGTTCGCGCGGGCGAGGGTCGCGCACGCGGACTCGTAGGCGGCGATTACGGCGAGGTTCTCCGGCGGCAGGCTGAGACTGCAGTTGGCCGCAAGGCGTCGAGCCCGAAGGCGATCGAAGACCTCCACCTTGAGCACGTACCCGAGCATCGCCAGGAACCCGAGAAGAGCCACCGGGGGAAGCCACCCACGTCCGAAGAGCCGGGCAAGCAGGGAGCCGGCCGAGCGATCAGCTCGGTCGCGCGCGGCGGGGCTGATGTCCTCGGCCTCGGAGGTGGCATCGAACGGCAGCCAGCCTACGCCCGTGAAGTACACCTCGGTCCACTGGTGCTTGTGGAGTTCGCGCACCAGGTACTCCTGCGTAGCGGGGTCGAAGTCCCCAGGCAGGAACCCGGACGCCACTCGAGCCGGGATGCCGATGGACCGGCAGAGCATAGTCAATGACGCCGCGAAGCTGTCGCAGTAGCCCTCCCTGCGAGAGAAAAGAAAGTACTCCACCACGTCGACGCCTTCGGGCGCAGCCTCGGACTCCGTGTTGTACTTGCACGAGCGGCCGATCGCGGCCTCGAGGGCTCTGACCCGATCGTACATCGTCTCACGCCCGGCCGTCGCCTCTGTGGCCATCGCGCGGAGCCGCGCTCGCAGCTCCGGCGCCATGCCGCCCATCCCCGTGTACCGGATCAGAGTGCCGGCCGGCGTGCCGCGCGGCGTGGCAGGAAGGGTATCAGGCGCCCAGACCGGCACACGCGAGTAGACCCTGTAATGCCCGACGCGCAGCGGCTCCGTCAGATGGACCGTGCCGGCTCGGTCGACGGTGATGCGCCTCTGTGGCAGGACGAGGTGGCTAGGCTCGGCGGCCGCGTATATCTCGCGGAAGATGCCAGCCCCCTCCAGCACAATCGCCTGTGCCATGATGCGGCTGGGGCCGCTCTGCGCGGTTTCTCCGGCACCAGGCAGCGCGAACGAGTAGACGCCGGACTGGTCTCGCAGCTCGGAGAGAGGTCCCTCCGGGCCGAGCGCCCCACGAATGCCATCCACGGCGTATTGCTCGGTCAGCGTGTTTCGCCATCCCCGGCCCGTGTACTCGTCGAACGTGGTCCCGCGCCAGTAGGCGCCATGGTCGGCGCGCACGCGCATCACCACCTGAGGGCTCAGACGGACGGGGCCGGTGGCGATGAGGACCTCCTGCTCCTCAGCGAAGGCGCGCGGGGCTTCGGCCAACCCCGCGGCGCCTGCGCGAGGCTGGACCAGTGGCGCCATCGCCCCGGGGAGCAGCATGTACTGGCCCACGGCGCGGAGCGGCACCGCCAGCACGTTGGCAAGCGCCATCGCCCCCACGATGCAGAGCAGGGCCACCTGTACCTGGCCGACGAGGAGGGCGTTCGCCCGGGCGCGCGGCGCGGCCTCCTCGCTGCGCCGACGCGTGCGAAGGTAGTTCTCGTGCACCGCCATGAAACAGGTTCCTGACAGGCACACGACAAAGAGCACTACCAGGATGGGCTCGGGGTACATAGTGCCCATCAGCCCGAGTATCGCAATAGACGGCACGCACGAGAAAAGGATCCGGCCGTTGCTGGAGAGGGTGTAACACCGGAGTACGACGCCCCACGTCAGCACCGCCGCAAAGCTGAGCGCGGGGTCGGACGATGCTGCCTCGGGCGCCAGGCTCGCTATCGTCCGCCCGCCGGCCACGGTCATCAGGCATGCCACGGCGAAGAGCGCCGCCGCCGTCATCTCGATGGTCACCAGCGACACTTGGTAGCGGACGGCGGTGAAGCTGACCGCGAACCCGACGGTGCTCAGGACAGCAGCCAGGCTCATGAAGGCGCGGTCCTCCATGATGATGCCGACCGACCATATGCCAGTCAGCGTGACCACCCAGCCCGCCACGTACATGAGCGCGCTGGGAGGCGCTGCGTCCTCGGACGCGCCGATTGCCGGCGCCGCCGACACGTCAGGCGTGGACACGCGCGTCCCTCAGAGCGCTAGCTACAGCACTCCCCGTGTCGCGGCGCTGAACAACCACGATCTGGGCGCGGACCGCGGCGAGGGCGTCAAGGAAGCGCCGGCGCTCGTCCTCAGTGGTGAGGCGCGATTCTGGCGCAAACGAGCGCGGGTCGGCGTATACCACCCCGATCGATGCGTGGCGCGCAGCGACGTGCGACAGGGTCTCGGCAATCCGCGGGTCGGCCTTGGCGGTAAAGACCACCAGAGAGCCGAGCGGCCGGAGGGACCCTAGGAGCTCCAGAAGAACGTCATGGAGCGGGCGCGGGTCGGTCGCGCGGGCTCGCGCCAGCCCGCCCAGGATGCGGAAGAGCTGCTCCGTACCTCGCCCAGGAGCGAGCGCGGTGGTATAGCTCCCCGCAACTAGGCGCGACGTGGCGCCCATGCGCACGGCCTCCTGAGCGACACTCGCCGCGGCCCGCACCAGGTACTCCAGCGTCGTGTCCTTGCCGCGGCCGACGTCGGTGCCCTGCTCTAGGTCGAGCACCAGGCAGACGCTCAGGGAGTGCGGCTCCATGAACTCGATCACGTTCAGGGCGCCGGTCCGCGCCGTGGACTTCCAGTGCACGCGGTTCAGGGGATCGCCGGGCTGGTACTCGCGCACACCGTCCGGATCGATGCCGCTGCCGCGTGCCCGCGTCACCAGCACCTCCTCTACCCCGAAACGGTCGGCGCCGTTGTAGACGAACTCCGGCACCGGCTCGGGGAACGGGTAGACCACTATCTCCGCACGGGACGGGACCCGCCTCACCACGGAGAACATGCCGAGCGGGTCCGATGCAGTGATCTCAAGCGAGTCCAGCACGTAGGCGCCGCGCTTCCCCAGGTAGACGGGGTACTCCACCGTGACTTCGCTCATCGCGGGGGCGTTGAAGAGCACGGGCTCGCCCCGCGCATGGTCGAGCCACTCGGGAAGCGAGTCGGTCGCCTGGAGGTAGAGGCGCGTGAGGCGAGACCGGGACCGCACCGTCAGCCGGAAGGTCACCGTCTCCCCTTCCCAGGCGGATTCCGGCGTCTCGCGCTCGAACTCGATATCGCGCAGAGCGAAGAGCCCCACCGCGTACGAGACCGCCGGCAAGGCGAGCAGAAGCGCCGCCATGTAGAAGAGCTGCTGGCCGTTCACGACCGATCCCGCCAGCAGGAGGAACACCGCCGCGGTGACGATCGTCGCTCGCTTGACGTTCGTCATGCCGTCTCCGGGATGTCCGGCGCCAGGGACGTGCGGGCGGCGCCAGGGACCGCAGTCAACTCACGCCTCAGGCCGGCTGCGAAATGGTCGCGCCGACGGGCACCGGGATGCGCTGCAGAATCTGCTCAACGCACGCATCGGCAGTCGTTCCCTTAATCCTGTGCTCAGGTCGAACGATGAGACGGTGCGCCAGGACGTACGGCGCCATCGTCTTGATGTCGTCGGGCGTTACGTACGGGCGGCCGTAGAGTGCCGCGAGCGCCTGCACGGCATGCAGGAGGTTCAGACTTGCACGCGGGCTAGCTCCGAGTATCAGCGCGGGGTGCGATCGCGTGGCTGCGACAATATCGAGCACGTAGGCGCGTAACGTGCCATCGACATGCACCTTCCGCACCTGCCGCTGCATGCCCGTCACCGACTCGCCGTTCATCAGGGGCCCGATCGCGTCCACCGGCCGGGTCTGCACCTGGTCCTCGAGTATTCGCAACTCCTCCTCGCGCCCCGGATATCCGACCGTCACGCGCGCCATGAAACGGTCGAGCTGCGCTTCCGGCAGCGGGTACGTGCCCGTCAGCTCCACGTTGTTCTGCGTAGCGATCACGAAGAAGGGCGATGGCAGCGGATAGGTGACGCCATCCACCGTCACCTGGCGCTCCTCCATGCACTCCAGCAGCGCGGACTGCGTCTTCGGTGTCGAGCGGTTGATCTCGTCTGCGAGCACGACGTTCGCGAAGACGGGGCCGGGCCGGAACTGGAAATCGCCGGTCTTCTGGTTGTAGATCGTGGTTCCTGTGATGTCGGACGGGAGCAGGTCGGGCGTGCACTGGATGCGCTTGAAGTCGCACCCGAGCGTGCGCGCGAGCGCCTTCGCCAAGGTGGTCTTGCCAACACCGGGTATGTCCTCAATCAGCAGGTGACCGTGCGCCAGGAGGATCGCCAGCGCGCGCTCGATGATGGTGCGTTTGCCGACGATGGCTGTCTCGACGCTGCCGACGATGCGCGCGGACTGCTCGTGCACTCCATTCAGGTCCAAATCATGTGGTCCTTTCCATGGGCGCCGGCGCGCGCAGCCGGGAGGGACAGGGATGGCGCTCGCTCACTGCAGTATACGCCGTGATGGGCCGCCCGTACAGAGCCTGCCACTCATCGCCGCGAGCGGCCACCTGATGTCACTGCCGCGGCCACCCATCGGTACGCTACGACCAGACCGACGGTTTCGGCCCTGATCGGCGACAGGCGATTGCTGGGTCCGTGGATTTGACAGCACTGCGGGGCGACCGTAGAATGCGCCCGGCCGCCGGTGCGCAGCGCCGCTCACGGCCGAATCGCCCCTCTGGAGGAGGATCGGCATGCCAAAAGCGCCCGTCTGGACCGGCAAGCCCGTGGAAGGAGCCCCCTACACGCCCGGCATCGTGACCAATGGTCTTGTCTTCGTGTCGGGCCAGGTTCCTGTAGACCCTGCCACCGGGAAGGTTGTGGAGGGCGACTTCCGCGACCGTGTGCGGAGGTGCATCGCCAACGTGCAGGGCGTGCTGCAGGCTGCCGGAGCTGATCTGGACAACGCCGTGAAGGTCGTCGTGTTCCTCACCGACATGGGACGATTCGCTGAACTGAACGCCGTGTACCGGGAGTACTGGGGGCCGACGAAGCCGGCGCGCTCCTGCGTTCAGGTGGCGGGGCTGCCGCTGGGCGTCGACGTGGAGATCGAGGCGATCGCGGAGCTGCCGTGATGGGCAGGCTTCCGTTAGCGAGCGGCGATCAGCACGCCGCTCAGTGAGCGGTTCACCGTCGCCAGAACCGCTGACGCCGCAGACCGGTGGGAGGAGCCAGCGATGACCGAGGTGCCCGCGAGCCGGGACTGACCGGAGGGCGTGATCCACGACGCCACCACGGTGATCAGGCCCTGCCCCGCCGCGGTGCGCGTCAGCAGCATGTCGGTAAGCTGAAGGTCGTAGCCGTCGGGGAGGACGTTGCGCAGTGCAGCCACGGCCGTCTCCGCCACGAGGCGCAACGCTCCTTCGCTGTCCGTTCGGGCCGATGCGGACGCGGAGTAGTGGGTCAGACCCTCGATCATCAGGGGCTCCTGGCCCCCAAGTGGCCGGCCTGGCGTGCCTGCCCAGTGCAGGTTCACGCAGGTGTGAGCCACCGCGCCCTCCCAGCGAAGCTCGACCTCTCCCAGCCGCAAGCGAGGCGAGCCGCCCTGACCGACCACCGGGATGTCGGCGATCACCGCCTGCGCGTGCGCGCTCTTTCGAGCTGTGCAGTCGCGACTCGCCAGGTTGATCAGGTTGTTCAAAGTGGCCGCATAGTGCACGTGGTCTCGCTCGCGCGTCCGCTTGCCGCCCGACTGCCCGATCGTGCAGGTGACGATCTGGCCGCCGAGCGACGGCAGGCTGACGTCGCGCACCATCCGGGCGATGCGCGCGGCCAGGTCCGTGGCCGCGCTCGAGGAGCGCAGTGTCGCCACGCAGAACTCGTCGCCGCCGTACCGGCATGCTACGTCCTGATCGTGATCGACCGCCTGGGCGATCACCTCCGCCACGGACCGCAGCACCTCATCGCCAACGATGTGGCCGTAGGTCTTGTTGAACTGCCCGAACCCATCGAGGTCGATGAAGAGCAGGGTGATCTCGAGGCCCTGTTCGAGCCGCGCTGTGGCCCATTCGCGCAGGGTGTCTGTCCACGGCAGGCCAGTCAGAGGATCGGCGACCCTGCCCAGCTCGGGAAGCAGGTCGCCCACCGTCAGCACGCCCACGAGGCGACCGCATTCCACCACGGGAACACGGCCGAGGTTCGCGCGGGCCATCTGGGCCGCGGCCTCGCGCACCGACATGCGGGGCGAGATTGTGGGGACGCCCACCATCATAAGGTCGCCCACACGTTGGCGGGGATCGACCCCGAGAAGGTGGTTGCAGATGACCATCCCGACAAGCTTGGGGCCGTCGAGGACCGGAAGCGCGCCGATGTTGTGGCCCCGCATCAGCACGACGGCCGACTCGGCCGTGTGCTCCGGGTTCACCCACACGGGGCACCTGTGAATGAGATCCTGAACCAGCTTCATGGCGCCGGGTGCCACTCCCGCCCACCTGGAGGAGCGCAGCGAGGGGAGCCTCCAGATCGGTGTCTTGCGTTGCCTGCTGCGCAGCGAGACGCACGGTTCGGCGCTGCATACAGAGGCGCCGAGAGACGCGGCAACGACGTGGAGGGCCGGGGAAGCGACCGTGGCCTTGGCGCGCCTATCCGCGGACCGCCACGCGCGGACCGCACAGATGCGCCGCACGCGGCTCGGCCAAACTTCTCGAACGACCATGTCGCTCGCTGGCTAGTGGGTCATTATAGCGGGGCACAGGAGCCTTGGCTAGACCGCAAAAGTGCGGGGCCTGCACCGCACCACCCGAGAGCGCAGCGACCCTCGCCTACCGCAGCAACGCCTCCACGAAAGCGTCGGGCTCGAAGTCACAGAGATCCTCTGCCCTCTCCCCGACGCCCGCCAGCTTGATCGGAAGCTTGAGCTCATCGGCGATGGTGATCACGATGCCACCGCGCGCCGTACCGTCCAGTTTGGCGAGCACTACACCGGTCACCGACAGCACATCCTGGAACCGCCGGGCCTGTGCGATGCCGTTCTGGCCCGTCGTGGCGTCTAGCACCAGGAGGGTCTCGTCCGCCGGGCGACCCAGTTCGCGCGTTACCACACGGTCGATCTTGCGGAGTTCCTCCATCAGGTTGGCCCGCGTATGCAGGCGGCCGGCGGTGTCGGCGATGACGTACTGGATGCCGCGCGCGCGCGCCGACGCGATGGCATCGTAGATCACCGCCGACGGATCGGCGCCGTCGCGGTGCCGGACGACGTCCACGCCGATCCGCTCACCCCAGATGGTGAGTTGCTCTATGGCGGCTGCGCGGAACGTGTCTCCGGCCGCCAGTAGCACCGTGCTTCCCTGCGCACGCAGGCGCGCCGCGAGCTTGGCGATCGTCGTGGTCTTGCCGACCCCGTTCACCCCGACCACCAGATAGACGCTGGGCGCGGACGGTCCTACGCGCAGCCCTCGGTCCGGCGCGCCGGCGTGAAGCACCCGCGCCAGATCCTCGCGAAGGCGCGCGCGCACGTCACCTGGGTCCTTCAGTCGCTGCTCCGCGACCCCTTGCCGCAGGTCCGCAAGCACGGCCTCCGTGGTGCGCACGTTCACGTCGGCCTGCAGGAGCGCTGCCTCCAGCTCCTCCAGGAGCTCGTCGTCAATGCGCCCGCGCCCAGTCAGGATGGTGTCGACGCGCTGCAGAATGCTCTTTACGAACCCGAGCCGCATACGATGATCGCCCTCTGCTGCCGAGTTTGCGCGGGCCTGGAGAGCGGCTTACGACAACCGGGAGAGCTGCCAGCCCCCGAGAAACATCGCTACCAGGCCGAACCAGACGAGTGCGACCACACCCGCGTCAACGGCGACGAGAGCGAGCGTCCACCCGCCCGCCGCGCCGCCGAGGACCCCGCCGACCACCATCCACATCCCAGCCTGGCGGTCGGCCGTCCCGCGAGCGACGTGCCCCGCCACCGGCAGCACGGAGGCGATGGCGACGACAAGGTTCGCCATGACCACCGAGTCCAGCACTGGAACGCCGGCGAGGAACACAAGCGCGGGCACGAACAGAAGCCCGGTGGCTACCTGCAACACGCTCGACGCCGCGCCGCACACCGCGCCCAGCAGCAGGAGCCCTGCCGGAGCGCTCAGCCACTCGAGGGCAAGCGTCTGGGGGCCGCCTACGCGCTGCCGGAGCGCTTCCGCCACCACGTAGACGCCAAGGAGCACGGCGCATGCGTGCGCCGTCCTACGCACCTTCAGAGCGCCGGGGCTGCGGCAGATGGCCGCTGTCGCGGCAACGCCCACCGTCGCCCCGATCGCCAGCAGAACGGCCGCGAGCCAGTCTACGGGTGCCCCGAACACGTGCGCGGCCGCCACCGAGGCCGCCGCCGCCGCCAGCGCGAAGAGGAGTGAGGTTCCCGCGTTGCGCTCGGGCCGCAGTCCGAGGAGGAAGTCGATGGCGGGCGCCGCGGCCACCTGTCCGCCAACGCCGCACAGAGTGGCGCCGAACCCGATCGGTCCCCCCACTGCGAACATCGTCGCGCTCTTGATGAGCGGGATGTTCAGCTTGCGTCGCGCTGCCATCGCTCCTACCCCTTGATTCCCGTGAGGGTCACGCCCTGGATGAAGTAGCGCTGGGTCAGGAAAAAGAGAACCAGCACCGGCAGCATCATCATCGTGGAGGCAGCCATCAGCAGGCCGGGCTCACCGCCATGGGCGGTCTGGAAGAGCTGCAGGGCATAGGCCAGAGGCATCCGCGTTGGCGTGCTGATGTAGATGAGCGGGCCCATGAAGTTGTTCCAGGAGGCCATGAAGGTCATGATCGTGATGGCGGCCAGCGCCGGCTTGATGAGCGGCAGCATGATCCGCCAGTAGATTCCGAAGTAAGAGCACCCGTCGATCTTGGCAGCGTCCTCGAGGTCGTTGGGAATCGTGAGGAAGAACTGGCGGAGCAGGAACACGTTGAAGGCGCTGCCGAAGAACGCCGGCACCCAGAGCGGCCGCAGCGTGTCGATCCATCCGATTGAGCGGAAGATCAGGAACACGGGCATCATCGTCACCGCACCGGGGAGCATCATCGTGGCCAGAAGCACGACGAAGATTGCGTCTCGGCCGGCCCACTTCAGGCGGGCGAAGCTGAACGCCACTAGCGAGCTGGCGAGCAACGTGCCCAGAATGGTAAAAGCCGACAGGTAGAGCGTGTTGCCGACGAACACCAGGCCGGACTTCGTCTCGGCCGGAAGGAACTCGAGTGCGTCCGGGTAGTTGCTCCACACCGGCGCGAACCGGCGCACCTCGGTGACCTGTGAGCGCGGCAGCTCGAACTCCCGTCCGCGCAGGTTCGGCGGCTCCAGAATGCGGAGCCGTCGCTCCCCCGTCTCGCGCTCCTCCAGAACCGCGACGGTGACGGGCGTGCCGCGGTAGTGCGCTGTTGCCAGACCCGCCTCGCGCCCGTCCACCTGCACCTGAACCTGCTGACGGGGCACCCACACAGGCGGGAACTGGCTCATGTCCTCGTCCTCCTTGAGCGAGGTGACCACGAGCCACGCGAACGGAACAAGGAACACGGCAGACCCAGTCAGCAGCGCCAGGTGGAGGAGGGTCAGCCTTCTTGCCTCGCGCGCATCCTTGATCATGCGCCAGGGGGCCGATCTCCACAGGGCCGCCAACACGACGGCGGAGGTGGCGCACCAGACCAGAGCGCCCAGGAAGAGCGGCGCGCCCGATGGCCCGGGCGCCCACCGGTAGGCCGCGAGCCCGGCCGCCGTAGCCGCCACCAGGCCCACGAGGCCGGCCACCGACCGGCGCCGAACCGCGAGGTATGCTGCCACAGCGGCGACAACGGCGGCGCCGTAGAGCAGTGCGACGCCGACCACCCACAGAGCGGGCGTCACGGTGCGCACCTCGCCCGTGCGCACGCTGCACGGGTCGCCATCGCGCAGGCACGTCCCTGCTCAGACAGCGGCTCGGCCCGCTTCAGGGTCGTCACTTCTCCGCCTCGTAGTGGACCCACCTCGGCGCCAGCTTTAGCTGGATGAGGGTGAGTGCGAGGATGATGACGAAGAGCACCCAAGCAAGCGCCGACGCATAGCCCATCTTGAAGTACTTGAACGCGTTGTTGAACAGATAGAGCACCGGCACCAGCATGCTGTCGACCGGGCCCGCGGAGCTGGCCCCAGCGCCCTGCCCGCCTAGGACGTAGATTCGGTCGAACTCCTGCAGCGCGCCGATGGTCCCCATTATGAGGTTGAAGAAGATGTAGGGCGAGAGCATGGGAAGCGTGACGTTGCGGAACGCACCCCACGCGCCCGCGCCGTCCAGCTCCGCTGCCTCGTAGAGGTGCTGCGGGATGCCCTGCAGACCGGCCAGCCACAGGATCATGCCCCCGCCCGCACCCCAGAGCCCCATCACGATGAGGCCCGGCTTCGCCCATTCCGCCGCGCCAAACCAGCCCGGCGGGGCCAGGCCGAACCACGCGGTGAGCGTCCCCTTCCACGCGGCATTCAGCAGGCCCCGGTTCGGGTCACCGTTCAGCACCCAGGCCCACAACACCGCGCTCGCGATGACGGGAACGATCGATGGCAGGTAGAAGCAGGTGCGATAGATGCTCATCCCGCCGACCTTGGCATTCAGCAGCATCGCCATCGCGAGGCCCGTCGCCATCCCGAGAGGTATTCCGATGGCGGCCAGGTAGGCGACGTTGCCCAGCGACTTCACCAGGAAGTAGCGTTCGGCCCCGAAGAGCTCCGTGTAGTTGTGCACGCCCACGAAGCGCGGCGGATGCAGAACGTCGTACTCGCAGAAGCTGAGCAGGATCGACGTCAGGATAGGACCTGCGGTGAGCGCGACGAAGCCCAGAATCCACGGCGAGGCGAAGAGCCATCCCGCGGTAGTCTCCGCCCGAGACAGGCGCCCCAGGCGGCGGATCGCCCGGACTCGCAGCGCCACGAACGCGATGAGCCCCAGAGCGGCCGCCGAGGCGATCGCGATCGGGACGACGGGCGGCAGCGCCGGGTAGTCGGCGCGTCGGTAGACCTTGTCCAGCTCCGCCTGCACGACGCGCGCCCCGGCGCTCATGGCCTGCTGCGGGGTCATCCCGGTGTCGCGATGGTGGGTGGCCCTGTCGAAGGCGCGCACGTGCTCATCCCACAGCCGCTGTCCGACGAAGGTCACGGGCCGGTAGCGAGCTGCGGGCATCATGTCGATGAAGGTGCGTAGTCCCTCGCGGTACTTCTCGCCGCGCGGCGCGAACTCTGCCCACACCGCCTCGTTCACGCGGACGTTGGCCGAGATCCCGGGCACAAACGGACGCCCCCTCGCGATGTTGTACTCGCGCTGGGCGCGTGCATCGATCACGCCCGCCTCCGGGCTGCACATCCACTTCACGAACTCCCACGCCAGATCGCGGTTCTGCGCACCTCGCGGAATAGCGTAGGAGAACCCCCCTGCCCACGTCACGAACGGGTCCTGCCCCGTGAACCGGCCCTTCTGCCCGCCCAACGTCTGCGCCAGTCGCTCCGCGGGGACCGGCGCAGGCGCCACACCGAAGTCGAGGTCTGGCCCGAACCGCGCGATCCCGTTGAGGACCCAGTTGCCGTCTACCTTCATGGCGACCTTGCCGGTCAGAAACGGGTCGAGCTCCTGTGTCTGGAAGCCGGACGCAAAGGCGTTGACGGCCGTGACGCCGCCGAGCGCGTCGTAGACGTCCACCATGAACTGCAGCGCGGCGACGCTGTGCGGGTTGTCGAGCGTGCAGGTTCGACCGTCCGGCGACATGAACTCGCCGCCGTTCTGCCAGCTGTAGAGGTAGAGCCAGGAGTTGCCGAAGTTCGGGATAAAGCCGATGCGGTCGAACGTGCCGTCTGGCAGTCGGCGCGTCAGGCGGACCGCGTAGTCCTGCAGCTCCTCCCAGGTCCTCGGGGGGCGATCGGGGTCCAGGCCGGCCTCGCGGAAGAGAGCGCGGTTGTAGTAGAGGGCGCGAGCGTCGGTCGTGGACGGCACCGCGTAGACCCTGCCCTCGTAGACGGCCTCCATCCAGCAGGCGCGGTAGTAGTCAGCGCGCCGAATGGCGTACGGGGCGTTGCGCGCCTGGTCGCGGAGGATGAGATCGTCCAGCGGCTCGAACGCGCCGCGCGAGGCCCAGTCCCCGATCGTGAAGCGGTCCTGGTGAATGACGTCCGGCGGCACTCGCCCCACGATCGCCGTCATCAGCTTCTGTGGGTTCATCTGGCCCGCGCCCATCGAGAGGACGCTGACGCTGACGCCAGGATTCCGCCGCTCGAACTCAAGGACGCGCGCCTCGAGGCCCTGGCTTTCTTCACCGTACTGTAGGCCCCACACCACGAGGCGCCGCGTTCCTGGTGGCAATCGCTCGTCGGCGCAACCCGAGAGGAACAGCGCCGCGACAGCGCACAGGGCGGCACACAAAGCGGTCCGGAACACGAAGCGGGGAAACGGCCGGCCGGTCTTCACGTGGCGGACCTCGAGAGGGTGCGAGGAGCAGGCGCACGGCGAGGGCCGCGCAACGCGTCATTGTACCACTGGCCCCCCGGCCCGGTCAACGCAACCCGAGCCGAGGCGGTAGCCGCCCGTCAGGCGACCGCCTCCTCCGCGTCGTCCTCCGGCGCCATCCGGGCGAGGACATCCTCCGCGTTGACCTGCTCAGGTACAGGTTCGTCGGACACAAGGTAACCGTCCCGGAAACGGATGATCCGCTTCGCGTGCGCGGCAATCTCGGGCTCGTGGGTCACAACGACGATCGTCGTTCCGTCGCGGTTGAGCCGCTGGAAGATTGCCATGATCTCCTCGCCGGTCCTCGAGTCGAGGTTGCCGGTCGGTTCGTCGCCGAAGATGATGGACGGGTCGTTAACCAGGGCGCGTGCGATCGCCACCCGCTGCTGCTGACCGCCCGAGAGCTCGTTGGGGCGATGGTGCGTGCGGTCCCCGAGACCGACGACCTCCAGGGCGCGCATAGCGATCGCGTCGCGGTTGCGAGCGCCGTTGTAGAGCATGGGTAGCTCCACGTTGCGTAGCGCGGTGGTCCTGGGCAGAAGGTTGAACGTCTGGAACACAAAGCCTATCTTGCGGTTGCGTATCTCGGCGAGCTGGTTGTCATTCAGCGTGGAGACCTCAACGCCCTCCAGAAGGTAGGAACCGCCCGTGGGCTTGTCGAGGCACCCGATCAGGTTCATGAAAGTGGACTTGCCTGACCCGGACGGGCCCATGATCGCCACGAACTCACCGCGGTCGATGGCGAGCGTCACATGCCGGAGGGCGCGCACCTCAGTCTTCCCAGCGCCGTAGGTCTTGGAGAGGTCGCGGACCTCGATCAGGTGGGACGCCATGGCAATCCGGCTCCTTCGGGCGGACACTGCGCGAGGGACGCGAGCGGCGCCGCGCCCCTCGCCCACTGCTTCCGTAGCTCTATCTGGCCTTCGTGGACAGCTTCGTCCGGAACTCGTTCATGCGCTGCTTCGCCACCGGACGCATCTGCTCAAAAGGCAGCGTGTCCGGGTTGAGCGGGTTGTAGTTCCTGGGGTCTGGGAACCTGCTGATGTCGAAGCTCGGGCGCGAGCCGCCGCCGCCGGGCCCTGCGCCGGGCCCTGCACCGGGCCGCGCACCGCCGCCGAAGCCGCGACCGCCGCGACCGGGGCTCGGCGCTGTCGCCAGCTTCTGTAGCTGCGCTACCGTCAGCATGGCCGTAAGCTCCTTGTTGGCAGCGCGAGCTTCCTCGTTGGTGAGCGCGGGCCTCCTACCCCACTTGTTCATGGCCGCGAGGACCTTCCTTGCCTGGTCCCTGCTTAGTGCCGTCTTCGCGTCCTGCTCGATGAGCGCGAGACCCGTCACCGTCTGCTGCAGCGCGGTGACGTGCTTGTTGTTCTCCCGCCACTTGCTCCAGGCCGTCATCTTCGCCTGGAGCTGCTGCTGCTGCTGGGGCGTGAGGTTGCCGAAGCCGCCCTGCGCCACGGCCGGAGCCGCCGCGACCGTCGCCGCCAGGGCGGCGACCAACCAGACCATCCTTCGCATCGAACCGTCCTCCTTGGGGCGGCGGCGGCGCTGAGCGCCCCTATTCGTAGCGCAACGCCTCGATCGGGTTCATCTTGGAGGCCTTGAGCGCCGGGTAGAAGCCGAAGAACACGCCGACTACCGCGGCAAAGCTGAAGGCGACGAGAGCCGTCTGTGCGGAGAGCACGATCTTCCACTCATTAGCCGAGCCCACGAGCTGCGAGCCGCCCACTCCCACCGCGACGCCGAGGACGCCGCCCACCAGTGAGAGCAGCAGCGCCTCCAGTAGGAACTGCCCCAGAATGTTGCGCCGCTTGGCGCCGATCGCTTTGCGAATGCCGATCTCGCGCGTGCGCTCGGTGACCGAGACCAGCATGATGTTCATAATCCCGATGCCGCCGACCATGAGCGACACGCCGGCGAGCCACTTGATGAGCGCCGAGAAGATGTCCTGCTGCTCGTTTTGCGCCTGGGCGAGGTCGGCCTGGTTGAACACGATGAAGTCCGCCGCACCCATCGTGGGAATCTTGTGACGTCTGCGCAACAGAGCGTCAACTTCTTCCTGCGCCTTGTTCATCAGCGATGCCGCGCGCGCCTGGACCGTGATGTTCTGCACGTTCTCGACGCCCAGCAGCCGGCGCATGGCGGTGGTCACGGGCACGTAGACGGAGTCATCGGGGTTGCGGAAACCCATGCCCCCCTTCTCGCGCAGCGTACCGATAACCTCGAAGGACTGCCCCGCGATCCGGATCGTCTTTCCCACGGGCGACTGCTGGTCGAAGAGGTCCTTCGCGGTCGTGCTGCCGATGATGGCCACGCGGCGGTACGACTTGACCTCCGCCTGCGTGAAGTAGCGGCCAGCCTCCACGGGGTGGTTCGATATCACAGGGTAGTCGGGTCCGGTGCCCTGCACCTGCACGCTCGTGTTGTTGTTCTTGTACTTCACCTGCAGCCCGCGACCGACGCTGGGTGACACGCGGGAGACGGACGGGCACTGGCGCAGGATGGCGTCGGCGTCCCCGAGCGTCAGCGTGTTCGTTGAGCCGAAGCCGAAGCTTACTCCACCGCGCCGTTGCTGCCCCGGGAACACCGTAAGCACGTTCGTGCCGAGCCGCTGGATGCTCTCCGCCACCGCCTCACGGGACCCCTGGCCGATGGCGACCGCCACGATCACGGCGCCGACGCCGATGATCACGCCGAGCATCGTGAGGAACGACCGCAGCTTGTTCGCGCCCAGGCCGCGCAGGGCCATTAACAGGGCAACCACCTTGATCCACCCCCCCTCGCGCTCAGTCGAGCCCTACCGGCCCCGCCCCATGCCCATTCCGCGGCCCATGCCGGGGCCGCCTCCGCCGAACGGGCTGCCCGCCTGCTCCTTCACCGGCTCGATCGTCTGGACGACTACCTTCTCGCCTTCTGTGACCCCGCTCCGGATCTCGACCACGTCGTTCCCCTCTAGGCCCACCTGCACGTCACGCCGCTCCACCTTCACCCTCACAAGCAGGTCGGGGTCCGCAGGGTCGCCGCTCTTGGGATCGGGCGGAGCGGGCTGACCGCCCGTGCCGACTTCCACAAACTGGCCCTTGTCGTCGGTCCTGAGCGCCTCCGAAGGCACGCAGACCACGTCCTCGCGCTCGTCGTCGATGAACTCGCAGGTCGCGTTCATGCCCGGCTTCAGGAGCCGGAACGCCGGTGCGGAGTTGTCCACCTCCACCCGCACGTGGATCTGGGTCACGTTCTGCTCCACGACGGCCTGCGGGTCGATGCGCGTGACCGTGCCCTCAAAAGGCACCCCGGGGTAAGCGTCCATCATGATGTCGACCTGCTGCCCTTCGCGCACGGTCGCGATGTCGGTCTCGTCGACCGTGACGTCTACGTACATGCGCGTCACGTCTCCGAGTTGCAGAATGTTGTTTCCCGTGGCGGCGAAGGAGAGCGCCGACGACACAATCGTCCCCTCCTCCACGTACTTCTGCAGAATGACCCCGTCTGACGGTGCTCGCACCACGGTCTGGTCCAGTGTCGTGCGCGCGTTGGCGAACGATGCACGCGCACGCTCGAGGGACGCCTGGGCGGTGGCGATGTCGAACCGCCGGATGTCGTTGTTCGCCACGTTGGCCTGCGCCTGGGCATGCGCTGCGCGCTGCTGCCGCACCTGCGCCTCGGCCTGCTGAACCGCGGCCTGCGCCTCCTCGACCGAATGGTCTGCGTTGCGGACGTCCGCCTCCTGCGCCCGCGCGCTCTCCAGACCTGCCAGCGCCTGCTTCACGCGTGCATCGGCCGCGTCAATTGCCGCACGCTGCTCCTCTCCGATAGTTCGCAACCGCGCGTCGGCGCTCCGCACCTGCGCGGCGCTCACTTCGTAGGACGCGCGCGCCTGGTCGACTGCCTGCTGGGACACGAAGCCCCTGGCCAGGAGCGACTGCTGCCGCCCGTAGTTCGCCTGACCGTTGTCGAGGTTGGCCTTCGCCTGATCGTAGCTGGCCTGAGCGGTAGCACGCTCAACCGCCTGCGTCGAGTCGAGCTGCTTGCGCTGCTTGGAGGCGGCCTCATGTTGCGCCTCGGCAGCCTCGACGCTCATCCGCCACAGCCTGGGCTGGGCGCCCTGCGTGGTGCGCGCGCGCTCCAGCCGTACCTTCGCCGCGCTCAGAGACGCTTCCGCCGAGGCCAGCGAGGCCCGCGCCGACGCGACGCTCGTAGCGCTCTGCTCGATCTGCAGGCGCCAGGTGCCGTCGCTCTGCATCTCACGGGCACGCGCAGAGTCGATGTCGGCGCGCGCGGTGTTCACGTTCAGGAGCGTGTCCGTGGGGTCGATCTTCGCGAGCACCTGGCCCCTCTTCACCTCGCTGCCCTCGGTGACCAGCAGTGCGTCCACACGGCCGCCGGCCTTGGACTTGATGTCAACCACCGCCCAGGGCTTCAGTGTGCCCGTAGCTGACACCGTCTTGCGCACGCGGTCGCGCGTAACATCCTGGAGCTTGTACTGGACCTCTTCGGTCCCGTCGTTGCTGCGTATCCGGAGCCACGCCCAGGCGGCGCCCGCTGCGAACAGCATGACGACCGCCGCGATGATCCCTATGCGCCTCAAGGCCTGTCCCCTTCCGTCCGGTATGGATCGTTCGCTCCGATCGCACGCTGCAGCCTGGCATCCGCGGTATGGAAGTCGTAGAGCGCTTGGACGGCGTTCGTCTCCGCGGTGACCAACAGGGTCTGCGCAGTGATCACGGCGATCACGTCGCCCGTGCCTTCCCTCTGCGATTCACGCGCCGCCTCATAGTTGGACCGAGCGGCCCGGACTGCCGAGGCGGTCGCCACGATGCGCAGGCGCGCCTCCTCGCGCAGCAGGTGCGCATGCTCCACCTCCAGCGTGAGGTTCTGGAGGGCGACGTCGAGCTGCCGCTCCGCCTGCTCCACGGAGGCCTTCATCTCCCGCACCCGGGCGCGCGTCAGCCCGGCATCGAAGAGCGGGTAGGTCAACGTTGCGGTGAACGCTCGGCTCTCCCCGGGGTCTGGATCGAAGCGGTACCCCCCGATAACATCGGCCTGAACCTGCAGGCCGGCCTCGATGTTCGCAATCCTGACCGATCGCCTCGTGGCCGAGATGCTCGCACGCGTTCCCTTCAGGTCCTCGCGGCTCTCCGTCGCCAAGCGGATAAAGTCGGCCGGGGTGCGCTGCTCCGGCTCAGGCGCGGGCGGCGGCAGCGTCGCTGCGGCCACCTGGACCTGAACGGGGGCAACGATGCCCATCGCGTTACGCAGGGCGACCTGCGCGAGCCGCACATCGTTGCGCGCCTGGCTCACGCTCACCATCGCGTTTTCCATGTCGGCCTGCGCCTGGAGCACGTCGATGGCGCGCTCCGTGCCAGCCTCCACAGCCGCCTGCGTCGCCTCGAGAGTCGTCCGCGCACGATCCGCGCTTGACTCAGCGACACGGACCAGCTCCTGGCGCCGCAGGACGTCGTAGTAGGCGATGGTTACATTTAGCACCACATCCTGCCGGGCATCGAGCAGATTGTGTTCCGCAGCTTGCTGCAGGTGCCGGGCCTGCGCCACCCCTTCCTCTCGCCTGCCCGTGTCGAAGACCAGCTGTCGCAGACCGATCTGTGCGACCGCACTCTCCATCACGCTCCTACGCGTCCCTGCGGCGGTGCTGACGGTGGTGAGCTGGCTCGAGTACTCGTAACTCGGCCCGATCTGTGGGAAAAAGCGCGAGCGCGCCTGCGTTACCCGGGAGCGCGCAGCGCCCACCTGGCTGCCCGCGATGGCGAGCGACGGCTGGTTGGCAAGCGCGAAGCGAATTGCCTGATCCAGCTCCACGGGTTGTGTGAGGTCTAGGGTCGGCGCCTGCTCGGCGCGGATCTCCGCCCCGGCGCGCAGGGAGAACAGTGCGCACCCCACAACCAGTGCCGCCCCGCAACGGAGCAGGCGGCGCGCACGAACGACAGATTCCGATCGGTGCATGGATGGCGCTGCGCCTCCTGATGGTGTGAGCGGTCGCTGCGGTCCACAGCGGGCAGCGGACGCGGATGCGCCGTTCAGCGAGGTGTGTCGGACCAACCAACCATACGGCCCTGCGGCGCTCACGTTTCCCGCTCCGTTCCCAATGGCTGAACGTTAGTTGAACGAACCGTCAGACTAGACGGACCAGAGCCCCGGTGGCAACAGCAACGCGGCGGGCGGGCACGCAGAACGGGGGCCGGCATAGTAGCCGGCCCCCGCCTCAAGACCGTGGTCGTCCGCGATGGTCCTCGTGCCTAGACCGCCTGTCGGTGCTCGAGCTGCCCCCAGGTGTTGTTCACCCGCATGTAGCACGCCACCCTGCCATCGAGGCTGGCAGGCAGGAAGTCGTCGCGGTCCAGACACACCTGCCGACACGTGCCGACCTGCCGGTAGACACCGGAGGGCACTCGCTCACCCGCGAGATACAACTCGTCCACGAACTGGTCGTTCTCGGGTTGCTTCCACATCGCTGCCATCTCCCGCCGCGCGTAGGGCGATAGACCGCGCGGTGCCGCTGACGGAACGACGGGCCTAGGAGGAGGGCAGACGTTCGGTACCGTCTGCTCGGCGCAAGGAAACCAGTAAACGCACCTGCCCGGCTGCTCTCCCGAACGCCGTTGCGCGGCTACGCCGCGCCGACAGTGCGCCCCTGCGTCCTTTCCCGACCGCCGGATGCGTCGTGGTACCGGCGGGCGCACACTCCTTGCAGGAGACTTCTTGTTGTCAAGGTGGCGACGCGGCTGGCCTGGCGCACTGGCCGCCGGAGGCGCACATCCAACGTTCACCCGGAACGCAATGCAGCAATTATACTGATCGCATTCCGCGCTGTCAACCAGTGCGCGGCCTCGCTCCATCGCGTTGACGCTCATCCGGCGCGTGGACTATAATGGGCCGCGCTGCCTCCGAGGGGTACTGCACCGACAGCGCACGAGTGGGACCACCATCCATTCCATTATCGGCGGCTCGCCGCAGTTCCTCAGGGCGGAATGCGCCCCGGCCGGAGATCATCCACCAGCATGTCCCACAACCCGTCGCCATCACCGCCGGGCGCACCCGATCATGGCGTCGCGGTCATCCTCGCCGCGGGGCGCTCCACGCGTATGCGCTCCCGCATACCCAAGCCGCTTCATCCCCTCTGCGGGTTGCCCCTGACCCGTCACGTGATCAACTCGTGCCGCGACGCCGGATTCGCGCGCGTCATCGTGGTGGTGGGGTTCGAGGCGGAGGCAGTACGGCAGGGACTCGGTGCGGATGTCGAGTACGCGGTGCAGAAGCAGCCGCTGGGCACCGGCGACGCGGCGCGCTCCGCCGCGCCGCACATAGCAGGTTACAGCGGGCCGGTGGCGGTGCTGGCCGGAGACGTTCCCCTGCTAAGCGCATCCACGCTGCGCGCTCTCCGGGACCAACACGTCGCGTCTGGGGCGGCGCTCACACTGTTGACAGCGATCCTCGACGATGCCACCGGCTACGGCAGGATCGTGCGCGACGCGGAAGGCCGGGTGGCCATGATCGTCGAGGAGAAGGACGCAACGGACTCCGAGCGCCTGATCCGCGAGTGGAACCCGAGCATCTACTGCTTCGATGGACACGCGATGCTTGCCGGTCTGAAGCGGCTTCGCTCTGACAATGCTCAGCGCGAGCTGTACCTGACCGATGTGGTCGGTCTGATGGTGCGCGATGGAGCGCGGGTCGATGCCCTGCGCGTGAGCGATGCCGACGAGACCCTCGGCGTCAACTCCCGCGTGGACCTCGCTCAGGTCACGGGCATCCTGCGCCGCCGCGTGCTCACCGGACTGATGCTGGAAGGCGTCACCGTGGTGGACGCTGCCAGCACCTATGTCGACGCGACCGTGAAGGTAGGCGCGGACACCGTCCTCGAGCCCGGTGCAATCCTGCTCGGAAGCACGACGATCGGTGAGGAGTGCCAGATCGGCCCGAACACGCGCATCCGCGACTCGCGCATCGGCGACCGCTGCACGATAGCCTACTCCCAGATCACCGAAAGCAAGCTCGCGTCCGGCGTACGCGTCGGACCGTTCGCCCACCTGCGGCCGGGCACGGAGGTGGACCAGGGCGCCAGGATCGGCGACTTTGTGGAGCTGAAGAACACCCGCCTGGGGGCGGGTGCGTCTGCGTCCCATCTGGCTTACCTTGGCGACAGCGACATCGGCGCCGGGGCCAATATTGGCGCGGGCGCCGTCACATGCAACTACGACGGCGCTCGCAAGCACAGGACGCAGATCGGCGACGGAGCCTTCGTCGGAAGCAACGCGACGCTCGTAGCGCCCGTGGTAGTAGGCGGCGGAGCCTATGTGGCGGCGGGGAGCACGATCACCGCCGACGTTCCGGCGGACGCGCTCGCCATAGCTCGCTCCCATGCGGCCATCAAGGAAGGCTGGGCTGCGCGACGCCGTCGCGACCAGGAGGCCTGAGATGCCAGCACACGATGGCCTGCGCATCTTCACAGGTAGCTCGAACCCCCACCTCGCGGACCAGATCGCCGGCGCTCTCCGGGTCGAGCTCGGGGGCCTTACTGTCCGCAAGTTCTCCGACGGAGAGATATGCGTCAAGATTGAGGAGAGCGTGCGCGGCCTGGACGCTTTCATCATCCAGTCGACGTGCTGCCCGGTCAACGACAACCTGATGGAGCTGCTGATCGTCATCGACGCGTTCCGCAGAGCGTCGGCCCGGCGGATCACGGTGGTGCTCCCCTACTATGGCTATGGCCGGCAAGACAAGAAGATCAAGCCGCGCGAACCTGTCACCGCCCGCCTGATCGCGAACCTCGTGACGAACGCGGGCGCCAACCGCGTTCTTTGCGTCGATCTCCACGCCGGGCAGATTCAGGGGTTCTTCGACATACCGATGGATCACCTTCTCGCCGGTCCGCTCATCGCGGACGAGCTGAAGGCCATGGGACTGCAGAACGGCGACACCGTGGTGGTCTCTCCGGACGTAGGCGGTGTTGTCCGGGCGCGAGCGCTCGCGGAGCACCTGGACACGCCGATCGCCATCATCGCCAAGCGACGCCCGGAGGCGAACGCGGTGGAGATCATGGAGATCATCGGTGACGTGCGCGACCGAGTCTGCGTCATGGTGGACGACATGATCGACACGGGCGGCTCGATCGTGCAGGGCGCCACAGCTCTAATGGAGCGCGGCGCCAAGGAGGTCCATGCCTGCTGCACGCACGGGGTCCTGTCGGGGGACGCCGTGCGCCGCGTCGAGCAGTCTGCGCTCCGCTCCCTCCTGGTAACAGACACCATCCCGCCGCCAAGCGGCGCCGAGGGCGGCAAGATCCGGGTCATCTCCGTGGCAGGGCTGCTGGCCGACGCGATCCGGAGGATCCACAGTGACGAGTCGGTGAGCGCCCTGTTCCGCGACTACGCAGGTCACTGAGCGCGGCGGCGAGCCATTGCGAACCGACGGCCGGAGCGGTTTGCTCCGGCCGTCGTGTGTTCGAGCGCACAGGGACCCCGCGACGCCGTGTGTCCGCGCACCATGTAACCCGTCCACAACGGGCGGATGTGAGCCGACCAACCTCGCGATACCCCCGTGAGGGGGTTGCCACTCAGATGACCGAGCGCCACTCCTTGACAGGCTTCGTTGGCTAATGGCGCACGGCACATCACCAATCGCCTGCAGGGCGCTCCCTGGCCGAACACAACCCGATTCTATCACAGCCGCGCCCCCGCAGGCAAGAGATTCCGCCTCACCAGTTGCCGCCCCACCGGCAGGCGCGCTACGACCTGAGCGCAGAACCTCGCTCCGCCCGCAGGGATGGCCGCGCAGCGCGCCGAACCGTGCACCACGCGGCGGCGGGCCGCGGACCGCATCGCCCTGGTCCGTCACCGCAGGAGCCACGCCCGGGAGTGCCGCATGTCCACGCGCGTCGATATGCAGCTGGAAGTGATGATCCGCGCCCGCTACCCCATCATCTATGTGGTGTCGTGGGAGGAGCGGCGCGTCGAGAACGCGCTTCGTGCCATCGCTCGAGACCGAGGCAGGAAGCTCCAGGTCTGGACCATCACGCAGGGCTTCGTCGGTCCCACCGGGGAGAAGGACCTGGCGACACGCGAGCCGCTCGCGGCGCTCGAGCACGTGCTGAGGTCGCCGGACCAGGCCATCTTCCTTCTGAAGGACTTCCACGCGTTCATCATGGACACGAGTGTGACGCGACGCCTGCGCGACCTCACGCTGACCCTCAAGAACAGCTTCAAGAGCCTGATCGTCCTCGCGCCCATCATGAAGCTGCCCGCCGAGCTCGAGAAGGAGGTCACCGTCCTTGACTACGGTCTCCCCTCCTTCGACGAGTTGGGCAGGCTCCTCGACAGCATCGTCATCTCCATGCGTGACACGCCCGGTGTCGACGTGAACCAGACGCCTGATCAGCGGGAGCAGGTCCTGAAGGCGGCTCAGGGCCTTACACTGGCCGAGGCCGAGAACGTGTTTGCGAAGTCGCTCGTCGAGCGCCGCTGCTTCAACGTGGACGTGGTGCTGACCGAGAAGGAACAGATCATCCGGAAGACCGGCATCCTCGAGTACTACGCCGAAGAGGGGGGCCTCAACAGCATCGGCGGCCTCGACCTGATGAAGGAGTGGTTGGACAAGCGGACCGTCTCCTTCACGGACCGCGCGCGCGAGTTCGGGCTGCCAGAGCCGCGGGGGCTCCTGCTCATCGGCGTGCAGGGCTGCGGGAAGTCGCTCTCCGCAAAGGCCATCGGCGCCCGGTGGAAGCTGCCGCTCCTGCGCCTCGACATCGGCAAGGTCTTCGCGGGGCTCGTAGGCGCGTCCGAGGAGAACATGCGCAAGGCGATCCGCGTCGCCGAGTCCGTCGCGCCCGCGGTGCTGTGGCTGGACGAGCTGGAGAAAGGCCTCTCCGGCACCCAGAGCTCCGGCTCGACCGACGGTGGAACGACCTCTCGTGTCTTCAGCACGTTCCTCACGTGGCTGCAAGAGAAGACTGTGCCCGTCTTCGTCGTCGCCACGGCAAACAATGTGGAAGCGCTGCCGCCGGAACTGCTGCGCAAGGGACGCTTCGATGAGATATTCTTCATCGACCTTCCGTCCTTCCGCGAGAGGGAGGACATCTTCGCGATCCACCTCCGGAAGCGCAAGCGCGACCCGGCGAACTTCGATGTTGCGAAGCTCGCGAAGGCGACCCCCGGTTTCTCCGGCGCCGAGATTGAGCAGGCGGTGGTAGAGGCCCTCTACGACGCGTTCGACCAGGGGCGTGAGCTTCGCACCGAGGACATCATCCGCGCTGCTCAGGCCTCCGTGCCTCTCTCGATGACCATGCGCGAGAAGATCGCCCATCTGCGAGACTGGGCCGAGACGCGAGCCCGCAAGGCCTCCTCCGATCCGCCCGAGTCGATCGAGGAGCAGGCAGCGGCGTTCCTGGAGGCGCGTGCGCGAACCATCGCGGAGCATCGCGGCCGGGCGTCGGGCGGATCCTCCCGCGCGCGCCGCCGCCCCGACTCCGCGGGCGCCGCGACCACCTGACCGGCAGCGTCCGCCGAGGCACGCCAGCGCCGAATGTGGCCGGCGAGGCCGGGTACAATGAGGGCGCCGCTCCACTCCTCGCCGGCGATCTGCCCTTGCGCGCCGGCCTCCAGCATCCCACACGCATGCGCCTGAAGAAGCTCCACCTGACCGGCTTCAAGTCGTTCGCCGACAAGACCGAGATCGAGTTCTCGGAGGGGCTGACGGCCGTGGTCGGCCCGAACGGCTGCGGCAAATCCAACATAGGCGATGCACTGCTCTGGGTTCTCGGCGAGCAGAACCCGCGCCTGCTTCGCGGCGCAGACGCGCGCGACGTGATCTTCTCCGGGGCCGAGAAGCGCAAGCCACTCGGCATGGCCGAGGTCCGCCTCACCGTCGACAACGCGGATGGCACGCTCCCCATCGACTTCGCCGAGGTGGCCGTCTCGCGGCGCGTGTACCGCTCCGGCGAGAGCCAGTACCTCCTCAACAACACGCCCTGCCGGCTCAAAGACATCGTGGACCTCTTCCTCGACACTGGCATGGGCAAGGGCGCCTACGCGTTCGTAAGCCAGACGGAGGTGGACGCCGTCCTCTCCGCGCGGCCGGAGGACCGCCGCGAGCTGTTCGAGGAGGCGGCAGGGATCAAGAAGTACCGCGTGCGGAAGCGCGAGGCAGTACGCAAGCTGGAGCACGCGGAGGCCAACCTGACCCGCGTCCGCGACATCGTCGCCGAGCTGGAGCGCCAGCGCGAGCCGCTGCGGGAACAGGCGGAGAACGCCAGGCGCTACCTGGCCCTTGCCGAGCGACTAGCGCAGATAGAGGTGGATCTGCTCGTCTCCGAGGTTCGCACGGCGGACTACGAGCTATACGCCGCGCGCCGCGACCTGGAGATGGACCAGCAGGCCATCGGTGGCCTGGACCGTGAGCTTGCCGACCTGGAGCGCCAGGGACAGGCGGCCTCAGACAGACTGGCCGCCGCCGAGCAGGAGCTGGAGACTGCGCGCCTCAGCCACCAGGGAGCACTCACCGCGGTCGAGCGTGCGGAGAGCCGGCTCGCCCTCCTCCGCGAGCGCTCGACCGCGCATGAGCGCACGGCCGATGGGCTCGACGCCGAGCTGCGCGCACTCAACGAGCGGGCTGCGTCCCTCGTCCACGACCTGCAGGGCATCGAGCGAGAGATGGACCGGATGACGGCGACCGAGGCGACCGGAGCCGATGAGCTCAAAGCGGCGCGCGCGGAGCTTCGTGACGTTGAGCGGCGGCTGGCTGAGGCCCAGAGGGCAGACCAGGACCGCCAGGGAGCGCTGCGCCGCCTGGCCGCTGACCGCGCCGCCCGCGAGGCCAGTCTCACCGCGAAGCGGGACGCTCTCGAGACCACCGCCGCCAGGCTCCACGCATCGAGGGCGGAGGCTGCGGCGATTGAGGCGGACGCCGGGCGTGCGTGCAGGCGACTCCAGGAGCTGGTAGCAGGCCATGAGGCCCTGGCGGAGGCGACCGCGGAGGCGGGGCGTCGGCATGCGGCGGCAGATGCCGCGCGCGAGTCGCTCGCAGGCCGCGTCGAGCCGGCCCGCGCCGAGCTGCGAGCCGCGGAAGGCGCCTTCGCCGAATGCGAGACGCGCCTGACGGCGCTGTCCGACATGCAGCGCTCCGGCGACGGCTACTACCAGGGCGTGCGCGCCGTCCTCTCGGCGGCGCGCCTCGGCAAGCTGAAGGGCGAGTACACGCCCGTGGTCGAGCTTCTGCGCGTGCCCTCAAGGCTGCGCGTGGCGATCGAGGTGGCGCTCGGGTCCAGCGCCCAGGACGTCCTCTGCAACACGGAGGACGATGCGCGCCAGGCGATTGCGTGGCTGAAGCAGCAGCGCGCCGGCCGTGCCACGTTCCTCGCCCTGCCACTGCTCCGGCCGCCGGCGACGCTCACGCCCTCGGGCCGAACGGGTGACGATGGCATCGTCGGAGTCGCCTCGGAGCTCGTCGGCGCGGACCCGTGCCATGCGCCCGCGATCCGTCTCCTGCTGGGGCGCTGCCTGGTTGCGGAGAACCTTGAGGCGGCAGTCGCGGCGTCGCGCACCCAGCGGGGCTGGAGCCGCATCGTGACCATTGAAGGGGAGGTCCTGACCCCGGGCGGCGCTCTGACGGGCGGCTCCCTACACGGTCGCGGCGCACACCTGGTCGGCCGGAAGGGCGAGATAGACGACCTCACCCGCGACATGCCGGCGCGGAGGGATGCCGCCGTCGCCGCCCGAGGTCGTCTGGACGAGCTGACCGCGGAGTTGGAGCGCACGGCGCGCGATGCTGCCGATGCCGCCGCCGAGTTGGGCCGCCTCCGCGTCGAAGCGGCGTCCGCCAGTCGGGATCGCGAGGCGGCAGAGCGGGAGGCGGACCGGCTGCGCGCCGCTGCGAAGGCGGCCCTGGCGTGGATGGCAGACCTCGAACGGGAGGAGGCCGCCTCACGGGAGGCCCTGCAGCAGCTCGAGAGGGAGGTCGCCGCGACCGCGCAGAAGGACGCAAGCTTCGATGAGGCCTACGAGCAGGCGCGGCGCCTGCACGGTGAACTCATATGCCGGCGCGATGCGGCCGCGGGGCGGCTGACGGAGCTCGAGGTCAAGGCCGGCAAGCAGGGCGAGCGGCTTCGAGCGCTCCGCCATGCCGCCGCGGGCGCCCGGTCGTCACTCGAGCACAGTCGCGCGGCAATCGCCGACAAGCAGTCGCGGCGCGAGCAAACCGCTGCTGAATGGCGCGAGACCCGCGAGGAGTTGGCACGAACCGACGAGCGGCTGGGCGAGGCGCGGCTCAACCTGCAGCGGTGCGACGGCCTGTTCCAGGCTTGGCGGGACCGCCGGCAGGCCGCACTTCAGGAGAGCTTCGAGAAGGCGTCAGCGACCAAGCAGAAGACGGAGGAGCGCGCGGCTCGCTTCCACGGAGTGCACGACGCCGAGCTGCGCATCGCCCGCCTGGAGGTGAAGCTGGCTCAGGCCTCCGAGCGGCTGCAGCAGGAGTACGCCATTTCGCAGGAGGAGGCGCTTGCTCGCGAGGACCCCGCGGAGGTCGATCGGTCCACCGCACAGGAGATCGCCCGGCTGCGCAGGGAGCTGCGGCAGATGGGCCAGGTCAACACGGGGGCGGCGGAGGAGTTCGACCGCGTCACGGAGCGGCTCACCTTCCTGAGCACTCAGCGCGACGACATCGAGGCCTCGCGCAGGTCGTTGCTCGGAACGATCTCGGAGATCGACGAAAGCACGCGCGGCGTCTTCCTGGAGACATTCGAGGCGGTCAGCGCGCAGTTTCAGGGCATCTTCCACCGCCTCTTCGGCGGGGGACTGACGCGACTGCGCCTCACGGACCCCAGCGACCTCCTCGAGACGGGCATCGAGATCATCGCTCAGCCGCCCGGCAAGAAGCCCCAGCTCCTCTCTCTCCTGTCGGGAGGGGAACGTGCGTTGACGGCCGTCGCGTTGCTGTTCGCGTTCATAGCCGTGCGCCCGAGCCCCTTCGTACTCCTTGATGAGGTGGACGCCCCGCTTGATGGCCCCAACGTGGAGAAGTTCGTGTCACTCGTGCGTGACTTCAGCGAGCGCACGCAGTTCCTGCTGATCACGCACAACCCCACCACGATCGAGGCGGCGCCTAGGTGGTACGGCGTGACGATGCGCGACGCGGGCGTCTCCACCGTGATCGCGTACCGCGTCCCTCCGCAGGCGACTGCGGGCAACGGCGCCGGTGCGGCCGCAGTCGTTGAAGAGCAGGCGCCCGCCACGAGCTGACTCAGCGTAGGGCATCCAGAAGGCCCCGACGCGGCGACGCCACCACCGGCCTGCGGGGCCTGTCGTGGTGGCGTCGGGGTACTTTGGCGCGGCCGGACGACGATCAGCCCTCGCTGCGCTTCCCGAGGTGCTTGTCCAGAACGAGTAGCGCGGCCTCGCGAGCGTCGACCATCTTCAGTAGGGCGATGATGTGCTCGGCGTTCTTCTCCTCCTCGACCTGCTCGGTGACGAACCACTGTAGCTCGATCTGCGTCGCGTAGTCCTTCTCCTCGGCGGCCTTGGCATACAGCTCGTCGATCAGCTTCGTCACCTTCTGCTCATGCGCCAGCACCTTCTCGAACACCTCGAGCGGCGTGCCGAACTCGGAGGGAGGCGCCTCGATGGCATCGAGGACGACCGTGCCGCCCCGGTCCAGGATGTGCTTGTACAGCCGCATCCCGTGCTCCCACTCCTCCTGGGACTGTAGTTGGAGCCACTTCGCGAAGCCCTCGAAGCTCTTGGTCTCGCAGTACGCCGACATGGCCAGGTACAGGTAGGAGGCGTGAAACTCCCTGGTGATCTGTGCGTTCAGGGCGCCCTGCATCTCCTTGCTCAGCATCGGTTCGTCTCCTCTCGCAGAATATGGGAATCCTCGCACGGGTTGCATCCTGAGTTCTGGGCGTCCCGCGCACACTCAGGGGCTGATCGCCGAACGCCACCAGTACGTACGTGATTCCGGGCGCCGCGCACTCCGCGGCCGGCATGCATACCCCCATGGCGCGCGCCGCAGCGACTATGGGTTCGCCGCGCGGCGCGGTCCCTGGCGCCCGCAGTCCCTGTCGGCCGCCGTTACCCAGGTGCCAGCGCTCAACGCCGGCCACGCTCGAGCAGCGCCTGCACCTCCTTCGGCGCATCGGAGTCCAGTGCGGTATCCGGTTGGACGTAGGCAGTGCGCCCCTGCGCGTCCACCATGAAGACGCGCGGACGCCAGAGCGCATTCCAGCGCGCGGCCTCCGCGCCCTTTGCGTCGATGACCATGCGCACCTTCGGCGCTCCCCTGGCGCAGTCGAGCCGCACCTGCTCCGAAAGCGGGCGCTCGAGCACCGCGAGGACGACCAGCCCGGGGTCTTGTTCCTGCAGCCTGGACCAGGCTGCAATCGACTGTGCGAACCCTCACCCCTCGTCGCCGCGCGCGAAAATGATGACGACGCGGCGACCCCGGAACGCCTCGAGCTGCAGTTGGCGCTTCCCTTCGCGAACCTTCAGGGGCCTCGCCGACTCACCCACGCGCGGGTCGCGCTCCGGGCTGTACTGCTGGCGGCGGTCGGCCGCAACGAGCTCGCGGATGCGGATCGGAGACGACTCTTCCGGGACGATCGGCTCCCTCACGGCTAGCTGCACCGCGAGGACCGCCAACTGCACCACCAGGATGCCGGCCAGTACCCACATGCGCCAGCGCCGGGCCGGCGTCATCGCGGGGCTGCTCACTGGAGCCCCCTCGTTCGGCGTGCCGGAACCGCTCACTTCGCCAGACCCTCCGAGCGCTGGGTTACCAACCGTTCTATCGCCCATTCCGGCTGCCAGCCCAGCAGTCGGTGCGCCTTCCGGATGTCGAACAGAGAGGCGCGAGGGCGGGTGCGGTAATACTCGAGGTCGGCCGCGATGCCCGGACCCCAGTTCCGCTCCGCCATCTCGAGCGTCGGCAGCGTGCCGTGGTGCTCCAGCGCCGTGAGGTAGAACATCTCGCTCTGGCCAGGCTCCATCGCGAACGTGAGCGACCGATCGATGGCCGAGGCCACGTCCTCGACGTCGATCCATGCGTAGCTCGTGCCGAGCCCCTCGCGCACGGGGTTGTCGCGCAGGCCCCGCAGGAACCTCGCGTAGTTCGCCCCAAAGGTCACAAAGGTGTAGCGCAAGCAGACCGTGCTCATGCCGAACTCGTGGCTGAAGCCCCGGCACAACGCTTCGCCGAGCGCCTTGGAGTAGCTGTAGACCTCCCCCGGACAGGAGCGATGGCCCTCGCCGATCGGCAGGTAGTCGGGGCGCCGCCACGTCCGGTGGATACCCCACCCGCTGGCTGACTCGCTCGACCCGAAGACAACGCGCGCGATGCCGCGCTCCGCAGCGTACCGGAGCACGTTGTAGGTGGAGAGTAGGTTGACCGAGAGCACACGCTCCCACGGATCGTCGTTCGGGTGCGGTATCGCTGCCAGGTGCACGATCGCGTCGAACGAGCCCTCGATCCGGTCGAGCCCGGCGCCGGATGTCAGGTCACAGACCGCCGACACGCAAGCGCACTCGCCGCCATACGGCTCTCGGTCCACGACGAGCACCTCGTGCTCCGGCGCCAAGCGCGCAACGACACGCCGGCCGATGTTGCCACTGCCACCGGTCACCATCACGCGCATCAGCGTCTCCTCGAGCGGAGCCCCTACCGGTCGGCTGCGAGCCTGCCAGTCGGACCTCGCAGTTGCCAGCTTCGCCGCGGTGCCGGCGGTTCCTGCCGGCGCGCAACCCTACGCTGCACCTTTCCCGCAGGCTCGCACGGCCAGCGGGCGCACTGCCTGCCTGTATACGTCTCTACGGTCGCCGCGCGACCTGATCCTCCCCTGCTCCGCCGCGATCCTTCCGCCCCCTCAACGAGCGGGATCGCGGAGCGGTCGGTGGCATCAGTGGAAGGTGTCCGGGCCCTCGGACCTCCGCCGGCCCGGCATCATGTCCACGAGCAGCTCGCGGAGGCTCGTCGCCCGTTTCTCGGGTACGCGCCGGAGCAACCACAGCGCCGGTATCCATCCCGCCGCCGTAATCGCAAAGAGCATGCGGAACTGGTCGACGTGCACCCCGTGGAAGTCAAACGCGTGGCGGGAGAGCACAGGCGCGAGCAGACCGCCGATCACCGGGCCCACGAAGCCTACGAGGCCCACGGTGGCGGCGTAGAAGCCGAGCAGCACCACCTTCTCGTTGCCGCGCGGCAGGATCTCGTAGAACAGGTTGTTCACCGCCAGGTTGAGCCCCGAGCCGAGGATCCCATTCGCGACCGCGATGACGTACAGGACTTCATAGCGCGCGGGCCATGTGAGCAGGTACGCCGCGATCACCGGGAAGCTCAACGCAAACCCTAACTGCAGCACAGAGCGGTTGGAGTTGCGGTCCAGCACGGCGCCCCACGGCTTGAAGGTCACGAGGGCGACCAGCGTGGTGATGGCCGTGAGCAGCCCGATCTCGCGGAGCGGCACGTGCAGCGTGCGCATCATGAAGACCTGCGCGAACGGAACCGAGACGCCGTTGGCCAGCTGCCACACGATGAAGAAGGCAGCGAACCGGATGAACGCCGGGTGCCGGAAGGGCTCGCGCAGCGCATGACGCCAGCAGGCAGTCGCCTGCTCGCCGGAGGTCCTGGTAATGTCCGGAACCCGGGCGAGTACTGCTCTGCCGGCCACGGTGGCCGCGAAGCCCAGCGCGAACAGAACGGCGAACCCAGGGTAGCCGGGCGCGAGGTCGAGGAGCCATCCGATGGCGAACGCCGCGACCAGAGCGACGCCGGAGGCCACGATGTTGCGGTTTGCCAGGTAGGCCGCAGTGCCGTCGCGGGGCAGTAGGTTCGCGAACCAGGCGTTGAACAGCGGCAGCCCCGACGCGCCCAGCGCGGCCGCTACGGCGACGAGGCACATCACCACCGGCACGCGGAGCCCCTCCGGCGCCAGCAGGGGCACGAGCACGATTGAGGCCAGCATGCCGCCCGATGCGATGCCTGTCACCACGACGAACCGGCGCCCGTGGCGGATACGCGCCGTCAGGCCGGCTGCGGGGAGTTGCACGAGCTGGGCAAGCGAGAGCAGGGCGGCAAGGAGGCCGATCTGTGGCTCAGAGGCGCCGAGCCACACCACGAAGGCCACGTAGCCGATGCCCAGCAGCGACTGCAGCTGCAACGTGCCGAGGCCGCACTCCCAATGAAGTCGCCGTAGTGCCGTCAGGCGTTCGCCGGGGCCTATATCCACGGGGGGGTAGCATCCTCCTCGGGCCCCATATGGTCGACAGGCCTGCGCCTTTCCTGCCTGCCCGTCGACCTGGCGTCCGGCGCCTGTCGCGCTATCTAGGGGCGTCGGTCCGCCGGCGGAACCCGAGACTCGCGGAGTTGATGCAGTAGCGCTGGCCCGTGGGCTGTGGTCCGTCGTCGAACACGTGCCCGAGGTGTCCGCCACAGCGCGCGCACGTCACTTCGATGCGGTGCATCCCGTGACTGAAGTCGTCGGCGTAGGCGATGCGGCTCCTGTCCACCGACTGCCAGAAGCTCGGCCACCCGCACCCCGAGTCGAACTTGGTGTCGGAGCGGAATAACTCGGCTCCGCATCCAGCGCACTCGTAGATGCCCTCTTCCTTGTGGCTCCAGTACTGACCAGTGAACGCCCTCTCGGTGCCCTTTCGCCGCAGAACCTCATACTGCTCCGGAGTCAGCAGGCGCTTCCATTCCTCTTCGGTGCGCACGACTCGCTGCGCCGAACCCTGCCGAACCATGGCCAACCCCTCCTGACGCGACGCCAGCTCCGCCCGCGCCGACCGCACCAACTGATCGCCATACCCCGAGGCGCCGAACGCCCACACTGCCGCCAGAACGCGCAGATCCATGCCTGGCCTCCTCGCGCCACCGCCCGGCGAGGGCGCTGGCACACACTGCCTACCGGTGCGCTTGGCCCACGCGTTCCGGCTGACGCGTACGCACTGCGCAGGACAGAGCGCCACGCGCCAACCGAATGCGGACATCGCCCTCGAGCAACAAGGAGACACACCATGTTCAGGCCCGCCCCGAGGCCAGACCTGCTGTTCGCGTTCGCCGACCAGATGCGCGGCATGGACCTGGGCTGCGCGACCCGGGCGCGACCGCGGCCAAGCTCCTCTGGAGGTGGCAAGGGCACGTGCCCGCTGGCGAGGTTGCCAGACCGGTCATCAGCACCGTGGACTACCTGCCGACCCTTCGCGCCCTGCTGGGGACCGACGACGGCACGCCCGCGGATGAGCGGAGCCGCTCGAACACTCTAGATGGCGGCGCCCACCCGATCGAGGAGCCAGAGGCCGCCCCCCAAGCTACACGCGCGCGACAATCACCGTAGCGTTGTGCCCGCCGAAGCCGAACGAGTTCGACATGGCGGCGCGCACCTGCATGGGCCTGGCATGGTTGGGCACGTAGTCGAGGTCGCAGTCCGGGTCCGGCGTCGTGTAGTTGATCGTCGGAGGCACCACCTGATCGCGCACGGCCAGGCAGCACGCTATCGCCTCCACCGCGCCGGCTGCCCCCAGGAGGTGCCCGGTCATCGACTTCGTGGAACTCACCGCAAGTCGGTCGGCATGCTCGCCGAACACGGTGCGGATAGCGATAGTCTCCAGGCGATCGTTGGGCTGGGTGGACGTACCGTGCGCGTTGATGTGGTCGATGTCCTCGGGGGCCATGCCCGCGGAACGGAGCGCCATGCGCATGGCACGCGCGGCGCCCTCGCCTTCGGGAGCCGGCTGAGTGACGTGGAAGGCGTCGCCAGTCATACCGTAACCCACGACTTCAGCGATCGGGGTCGCTCCGCGGGCGAGCGCGAACTCCAGTTCCTCCAGCACGACGACACCCGCGCCCTCGCCCATGACGAAGCCATCACGCTCGGCATCGAACGGCCGGCTGGCGCGCTCCGGGTCGTCGTTGCGCGTCGACAGCGCGCGTGCGGCGCAGAACCCGCCAAGGCCGAGTGCCGAGATGCCCGCCTCGGCGCCCCCGGCGATCATCGCGTCGGCATCGCCACGCAGAATGATGTGCGCGGCGTCGCCGATCGCATGGCAGCCGGTGGCGCATGCCGTCACGACCGCGCTGTTCGGCCCCTTGGCGCCGAGGATGATGGAGACCTGACCGGCTGCCATGTCCCCGATCAGCATGGGGATCAGAAACGGGCTGACCCGAGCCGGGCCGCGCTCCAACAGCACGCGGTACTGCTCTTCGATCGTCAGAATCCCACCGATCCCGGAACCGATGAGGACTCCCACACGCTCCGACAACTCACCCTCGATGCGCAGGCCCGACTGCTCGATAGCGCCGCGCGCGGCAGCGACCGCGAACTGCGCGAAGCGGTCCATCCGCTTGGCTTCCTTGCGCTCCATGAAGTTGGAGGCATCGAAGTCCCGGATCTCCGCCGCAATGCGCGTTGTGTAGGCAGACACATCGAAGGAGGTGATGTCCGTCACGCCGGACCTGCCGGCAAGCAGATTCTCCCAGAACGTGGGCACCGTCAGTCCGAGCGAGGTAATGACGCCTAGCCCGGTTACGACGACACGGCGCGTGGTAGGATCAGGGCCGCCCTGAATCATGCGGTTGCCTCGCTTGCGACGCCCGACGCGTGCCCCCATGTGCACCGTCGCGACGACGCCAAGTGCTCAATGCCGCCGCCAGCGCCCTTCGGCGCGGCGGCGGCAAGTGCGGATCTGTGGCTGGCTGGCGTCGCCAGCCCTGTCAGACCTTCCCGTCAACGTAGCTGACAGCGTCGCTCACGGTGCGGATCTTCTCCTGATCCTCGTCGGGGATCTCGATCTCGAACTCCTCCTCGAACGCCATCACGAGTTCCACGATGTCGAGCGAGTCGGCCCCGAGGTCCTCCATGAACGCCGCTTCCGGGGTCACCTCATCCTCGCTGACCTCGAGCTGCTCGACGATGACCTTCTTGATGCGGTCGAACGTGGACATTCCGTTCTCCTGGCTAGGGGGTTGGGTACTGACCAGAGCGTCTGGGGCGACTCAACCACTGGGCGACCAGACCTCCGGCCCCAGTGGCGGCCGCCGCGGCCGCGTGAGAAGGAGCTACATGAACAGGCCGCCGTCTATCTGGATCACCTGTCCGGTCACGTAGGCTGCGTCGTCGCTCACGAGGAAGAGGACCACCCTCGCTACGTCGTCCGCGGCGCCCAGACGCGCTAGTGGGATCTGCTTCAGCATCTGAGCGCGGATCTCGTCGCTCAGTACGTCCGTCATCGCGGTCTGTACAAAACCGGGGGCCACAGCATTCGCAGTGATGCCGCGCGACCCGAGTTCCTTGGCGGTCGTCTTGGTCAGCGCTATCATACCCGCTTTGGCCGCCGAGTAGTTCGCCTGCCCGGCGTTGCCCACGATGCCCATGACCGACGCGACGTTCACGACCCGGCCGGACTTCTGCTTCAGCATGATCTTCGCAGCGGCCCGCGTGCAGAGGAACGCGCCCTTCAGGTTCGTGTCTACGACGGCATCCCAGTCATCCTCGCTCATACGCAGGATCAACGTGTCTCGCGTGATGCCTGCGTTGTTCACCAGGATGTCGACGCGCCCGAACGCCTCCAGTGTCTGCGCGAACATGCGGTCGACGTCTGCGGGGGCAGCGACATTGCCGTAGACGGCGATCGCGCGCCGTCCGGTTGTCTCCTGCACTTCGGCCGCCACCGCGTCCGCGTTCTCCGGCACGAAGTCGGTGATCGCGATGTCGGCGCCTTCGCCGGCGAGCGCCAAGGCGATCGAACGGCCGATCCCGCGTCCCCCACGGCCAGCGCCAGTCACCAGCGCGACCTTTCGCTCCAGCCTCATCGTTTCCCCCTTCAGACGGCGCGAGCGGCTCAAGCCGCCTCGTCGCGCAGCATAGCCACGGCCGCCGCGAGCGTCTCCGTGTCCTGTACGCTCACTACGCGCGCGTTGCGGTCGATCCGGCGGAGCAGGCCGGCGAGCACGTCGCCGCTGCCTAGCTCGACAAACGCGTTGACCCCGTCCTCGAGCAGCCGACGTATCGACCTCTCCCAGCGCACAGTGCCGCTGATCTGCATGGTCAGATTCGGCGCCACGTCGACGCCGTGCGTGCAGTACTCAGCCGTCACGTTCGCCACCACGGGGAACTGCGGCTGGCGCGCGCGAGCCTCCCGCAACTCGGGGTAGAGCGCGTCGCCGGCGGCGGCCATGAGTGGCGAGTGGAAACCGCCGGACACGGCGAGTGGGACGACGCGCTTGGCACCCCTAGCGCGAGCTGCCTCCGATGCCGCCTCGACCGCGGGGACCTCGCCACTGATCACCACCTGCCCCGGGCAGTTCAGGTTGGCGACCACCACCACACCGGCGCGCCGCCCCTCGTCGCAGGCCGCCTGCACGCCGCCATCATCGAGCCCGAGGACTGCGGCCATCGTTCCCGGCCGAGCCTCCGCCGCTTCCTGCATGAGCCGGGCGCGCCGGTCTACGAGGCGGAGCCCTGTCTCGAAGTCGAAGACGCCCGCCGCCACTAGCGCCGCGTACTCGCCGACGCTATGCCCGGCGGCGGCAAAGGGCGTGCCGTCCCACTGCTCGCGCAGCATCGACCGAGCCGCGCAACTGCAGACGAAGAGGGCCGGCTGCGTGTTCATCGTGACGCGCAGGTCGTCCTCGGGGCCGTGCGTGCAGAGCGCTAGCAGGTCGCGGCCCAGCAGGCGCGACGCGGATTCGAAGAGCGCAGCAGCCCGCGGCGACGCTGCCGCAAAGCTCGCGCCCATGCCGACCCGCTGCGAGCCCTGGCCGGGGAAGAGGAGCGCTACGCGGACCATCGTACCACGTTGGCGCCCCAGGTAAGCCCCGCCCCGAACCCTACGAAGACGAGGATATCGCCGCGCCGGACCCGCCCCTCCTCGAGGGCCTCCGTAAGCGCGACGGGAACAGACGCGGCCGACGTGTTGCCGTACTTCTCGATGTTCACGTAGATGCGCTCCTCCGGAAGTCGCATGCGCTCCGCAGCAGCGCGCACGATGCGCAGGTTGGCCTGGTGGGGAATGAACAGGTCCACGTCGTCCACCGTCAGACCTGCCTTGAGAAGGGCCTCGATACAGGCATCCGCCATGGCACGCACGGCGAACTTGTACACCTCGGTCCCGCGCATGTAGATGCGGTCCCACTTCCTCTCGATCAGTTCGGGCGTGATGCGATGGCGCGTGCCGCCTGCCCGCAGCAGGATATGCTCCAGCCCCCCGCCATCGGCCTTGAGGGCGGAAGCCAGGATCCCCTCGCCCGGCGCGCACGGTCCCACCACAGCCGCCCCCGCCGCATCGCCGAAGAGCACGCAGGTCGAGCGGTCCTCCCAGTCAACCAGCTTTGTCAGCGTGTCCGCTCCCAGCACCAGCACGCGGTTCACCGAGCCGGAGCGCACCATGCTCGAGGCCACCTCGATGGCGTAGACGAAGCCGGAGCAGGCCGCGGTGAGGTCGAAGGCGCCGGCCTTCCTGGCGCCCAGGCCTTCCTGGACGATGCAGGCCGTGGCGGGCCAAATGTAGTCGCCCGTCGCGGTGCCGCAGATGATGAGGTCCAACTCATCCGGCGAGCACCCCGCGTTGTCCAGCGCCCTGCGGGCGGCTGCCAGGCTCAACGACGACGTGGTGTCTTCGGGACCGCAGATGCGGCGTTCTCGGATGCCGGTGCGTGCAACGATCCACTCGTCCGAGGTGTCCACCATCCGCTCGAGGTCGGCATTGGTTAGGACCCCCTGCGGCAGGGCCATTCCGACGCCTTCAATGCCGGCATTACGAGACGACTGCATGTGCCTCCCTTTCGCAACTGCGCGCGGATCGCCCCTGCCTGCAGCGCATCAAGCGAGCCGCAGAGAGGCTAGCTGGAGGCGGCCGTGTGGCTGGCGATCGCGTGTTCTATATGGCGGACCAGCTCATGTTCGACGGAGGTCGCCGCAACGCGAATGGCATTCGCAATCGCCACCGCATCCGACCGTCCATGCCCGACTATGCAGACGCCATTCACTCCAAGGAGCGGCGCGCCGCCAAACTCGCGGTAGTCGATCCGGTGCCGCAGCTCCCGAATCCGACGCCGCAGCGGCAGCAGGAATACCCTCATCCAGCGGTAGCGCGTCAGTTCCGCGCGGATGATGCTGTAGATCATCTCCGCCACGCCTTCACCGGTCTTCAGCAGGATGTTCCCCGTGAAGCCGTCGCAGACGACGACGTCGGCCTTGCCGCGGAAGACGTCACGCCCCTCCACATTGCCCACGAACGCCGGCAGATGCTCGCGCAGCAGCTTGTGCGCCTGGCGCGTCAGCTCGTCGCCCTTGCCAGGCTCCTCGCCGTTGGCGAGAAGCGCGACGCTCGGCGAGGGCCTGCCGAGCACGTGGCGTGCGTAGGCCTCCCCCATGATCCCGAACTGGAGCAACTGCTGCGGCAAGCAGTCCACGTTGGCGCCGCCGTCCAGCAGCACGACCTGCCCTGCGGTCGACGGAATGGGGCACGCAATGGCGGGCCGGCCAATGCCGCGGATGGGCCTGAGCAGGAACACCGCGGCAGCCATCGCCGCACCGGTGTTGCCGATGGAGACGAAGGCGTCAGCCTTGCCTTCCTTCACGAGGCGAGCGGCCACCACCACCGAGGCGTCCGGCTTGCGCCGGTATACCTCCCGAGGCTTGTCGTCCATCTCGATCGTCTGCGAAGCGTGGTGCACCTCGACCGAGGGCGGAACGCCCGCGTGGCGGGAGATCTCCGCGCGCAGGACCGGCTCGTCGCCCACCAGGATGAGGCGCGAGAGCCTGGTGTTGGACCGAGCGGCCTGCACAACGCCGCGGACGACCTCGCCAGGACCCAGATCGCCGCCCATCGCGTCGACCGCCACGCTTACCACGCGCGCCGTCATCGTACCGCCAGGTCCTCCGCTATCAGCCTCCGGCCTGCTTCTTCTTGACTTCGATCACCGGGCGGCCATTGTAGAAGCCGCACGACGGGCACGCGTGGTGCAGCTGCCGCGGCGAATGGCACCGCGGGCACTCGCCGACCGCCGGCAGAGTGAGCTTGTAGTGCGTTCGGCGAAGACGCGTGCGCGCATTCGAGTGTCGTCGTTTCGGTAGTGGCATGGTGACTCCTCGGGAGCGATGCGAACGCCCCAGATAGCATACCCAGCGCGCGGCCCATTCTGGCCGCTGGCGCTGGGGGAGAGGCGGGCATGCGTCACAGCACGCACCTGGCAGGACCAGCAGGGGGTCAGGCCCCTTCGCTCGACCGCCGCGCCAGCAGCTCAGCGAGCGTTCCGAGCTGCCCAGCGGGAGGCTCGGGCGGACACCCGCACGGGCCGCGGTTGAGGTTGGCGCCACAACGCGGGCACAGACCAGCGCAGCCCTCATCGTGGAGGGGGCGGAGCGGCAGGCCGAGCCAGATGCCCTGGCGCAGCAACTCGGTCAGGTCGAACAGGGGCCCCTCGAACAGCCTGGCTGCGTCCGGGTTCTCGTCGTCCTCGACCACCGCGTGCTGGACGCGGCCGCGCGCGATCCCAGGCCGCCGCTGCAGCGTGAACTGCTCGTCGATGGCGATCGCAAGCGGAAGGTCGAAGTACTCGAGGCAGCGACCGCAGGCCAGTGTGACGGTGGCCTCGACCGAGCCCGAGGCCAGCAGCACACTCCCTGTGTTGGAAAACACGAGGTCACCCCGGATGGGCGCCACGCACTCGAGGTCCTCGTCGACGATGGGCGGTTCGTCGACCTTGTACGGGTAGCGTGCGCCGATGCGGCTGAGGACCTCCGATAGATCGAGTCTCACGCGGTGCCCCTTCCCTGGGTCCGGCAGCCGGACCTAGGCGCCCTCGCGACCGACCCCAACGGGCGCGCGCGCTTGATCGAGCGTCTCTCGGCCGCGCTGCACCGTCACTATGGCCTTGCCCATCACCGCCTCGAGCCTCCCCAGCACCTCGCGTGCGTACTCGTCTGCCCCGCGCCGGATGTCTGCCGCCTCCACCTCAGCGCGACGGAGAATCTCCCGCGCCTGCGCGGAAGCCATCTGGTGCACCTCGCTGCCGTCCACCATCTGCATGGCCTTGAGGCGAGCCTCTTCCAGAATCCGGTGCGACTCGTCGCGGGCCTGCGTGACGATGTCCTCTGCCTCGACGCGCCCGCTCTCGACGCGCTGGGAGGCCTCGTCGCGCGCCGTCTCCACGAGACGCTCGGAATCGCGCGCCAGGCGGTGCGCCTTCTTCATGTCCTCTGGCAGGTTGGCGCGGATTTTCAGCACCAGATAGTAGAACTGTTCCTTGTTGAAGCGGACAAGGGTGTTGAACGGGAAGTGCCGCGCCTTCTCCGGCAACTCCTCCAACTCGTCGAGTAGTCGGAAAATGTCGACCGGCTCGGAATCCGGGGGCATGTAGCTCCCCCGCAGAGGGAGCGACCGCGGCAAAGCAGTGCGCACCGCCTCACCGTTCCGGGAGGTTGATCCTAGCTCGTAAGCGTTGTCTGACACTGTTAGGCACCAGTCCTTCCACAGAGCCGCCCAGTCGGGCAATGTCCTTCACGATGCTCGAGCTCAAATACACGTACTCGGACCCCGGCATCATGAACACCGTCTCCACGCCGGGCCCGAGGCGCCGATTGGTGAGCGCCATCTGAAGCTCGTACTCAAAGTCCGATATTGCTCGCAGGCCACGGACGATGGCGCGCGCGCCCTGCCGTGCCGCGTAGTCTACCAGCAGACCATCGAACGTGTCCACCGCCACGTTTGGCAGGTGGGCGCAGACCTCCCGCGCCATCGCCATCCGTTCTGGAATCGAGAAGAGCGGCGACTTCGATGGATTCGCCGCCACCGCAACCACGATCCGGTCGAACAGCCGTGTGGCGCGCTCGATGATGTCGAGGTGGCCATTGGTGATCGGATCGAAGCTGCCCGGCACGATCGCGGTGGTCATGGATGCCCGTTGGCCTCGCCCCGTTCGCGGCGTCGCCGGCGCCGTTTGCCTATGGTTCGCCATCCGCCCCTAGCTCACCTGCAGCAACCCCACGGCGCCGGGGCCCCGCTCGACTGCCCGCCTGAGCGGCTCCACCCCACTTCCCGAGAGCCCCGGGTCTGCGTCCACGAGGGCGAACGCCTCTTGCCTCGCCTCTTCAAGGGCGGACTGATCGCGCACGAGGTCGGCGAGAAAGAAGGCGGGCGCCCCGCTCTGGCGCGTTCCAACCATCTCGCCTGGACCGCGCAGGCGCAGGTCCTCCTCTGCGATCTGGAACCCGTCGTCCGTCTGGACGAGGGCCTCAAGCCGCGCCTCTCCCTCCGGCGTCGTCGGATCGGCCAGCAGAACGCAGAACGAGGCGTGTGGGCCGCGTCCGACCCTGCCCCGCAACTGGTGGAGCTGAGCCAGCCCAAACCGGTCGGCGTCCTCCACCACCATCACGCAGGCGTTCGGCACGTCCACGCCGACCTCCACGATCGTCGTGCTGACGAGAGCGGCGGTGCGGCCTGCTCGGAAATCTGCCATGGTCGCCTGTTTTCCCTTGTCCGACAACTGACCGTGCAGCAGGCCAACGGCCACTCCCGGCAAGAGATCGGCGGCTACTTCGCGAGCGAGATCCGTCGCGGCTTTGGCCTGCAACTTCTCCGAGCCATCCACCAGCGGGCAGACCACGAAGGCCTGGCGTCCACGCGCCAGCAGGTGCGCCACGCCTTCGTATACCGCCCGGCGCTCGCTGCGTCGCTTCCAGTGCGTGCGCACCGGTCGCCTGCCGGGCGGCCGGTCGCGCATCACGCTCACGTCGAGGTCGCCGTAGACCGTGAGGGCCAGTGTGCGAGGGATGGGGGTAGCCGTCATGACCAGTACGTGGGGCAGCTCGCCCTTCCGATGGAGCGCCCGCCTCTGCAGCACACCGAATCGGTGCTGCTCGTCGATGATGGCCAGCCCCAGCCGCGCGAACCGCACTTCCTCCTGCAGGAGCGCATGCGTCCCAACCGCGAGGTGCGCCTCGCCGCACGCGACGGTCTCGCGCGCGCGACGCCGCTCCGCGCTGGACTGCGCCCCGACGAGCAGGACCGACCGTAGCCCGAGGGGTTCCAGAGCCTCCCCAAGCACCATGTGGTGCTGCTGTGCGAGTATCTCCGTCGGCGCCATCACGGCGGCCTGGTACCCGCTGCGCCAGGCGAGCAGGATGGCGCCCATCGCAACGAGCGTCTTACCCGAACCCACGTCGCCTTGGAGAAGCCTGTTCATCCTCCGCCCGCTGCGGACATCCGACGCGATGTCCGCCAGGGCGCGCTCCTGCCCGGCCGTTAGCTGATAGGGCATGGCCGACCACAGGTCCGCGCGCATCAGGCTCTCGTCCGCGCCGAACACAAGCCCATCTCCTGCGAGCGCCGCCCGGCGACGGCTCTGCGCGAGCGCCACCTGCAGGACGAAGAACTCCTCGAACACGATGCGTCGCTTGGCTTGCTCGAGGGCGCTCGGGTCGTCGGGGAAGTGAACCTGCCGCAGAGCGGCGCGCGCGTCGAGGAGCCGGAGGCGGCGCGAGATGTCGGAGGGAACGGTCTCCTCCACCGAGTCGAGGTAGAGCCGGAGCGCGATGTCGAGCAGCCGTCGCACCCGCTTCTGGCCCAGACCCTCCGCCAAGGGGTAGACGGGCACGATTCGAGCCGCCGAGAGCGGATCGCGCTCGGGATCGTATTCCTCCCACTCCGGGTGCTCCAGCTCGACGGGTCCGTAGCCTGTCTCGCGAGCCTGACCGTACGCCACCACGCTGCCGCGCGACCGCGCAATCGCGTCGAACTGGCGCTGGAGGTACGGCTGACGGAAAAACACAAGCCGCGCGATTCCGGTGCCATCGTCGACGAGAGCCCGGGTCACCGCGAACCCGGCTCTGCGGGTGGCGATCACCTCCGAGCCTAGCACCCGACCGCACAGGGTGGCAACATCGCCAGAGCGCAGTTGGCCGATGGGCGTGAAGGACCGGCGGTCCTCGTAGCGCCGGGGGAAGTGGCGCAGAAGGTCGCGTACGGTGGCGACATCCAGCCGGCCGAGTGCCGCCGCGATGCCAGGCCCCACGCCGCTAAGACGCTCAACCGGGTCCCCGAGGGAGGGGGGCGCCGATGCGCCGCGCCCCCCGTGCCCGCTCGTTTCGCCGCTCACCACGCGAGCGCCCGTCGGGTCAGGCCCGCGCGGAGGCGAGGACCTCGGCCACGATCTCGTTGGCCCGGAGGCCATCATGGCCCGTAACGCGCAGAGGCTGCAGGCCGCGCACTGCATCCGCGAAGCTGTCGATCTCGCGCTGGAACCGGTCTGGCCCTCCGACCTCGCGCGTCTCCCAGACCGACATGTCGGCGCTCTTGTAGCGGATCCGGTTCGTGTCGTAGTCCACGAAGCACGCGCCGGCCGACCCGTATATCTCCACGATGTTGCGACCATTGGGCGTCGACCAGCTCGCCTCGATCACGCCGAGAGCCCCGCTCTGGGCCTCCAGCACCACTACCGCGCTATCCTCCACGGAGAGGGCCGGGTTGAACGTCGCTATGCGGCCTGCGGCCGAGCGCACCTCGCCCGCCAGGAACCGGAAGAGGTCGATGGAGTGGATGGCAGTGTCCAGAAGGGCGCCGCCGCCAGCCATCTCAGGGTCTGAGAACCAGAGGTTCTCCACACCGGCGAACGCGCCGCTGAAGCGGTTGCGCACCATGCGCAGGCGACCCAGGTCGTCGTTGTCGATCAGCTCGCGGGCGAAGAGGATCGGCGGGTGGAACCGGTGACAGAAGGCGGTCATCAGCAGCCGGCCCGTGCGCTCGGCGGCATCCATCATCCGTTGCGCTTCTGCAGGCGTCCGGGCGAGCGGCTTCTCACATATCACGTGGGCGCCGGCCTCGAGAGCACCAACGACGACGGGCTCGTGCAGGATCGGGGGGACGCAGACATCCACAATGTCCACCTGCATCGCGGAGAGCATCTCGCGCCAGCGGGTGTGGGCCTCGCCGCCGAACTCGCGCTGCGCGGCGGCTACGACGCCGGAGTTGGCGTCGCACAGGGCCTCGATGCTCACGCCGGAGACGTTCGCCCAGCGTTCCAGATGCACGCGGCCCATCCCGCCGCAGCCCACTACCGCCAGACGTAGATCGCCCATCACCCGGCCCCCTCACCCAGTGCTCGCAGCAGCGCGGCGCGCTCCGCGAGGGTCGCCGTCACGATGCTGCGGATCGAAGCGCTGGCATGCGAGGTGCTCGGGCGCACCGGCGCGACCAGGTCCTCGCCCGCCTCGATGCGCGCGGCGGCGGCCGTCAGCTCTTCGTCGCTCCACCCGAGCGCCATGCCGTTGGCAGCCAGAAACGCGAGCACCGCGACGACAGCGAGGGGCCGGTTGGCGCAGTCGAACGGGCGCTCGCGCAAGCACCGATGCAGAAGCGCGCATGCCTGGCCACCAACGTCGGTGCTGTCGCCGTAGCCGTACTGCGCCGCCATGCAGCTCTCGAGGCGCTCGTAGTCGAATGCTGCCGGCGCTCCGACCAGCGCGGTGTGAATCCACACCAGGTCGTGAACGCTCAGGTACCGAACCGTGCGGCCCGAGCCCGCCAGCGCCGGCTGTTCGCCTGAGTGCAACGCGAGCCTCCCACGGAGCGTGCCGCACGCCACCGGCGGTCGCGCGGGCCGTGGGAGTGTACCACCGGGGTTGGGGCGTGTCAAACCGCGCAGGAGCCAGGCAGGAGTGGCGGCGTGCGCTGCAGGACCGACTCGATGCCGGGCGGGCCGCCGGCGCGTGTCGCATGGAGCCAGTTGAAGATCGCGCTCGCCGCCGCTGCGGCTGACCCCGTGAGGCGCGGCGCAGATGAGCACGGTGGCCTAGAAGATTCCGCCCGGGCGGGCCGCGATCACCAGGACGTCGAGCCCGGCGGAAATGGCCCAGTGCAGCCAGAAGCAGGGCAGGAACGACCGCGCGCGCACAGCCAGCACCCCCAGAACGGCGCCGCCGAAGAAGGAGCCGGCCACCTCGAGCGGGGGTTTGCCGACGTGCATCACCCCGAAGGCAACCGCCTGCAGCAGGATTGCGGGCACCACACCTGTCAGGCGGGCGAGACCGAAGGTCAGGAATCCACGGAAGAACGCCTCCCATGCGAACAGGTAGGCGCCGTAAGTGAACTGGTGGTACGCGAAGTGCCGCCAGCTGTGCGCGGCCTCCGGCTGCAGCGGGTAGTAGGCTTGGAAGTCCGGCAGGCGTGACACGGCAAGCAGCAGAGGCACCATCAGCAGCAACAGCAGTGCGGCTACGTGCGCCGAGCCCGGAGCCGACCGACGCCACCCGAGGCCAGCCCAGTCGAGGCCGGGAGCCAGGCTGGTCGCCACGCTGGGGATCAGCACGAGGGCGCAGAGGTTGACGACGAGGTACTCCTCCCACGAGCGGCCCATGCCCACCATGGCGATGCTGTAGGGCTGCAGGTTGTACGCCGTCAGGCCCACCACCATGGCCAGCCCAGCGACGAGCACCACCCATCCGCCAGCGCGATCAGCCGCGGAGCGCGGCTGTGCCTCCGCGAGGGGGGCGATCTGCTCCCGTAGCCACTCGAGCACGCGCATGGGTCTACCCTATCCCGGCCAGGCAGGCCGCGCGTGCAGCCTCGCGCACCCTCGCGGCGGCCTCCCGCACCCGACGGCGCAGCCCGGCTCGCCCCAGGCGCAGCACGCGGCCGCGCTCCGCCACGGGCTCGCCAGCGACCAGGGCCATCGCGACGTCGCGACCGCTGGCCGTGTAGACGAGCGCGGAGCACGGGTCGTAGACCGGCGATGCGTAAGCGCGATCGAGCCGGATGACCGCGAGGTCGGCCTGCTTGCCTGGCTCGAGCGACCCGATCTCGTCCGCCATGCCGAGCGCGCGGGCGCCGCCCAGCGTCGCCATGTGGAGGACCTCCTTTGCGGTCAGAGCGCACGCATCGCGCCGGGCAGCGCGCTGCGCCAGCACGGCGAAGCGCATCTCCTCGAGCAGATCCATCGTGTTGTTGCTGGCCACGCTGTCGGACCCGAGGCCAACGGCCACCTCGCCACCAGGCCCGCGCAACAGGCTGAGGTCCGCGACGCCGTTGCCCAGCTTCGCGTTCGACGTCGGGCAGTGAGCCCACGCGGCTCCAGACGATAGCACGCGCGCGGCATCGTCGGCGCCTATCTGGACCCCATGCACGAGCAACGTCGCCCCGCCCAATGCGCCATGGCGCGCAAGATGCTCGACCGGGCTGCATGCCGGGACTCGCCATGCGATGCCACGCCGTGCCAGCATTGCGGCGAAGGGGCCGCTCCCGCTGGCCGCAAGCTCCGTCTCCGCGTGCGACTCGGCGGCGTGGATGCAGAGAGGAAGCCCGCGCTCACGGGCCCACGAGCAGACCGCCTCCAGAAGCGCGGGCCGGATCGTATACAGCGCATGCGGAGAGACGCCCAGCCGCACACGGCCGCCGGCCACGATGGCCTGCAGCCGGTCTACGCGGCGCGCCAGATCGCCGATCACGTCCTCTACGCAGGGCCCGTCGGCGATGCCGAAGACTTCCTGATAGGCGACACCCCGCAGGCCCGTCGCCACCAGCGCCCTGGCCGATGCGCCTGACGGTGAGCAGTCCGCAACTGTGGTGACTCCGACTGCCGCCGCCTCCGCGGCGCCAAGGAGCGCGGACGTCTCCCAGTCGCGCGCCTCTATGCGTGAGGAGATTGCAGCCAGCGAGCGGACCCACGGGAAGAACGGCAAGTCGTCGAGGAGGCCCCGAGTCAGCGTGTAGTCGAGGTGTGTGTGCGCGTTGACGAGGCCTGGTATGATCGCCGCCTCTCCGAAGTCACGAAGCTCGCCTCCCGTCGTCGTGGACGCGGCACGCGAGCGGACGTCGGCGATCCGATCGCCCTCGACGATCACCTCGCCGTCTTCGATTGGGTCGCGCGCGATCGGCACGACCCAGCGCGCGCGGAAGCGCTGGATGGGAGGCATCTGGAGGGGACGGCCTCTCGGCAGGGCAGGCTCAACCTACAGCGGGGTGTCCCAGAGCATCTCTACCTGACTGCGGCTGAGGTTTCGAACGTGCCCATCACCATGCAGAACATTGTACCGCATGCGGTCAATCACCACGCCGCCGTGCCACGCGCCCGCCGCGTCGAACACCACGTTGATGTGCGAGGGCCGCTGCAGAGCCGCGTCCGTCAGCCGCCGGAGTGCCAGTTCCGTGCGGAAGTTGTAGCTGGTGCCGAAGCGGTCGTAGCTGGTGGGACGAGCGTCGAGCGCCTCGCCAGTGAAGTCCACGATGTCGTAGCCCGTGTCCGCCGGGCAGTGGAAGAGCTCCGCGGAGCGGACATAGGGCTGAAGGACCTCGTGGAGCATGGGCATCGTAGCCAGCCACCGCTGCCACTCAGGATGTGGAGACCATATCTGCGGCGTGTAGCGATCCGTGGGATCGATCGCCCAGGGGAACACCTCGTCATAATCCTGCATGTACATGCGCATCGAGAGGCCGATCTGCCGCAGATTCGAGACACACGAGATCTCGCGCGCCTTGCCGCGCACCGTGCTGAAGACCGGGAACAGGATGGCGGCGATGATCGCGATGATCGCGATCACTGTGAGCAGCTCAATCAGAGTGAACCCGGTAGCCCGCGCTCTCATCCGCTTCTCGCTTCCACAGGAGGGGCCTGGCGCTCGATGGCGCCGTCTCGCATTCGGACGATGCGATCGGCGCCCGCAAGCATCTCCAGGTCGTGCGTCACCACGATGACCGCGCCACGATCCCGGTACGCCGACAGCAGGTTCATCACCGCATGCCCGTTCACGTGGTCGAGCGACGCGGTCGGCTCGTCCGCGAAAATCACCTGAGGGCGGTTTGCCATCGCGCGCGCCACGCACACGCGCTGCCTCTCGCCTCCAGACAACTGATGCGGGTACGCGCTCCGGAGGTCCGCGATCCCAAGCACCTCGAACAGGTCGTCGACGCGCGCGATCTCCTCGCCATCTCTCCCCGTGCAGGCGGCCACCACGTTTTCGCGAGCAGTCAGGTAGCCGATCAGGTACGGCTGCTGGAAGACGAAACCAAACCGGGCGCGCCGCAGGGCCGCCAGTTGCGCCTCGCCCATACGCCTGTATACGCTCTCGCCGAATGCCACGTCGCCGGAGGAGGGGCGGCGGAGCCCGGCCAGCACATAGAGGAGCGACGACTTGCCGCTGCCCGACGGGCCGATCACACCGTGGAAGCCACGCGGCCCAAACCGAAGCGTGATGGCGGAGAGGGCGTGCACAACGCGGTCGCCGTCGGAGTAGACCAGCCCCACGTCATCGGCGCGCAGGACGGGGTCGCCCCCATCATCGGGACGCTCGTTGAGTGTCACGGTCCGTCGAGGCCACATCACCCACGCCTCTCGATGATCGATACTGGATCGAACCGCCGGAGTCCCGCCCAGATGGACCAGAACGCAAACGCGCCGATCGTCAGCGGGAGGGGCGCGGCGTAGAGGAAGGCGCCCGGATCCATCGGGTTGAGCAGCAGCCCGCGGGGCTCCAGGACGTATGCGCGCAGGCCGGTCAGCAGCCCCACAGTCAGCGCCGAGCCGCCGGCCCAGCCTGCCACACACAGGATCACCGTTTCCCGGAGCGCGCGCCGCAGCAGGAAGCCGCGCGTGTAGCCGATCGCCGCCAGCGTAGCCATCTCCGGCAGACGCTGGCGGAAGTAGATACTCGACAGCATCCCGGCGAGAAGCGCGATAGCGCACACCACGATGGTGATGACCACGTTCAGGATGAGGTAGAGGCTCGACAGAGCATCACGGGTCTCCCGCACGAGGGTTGCGAACGTCCAGGCGCGGGCATGCGCCTTGCTCAGCCCCTCTGAGAGCGAGCGCTCCAGGCGGCGCTGCGCACCGTCGTCCGCCGCCATGGCGATGAGGGACTCAACAGACAGGATGAAGGTGTCGCGGACGAACCGCTCTGAGGTCACCGCTATCCACACTGGGCCGCGAAGCAGTCCGACCAGGTACATCGGCCTCGGCGCGAACGCGTCCTCCGAACCCGGCCGCAGCACAACGGAGCCCAGCCTGAGGCCCAGGTTGCGCGCGATCTCCTCGGAGACCGCGACTTCTGGGGCGCCATCCGCCGGCAGGCGGCCCGCGTAGACCGAGACGCCGCAGCGGTCCAGCACCACCTGTGTTGCCTCCGGTGAGAGGCCCAGCACGACGAACGGCATCTTGCCGAACACCGTGCGCACCGTGAGGAGCGCGGGGCGCACCGTGAACACCCGTGTCGCCAGCGGGTCCTCGCGCACCGACAGGGCGATCTCCGGGCGCAGTTCGAGGGCGTTCCTCGGCGACACGAACGCCAGGTGGCGGTGATAACCATACATCGTGAAGACGGTGAGATCGATGGACCGGATGATCGACACGACGCTTGCCACGAGCGTGACCGACACGAGGATAACCAGCGCCACGGGCAGGGCGCGCCCGGGGTTGCGCCGAAGGTAGAGCCAGGCGGAGAGCTGCCCAGCGGGCGTGATGGGCATGGTGGTGCAGTCCCTCGGGTGATCGCTCGGCGGTCTCCAACGTACGGTCCTCTGGTAGCCCGCGGCGCGTCACAGTCTCCCTACGTCCGACCCGTACGCCTCGCGCCGCTCGGCCGCTGGCAGACTACTGCCGAACGGGCCGCACTGCCTCCAGCCGACGCACGCCGGAGCCGCGCGCCGCCGCTTCGAGGAGCGCATATGAACGAGCCCCTGAAGCTCGACACCCTGATCGACGGAGGACTCGTGTTCGACGGCAGCGGCTCGCCGCCGGTGCGAGCCGAAGTCGGCATTGTGGACGACCGCATCGTCGCCGTGGGCGATCTCGTGGGAGCCGTCGCCGGCAGGCGTTTCAATGCGGCCGGCAAGCATGTCGTGCCTGGGTTCATCGATATCCATACGCACTCAGACATCAGCGTGCTCTTCAATCCGGCCATGGACAGCATGACCTCTCAGGGGGTCACCACACAAGTGGTGGGCAACTGCTCGCTGTCGCTGGGTCTGGCGACCGACGACGATGTCTTCGCCTTCGAGAAGAGGTGGCTCGGAGCACACGGCGCGCGGATCACCTGGAAGACGATGGACGGGCACCTGCGTCGGGTGGCAGACGAGGGCGTCGCCACGAACTACGTTATGCTCGCAGGCCAGGGCACGATCCGCAAGCGCACCATGGGGTTCGACAGTCGCCCGCCCACGCCTGACGAGATGGCGCAGATGCAGGCGATGCTGGCGGCCGCGCTCGAGGATGGCGCGTGGGGCGTGTCGACGGGCCTTGAGTACACGCCTTCCGGGTATGCAGGCGTCGACGAACTGGCCGCGCTCAGCGGGGTCGTCGCACGGTACGGAGGCTTCTACGCAACGCATCTGCGGAACGAAGGCGACCAGCTCCTGGAGTCGGTGGCGGAAGCGATCGAGGTCGGCGAGCGGGCGGGCGTGCCCGTCCAGCTCTCGCACCACAAGGCCGAGGGCCAGCAGAACTGGGGCAAGGTCCATCAGACCCTCGCTCTCGTGGAGCAGGCCCGGGCTCGCGGCGTTGACGTCCAGATGGACCAGTATCCCTATACCGCCTTCCAGACCGCGATGAGCGTGCAGTTTCTGCCGCCGTGGGCTCAGGTCGGCGACACGGACGCGCTGCTGGCGCGTCTGACGGACCCGGCGGGTCGGGCGGACGTTGTGGCCGACATACGCGCCAACCACGCCGATTGGGGCTCCGCCGAACCGGGCTCCCAGTGGGACCGCGTGGAGATCGGCTCGTGCCGGTCGGATCGGTCCCTCCAGGGGCGATCGATCTCGGAGATCGCGCGGGAGCGGTGCCAGAGCCCCATCGATGTCGTGCTGGACATCATCGTGTCGGAGCGCAACTTTGTGAGCGCTGTGAACTTCGCGATCGACGAGGAGGACGTGCTCTTCGTCATGGGGGCCCGACACACGATGATCGGGTCGGACGCTGTGGGCGTGGCGCCGCGCGCCCGGATGGCGGAGGAGCGCGTGCACCCTCGCTGCTACGGGACCTTTCCCAGGGTTCTCGGGCGCTACGTGCGCGAGCGCAAGTCCCTGAGCGAGGCGGAGGCGATCCACAAGATGACCGGCCTGCCCGCAGCGCGGCTCGGGCTTCGTGATCGCGGCCGGATCGCCACAGCGTGTTTCGCGGACATCGTGGTGTACGATCCCGGCACGGTGATCGACCGCTCCAGCTTCCGGAGGCCCCACCGCTTCTCGACGGGCATCGAGGCAGTGCTGGTGAACGGGCGCGTCGCCTGGGAGGCGGGCGCTTCCACGGGCGCGCTCGCCGGGCAGGCGCTCCGGCGCACAACGCCGCGCGGCTAGCTAGATCGGCCCCCGAAGGCGGAGCCACTCTACCAGGAGGAACGACATGCGGTCCACCAGCAGCGCAAACCGGGTCATGATGGTCGAGCCGAAGATGGCCCCGAAGCCGATCATGATGAGCCACCGGCCGAGCTGCGCGGTGTTGCGGATCAGTGGCCGCTTGTGCTCGAACGAGAACAGGAAGTAGGTGAGCACTGAGACCAGCGTGACCAGGAAGATGCCGTTGTTAATCGCTCCCGAGATGCTGAGGCTGTCTGGCGAAGGGCTCGGGTTGCTCAGTTGCCAGAGCGTCGGCCAGAGCGGCCGGAACGAGTCACGGATTTGTGGGAAGTAGAGGTTCGCGAAGGACTGGAATGCCTGGCCCGCCGCGAAACCGGCGAGGATGACGAGGGGAATGCGGCTCAGCCAACCGTGCTTGCGGCTGAAGACGAAGTAGGCCAGCAGCGCGAGCGGAAGCGCCCACAGCCAGAGCCACAGCCCCTTCTCGAAAACGGGCTCGTACCACCTTGGCCTGATGATCGAGGTGATGGCCATCATGGAGATGTACCCGGCAGCCAGGCCTACATAGACATGCTCGAACAGGCGGTAGATAGGGTTCTCGCGGTAGAGGATCGAGTAGAGCGCCAGCGTCGCGATTCCACCAAGAAACGCGTTGAACGCTGCCGAGCCGGGCTGCTGAAAAACGATGTAGCCGATAACCGCAAGCGGCCCGGCGAGCGCAAGGCCCACAATCCCGAAGATGCGGTCCTGCCTGTTCACGATGCGGTGCCTCCCCGCCCAATTCCAGGCCGACTGAGGAACATGGCCACGTTGCCGATGGTGATGGACAGGATCACCAGTGCGAACGCGGCGGACAGCGGCGCCATGTACTGGCGCCCCATGCCGTAGGTGCCCGTCCCATTTCGCACGTTCAGCTGCTCGTAGTCATAGGCGCCCTTCGCACCCCACAGCACGCCGGCGAGCTGGCGCGACGAGTAGTACGGCAGGGACTCCGGGGCCATCACGCTTGTCGGACAGAAGCCCACGAGCACGCCAGGCTTGATGAACTGCATCCAGACCATGTGGGTCGCGGCCGCCGATATCTCGATGACCATATGCACGTCGTCGATGCTCCTCACCCCTTCCATCACGGCGAAAGCATCGAGCGGCCTCTTCTCCACGAAGTCCTGCCTGACCGTCTTTCGGAAGTCGGCGTTTATGCCCTTCACGAAGTTGTTGGCGCTCGCCTGGAAGCCGAGGTGCACCCAGTCGCGGCCGTACACGTAATCGAAGCGCGGCGCCATCTCGCGCACGATGTCTAGGATCACCTGAGCGCCCGGCGCGGTGAACGAGCTCAACGCAAAGCGGATGCGCCGGCTCATCATGTGCTCAAGCAGCGCGCGAGTCTGCCCACCATTCTCCCCTCGCGTCGCCTTCGACCACGTCGACGAGAGCAGTATTATCTTGTCCGGCGGCGTAGCATCGACTGTCTTCCAGAGCGACTCGCTCATCGGGTCGATGGCGTTCGGCATGGTGACGGGCCACAGAACGGGAATGGCCACGACCACCAGCAGCAGCAGGTAGAGGATGCGCCGGTCGATGTTCTGGAGCTTCCAGAGGATGTTGCTTCGCTTGTCGGTCGTAGGGTCCATCTGCACGCCTCCCTCGCGCGGCGAACGCGGGTCAGTCCCCGAAAAGCGCTCCACGCTCAATCCCGAGCCAGATGCGAAGCCCCATGGCGAGCGCGCCGAGGCCCACTCCGAAGTCGATCGCGCGCAGAGCTGGCAGGCTGACCACGCCCAGGACCCAGCTGCTCCACGTCTCGATCCGCAGGTTCGACGCCATGCCCGTCGCCGGCAGCCCCTGAGTTGCGATCACGCCGAAGGAGAGACCAAGAAGGACGATGAGTGCCGACGCCATCAGGATAGACCCCTCGATCGACCGTATCCGGAAGGCCCGGTAGGCAGCTGAGAGGATGAAGAAGGCGATCAGCGAGAACATGGCGGCGTCCATGTTCTGGTAGAGACCATTGAAGAGGTAGCCGTAGGTGGCGCGGATTCCGTCCGGCGGCGACTCCGTCCAGTTCGTCCAGAGCCCGATCACCAGCATCACCACCGCAGAAAGGATGAGGGCCACGCTGTTGTAGTAGCCCGGCTTACGCTTTGCGACATTGCCGCTGTGGATCCTCAGGAGGCTGAAGAGCCCCAGGCCCAGGATGAACGCGGCGAGCACTTCGGCCAGCGGCGATATCAGGGTTGGTATGAAGGGCGTCAGGAAGTTCTGACGCGTGACCATCCCGTTCTCGCTCACCACCTCACGGGTGGGCAGGAAGAACTCCAGCGCGTAGAACAGGCCCGCCACGAAGCACACCGTGACCAGCAGGCGCCGCCGGTAGCGAGGCGGAGTGCGCGTGAGTGCGGCGATGATCGCCACGCTCGCCAGGGCGACGCCCACGACCGCGACCCAGAGCCAGACCCCCTGCGCTACGCCCAAACCCTCCATCCCGTCCTCCCCTGCCCGACAGGCCGCGTGCTAGCCGACGAGGCCCCGCAGCGCGCGCAGCAACTCTTCCCAGCCGCCACTCCCGAACATCTTGTAGAAGAGCGGGGCATCAGCGGGGTACTGCGGCCCCGTGATCGAGAACGATATGCATCCGATGATGATGCACACCACGAACAGTATCTTGCCCATATCCTGACCAGCGAGGCTGCCCGTGGGCACAGGCTCGCGGCTGAGGTAGGCGCTTGCGGCGTAGAACTCGTCGCCAATGATCACGTAGTCGCACGCAGCGACGAAGAAGGGCGTCTGGGTCGTGAGCGTCGTTCCAGCCACCTGAATCGCACCCACCGTGTTGGCCGTCTCGGCGAAGATGAGCGACTCGGCGAAGAACGCGCCCATCAGGAACGTCGCCGCCACCTTCTGTCGGTGGATGATCCCGGACACGCCGGCCGCGAACGCGAACTGCTCGCCCGAGATGAACTGGACAGTGTCCGGGTCGTAGCCCTCAGGGCGACCCTCGGAGCGGTAGGCCTCCTGGATCACTTCCTGCCCAACAGCGTAGAGCGCAGCATCGCTGACGCAGAGGCGAATGGGCGTAGAGAAGCGAGCGGCGGTGCGCGTTATGTGGCGGAAGATGTTCAGCGCTTGGATGCCGACGATGTCCAGCCCCGACAGCCCGGGCACCATGAGGATCGGTCGACCCATCTCCGTCGCGCGCCCGACGGCCTCGTCGATGGCGTTCAGACCGGGAATCCGCCGGATAAATGGGAGGCGACCGTGCATCGCGCTGATGATGCGCCACAGGATCAGCCCCACCAGGAGCCCCATGAAGACGGCCACAAACCAGTTTTCGTCAGCGTGCAGCATCCCGGGCCTTCCTCTCCGCGCGCTCGCGCCCCATGCGGTCCTGCGCGAGATGCTCGATGCGCTCGATCAGGCGCTCCACGTTCTCCCGCTTCTCCAGCAGGAGCGAGCCACGCTGCATGGTCCCGAGGCCAATCAGCGGACCCAGCAGGGGTGTCAGGACCACGAGCCCCTGACTGGCCATGAACGAGATCGGCCGGTGCATCTCCAGCAGGAGCACCGCGGGCGTCTCCAGCCCCCGGGACACGACGTGTCGCGCGATCGTGTCGACGAGCTCGTCGCGCTCGGCGTCGGGCAGATCGTCTGGCCAGTCATGCATCGGCGGTTTGCCCCTCACGGCAGCGGCGTACGGCGTCCAGAACCCGCTCGACCCCCGCCGGTCCATCCTCGGCAGTACAGCGCAGCAGCACGCCCCGAAATGCGTCCAGCCGGCTCGCCGAGCGCAACGGCGACAGAAGCACCTGATCGCCCGCGCGCGCCACTCGCACCACACGGCTCCACTCGATCTCCTGGCGGCTGAGGCCGCAGGTGACCGAGGCTTTGCGGGTCGAAAGGATATGGTGGACCGGGAGGAGGTACTCCGCCGTCGCGGAGAACAGCAGGAGGAGCGCGACGGCACTGGCAAGCGGGGTGCCCATGAGGGCCCACCCGATGCCTGCAGCCGCCACCATCGCGACCACGACTACCCCCACCCGTCGTGGCGCCCGGTCGCGCAGCCGCACAGTCCAGCGTAGCACTTCGGTCTCGCCTGCCGCGCCCGCGCCACCTTCCGAGGAGGCCATGGGCACTTGACCCCCAGATGGGCACATCGGTGATGCAGGTCTCCCGGGTGGGTTGCGCGAGGCCCGACGATGGCGATGCACAAGTATAGAGGAGCGGTCAATCGCATGTCAACGGAGGGCCGCGCACGCCGCCCCTTGCCGCCCATCATGTGCACACGTTGCGCGTGGTTCGCCGTGACGCCATGCTGCGCTTGACAGCCTCGCGGAGCCGATAGTATACTCCGCCAGACAGTAGGACAGCAGGGCGCACCGCTCAGGGGGACCGCTCATAAACAAGGATTTCCGCGTCAACGAGCAGATTGTGCGGCCACACCGCGACTACCCGCGTGTCCGCGACGTCCGTCTCATCGACGAGAACGGCGTACAGCTCGGCATCCAAAACGTGCGGGAGGCGCTCTCGCTCGCGCACTCCCGTGGCCTCGACCTGGTCGAGGTGGCGCCGACGGCCAGCCCGCCGGTATGCCGCATCGTTGACTACGGGCGGTACAAGTACGAGCAGGCCAAGAAGGACAAGGAAGCCGGGCGCAAGCAGAAGGGTGGCGACATCAAAGGGCTGTTCCTTCGGCCCGGGACCGACGATCACGACTTGGAGTTCAAGGTGAAGAACGCCGTAAAGTTCCTCGCCGAGGGCGACAAGGTGAAGGTGACCGTGCGGTTCCGCAGCCGAGAGATCTCCCACCCTGAGTTCGCCAAGCGCTTGCTCGACAAGGTGATCGAGGCCTCCGCGGACGTCGCGCAGGTCGAGAAGCCAGCGGCCATGGAAGGCCGCACAATGACGATGATTCTGGCGCCGAAGTAGGCCGCGCGTCCAACAAGCGCCATCCTTCAAGGTACGTGCGCCTCTGCGCGCGGCCTTGTCCTTGCCTGCCCCGTGGTCGCGTGGCTGGGCCGGGCGGGGGGGAGACCACGATGCCGAAGCTGAAGACCCGAAAGACGGCTGCCAAGCGCTTCAGAGTGACCGCGGGCGGGAAACTCGTGCGCCGCTGTACGGGCCTAAACCACCTCATGCGCAAGAAGACACTTTCGCGACGCCGCCGTCTGCTGAAGGGCGACGTGCTGTCCAAGTGCGACGCGCGACGCGTGAGCCGGATGCTCGGGCAGGGCGCCTGAGCGACGGCGCCATCTGCGAGTCCGCGCGGCTCGCCCATCGAGGGAACGGGACCGAACAAGCGGGCTGCCAAGCCCCTCCCGTCCGTTAGGAGAATGCAGGGATGGCCAGAGTTAAGCGTGGACCGACGGTCCGCAAGCGGCACAATAAGGTACTCGAGGCCGCGAGCGGCTATCGCGGAGGCAAGCACAGCCTCTTCAAGACCGCGAACGAGCAGGTACAGAAGAGTGGCAACTACGCGTACCGCGATCGACGCAACAAGAAGCGTGCTATCCGCAGGCTGTGGATCGCTCGCATCAACGCGGGCGCCCGCGCGAACGGTCTGAGCTACAACCGACTCATCGAGGGCCTGGGGAAGGCTGGCGTGGCGATCGACCGTAAGGTCCTGGCGGACCTCGCAATCGCGGCGCCTGCCGTGTTTGCCCAGCTCGTCGCCCAGGCGACGAGCGCTCTCGGGTCGACGGCAGCCGGCGCAGCCTGACTTCGCAGACATCTACGTCACCGCACCGCCAGCGTCCCGGCGAGCGTCTTCCCGGCCTGACCGATGGAAGCCCGCTTCCCGGGGCGTTGTTGCGACAGGGGCGGCGCCACTCAGGAGGCGCCGCAGGACCGCGGACCTCGAGGAGCCAGGATGGACGAACTCGAGCAACTGGTAGTGCAAGCTGAGCGCGAGGCCGCCGAGGCGTCGAGCGTCTCCGAGGTCGCCACCATCGAGGCGCGCTACTTGGGCGGCAAGGGCTCGCTTCAGGCGCAACTGCGCCTAATCGGGTCATTGCTGCGCGAGAATCGCCCTACGTTCGGCGCTCGCGTGAACGCGGCCAGAGACCGGCTCGCAGCGGCGCTCGCCGAGAGGCGCCAAGCACTCGCAGCGGCTGAGGCAGCGCGGAGGCTCGAGCGCGAGCGCATCGACGTGACCCTTCCCGGCCACCCCTTCCCCGCCGGAGGCGAGCACCCGCTCAGCCAGACGGAGGCACGCATCAAGGCCGCGCTCGTCGGCCTCGGCTTCGAGTTCGCTGAAGGCGTGGAGCTCGAGGACTACGCCCACAACTTCGCTGCCCTCAACTACCCGCCGGAGCACCCAGCGTTCGACGAGCAGATGACGTTCTACGTCGATGACACGCGGCTGCTCCGCACGCAGACCACCGCCATCCAGGGCCGGCTCATGCCGCGACGGCCCCCGCCCTTCCGCTATGCCGTCGTGGGTCGCTGTTTCCGCTACGAGGCGGTGGACGCCACGCACCACCACACGTTCCATCAGGTGGACGCCTTCATGGTGGACCGCGGCATCGGCATGGCCGATCTCAAGGGCGTGCTGCGGCAGTTCGCAAGCACCATGTTTGGCGGAGACGTGATGGTGCGCTTCCGACCTGACTTCTTCCCGTTCGTCGAGCCGGGCGTGGACTACTCGATCTTGTGGCAGGGGAGGTGGCTCGAGCTAGGGGGCGCCGGGCTCGTCCATCCAAACATCCTCGAAGCCCATGACATCGACAGCGAGACGTACTCGGGCTTCGCCTTCGGCCTGGGCGTCGAACGAATCCACATGATTCAGAACGGCGTCGCCGACCTGCGTCTCTACCTCGACAACGACTTCCGCTTTCTGAGCCAGTTCTGAGGGCCAGCCATGCGTCTACCTGTGGAGTGGATCGTAGAGATGGCCCCGACGGGTGACACCGCGGACGAGCTCGCGCGCCGCCTGACGATGGCGGGGCTGGAGGTCGAAGAGACAGCGGAGTCCAACATCGGGCCGGTCTTGAGCATCAAGGTCACGCCTAACCGCGGGGATTGCCTATCCGTCGTGGGCGTCGCGCGCGACCTGGGCGCCCTCACCGGAGTGAGCCTGCGTCTGCCCTCGTTCGCTCGGTCCGCCGGTCCGGGCGAGATGGAAGACTGGTCCGGCGTGACGATCGAGGACCCGGACCTGTGCCCGCGCTATGCGGCGCGGCTCGTGCGAGACATCCGCCCCGGCGAGTCGCCGCGGTGGATGCAGGATCGGCTTCTCGCCGCAGGCATGAGGCCGGTCAGCAACGTCGTCGATGTCACCAACTACGTGATGATCGAGACCGGTCAGCCACTGCACGCCTTCGACTACGAGCGCCTCGCCGAAGGCCGAATCGTGGTGCGGCGCGCGCGGCCCGGCGAGTCCATCGTGAGCCTGGACGGCGTGCAGCGCGAGCTCTCGCCAGAGATGCTGCTGATCTGCGACGCCAAGAAGCCTATCGCGATCGCCGGCGTGATGGGCGGCACCGACGCCGAGATGCGCAGCTCGACTACGGTGATGCTCCTTGAGTCGGCGCACTTCCTGTGGACATCCATTCGGCGCACCGCGCGCGCGCTCGGCATGACCACCGAGGCCTCCTACCGGTTTGAGCGCATCGTCGACCCGGCGGGCGTCGTTGCGGCGGCGGACCGGGCGTGCGCACTCATAGAGGAGCTTGGCTTTGGCAAGCCAGTCGAGGGCGTCCTGGACGAGTACCCGGGCGCCGCGCCGCGCCGGCGCTTGTCGGTGAGGCCAGCCAGGTGCTCCGCGATGCTCGGTTTCCCGGTCACCGAGAGCGATGTGCGCACGGCGCTGGCCCGCCTGGGTTTCGACGAGACGGAGTCCGGCGTGTCGATCGAGTTCGCCGTGCCATCGTTCCGCCCGGATGTCGTGCGCGAGATCGACCTTGTAGAGGAGGTCGGCCGCGTACTGGGATACGACCGCATCCCCGAGCGCCTGCCCGAGGGCGCCACGACGCAGGGCCGCGATACGGACCTGTCAACTCGGATGGGATGCGCGCGTCGTCTGCTCGTGGGCTGCGGCCTGCAGGAGGTGGTGGGCCACAGCCTTCTTGCGTCGAACGAGCTCGACCGACCGATTGCGGCCGGGGACCGCGTGGCAATCCGCAGCGCCCTTTCGGCCGACCTGGCAGGGCTGCGCGCATCGCTGCTGCCGGGTCTGGTCGACGTGCTGGATCGGAACGCTCGTCGGGGGCACGGCAGACTCGCCGCGTTCGAGATCGGCCGGGTTTTCCGGCGCACCGAGGCCGGATACGACGAGAGCGTGAACGTTGCGGGCGCCATCGCCGGCCCGATGGTCGGCAGCGGCTGGGCGCGCGACACCCGGTGGCGCTCGACGGACTTCCACACTGCGGCGGGGGTGGTGGAGCGGCTCGTGCGGGGCCTGGGCGCCCCGTCGCCGTCGCTCGCGCCCGGCGACGACCCCCGCCTGCACCCCGGCAGGCAGGCATGGATCACGGTCGCCGGCAGCCGCGTCGGCCTGCTCGGCGAGCTCCATCCGCAGCGGGCCGCCGACCTGCACATCCGCAGTCGCGTGCTTGTCTTCGAGCTTGCGCTCGAGGCGCTCCCCGACGCACAACCGCCCGCTGCGCTGACCCCGCTCTCCCCCTACCCGCCGGTCGTCCGCGACCTTGCGCCCCGCATTGCGCTGACCGTGCCGTACGAATCGGTGCGCAGAGCAGTCGAGGACGCTCGGCCGGACACGCTGGAGAGCTTCGAGCTGACGGACGTCTTCGACGGTGCGCCGCTCCCCGAAGGCGTGCGCAGCCTCACCCTGTCGTTCACCTTCCGCGCACCGGACCGGACCCTTGCGGACGCCGAGGTGGCCGACGCCCTCGCGGCGTTGCGCGCGGCCCTTGCCGAGCGTTGTGGCGCGACGTTCGCGGTGTGAGATGAGACGCCGGAGCGCCGCAGGGCGAGAGGATGCAGGCGCCGAAGCCGGCGCGCGTCCCAGTGCAGCGCTCCGCGCGCGTCAGGCAGTCGTTCCGGTCGCCATCTTGCTGGTTGCCACGGTCCTCCGGCTCTGGGGCATCCGGTGGGGGCTGCCGGACGGGCAGGACTACGCCTCGTACCACCCCGACGAGACCGTGAACCTGGTGAACGCGGTTCTCGATGACGGCGCCCTGCGCCCACACCTGGACATCGGGTTCTATAACTACGGCAGCTTCTACTTCCTGCTGTGGCAGGTGGCAGCCGCCGTCAACCACGCCTACGGGTTCGTGCGCATTGCCGGCTCCGCATCGATCGGGGAAGCGGACCCGACGACGACCGTGGCGGCGCTCCTTCTCGTGGGGCGCCTTCTGTCGGCGGCGTGCGGCGTGCTGACCGTCGCGGTGCTGTTCGCGGTCGGTCGGCGTCTCTACAGCCGCAAGGCCGGGCTCGTGGCAGGGGCAATCTACGCGATCGCGCCGGTCGCTGTGGTGAACGCGCAGTACGCCACCGTGGACGCGACCGCCACGTTCCTCGTGGCAGCGACCCTGGCGCCCGTGGCCGCGCTTCTGGATCGCCCTACGCTTCGCATGGCGGTTGCGGCGGGGGCGCTCGCGGGGCTTGCCGCGGCGACGCGCTACAACACCGCGATCGTCCTCTGCGCGGTGCTCGTGGCATGCTGGTCGCCGCGCGAGCCATGGCGACCGGCGGCGCTGCGCGCGAGCGTGGCGGTAGGAGCCGCGATCGCAGCGTTCATCGCAGGTTGCCCGGGCGTGGTTCTGAACTGGGACAGGTTCCACGCCGACGTGATGTTCGAGGCGGCGAAGTCCATGGCGGGCATGGGCAACCTGTTCCGCGACACCGGCCCCGGCTGGATCTATCACGCAACCGTCTCGTTTCGCTACGGCCTGGCGATGCCGCTCCTGCTGCTCACGGCGGCGGGCATCATCCATTCGCTGGTGGCGCGCGAACGCCGCTCGGCGCCGCTCCTCGCACTGGTGATCCCCTTCTACTTCCTGATGTCGATGGCGGAGGTGCGCTTCCTGCGCTACATCCTGCCGCTGGTGCCGCCCCTCGCGCTCCTGACAGCCCGCTTCGTCACGGGCAGTGGGTGCGAGCCGCCGTGGCGAGGCCGCGCGACGGGCGCCGCGTTCGCTGCCATCGCCCTGATGACGCTCTTCATCTCCGGCGCGATGAGCGCCGCGATGGCTCGCCCCGACCCCCGCGACCTCGCGCGCGACTACATCCGTCGGGCCCTGCCCGCGGGAGCCACCATCGCGTTCGCCACCACGCCCGCCTACTACACACCCCGTCTGCTGCCGGAGTTCGGCGCACCGACGCCTGGCGCCGTTCGGCGACGAATGGTGCTGAGCGCCGAGTCGCCATGGACGCTCCGCCTTCCCGCTGAGGGAACGGAGTGGGACCTGGCCGTTCTGGCCGAACCCGAGCCCGACATGGTCATCCTGTCCGACGCAGAGACTCAGGAGGTCGAGCGGCTCCGCGAGCCGCGCGGCATGGCGTTCCTCGCGGCGGTGCGCTCCCGCTATGCGCCGCGCACGTTTGCGAATGTCCCGTCCATCTTCGGGCTGTCGCTCGGCAGGCCGGCATGGCTTCCCAACGACTGGCTCTACACGCAGCCGCGGGTGTGGCTCTATGAGCGCCGCCCGTAGGCCTCCGCGCCTCCAATGATCAAGCGCATCGACGCGTTCCTGGCGCATCTGTCCTCAGAGCGCGGACTCTCCGCCAACACGTTGAATGCCTACGGGCGGGACCTCCGGCTCTTCGCGTCGTTCGTGGGCCAGGACCGCTCAGCGGAGGCGATGACAGGCGGGGACGTGGCCCGGTTCACCACGCACATGATGCGAGCGGGCAGTTCAGAGGCCACGATCGCCCGCCGGCTCTCCGCGGTCCGCATGTTCGCGCGCTTCCTGTGCTCGGAGGGCCTGCTCGACGAGGAGTTCACCGAGAAGGTGCCGGCGCGCCGCGCTCCCGTCCGCCTGCCGGTCGCCCTGTCCCAGAGCCGCGTGCGGCGCCTTCTTTCCGCTGTGGGGGTCTCGGGCGACCGGGGGCTGCGCGATCGCGCAATGCTCGAGATGCTCTACGCGACCGGGATGCGCGTATCCGAACTGGTGGGCCTCCGGGTGACCGATCTCGATGCGCAGCGGCGGGAGGTACGATGCCGCGGCAAAGGCGGTAAGGAGCGCGTGGTCCCCGTCGGCGAAGTGGCGCTCGGGTGGGTCGCCGCGTACCTTGCGGATCGCGCCGGCAGATGCTGCCGTGCGTCGCCGTGGCTGTTCGCCGGCGGCGCCGACCGCCCCGTCTCGCGTCAGACGGTCTGGAGGCTGGTCCGCACTGCCGCCGCCAGCGCGGACGTCGGCACGCGCGTGACACCACACACTCTGCGCCACACCTTTGCCACGCACCTGCTGGCTGGCGGCGCCAACCTACGCGCGATCCAGGAGCTTCTCGGCCACGCGCGCCTCGCAACCACACAGGTCTACACGCACGTCGAGATGGAGCGCCTGAAGCGCGTCTATCGTGAGGCGCACCCTCGCGCGTAGGCGCCGAACGGAGGAGCCCATGGGCGAAGGGCGCCGCGGGCGGGTCTTCGTGGTCGTGCTCGACGGAGTTGGCGCGGGCGAGTTGCCCGATGCCGGCGACTATGGCGACGTCGGGAGCCACACGCTCCAGCATGTCGCGGAGGCGGTGGGAGGCATGCGCGTTCCCACACTCGCCTCGCTCGGTCTCGGCAACTTGGCGTCCCTCGCCGGCGTGCCCCCGAGCGCCGAACCCCTCGCGAGCTGGGGCCGCCTCCGGGAGGCCTCCCCGGGCAAGGACTCGGTGACCGGGCACTGGGAGATGATGGGCGTCGTGCTCGAGCGGCCGTTCCCGACCTACCCCGCCGGCTTCCCTGACGAGATCATCCGCGCGTTTGAGGACCGCATCGGCATGCGGACCCTCGGGAACGTGCCAACCTCGGGCACCGAGATCGTCGCGAGGCTCGGCGACGAGCACGTGCGTACGGGACGACCGATCGTGTACACCTCGGCGGACAGCGTGTTCCAGATCGCTGCGCACGAGCGCGTGGTCCCACCGGCCGCGCTCTACGCGATGTGCCGTGCAGCGCGCGCGTTGCTGCAGGGCGAGCACGCAGTGGGCCGGGTCATCGCGCGGCCCTTCGAGGGGGCGCCAGGCGCATACCATCGGACCGCCGGGCGGCGCGACTTCCCGCTTGAGCCGCCCGCGAACGCCCTCGACGACCTCTGTCGCGAAGGCAGGCGCGTCCACTCCATCGGCAGGATCGCGGAGTTCTTCAGCGGACGCGGCATCGCGTCGCACTGCCCCACGACGTGCAACGCCGAGCATGTGGCGGCGGTGATCGGCGCCGCCCGCACCGGGGCGCACGACCTGGTCTTCGCGAACCTCGAGGACTTCGACATGCTCTACGGCCACCGGAACGATGCCGCCGGCTTCGCCCGAGCGCTGGAGGAGTTCGACGCGTCCCTGCCGGAACTCCTGTCGGCGCTTCGGCCAGCCGATGTGCTGATGCTCACCAGCGACCACGGCAATGACCCGGTCACCCCATCGACCGACCACAGCCGCGAACACGCCTTCGTGCTGCTCTATGCACCGGCCCGAGGGCCCTCCAGGGAGCTCGGTCTGCGCCACACGTTCGCTGACATCGGCGCCACCGTCGCCGACCTTCTGGAAGTGCCGATCCGCAGCCCGGGCCGGACGCTCCTGGGGCCGGTCGCAGCCGCTGGGGAGGGGACGCGATGACCCCCATGGAGCTGATCGCCAGAAAGCGCGACGGCGCCGAGCACACACCCGACGAGCTGTCTGCGCTCGTGCGCATGGCCACCGACGGATCGATGGCCGACTACCAGCTGTCCGCATGGCTCATGGCCGTAACGCTGCGGGGCATGACCCCCGCGGAGGCTGCCGCCCTGGCAATGGCAATGCGCGACAGCGGACGTGTCGTGGCTCCCGAGGAGTTGCCGCAACCGAGCGTAGACAAGCACAGCACGGGCGGGGTCGGCGACAAGACCACGCTCGTCGTGGCACCACTGCTCGCATCCGCGGGCGCCTGCGTGTTGAAGATGTCCGGCCGAGGCCTCGGACACACCGGCGGCACGATCGACAAGCTGGAGAGCATCTCTGGCATGCGCACCGAGCTGCGGCTGGACGATGCCCTCGCCCAGGTGCGGCGCATCGGTCTTGCCATCGTCAGCCAGACACCTGAGCTCGCGCCGGCCGACGGCCGGCTCTACGCGCTCCGTGACGTCACCGCGACTGTCGGCAGCATCCCGCTCATCGCCGCGAGCATCATGTCAAAGAAACTCGCCGCCGGAGCCCGGACGGTCCTGCTGGATGTGAAGATGGGGCGCGGCGCCCTGCTGACGACGCTCGACGACTCGCGCGAGCTGGCCCGCCTCATGGTGGGGATCGGCCGCGCGGCAGGCGTTCTTACCGAGGCAGCCATCACCCCCATGGATGAGCCCCTCGGTATGTCGGTAGGCAACGCGCTGGAGGTCGCGGAGGCCATCCGGGTGCTGACCGGACGCGGTGAGGTGGACTCCCGGTTTCGCGAGCTGTGCCTCCTTCTGGCGGCCCATGCCCTGGCGGCGGCAGGCCTCGCGCCATCGCCGATCGAGGCTTACCGCCTCGCCGAGGGCCGGCTGGCCACTGGCGGCGCGGCAGAGGCGTTCCAGAGCTTGGTGGAAGCGCAGGGCGGCGACCCCCGGGTGCTGGACAACCCCGACCGGCTGCCGTCGGCCCGCATCGTGCGGTGCGTGCGGGCCCAGCAGGATGGGTATATCGAGGCCGTGGATGCCCTGGCCATTGCCGAGGCGGCAGCGGCTGTCGGCGCTTCGCGCCGGCGCAAAGGGGACGCGATCGACCACGCCGCGGGCGTCGTGCTGCACGCTCGCCGCGGCGACCCGGTGTCTCACGGCGATCCCCTCGCCGACCTGCACGTGCGCCGCGAAGCAGACGGAGATGCCGTGAGCGCGGGCGTTCGCGAGGCGTTCCGCATCGCGCATGTGCCCCCGCCGGCGCGTGCTGCAATCCTGGAGGTGGTGCGATGACGTGGCGGCGCCTTGTCACGCCCCCGGTCTGCTGCCAGAATGCGGCCGATGGCCTGCGCACCGATCGCAGGGCCCCCGGTCACGCGGTGCGGGGCGGCCCCTCCGATGCGCGAGACCCGGCGTTACGTTGCGCTGCGTGGTTCCCGCAGATGGTAGCTCGATGAACGGATGGAGCACGAAGCAGACAGCCGCGCTTGCCATCGTCACGGTGGCCCTGCTCGCGGGGCTCGTGGTGGAACGAGTCCGCAACCGGCAACCCGCCCCCGCGGCGGAGTTCGCCTTGGAGCGGATCCCTGAGACCGGCGCCAAAGCGCCGCCGGGAGCGGCGGTCGGCACGGCGGAACGCGAGGAGGCAGGTGGCGGGCAACCCCCTGCCCGCCTGGTGGTTCACGTGGCAGGAGCGGTCGCTCGACCGGGCGTCGTCGAGCTTCCGCGAGGCGCTCGCGTCATCGACGCGGTCCGGGCGGCGGGCGGCGCCCGACCAAGCGCCGACACCGACGCCGTGAACCTCGCCGCGCCAGTGGAGGACGGCGAGCAGATCATGCTGCCCGAGAAGGGCCAGTCGCCTTCCGCCACTGCGGACCGTGGCGCTCGAACGCCGGGCGCAGTCCGCAACACACAGCATCGAGCCAGCGCCGCGCCCGCGGGAGAACGGCCGGCCAAGCTGACACACCCCGGCGAGGGAACCGTGAACATCAACACGGCTACGGAGGCGGAGCTACAGCGCCTGCCGGGCGTCGGCCCCGCGATGGCCGCTCGCATCGCGACCCTCCGGCGCGAGCATGGCCGGTTCGCGGCGCCCGAGCAGTTGCTTGACGTCTCGGGCATCGGGGAGCGCACCCTCGAACGCATGAAGCCATTCGTGCGCGTGCGCTGATCAGCAGCGTGGATACTCGCTCGGGGCGGGTACGATGCATCGGCGCCCCCGAACTGCGGGCGCTGTCCGGTCCACAGCGCCCATGATCGACTACCTTGCGGTCTCTGCAATCGCCGTCGGCCTGGCCATGGACGCTACCGCGGTCGCGATCGCTTGCAGCGTCACCCTCGGCCGCGTCTCGGCCAGACAGGTTTTCCGCCTGGCCTTCCACTTCGGCCTCTTCCAGGCCACGATGCCGCTCATCGGATGGCTTGCCGGCCGGGCCCTCACGGCCGGGGTTCAGGCATGGGACCACTGGGTCGCATTCGGGCTTCTGACGGCCATCGGGCTGCGCGCCATCAACGATGGACTCGCGCGCCGCGACGACACGCCGACCCCGTCCGGAGACCCGACGCGCGGGCTCTCGCTGGTCTCGCTCTCCGTCGCCACCAGCATCGACGCGCTCGCGGCCGGGATGAGCTTCGCCCTGTTGCGCGTCACCGTGTGGCAGGCGTGCGCAGTCATCGGGGTGATCACGGCGGCCCTCACCGTCGCCGGCATGCTTCTGGGCAGCCGTCTCGGCAGCGCCTTGGGGCGCCGGATGCAGGCGGTCGGGGGAGTAGCCCTGGTCCTTGTGGGCGCAAAGATCGTCGCATCGCACATGTAGGAGCGCCGTGACAAGCCCGAGGGCGAGCGCCCCCTGCCGCGAAGCGGCGCCTGGCGGCGGGCCCTCACCCTACGCTCGGGGGAACCTCACCGTTGCCATGGTGCCGCCCACGTCGCAAAGTGTGAACGACCCGCCCAGACCTCCTCGCACCAGATCATTGACGATCCGCAGGCCAAGGTTCGGGCTGGCGGACGGATCGAGGCCCTGCGGCAGAGCGACGCCATCGTTGTACACCGTCACCCGCACCTCGCGCCCGTCCTCGGCGAGCCTCAGCTCGACCCGCCCCTCGTCCCGGTCTCGGAAGCCATGCTCCACCGCGTTCTGCACCAGCTCGTTGATGGCGAGCGCGAGCGAGGTCGCCTGGTTGAGGGGCAGCCGGATCTCGGGTCCGACCACCGACATGTGGACCGTCTTGCCGGGTGGCAGCACGCTCTGGTTGGTGGCGGTCAGGATGTGCTCGGCTACCTTGGTGATGCTCACGCTATCGAGGTCGTCGCGCGACAGCAGCTCGTGTACAGCAGCGATGGCCTGGATCCGCCCAAGGGTGTCCATCATCGCCTGCTCGACCGACGTGTACTCGCTGAAACGCATCTGGAGGCGGACCAGGCTGGCGATCTGCTGCAGATTGTTCTTGACCCGGTGGTGCATCTCCTGAACCACCGCGGACTTCACGAGCAGCTTTGCCTGCTCTACCGCCATGGCGGCCTGGGCGCCCAGGGCCTGGAGGATGGCGATCTCTTCCTTCTGGAACCGGTGAGGCTTCTCGGTGTAGCAGTTCAGGACGCCGATGGCCTCGCCGCGTGAGACCAGGGGCACCGCGGCCAGCGAGCACAGGCCGGCCCTGCGTGCGACATCGGGGAAGCGGTACTCGGGGTGGTCCTTCACGTCCGCCACCGTGATGACGCGCTTCTCCTGCACGGCGCGACCTGAAACGCTCTCGCCGACGCGCAGCCGCGGCTTCTCAGTGTACTCCTTCGACTGGCTCTGCGTTGCTTTGATCACCAGCTCGTCCGTGCTCGGCTCCACGAGCAGCACCGAGCAGACCCGGTAGTTCATGGTGCGGGCGGTCATGTCGACGAACAGCTTCAGCAGCTCGTCGATGTAGATGTTGCGCGTGATCGCCTCGCTGACTGCAGAGAGCGTGTGGATCTGCACCGCGGTCTTCTCAAGGTGACGCGTGCGACGGGCCTTCTGCACGGCGCCGGCCACGTGGCTCGCGATCCCGGAGAGCACGCGCACCTGGTGCTTTGTGTACGACCTCGGCTGCCGCGTGCGCACGTTGATGACGCCGATGACCTCGTTGTTGAAGACCAGCGGGACCGAGAGGATGCTTTCGTACTCCTCCTCGTGGATCTCAGGGAAGTACTTGAAGCGGTGATCCTTCGTGGCCCCGCTCACCACGGCAACATGGCGCCTCTCGCGGGCTACCCATCCCGTGATGCCCTCGCCCAACCGCAGTCGCAGACGGCCCACCATGCTGCGCGCCGTCTCGTCTGCCGCCCGCAGCACGAGCTCGCGCCTCTCGCGATCATAGAGGTACACCTGGCACGAGTCGGTGCCGGTCACCTGCATCGCCGTGTCGGCGGTCGCCTTGAGGATTTCCTCGAGGTCAAAGGCAGACCCCGTTGCCTCGCCAACCCTGCGCAACGCCTCCGCCTCGGCGGTCCGGTCGTCGAGCTCTGTCCGCTGCCGCTCGATCAGGATGTGCGCCTCGCGCAGCTCGCGCTCGCGCGATTCCAGTTCGTCCTGAAGGAGCGCCACATCGGGGTTCTCGCTCCGCCTCCGCACGGCGAGGAGGCGTCGCAGACGTATGGGCGAGCGCAAGCGTGTCACCTCTGTGCGCACTCTGGGCGTTCGTCGGACCTGATCGACCCCTGCGTCGGTCGGCGCCCCAAATGACTAGACGTTGTGGGCAATGATTATCGCTTCCGCGATCTCGCGCATCGACTTGCGTGTGTTCATGCTCTGGAGCTGGATGCGTCGGAACGCCTCCTGCTCCTTCAGGCCGTACTGGTCCATCAGGATGCCCTTGGCTCGGTCGACCGCTTTGCGCGTCTCCAGCTTGTCCTCGAGGTCGCGCGCCTGCGAGTCGACGGCCACGAACTCCTCCCACCTGCTGAGGGCGACCTCGATGGCGGGAACCACGTCGGACTGCTTGAACGGCTTCACCATGTAGGAGTAGACGCCGGCCTCCTTGGCGCGGTCGATCAGATCCCCCTGGCTGTACGCGGTGAGAAGGATGACCGGCGCGATCCGCTCCTCGCTGATCAGCTTGGCGGCATCGATGCCGTCCATCACGGGCATCTTGATGTCCAGAATCACCACGTCCGGCCTGAGCGAGCGCGCGGCTTCGAGCGCGGCCGCGCCGTCTCCGGATTCGGCGACCACGTCGTATCCCGCATCCTCGAGCATCTTCCTGAGATCCATCCGGATGAGCGGCTCATCGTCGGCGATCACCACCCGCTGGCGGGTGGGTCTGGCGCTTGGATCCGTCACTTTGAGGTATCTCCTTGGCTCATGCGTCAGCTCGGCGCGCACCCATGCGCTGGCTGCGGCCAACGGCAACCGGACGGAGAGTGACACCGGCGAACCACCCAGGGCGGCGACCCAGAAAGGAACGAGAGGCGATCGCGGAGTCGCAAAGGGCGGGGGCCGAGCGGGAGGACCTGCAGCCGGCAGCCGTCCGAGAAGGCCCTGGCGACGCCATCGGCGCAAGGGCGGCATGTGGGTGCGCGACCCTTGGTTGACGGGTCTGGCAGCGGCATTGTACAATTCGCGCATGCGCTCTGTCAAAGGCGCCGCGCGGTTGCATCGTCCATGAGCCAGCCCGCGGCCCCGTCCACCGGCTTGCCCGAAGCGTCTCCCCCGTCGTCCGCTGCGTGCACCCACGCTCGGCGCAGGCGCTGCGCTCTCTACCTTGCCGCGGCCTACCTGTGCACCACGGCAGTCGCCGTCTACCTTCTGCCCGCCGCCCTCCACACCGTGGTCGCGTCCACCCTGGCCGCCCTCGCAATCGCCATCTCGCTCGCGGCGCTGACGGCCGGATGCCTGACGGCGACCCGAGCCCTGCTGGTGAGCGTGGCTGCCTCCGGCGTCGCCATCGTGCCGTTGCAGATCGGGTATGTCGTGGGCCACCTTGTCCCTCCGTGGAGCCTGCTGCTCGCGGTGCCAGGCCTGCCTGAGGTGCTGGTGGTCTGGTTCGCGGCCTCGGTGGGAGCTCTGCTGGCGCGCCTGTTGCGTACGGCGAACCTCATACCGCCGGTCGCCTTCGCGCTCTGCATGGCCGACCTATGGACGGTCTGGCTCGGCGGCCCCGTCCAGCGAATGATGGAGAGCCCGCATCCGACCGCCCAGGCCGTGGTGCGTGTGATGACGGTGCAGCTTCCGGCGCCCCGCGATGGCGCCGCCCAGATCGCCATAGTGGGATTCGCCGACTTCCTCTTCGTTGGCTTCTTCGTGGCGGCGCTCTGCCGCCTTGTCAACGACGCGCGCGTCCTTCGGCGCACCCTCGTGTCAGTCGTTGTCGTGCTTGTCGCTTACATGGCGATCGTTGTCTTCGCGCCCCACAACCTGGCGCTGCCGGCGCTCCTGCCCATGGGAGTCGCGGTCGTGGCGGTGAACTGGCGGCACTTCCGGTACACGCGGTCCGAGGTGTTCGCGCTCATCTATGCCGGTCTGGCGGTCGTTGCCGTGGTCGCCGGTCTGGCGTGGATGAGCCGGCGCCCTCCTCCCCCCGACGCTGAGGTGGAGCCCAGGCGATCAGGGGCCGCAGCTCCTCAGAACCCGGGGCCGGTCGTCGTTTCGTCGAGGTAGCGGCGGGCGTCGCGGGCATACTCGGTGCCCGGCGCCTCGCCGATCACCCCCTGCCACAACTCGCGCGCGCGCTCCGTCTGGCCGGCGTCATACGCCCTGATCCCCTCGACGAGGGCCTGTCGCGCGCGCTCCATGCGCCGCTGAAGCACGGTGTCGTCGCCGGGCGCCGCCGGGTTTGTGGATCCTGGCGCCGACGCGAAGCCGCCATCGCCCTGCCCGCCCAGACCCGTGCTGTAGCGCTCGTAGAGGACCCCCAGGTTGTGCCGGACGGCCGCCTCGAGCTGCTCCTCGTTATTGGAGCGGTCGCTACGGCTCTGGGGAAGCAGCGAGAGGGCGCTGCGCCAGTACCACTCGGCGCCCGCGTAGTCGCCTAACTCAAACCGCTGCGTGCCCAGCCTGTTGTAGATGCTCGCGAGGCTCGTCCTGGCCTCACGGGCGGCACGGGGGTCGCCGTAGCGCGCCACCTCTTCGAGCTCGTTCGCCGCGCCCCGCAGGTCGCTGCCGGCGACGCGCTGACGTCCCTCGGAGGCGGCGAACTGCCCCGCCCGCACCCCTCTCTGCTCGCGATGCACCTCGAAGGCCCGGATGAACAGCAGCACGAGGGCCACCACCGCGGCGGAGATTGCCATACTCACCGCCATCACGGTAGCGAAGGTGCGCGCCCCGTCGCCTACGACGAGCCTGCGGCCCGGGCGATGGGGCGCAAACGCCGGGGACTGCGCGGATGGGCTCCCCTGCGGGGCGCCCGATGGACCCCACGTGACGAACGGGCCCGCGCAGGGGGCCGGTCCCGCAGCGGGAGGTTGTGCGGCTGCGGATGGGACGCCCGTCGGCGGTGCCTGCGCCTGCGACGCCTGAGAGAGGGGGCCGGACGTCGTAGATACCTGGCCCGGCGCCGGCAGGAACATGGCGGGCGGGGCGTCCCCGGCCTTCAGGAGCCGCCGGAGCTCGTCGGCAGAGGCCGGCCGCCCCTGCGGGCGCTTCTCCAGACAGCGCCGAACCGCCAGTTCGACGCCGTAGGAGACCCCCATGAGCGGCGCCGGCTCGGCATTCATGATGTGGTACGTGATGCTGACGACGTTGTCGCCCACAAAGGGCTTGCGTCCGGCGAGCATCTCGTAGAGCACCACACCCAGCGAGAAGAGGTCCGAGCGGTGATCGATGGCACCTCCCACGATCTGCTCAGGCGACATGTAGCTCGGCGTACCGAAGACCTGTCCGTCGGCAGTGAGCGACGCCTCCTCGCTGAGGCGTGCGATGCCGAAGTCCGTCAGCTTGGCGAGACCGCCCGGCAGGAGGTGGATGTTGTCCGGTTTGACGTCCCGGTGCACAACGCCGTGCGAGTGCGCATGCGACAGCGCCGAGAGCACCTGAAGCGCGATGTCGACTGCCTCGCGCTCGGGCAGGGCGGCGCGCGCCCTCAGCTCGTCGCGAAGGGTGTTCCCTTCGAGGAACTCCATCGCGATGTAGTACCTGCCTGCGTGCTCTTCGAAGGAGAATATGGTGACGGTGTTGGGGTGGGAGAGACGGCCTGCGGCGCGCGCCTCGCGGCTGAACCTCTCGATCCGCTCGGTCCGCGCCTGCCCCGTGAGGTTCGCGGGGAGCAGAAGCTCCTTCACGGCCAGTCGGCGGCCCATGGCGACGTCGACCGCTTCGTACACGACATCATTCGACCGCGCGATTTCCCGCACGATGCGGTACTTGCTGGCGATAAGGTCGGTGCTCATCGACCCCTCGGGTTCCGCAGGCCTCAGCTCATCGCCGGCGCGGCGAATGACGCGGTCTCCTGCGCAGCGGGCCAGCACTCACGCGTCGCTCCCGCCGCGGCTCGGCCTCGTCCGGCTCCGCGCCACCTTCCCCGGTGGCGCCCCGGGCGCGCCGCACGGGGGTCAGGTGGTCCGGCGACAACGGATCGCTCAGCCACACGCCCGCTCCGCGCGGGTAGAACCGAACTCCCGCGGCGTGCGCATCGGAAGCGGCAACCGCCAGCACGAGAGGGTCCACGCCGCGGCGGCTTGCGCGCTCCGCCGCCACGCGCCGCTCGACGTACAGGTGCACGAACCGGCGCTTCACGGGCCGCAGCCCGACGGCCGCGATCCGCTCCGCGAAGCGCGGCGGAACCGCCGCGTACAGCACCGACGGCGGCGCGCTCTCATGCGCCGGTGCGTCCATCTCGATGGAATGTCCATAGCGCGCCCGCATTCGCTGGCCCTCCACCTCGAGCTTGCGGCGCTGGTCGCCATGGGCCATGAGTGCTACCTCGGACGCGTCTACCGTGTAGCCCGCGCGCTCGAGGGCCAGGGCTATGCTATCGATGGACGCCCAGCCGTCCCCCTCGATCTTCAGGCCCACGTCCTGCGGGCGGTGCCTGAGCCAGCGCAATACCAAGCGGACCGCCTCAGCGCGCATTGTAGGGTCCATCGGTGCTCCTTCGTGCTCCAAGCTGCCTATGACGCCGCGCCCCTGCTCCAGAGATCGAGCGACCGGACCTCCAGAACGCAGACCGTGATGTTGTCGCGCCCACCGCGCGCGTTCGCAAGCTCCACCAACTGGCGGCAGGCCTCGCAGGGCGCATGGCCGCCCGCCACCAGCAGGATCTCCTCGTCAGACACGTGGGTCGTGAGCCCGTCCGAGCAGAGCACCCACCTGTCGCCAGGCGCGACTGTCTCCTCGAGCAGTTCGGGCTCGACGGACGGCCATGCTCCAATCGACCGTGTGATCACGTTGCGATAGGGCGACTGCTCCGCCTGCTCCAGCGTCAGCGCCCCGATCCTCACCTGCTCGGCCACCCACGAGTGGTCCCGCGTGATCTGGCGGATCGCTCCGTCTCGCACCAGGTAGGCGCGGCTGTCACCCACATGGGCCACAAGCGCCCGATCCTCGATGAGTGCCACCGCCGTGAGCGTCGTGCCCATTCCACTGCGCCCTGGCGCCTCCATGGCAACACTGTGTATACGGTTGTTCGCCTCCGCGATGGCGTCTTCCAGCGCCTCCGCCGGTTCGTCCGCGACGCTGTCGAAGTAGCCGGCGATCACCAGCTTCAGCGCGATCTCCGAGGCGATCTGGCCAGCCGCATGTCCGCCCATGCCGTCGGCGACAGCGTAGACAGCGCCCCGCGTCGCCAGGAGCGTCGGGTCGTCCGGCTCATAGAAGTCGAACTTGTCCTCGTTGTTCTCGCGGACTCGGCCCAGGTCGGTGCGCGCGCCAAACCGCACTTGGGCCGTGACTCGTGGCACGGCACTCTCACGCTCCCGCCAGCCGCGTACCAGCTCGTCCCGGGAGAACCGCGCCGTGATCTCCTGGTCGTCGTCGACCGCAACAAGACCGGAGCGATCTGGCTGCTCGGTCATGGCTCGTCGGTCCGCACGGGCTCGTCGGCCGCGCCTCCACACAGCACAGCGGACCTGTCACCGGATGCGGCCGACTCGTCCTCGTCGGCAGGTGCGACCTGCGCCTCCTCGGGCGCCGGCGCGGCCACCTCGAAGCGGTACACTCCGTGTCCCAGGCCGACCTCATCGCCAGGCACCAGCCCCTGCGGCATGTCGGGGGCGAGACGCAGGCCGTTCACCGTGGTCCCGTTCGTGCTGCCCAGATCCGTGATCGTCCACACACCATCGGTGCACGCAACGATCGCGTGGCGGCCCGAGAGGTACGGGTCGCCGCCCAGCGTCAGGTCGTTGCCCGCTCGCCGGCCGATGGTCGTCGCCTTCCCGCCAAGAGCGTACGGGCCGCCGCCGCCGATCGGCTGCAGGCACGCCGGCGCACCCGCCATGCCTGTACCTTCAGCCAGCAACGACCCGGGTGGCGCGTCTACCACCGTTCTCGCGGAGGACGCCGCGGTCGCGTCCACAGGGCCTACGAGTGTGAGCGTCACGACACCGAACCGCAGACTCGCGCCGGACGCCGCCTCTACCGGCTCGTCACGCGGCGCCGGACCGCCGTCCACCGCCGTGCCGTTCGTGCTCCCGAGGTCCATCACCGCGACGCACTCGTTCTGGACGCGCACCACGGCGTGGCGGCGCGAGACCGTCGCGTCCATCAGCAGCACGTCGGCCGCCTCTCGCCCCACGGTATTGTCGCCCTCATGCAGTGGGAAGCGTCGCCCGCCGGCATCCACCAGCTCGAACTGCGTTGCCGCCTCCTCTGGTGCGGCGCCCGCCTGACCAGGGGTCGAGTTCAGCAGGAAACCGCACTCGGAGCAGTACTGCTCCAGTCCGGCGTTCGTCGCGGCGCATACAGGGCAGACCTGCGCGGGCGCCATCTGTGTCGTGGAGGCGTCGGGCAGCCGCGACGAGGCAACGATGGTCGGGTCGGCGCCCTGCTGACCGGCTGCCATCACGCGCGTAGAATCCGAGGGTTCCTGCATAGGTCGACGGCCTCCTGCCGTGGCGCGGTTGCGCTACCGGGACTGCTTGCCTTGCTCCAGCGTGTAGACTGTGCCGATGAGCGTCTTCTCGGCCTGCCCCCCCTGCTGAACCGCCTGAATGGCCTGCTCGAGCTCGCCAGCCTGGGCCGTGCGGCCCGCCTGCTGCAAGATGGCTTGCGTGCGCTGGAGCTCCTGCACTGCCCCCAGCGCCGTGAGCTGCTGGGTGCGCATCCCCATGATCGTCCTTTCAAGATTGCGGCTGGCGAGATGCACTTGGAGCTCGCGCTGGACCAACCCGTTGACGCCTCCCGCCACGAGGTCCGTATCGCGGGTGAACTCGATCAGGCAGTCGCCGGTCAGCGCCTCGGGCCGGTTCGTCACGATGTCGTCGTAGGCGACGTCGGCCCGCGCCACCCGGTAGACCCCCGGCACGTGACGGTCGAACTCCAGCTCCACGAGGTTCGCGATGGTGCCGCCTCGCTCGACGTCCGGCAGTGCGTACTCGACGGAGCGCGCCCCGAACTGCGGCGAGGCCACCCCGTAGACGTAGCGCGCGCGCACGCCGCTTGGCGTCCGCAGCCGTACGCGCACGCCGCGCGCCGTAGTCGTCATCAGCGTCTCCATCTCGCGGCGGAAGACCTCCGGGATCTGCGATGGCTGCTGGATGTAGTAGTAGTTGCCGCCGCTGCGCCGGGCGATCCCGGCCATGAGCTCCTCGTTATACTCACCGCCAAAACCCAATGCCGTGACTGAGATGCCACGCTGCCTTAGGTCGCCCACCTGCTGGACGATTGAGGCGAAGTCCTTAATCCCTGCGGTGGGCTCGCCGTCCGTGAGAAGCAGGAGCCGTTGCAGGACCCCCGGCATCGGCGCGGAGAGGATCTGCGCACCGCCCGCCGCGATCCCGTCGTAGAGGTTCGTGGTGTTGCCGGGCTGGATCCGCTGCACGTGCTCCTTGATCAGCGCGCGGTTGACCACCCGGCGCGCGGGCATGACCACCTCCACCTGCTCCTCGAAGGTGACTATGCTCAGCACGTCTGTGGGCTCGAGCAGGTCAACCACGTATCCGCAGGCGCGCTTCACGTAGTCGAGGGGCTCGCCCTCCATGGATCCGCTGCGGTCGATGACCAGGCAGAGGTTCAGCGGCATGCGTCTCCCCAGCGCAGCGCCGGATGAGCGCAGGATGAGGAGAAGGTGCTCGCGCGACAGTGCGGTCGCGTTCGCGTACCGGTTGCCACACAGCACTTCCAGATCGAGCGCCCGGATCGGCACCCCGATCGCAGTGCGCGCCGGGTCGGCGGCGCCGAGGTTCACAGTCCGATCGGCTGGCCCGCCGCCGCTCGCCACGCCACCCATCTGCTGCGTCCGGTCTTCCATACCGTCCCCTCCGCAACGGGGCCGCGGCCCCGCCCTGATGCTCTACTCGTATCGCAACTGGGTCGCCCCGAGCGCAACTATGTCGCCGGGCGACAGCGGCTGGACGGTGACCGCCATGCCGTTCACCATCGTCCCATTGGAGGAGCCTTCGTCGTAGATCACGTGCCCCTCCGGTTCCTCCACGATGCGCGCGTGACGCCGCGACACCGTCGCGTCGCCGCTCAGCACAACGCTCTGGGTCGCGTCGCGCCCGATGGTGGTTACGGGAGCCGCAATCGGGAATGCTTGCCCAGCGTGGGGCCCCTCGACGCCTATGAGGCGCGAGCCCCTCGCCGCCGGGGCCACTTGCACTCCCATCGCTCCCGGGGCGACGGAGCAGAGGCACCTGCCTGCGCCGTCGCGCGCTGCGCCACAGAACGGGCACAGGTGCGTGGGCATCGCCACCCCGCCGCGCGCGTCCGACATCGGAGCATCGATGGCCTGACGGCCAGCACGCGCGGCCGTTGCCTTCTCTCGGAAGAGAAGGCGCACCTGCCCAATCTGGATCATATCGGCGTCGCGGAGGAGTTGCCGCTGCACGACGGGCTGGCCGTTGACCAGGCTTGCGGGCGGGCTTCCCCCGTGAAGTAGCACGTGCCGTCCTTCCTCCATGCGGATGGCAGCGTGCTGCGGGGCCAGGGCTGGGTCGCCGAACACCGGCACGTCGGCGCGCTCGTCGCGGCCAATGACGGTAAGCGGCTTGGACAGGATGTAGTCGCGCCCCTCGTTTCTGCCGACTAGCACACGCACCGAGGCCTGCTTCATCAGCTCCTCAACGAGCCCCACGAAGAGGCCCGTCATCGCGCCGATCACGGTGAACCCGATCGCCCGGCTGGGCCCTCCCACCTCCGCCATGGTCTGCCCGGACACCGCGATCGCCGGTCCCATCGCGTGGCCGACGACGGCCCCGAGCGGGTCGAAGAGCATCCCCCCGATCAGACCGCCCCCCAGTCCGCCGATCAGACCGTGCAGCGCCCGTCGTTGCGACAACGTCGCTGCGCCGGCCGCCAGCCCTGGCAGCGCGCCCAGGAAGGCGAAGCCGAGGGTCCGAGCAATGGCGAGATGCACGAAGTCGGTCGGGCGGTCCGAGAACGTGAGCTGGCTGAGCGTCTTTCCGAAGAGCGCGAGGTTGAACACGATGCCGCCGAAGTAGATGCCGAACACGCCCCCCACGGCGCCGATGAGGATGCCCAGCAGGGCGCCGCGCAGGAACACGCGCGACGAGCCGACGACCACACCCTCCACGGTCCCGATGGCCAATCCGAGCATCGCGCCAACGAACATGCCGAGGCGCAGCTGGTCGGCGATCGGGACCGGAAGATCCGGATCGGCCGCGTGCGGCACGAACGTCTCCTGTAGCAGAAACCCCAGGAACCCGCCCACAGTGCCGAACAGAACGCCCAGCAGGACGCGCGACCTCACGTAGCCTCCATGGAAGACGCAAACACCATCTAGGCCTCGAACCGGAAGCGCGTGCTGCCGATCTGCACCTCGTCGCCGGGCCGCAGCGGTTGCGAGCCAGCTATCCTCACGCCATTCACGAAGACCCCGTTGGCCGATCCCAGGTCGGTCACCGCAAAGCCGCCCGCCTCGCAGCGTACGGACGCGTGGCGCCGCGACACCGTTGCGTCCTCCGGGAGGGCTACCGCATTGCCCGGATCCCGACCGATCAGCACCTCGCCGTCCGCCGCCAGCGAGAAGATGGATGCCGCATAGGTCCCGATGGTGCCCACCATCCGCGGCTGCGGAGTAGCAGGTGCGCCGGGCGCGGCTGCGCCCGATCCTGCGCCGACCGTGCATGCGCACTCGCCGGTGGGCCCCTTCTGCTGCCCGCAGTACTGGCAGGCGCCGGCCTCCACGACGACGGGGGGCGGCGGCGCGTTCGGCGCCCAGGGCGCGCCGGCATCGGCAGGCGGACGGGGCCCGCTGACCTCGATCCCGGCACGCTTCAGCGTGGCCGCCATACCGCCGGACTGGAACCACCGGTAGAGCCCATAGGCGAGGCCCCCCACAAGCGCCACGCCGAGCACCTGACCGAGGATGGCGACGAGCCCGCCGCCGGCGCCTGGAGCCTGGGGCGCAACCGGTGCCGCGGGCGCACCGGCGGGAGGAACGATCAGCTCGCCGCCCGCCGCCGGCGCGGGCGCGGCCTCGTCGAGCGTCGGCGCCGCGGAGCTGACCGCTACCGGCACGGTGACCGGACCGCCGCCGGAGGGAGGCTTGACCTCTATGTCGCGGCTGTCGGTCAGATCGCTGCCGTAGGCTACCCTCAGGCGCGCCTTGCCGAGCGCCACCCGGTCGAAACGCGCCACGCCCCTATCGGTCTCGTCGATCAACTCGGTCAGCTCGGTGCGCGCCTGCTCGCCGGTGCCCAGCGTCACCACGGCGGCGCGCAGCGGCCTACCCTCGTAGGTGACGCGCACTTCGACCGACCGCGCGCGGTCGAACTGCAGCGGGTGGAGGTTCAGCGCATCCGCATTCGGCAACGGCACCACGGCGGAGAGGCCCGTGCGCGCGTCGTCCACGGCGAGCAGCGGCGACCGGCCGACGGCCGATGGGTCGTAGCTCACGGAGCCCTCGGCGCCGCTCAAGGTCACCGGGAGTTGTACCTGGGAGCGAGCGTCCGCGGACGGGAGGACGGTCACCGTGTACTCGCCGCCAGCGGGCGCGGTCACCTTCAGCACGCGCGCCGCGCTCGGAGCGCGCACGCCGCCGGCAGGAGGGGGTGACGTCGCCGCAGGTCGGCCCGCGCCCTGCGGCACACCCTGAGCATCCGTTCCGGGAGCACGCTCCGCCGGCGCCTGAGCCCACACCGGCGCCGTGGCAAGTCCGATGGCCACCGCCAGTACTGACGCCATGCGAGATCCGGTCATCCCTCGACCTCCAGTTCCCGGATCGCCTCGGGCAGCGCATCGACTATGTCGCCCGCCACCATGCTGACCTGACCGCGACGGGCCGCCGCAAGGTCACCGGCGCGCCCGTGTACGAATACGCCCAGGCACGCCGCGTCGAATGCATCGAGGCCCTGTGCGATAAGGGCGCCGATCACCCCGGTCAGCACGTCACCGCTTCCGCCGGTCGCCATGCCCGGGTTGCCTGTCGAGTTGATGGCCAGCGGCGCCGCCTTCGCCCCGACACCCTCGGTCGTGGCCCTGCCGTCGCAGACGAGGGTTCCGGCGCCCTTCAGCGCCACAACCGCCCCGAAGCGCGCCGCCAGCTCGCGCGCGGCGCCCAACCGGTCCGCCTGCACGTCGGCGGCTGAGCATCCGAGGAGCCTACCTGCCTCGCCGGGGTGCGGCGTTAGCACCGCATCGCCGGAGCGCACGCGCAGCATGTCGGGTTCGTCCGCGAGGGCGTTCAGCCCGTCGGCATCAAGAACGACCGGCGCCTCCAGCCCGCGCACAATCCGCCCCACCGCGCGGCGCGCCGCATCGGAGGCGCCCAGACCCGGACCCACGCAGACGGAGCCCGCCCGCCTCGCGGCCGAAAGGGCCGCGTCCGCCGCGCACTCCGCAAGCCCGCCCACCTCTTCCGGCAGCGCCAGGGTCATCGCCTCGTCGAGGCGCGATGCCACCGCAGCCTGCGTCCGGTCGGGCGCCGCTACCGTCACAAGTCCCACGCCGGAGCGGAGCGCCGCGCGAGCCGCCAATACCGGGGCGCCGCTCATTCCCAGCGAGCCGCCGACGATCAGCACATGCCCGAACGCCCCCTTGTGGTCGTCACGCCGGCGAGGCCGCAGACCGGCGAGGATGCTCTCCGCCACGATCCACGTGCACGGCGCCTCGACATCGAGGGCATCCCACGGGAAGCCGATGTCGCGCACCACGATCTCGCCGCAGCATGAGGAGCCCGGCGCCAGCAGCATTCCGACCTTCGGATACCCCAACGTGACGGTCGCCACCGCGCGCACGGCATCACCCGGAGTGGCCCCAGTGTCGGCCATGACGCCTGAAGGGATGTCCACCGATATGGTCGGTTGCGTGTCGGCGTTCATCCAGCGGATGGCGTGCGCGACCTCCGGCCTAGGGGGGCCAGTCGCCCCGGTGCCCAACAGCGCGTCGACCTTGATGCTTCCCGCCGCAGCGACTGGCTCGGAACGGAGGCCCAAAGGCGTCAGCAGACGGTAGTGCGTCGCGGCATCGCCGGAGATCCGCTCCGCTTCACCGACCACGGCCAGCGATACGCGCGCCCCCGCGAGCCGAAGGTAGCGGGCCGCAACGAAACCGTCGCCACCGTTGTTCCCCGTGCCCGCCAGGACGTGAAACCGCCGGTCCCGCACCGGCCCGAAGCGCTCCAGCAGATGCTCGAACACCGCGCGACCGGCGTTCTCCATAAGCACCGCGCCGGGGATGCCGCACTCACCGATGGCGCGCGCGTCGAGGGCGCGCATGAGGCTCGCCGTGACCACTCTCACGGGCTCATCATAGCGAATCCCCCCATCGAGCGCAAGCGCGCCGGCCAGCGCCAGGGCAGGGAACGAAGCGGCGGAGCGCGAAGGGATGGAGGGCCCGCGCGCGGGCCAGCACCGGAGAGAGGAGAGTGACGATGCAGGAGCGCCGCGTGGGGTTCGTGGGTACAGGCGTCATGGGGCTTCCGATGGCCCGCAACGTGATGCGAGCAGGTTTTCCGGTCACGGTCCACAACCGCACCCGGTCGCGCGCGGAGCCGCTCCTGTCGGAGGGCGCCGCCTGGGCAGACACGCCAGCTGCCCTTGCCGCCGTGTGTGACGTAGTGGTGACGTGTGTTTCCGACACGCCGGACATGCGCGCCGTCGTGCTCGGACCAGCCGGCATCGCGGAGGGAGCGCTGCCAGGCGCAACGGTGATCGACATGAGCACCATTTCGCCTTCAGCAACGCGCGACATAGCGGAGCGGCTGGGGGCGGCTGGCGTCGACATGCTCGACGCGCCGGTCTCCGGAGGCCAGAAGGGGGCCGTCGAGGGCACGCTGTCCATCATGGTCGGCGGGAAGGCCGAGGTGCTGGAGCGCTGCCGGCCGGTGCTCGATGCGATGGGCACGACCATCGTGCACTGCGGCGACCATGGCCAGGGCCAGATGGTGAAGCTGTGCAACCAGATCGCGATTGCGGTGAACGTGCTCGCCGCGGCCGAGGCGCTCACGTTCGCCCGCAAGGCTGGGCTGGACCTCGCCACGGTGATCGAGGCGGTGGGCGCCGGTTCTGCCGGAAGCTGGGCGATCAAGGTGCTCGGGCCGCGCATGGCGTCGAGGGACTTCGCCGCGGGCTTCATGGTGAAGCTTCAGCTGAAGGACCTGCGCCTGGTGATGCAGGAGGCCTCCGAGCTTGGTGTTCCTCTGGCAGGCGCGGCCGTCGCCCAGCAGCTCTTCACCGCCATCCAGGCTGAGGGCGGCGGCGACGATGGCACGCAGGCGCTCGTGCGCGCGGTGGAGAAGCTAGCTGGCCTCTGACGGCCTGGGAGCGTCGCGCTGGCATGGCGAGCAACCTGGGGGCGGGCGCCCGTACGGTGCGACTTGTCCTTAGCAGCGCTTTGCATCGCGCGGACCAAAGGATCGATTGCGTCCAGCGTCGAAATGGCGGCCAGCCCGCCCAATAGGGGCGTACCGTCCATCCACCGCGAGGCGATAGCCATTGGAGCCAGACCGCAGCCGTCCCTACTACATCACCACGCCCATCTACTACGTGAACGGGAGACCCCACATCGGCTCCGCGCTCACCACGCTCTGCTGCGACGTGCTGGCGCGCTTCCAGCGAATGCGCGGCCGCCGGACCTGGTTCCTTACCGGAACCGACGAACAGGCGACGAAGGTCGCCGAGGCAGCGAGCGAGGCGGGCGTGGCGCCATCGGAGTACGTGGATGGGCTGGCGGCTGAGTTCAAGGCCGCGTGGGCCGATCTGGGGATCGCCTACGACGACTTCATCCGCACCACCGAGGACCGGCACGTTCGCGTAGTTCAGGAGGTCTTCCGGAGGCTGCGTGCATCCGGAGACGCGTATCGCGGCGTGTACGAGGGCTGGTACTGCGTATCCGACGAGACGTTCTTCCGCGAGACCGACGTGGGCGAGGATCGGCTGTGCCCCAACGCAGAGTGCCGCAAGCCGCTCCGCCGCGTGCAGGAGGAGAACTACTTCTTCCGCCTCTCCGCCTACGCCGACCGCCTCGTGGAGCACATCGAGCGCAACCCCGGCTTCCTGCAGCCGGAGTTCCGGCGCAACGAGGTCGTCGCGTTCATCCAGCAGGGCCTGCGCGACATGAGCATCACCAGGGCGAACGATGGATGGGGCATCCCGGTGCCCGACGAGCCCGACCTGGTGATCTACGTCTGGTTCGACGCCCTCATCAACTACCTTGCCGCCACGGGGTGGCCGGACCACGACGAGCCACACCGCGATCTCTGGCCCGCGGATGCGCACCTCATGGCGAAGGAGATCTTCGTCCGATTCCATGCGACGCTCTGGCCTGCCATGCTGATGGCTCTGGGCCTGCCGCTACCCCGGACCGTCTACGCGCACGGCTGGTGGGTGGACGCCGAGGGCCGCAAGGAGGGTAAGCGCACCGGCGGATTGCCGCATCCGTCAGCCTTCACGGATGACCTCGTCGTACTCACGGGCGCCTCCCGGCCGCTCTGTACCGACGCGCTCCGTTACCTCCTCTTGCGCGAGATGGTGTTCCACGGCGACAGCGAGTACAGCCGCGAGGGCTTCCTGCGCCGCTACAACACCGATCTCGCAAACGACCTGGGCAACCTCTGCAACCGCGCCACGAGCATGGTCGACCGCTACTTCGGCGGAGCGGCCCCGGAGGGAACCCCCGACGCAGCGATCGGGGCGCTCGCAGCCCGCTGCGCCGGCGACGCCGCCGGCGCTCTGACCGAGTACCGATTCAACGCTGCGCTCGAGGCGGTCTGGCAGCTCGTAGGCCGCGTGAACCGCTACATCGAGGAGGAGGCGCCTTGGGCTCTCGCCAAGCGCGGCGACACCGGCCGCCTGGCGGACGTCCTTATTACTTGCCTGGAGGCAGTCCGCGTCTGCGCCACGCTCGTAGCTCCGGTCATGCCCTCGGCTGCGGACGAGCTCGTGGCGCGGGTCGGAGCGCCCCGCGGCGCCCGTCCCTGGCTCTGGGACGACGCGCTCGCCTGGGGCGCCATACCCGCCGGCGCGTCGCTTCCGAAGCCGGAGCCGCTCTTTCCGCGCATCCAGATCGCCTCTCAGGAGAACAATGTGCCTTCCACCGATCCCACCACGCCGGCTCCGGTCCAGACGGCAGCGCACTCCCCCGCGCCTGCTGCCGAGACCATCACCATAGACGACTTCATGAAGGTGGAACTCCGCGTCGCCGACGTCATCGCGGCCGAACCGGTGCCCAGCGCGACGAAGCTGCTGAAGCTCACGGTGAGCCTGGGTGACGAGCAGCGCACCGTGCTTGCCGGCATCGCTGAGTTGTACGAGCCTGCGGAGTTGGTGGGAAGGCAGGTGGTCCTCGTCGCGAACCTGCAGCCACGCAAGATGCGCGGGATCGAGTCACAGGGGATGATCCTGGCGGCGGACGCAGATGGCCAGCCGATCCTTGTGACGCTGGAGACGCCCGTGCCGCCGGGCACGCGCGTTCGCTGAGGGCGCGGGCCCAAGCGGCTCTAGGCCGCGCCCCCGCCGTGCTTGGCGCCGGCCTGGTACAGCCCGATGCCGCGCCCAGCGATGAACCACCCGCACAGGCTGCCGAGGAAAAGCAGGGCGATGCGCACGATGAGATGCCCGAAGCCGACCCCGAGGTCGGTGAGCGTGGGGCTTGCGGCGCTGGCAGAGGGAGCCGCGGGGATGCCGGGGTCGAGGTACAGGCCGTACGCGAGACACAGTACTCCCGCGATGACCGCGAGCCCACACAGGAACACGGCCCCGCCGACGCAACGCGCCAGGCGGTCTCCGCGCGTCTCCGACGACATCGATGGGGACCTCCTCCCGCGAGCGGGGATGCCGGCTGCCCGCGGGCGTGACGGGCGCGCTCGGGGTCAGCTACCCCGATGTTAGCGCGTCTAGCCCGCTCTGCGCAAGGGGAGTGCGGCCCTGCGGCGCCTAGAAGCGTCCCTTCGCCGTCCAGCGAGCCACGCGGCGCACGATGTCGTCGGCCTCCTGAGGCGAGGGGGCCCAGGTCTGTAGCATCACCCGCTCGGGCGGCAGGCTCTCCATGAAGAGGTCGAGCTCGGCGCGCTCGACCGTGATGTGCACGTTCTTACCCGCCGACAGGACGCGGTCCAGGAGGTAGATCCACTTGGATGCCGGCTCGTTGCCGCTTCCGTAGACCCACTGGACCGCCCCGAGCCGCGGCACCTCAAGGATGGCATCCAGGTGCCTGATCGCGCCCGGCCCGTCCAGATGGTAGATGGAACGGTCGAGCCACTCGGTCTCGGCGATCAGCTCCTCCAGGAAGAACTCGCGGAACATGGCCGGCGATACCATGCACGAGAAGTCGTTGGACGGGATGTAGTAGCGCCCCTCGCAGAACAGGGGCAGCCAGCTCGTCGTGACGGTCTGGCCAGCCTGGCGCATCAGGGCGTGCTGCAGCTCGTAGAAGCTGAAGAAGCTGGGCCACACCTGCTGCAGCAGCGCGCGAACCTCCTCGGGCGACTCCAGGAGGTCCAGGCAGAGCTGCTGGGGATCGCGGAGGGAGGCAGCGAGATCGCCGCCAGGGTGGAGGTCTGTGATGCCGGTCACGAACCGGCCCCTGCCCTTCTCCAGCCCAGTCTTCGTCATCTCCAGGATCGTGCGAACGTACGGGCTCTCTGCATCGAAGCGGAGCTCCCGCGCATGTGACCAGTCTTGGATGAGGGGCTCTGACCACGAAGTCTCCGGTCCGAAGTGCAGCTCGGCGCCGTACGCGGTCGACAGCACCTCCGGCCCCAGATTGGGGAAGAACGACGGCAGGATCTCGCCAACGTAGCACGTCGAGCCGATGTGGTAGTCGGCCATGTCGACCGCATGCTCGGCATCCATCCAGCGCTCGCGCAGCGAGGCATGGCTGGCTGCGGGCGGGCGGCGGTCCGATCGCCGTGGCGCCGTGACCTGCACGCAGGCACGATCGAGCAGCGCGCCCTCCCACCATGCCTCCATGCGTTCCAGCGCGAGTGCAGCATCAGGCTTGTGCGCCAGCTCCAATCCGGCCATCTCGCCCCCCTCTCCCAGTGCCGTCCGAGCCCGCGTCCCGCCAGCAGCCGGTCCTGCTGCGCCGCGTGCGCGCTGGCAGCAGTACCATGGTAGGCGGAACGCAAACCATCTACCCATTGGAGCAGCACAGGCGCCGACGGTAACCTGTGCGTTGGTCTACGGTTCTCTCGGTCTAGATTGTGAAATAAGGTACAATCCCTGTCGACAGTCCCCACCAGAGCAGCCCCGGACGGCCGCCGCGCGAAGGCCTCCCTGCGGTACCCACAGGCCGATGCCAGCCGCCGCTCTGCGGAAGGAGTATCGTGATGGAGTCTGCTGCCGTCTCTGAGCAGCGCAAGCCTGGAGCGGGCCCTTCAGCCAAGCAGCCGGCCGGCGACAACCGGCCAAAGATACTGGCTGCCACGATGAAGCGCTACCAGTATCAGCCGGACGCCCTGATCGAGGCATTGTACACAGCGCAGGAGCTCTACGGTTATCTGGACCTCGACATCCTGACGAAGATAGCCGCCGATCTGAAGCTTCCTCCGAGCCACGTCTACGGCGTCACCACGTTCTACCAGTTCTTCTCCCTGAAGCCCAGGGGCAAGCACACGTGCCTCGTCTGCATGGGCACCGCGTGCTACGTGAGAGGCGCCGCGGCGATCGTCGCCGCGCTCGAGGAGAGGGCGGGCGTGAAGGCGGGCGAGACAACGCCCGATGGGAAGGCCTCCATCCTGACTGCCCGATGCATCGGCGCTTGCGGGATCGCGCCGGCGGTCGTGTTCGACGGCTCGGTGGCACCGTTTGTGACGCCCGAGTCGGCAACACAGAGACTGGGAGAGTGGTTGGCCAATGGATCCTAGCGAGCTTCAGGAGCTAGCGGCGCGAGAGCGCGCCGCGCAACCCAAGATCGTGATCCGCACCTGTATGTCCACAGCGTGTCTCGCTGTGGACAGCGAGCCCGTGAAGGCGGCCCTCGACGCCGCCGTCGAGGAGACGGGACTCAAAGACCGCGTCAAGGTGGTGGGAGTCGGCTGCCTGGGCCTGTGCGGCAAGGGTCCGCTCGTCGCAGTGGACCCAACCGGCGAGCTCTACCAGCACGTTACTCCCGAGCAGGCCAGGAGCATCGTGAGCTCGGTTGCCGGCGGTCCGGTCACCGCGGAAAGGCTCGATCCCACGAGCCCGTTCTTCAGCAAGCAGGTCGCTGTGGTGCGTGAGAACAGCGGCATGATAGACCCCGAGCGGATCGAGGCCTACATCGCTGCGGATGGTTACGTCGCGCTGACGACCGCACTTCGCGACATGTCACCCTCTGATGTGGTGGACGCTATCACGGCCAGCGGCCTACGAGGCAGGGGCGGCGCGGGATTCCCCACCGGCCTCAAGTGGGCCATGGTGGCCAAGAGCCCGAGCGATCGCAAGTTTGTCGTCTGCAACGGGGACGAGGGCGATCCCGGCGCATTCATGGACCGGTCGATCCTGGAGAGCGACCCGCACCGCGTGCTCGAGGGCATGGCGATCGCTGCCTATGCGGTCGGCGCCAGCCAGGGCTTCATCTACGTGCGCGGCGAGTACCCGCTGGCAATCACCCGACTGAAGAAGGCGATCCAGCAGGCCAAGCGCCTCGGCCTGTTGGGAGCCCAGATTCTGGACAGCTCCCTCGACCTCCGCATAGACCTGCGAATCGGCGCTGGCGCCTTTGTGTGCGGCGAGGAGACGGGCCTGCTCGCGTCCATTGAGGGCCGCCGCGGTACGCCACGAGCGAGGCCTCCGTTCCCGGCAGAGCGCGGCCTATGGGGCTTCCCGACGGTGATCAACAACGTCGAGACGTTGGCGAACATTCCGACGATCTTGCGCAAGGGGCCCGAGTGGTTTGCCAGCATCGGCACCGAGAGGAGCAAGGGCACCAAGGTGTTCGCACTGGCCGGCAAGATTCTGAACACCGGGCTGATCGAGGTCCCGATGGGTATGCCGCTGCGCACCATCGTTGAGGAGATGGGCGGCGGAGTTGCCGTAGGCAAGGCGAAGGCGGTCCAGACCGGCGGCCCGTCCGGTGGCTGCATCCCGGCAGCGCTCTTCGACACTCCCGTTGACTTCGAAGCGCTGGCGCAGGTCGGCTCCATGATGGGCTCCGGTGGCTTGGTGGTGATGGATGAAGCCGACAACATGGTGGACGTCGCCCGCTTCTTTATGGAGTTCTGCACCGAGGAGTCGTGCGGCAAGTGCGTGCCCTGCCGCGCTGGCACCGTACAGATGCTCCGAATGCTCACGCGCATCGCCGATGGCGAGGGGCACGAGGAGGACCTCGAGACCCTGGAGTCGCTCTGCACCATGGTGAAGTCTGCCAGCCTGTGCGGCCTCGGGCAGTCCGCTCCCAACCCCGTACTGAGCACACTGCGCTACTTTCGCCATGAGTACGAGGAGGCGCTCCGCAGGCGCAGGTCCAGTCACGAAGAGAGCGGCGACAAGGCGGGCGACTCAGCAGGCTAGGTGGTCAGCACTGCCCGCGCCGGTGTGCCCGCAGGCTCTGGGCAGCGGCGCCATGCACGGGCGCAGGCCGCGCACCCTACAACCCCAAGGACGATCACTATGGCGGTCATCACGCTCAAGATCAACGGGAAGGACGTGACGGCTCACGAGGGACAGACCCTCCTCGAGGCGGCGCGGGACGCCAACCTACCGATACCCACGCTGTGTCACCTACACGGCCTCTCCGACGTGGCTGCGTGCCGGCTCTGCATCGTGGAGGTCGTCGGAACGCCGCGTCTGCTGGCGGCGTGCGTAACCCGGGTGGCCGACGGTATGGAGGTGTCTACCAACACGGAGCGACTCCAGGAGTACCGGCGCATGATCGTGGAGTTGCTGTTCGCGGAGGGCAACCACTTCTGCGCCGTGTGCCTGGCCAACGGCAACTGCGAGCTACAGAACCTCGGCGCAGCGGTCGGCATGGATCACTCGCGCTACGAGTACCTCTACCCGAAGCGCTCCGTCGACATCACCCACGAACGCTTTGGCGTCGACCACAACCGGTGCGTCCTCTGCTCGCGTTGTGTGCGCGTCTGCGATGAGGTGGAGGGCGCGCACACGTGGGACATCGCCGGACGGGGCGGCAAGGCGCGCGTCATCGCCGACATGAATAAGCCGTGGGGCGACGCCTCGAGCTGCACCACCTGCGGCAAGTGTGTCCAGGCATGCCCGACTGGAGCCATCTTCCGACTGGGCGCGACGGTCGCTGAGATGCAGAAGGACAGCTCGCGGCTCGAGTTGATAGTCACCGCACGGGAGAAGAGGCAGTGGGTAAGATAAGGTTCGCCAGTGTCTGGCTCGGAGGCTGCTCCGGCTGCCATATGTCCTTTCTCGACCTGGACGAGTGGCTGATCGATCTTGCCGAGCTGGTCGAGGTCGTCTACAGCCCGATCGCCGATGCCAAGGTGTTCCCCTCCAATGTCGACGTCACGCTGATCGAGGGCGCCGTGTGCAATGAGGACAACCTGGAGGTCCTGCACACGATCCGTGAGCGCTCCAGGCTCCTGGTCTCGTTCGGGGACTGCGCGGTGACCGGCAATGTGCCGGCAATGCGCAACCCGCTGGGGGATGTGGACCCCATCCTTCAGGTTGTGTACGTCGAGGCCGCCGACGCGCAGGGCCAGTACCCGGTGGAGTCCGGCGTGGTTCCGCCGTTGCTCCCGAGGGTGCGCCCCGTGCACGAGTGCGTCCGCGTCGATGCGTTCATCTCCGGCTGTCCCCCTTCGGCCGACCGCATCAAGGCCGCGCTGGAGGCGATCGTCGCAGGCGAGACCCCGCACCTGACGGGCAGTCAGCTCAAGGCGGGCTGAGAACGGAGATACCGCATGGGTCAACAGATCATGATCGACCCCGTGACCCGCATAGAGGGTCACGCGAAGATCACTATACAGCTCGACGATAGCGGACAGGTGAACGGCGCCCGTCTGCACGTGGTGGAGTTCCGCGGGTTCGAGAAGTTCTGCGAGGGGCGCCCGCTCTGGGAGATGCCGGGCATCACCGCCCGCATCTGCGGTATCTGCCCGGTGAGCCACCTGCTGGCTTCCGCCAAGACCGGCGACGCGATAATGGCGGTCGGCATCCCTCCGGCGGCCGACAAGCTTCGCAGGCTGATGAACCTCGCACAGATCACGCAGTCGCACGCGCTGAGCTTCTTCCACCTGAGTTCGCCCGACCTGATCTTCGGGATGGAGAGCGATGCCGCCAAGCGCAACGTGTTCGGTCTGATCGAGGCCGATCCCGCCCTCGCACGCGCGGGCATACGGCTGCGGCAGTTCGGCCAGGAAGTGATCGAGCTGCTCGGCGGGCGCAAGCTGCATCCCGCGTGGCCGGTGCCCGGCGGTGTCCGCAGCCCGCTCACCGACGAGGGCCGCTCGTGGATAGGCGAGAGGTTGCCCGAGGCGTTCCAGACGGTGCGCCTCGCCATCGACCTCCTCAAGAGGCTGTCCGTCGGCTTCGCTCGTGAGACGGAAGTCTACGGCAACTTCCCGACCCTCTTCATGGGCCTGGTGACCCCCGATGGGCGGTGGGAGCACTACGATGGCCACATCCGTTTCGTCGATAGCGCGGGTGCCATCGTCGCCGACAAGCTCAATGCGGCCCACTACCGCGAGTACATCGGGGAGGCCGTCGAGCCGTGGACGTACCTGAAGTTCCCGTATTACAAGCCCCTGGGCTACCCTGCGGGCATCTATCGAGTGGGTCCGCTGGCCCGCCTTAATGTCTGCTCGCACGTCGGCACACCGCTCGCGGACGCCGAGCTCGCCGAGCTGCGCCAGATGGGCGGTCGCATTGCCACCTCCTCGTTCCTCTACCACTATGCTCGCCTGGTCGAGATCGTCGCCGCCCTCGAGGCGACCCAGATACTGATCGACGATCCGGACGTGCTCTCGACTCGATGTCGCGCGAGCGCGGGCATAAACTCCCTCCATGGCGTTGGCTGCAGCGAGGCTCCGCGCGGCACGCTCTTCCACGATTACCATGTGGACGAGTACGGCATGGTCGAGAAAATGAACCTGGTGATCGCCACGGGTCAGAACAACCTCGCCATGAATCGCACCATCGAGCAGATCGCGAGGAGCTACATCTCCGGCCCGGCGATCCCGGAGGGCGTGCTGAACCGCATCGAGCACGGCATACGCTGCTACGACCCGTGCTTGTCGTGCTCGACGCACGCGGCGGGGCGCATGCCGATGATGGTCCAGCTTGTGGGCCCGGACGGCGGCCTGCTGGATGAGGTCCGGCGCGGGTAGAGGCGCAAGGCCCATGACACCGTGCGACGGGGCGTCCGGCGGTCCGGGCGCCCCGCGCGCTTCAGGGACATGCGTCGTAATCGGCTACGGCAACGAGCTCCGGAGCGACGACGGCGCAGGGCCATGGGTGGCGCGCGCGGTCGCTGCTCTCGCGCTGCCGGGCGTCCTCGCGACCGATGCGCATCAGCTCGTGCCTGAGATGGCAGAGATGCTCTCCGATGCGCGCTTGGCCGTCTTCGTCGACGCCACCGTCACTCCGGAGCCGACCGACGTTGCCGCCCGTCGCGTGGAGCCACACGCCGATCCGGCCGGCGCATCGCACTTCGGCGATCCCGGCGCCCTCCTCTGGATTACCCGTCAGGTGTATGGGCGCTGCCCGGAAGCGTGGCTGGTCACCATCCCCGCGCGCAACCTCGACCTGGGGGAGAGTCTGACACCCGGGGTGCGCGCCCTGTGCGACACCGCAGTCAGCGTGGTCGCCAGGCTGGTCGCTTGCCCCTGATGCCGCCCCCCGGTGCTCCCGCACCGCATGCACGTGGAACGCAGCGCTTGCCGGCGCTATACTGACAGAGGTGTTCCGCCGGCACACATGGGAACGGGCCGACCGTGAGAGGAGCCGACTTCGCCCGGCATGCACGAGTTCAGCCTGATGCAGAGCGCCCTCGAAATGGCCGTAGACCGCGCGAGCCAACATGGCGCCGAACGGATCGAGCGGCTTACGATGCGCATCGGCGACCTGTCCGGTGTGGTACCGGAAGCGCTGCAGTTTGCGTTCGAGGTGCTGCGCGATGGCACCTGCGCCGCGACGGCTGCGCTAGCGATCGAGCGCGTTCCTGTCCGGTGCCACTGTTCTGAGTGCGACGCGTCCTTCGAGCCAGATGGCCTCGTCTATGTCTGCCCGCGGTGCGGCGCCGCGAGCGGCGACATTCGCTCCGGGCGCGAGATGGAGCTGGCGTGGATCGAGGTGACATGAGCGACCTGGACGCCATGCGGGCGCCTGAGGCGGGAGACCGCTCCGCGCCCCGGCGCGTCGAGGTGAACGAGGCCATCCTGAGGCGCAACCAGTCCAGCGCCGATGAGAACCGCCAGATCTTCCGCGAGCGGGGCTGGCTGGCCGTGAACGTGCTGTCGTCCCCGGGCTCCGGCAAGACGGAGCTGCTGTGCCGCACCAGCGAGCGCCTCCTACAGAGGGGTATCCATCCCGCGGTCGTCGTCGGCGATCTCGCCACCGACAACGACGCGCGGCGCCTGCAGGCCGCCGGTGCGCCGGTCGTGCAGATCGTAACCGGCACGCTCTGCCATCTGGACGCGGACATGGTCCGGCGAGCGGTCGAGAGCCTGCCGGCAGCGCCTGTCGACGTGCTCCTCATCGAGAACGTTGGCAACCTGGTGTGCCCGTCGGCGTACGACCTGGGCGAGGCCGGGCGCGCGGTGCTCCTCTCGGTGACCGAGGGCGAGGACAAGCCGCGCAAGTACCCCACCATGTTCAAGTCCGCAACGCTCGTCGTCATCACCAAGGTCGATCTGGCGTCGCCCGCCGGTTTTGACCGCGACGCTGCTTACTCAGCGATCCGAGGCGTGGCACCCCAGGCGGCTGTGCTCGAGACGTCCGCCCGCACCGGCGCCGGGATCGACGCCTGGATCGACGCGCTGCTGGCCCTGCGCCAATGAAGGGAGACGCCCCGTGCAGCTTCGGCTTGAGGCGCTGGAGTACCACCGCCGGCCTCCTGCCGGCAAGCTGGAGATCGCGCCAACGAAGCCCTGTCTCACCCAGCACGACCTTGCCCTCGCCTACACGCCCGGCGTAGCGGAGCCGTGCCTGCGCATCCGCGAGAACCCCGCCGATGCGTACGAGTACACAGCCAAGGGCAACCTCGTGGCGGTCGTCACGAACGGAACGGCTGTCCTCGGCCTTGGCGACATCGGAGCGCTCGCCAGCAAGCCCGTCATGGAGGGCAAGGCGCTCCTGTTCAAGCGCTTCGCGGACATCGACGCAATCGATCTCGAGATCGACACCCGCGATCCTGACGCGTTCGTCCAGACGGTGACCTTGCTGGCGCCCTCGTTCGGCGGCATCAACCTTGAGGACATCAGGTCGCCCGACTGCTTCGAGATCGAGGAGCGCCTGAAGCGGGCTGTAAGCATCCCGGTATTCCACGACGACCAGCACGGGACAGCGATCATCTCGGGCGCGGCCCTGATGAACGCGCTGGAACTGGCGGAGAAGCGCATCGACGAGGTGCGCATCGTGTTCTCCGGTGCCGGCGCTGCAGCGCTGACGACGGCGCGGTTCTACCTGCGGTTGGGAGTGCGCCGAGAGCACGTCACAATGTGCGACAGCCAGGGCATCATCCACACGGGCCGAACTGCGGGCATGAACGCGCACAAGGCGGAGTTCGCCCGCGAGACCAGCGCGCGCACGCTGGCAGATGCGCTGCGCGATGCGGACGTGTTCGTGGGGCTCTCGCGGAAGGACGTGGTGAGCCCGGACATGCTGCGCTCGATGGCCCCTGTGCCAATTGTGTTCGCCATGGCGAACCCCGACCCGGAGATCAGCTACGAGGCAGCGCGCGTCGCTCGCCCCGACGCGCTGGTTGCCACGGGACGCTCGGACTACCCAAACCAGGTGAACAACGTCCTCGGCTTCCCCTTCATCTTCAGGGGCGCCCTCGACGTCCGCGCGACCTGCATCAACGAAGAGATGAAGGTCGCAGCGGCTCGAGCCCTCGCGGCGCTCGCACGCGAGGAGGTGCCGGACGCCGTCGCGAAGGCCTACGGGTCGCAGTCCCTGATGTTTGGGCGGGACTACCTGATTCCCAAACCGCTCGACTCGCGCATCCTTCTGTGGGTCGCCCCCGCCGTTGCGCAAGCCGCTATCGAGACCGGGGTCGGCAGCGCGCCGATGGACACCGCGCCCTACCGCGAGCGCCTGGAGAGCCGCCAGGGCAAGGCGCGCGAGATGATGCGCATCATGCTGAACAAGGCGAAGGCCGATCCATGCCGCATCGTGCTGGCCGACGGGGAGCATGACAAGGCGATCCACGCAGCCCACCTCATCGCGGACGAGGGGATCGCGCACCCCGCCCTGCTGGGCCGCGAGCAGGAGATCCTCCAGAGGGCAGAGGCGATGCAGGTGCCCCTGGACGGCGTCCGGATCGTGGAGCCGGCCACGTGCGACCGGCGCCCGGAGTACGCTGGTCGGCTCCTGCATCTGCTCTGCCGGCAGGGCGTGAGCCGCTCGGAGGCCTGGGAGCTTGCCGCCAATCCCCTGTACCTGAGCGCGCTGATGGTGGAGATGGGGCACACCGATGCGGTGCTGGCAGGCCTCTCCACGAACTACCAGAGCGCGCTCCAGGTCCAGCAGCAGATCGTCGGCACGGCGGACGACTGCGACGTGGTCGCCGGCGTCTATCTGGTCGCCACGCGACACAGCGTTCTGTTCTTCGCCGACACTACCGTGAACACCGACATGGATGCGGAGAAGCTCGCGCAGATCGCGATCCGCACGCATCGCCTCGTCCGCCGGTTCGACATCGAGCCACGTATCGCGATGCTGAGCTTCTCCAACTTCGGGAGCGCGTCGCACCCCAGGGTGGACCGCGTGCGTCAGGCCGTCGACATCGTGCGCGCCCGGCGGCCTGACATCGTGATAGACGGAGAGATGCAGGCGCACACCGCCCTCACCGAGCGCACGCTCCGCGACGTGTACCCCTTCAGCCGGCTCCCCGGCGAGGCCAACGTGCTCATCTTCCCGAATCTTGAGGCAGGGAACATCGGCCTGCACCTCGTTCGACGGCTCGCGAACGCCGAGGTCGTGGGCCCAATCATCATCGGGCTCCGCAGAGCAGTCCACATCCTACAGCGCTGGGACGAGGCCAACGACATCCTGAACCTGGCCGCTCTGGCTGTGGTCAAGGCCCAGCGCCTCGCCGCCAGGGCGCGGAGCGCCTGCGCGTCGTGAGCGGTCCGCGCGGACGCCTGCGCGTCGTGGTGCGTGGCGCGGTCCAGGGCGTCGGGTTCCGTCCGTTCGTCCACCGCCTCGCCACCGGCGAGGGGCTCGCGGGCTGGGTCCGCAACACCGCGCAAGGGGTGGCGATCGAGGTCGAGGGCCTGCAGCCCTCTCTCGACAGGTTTGTGGCTCGCCTCGAGGCTGAGCGCCCGCCGGCGTCGGTCCTCCTCAGTGTGGAGGTGGTGCACCTTCCGTTGACCGGCTATCTCGGCTTCGAGATCCGGCCCAGCGATGTCGGGGGAACGACTGCAGCGCTGGTGCTGCCCGATCTCGCCACGTGCGACGACTGCCTGCGCGAACTGTGGGACCCGCAGGACCGACGGCACCGCTACCCGTTCACGAACTGCACCCACTGCGGCCCACGCATGACGATCGTCGAGCGCCTGCCCTACGACCGGCCGTCGACGACCATGCGCGGCTTCACCATGTGCCCGGCATGCCAGACGGAGTACGACGCCCCCTCCGACCGCCGATTCCACGCACAGCCGAACGCCTGCCCGCACTGCGGGCCGCACGTGGAGCTCTGGGCGCCGGACGGAGCACGGCTGTCCACCCATGACGAAGCGATCGCGGAGGCTGTGAGGGCGCTGCGGTCTGGCGCGATTGTGGCGATGAAGGGCATCGGTGGCTTCCTGCTGATGACGGACGCGCGCTCCGAGGGGGCGGTCAGCGCGCTGCGCGAGCGCAAGCGGCGGGAGGAGAAGCCGCTTGCGCTGATGGTCCCGGACCTGGACGCAGCCGAGGGCCTCTGCTTCATTGACCCGGTGGCAGCCCGCAAACTGGCATCCTCCGCGACGCCGATCGTGCTGCTCCCTCGCAGGCCGGGCGCGGCGGTGGCGGCCAGCGTGGCGCCGCGCCAGCCCGCGCTGGGAGTGATGCTCCCCTGCTCCCCGCTGCATCACCTCGTTATGCGCGAGGTCGGGTTTCCTGTGGTGGCGACGAGCGGCAACCTTTCGGATGAGCCCATCTGCACGGACGAACAAGAGGCCCTGACACGGCTGCGCGGCCTGGCGGACCTCTTCCTGGTGCACAATCGCCCAATCGCGCGCCACTGCGACGACTCCGTCGTGCGCGTGCTGATGGGACGCCCGTTGATGCTGCGGCGTGCCAGGGGCTACGCGCCATTGCCGATCACCCTCGGGACCGACCTTCCTCCGGTGCTCGGGGTCGGTGCCCACCTGAAGAGCGCCGTGGCTTTCTCGATCGGCCGCGATGTCTTCGTCAGCCAGCACATCGGCGACCTGGAGACTGCTGAGGCGAGCCGAGCGTTCGATCAGGTGGTCAGCGACTTCCGCTCCCTCTACGCCCTCGATGCGGTGCGGGTCGCGTGCGACCTGCATCCCGACTACGTGTCGACGCGACGCGCGCGGGCGGCAGGCATCCCGGTGAACGCCGTGCAGCACCACCACGCGCACGTCGCCTCGTGCATGGCCGAGAACGACCTCGATGGCGAGCTTCTCGGCGTCGCCTGGGATGGCGCCGGCTACGGGCCCGACGGCACGGTCTGGGGTGGCGAGTTCCTTGTCGCAAGCCGCAGCGCATACCGGCGGTTCGCACACCTGCGCACCTTCCCACTGCCGGGCGGTGAGCGCGCCGTCAGGGAGCCGCGCCGCTCGGCTCTCGGGGCGCTCTGGGAGCTGGGCGGGGCCGCACGTGCAGCGGACGCGATGCGGGGGGCGCCCGACCCGTTCACTGGCGCCGAGATTCGGCTTCTCCTCTCGATGCTCGAGCGGCGGGTGAACTGCCCGCGGACCAGCTCGGCGGGCCGGCTGTTCGACGTCGTTGCGGCGCTGGTGGGCCTGCGCGGCGTGACACGCCACGAGGGGCAGGCAGCGATGGAGTTGGAGGCCGCTGTCCGGAGCGCTGGCGATCCGAGCGTGTGGCCGCCTCGGCGCCCGATGGGCCATAATGGCGCGGGGAGCTACCCGGTAGCCGTTCTGTCCTGTGGCAGCGGCCCGCTGGTGCTCGACTGGGCGCCGATGCTGGAGGGCGTGCTGCGGGACGTGGAGGCCGGCGAGGCCGCCAGCCTGGCAGCCACGCGCTTCCATAGCGCGCTGGCGGAGGCCATCGTGGAGGTGGCCCGAAGGGCCGGGCTGCACCGCGTGGCGCTCACCGGGGGCTGTTTCCAGAACGTGGTGCTCACGGCGTGGACGGTTGAGGCGCTGAGAGCGGCTGGCTTCGAGCCGTTCTGGCATCAACGCGTGCCCCCCAATGACGGGGGCATCGCGCTTGGTCAGGTGGTGGCCGCCGGCTCGGGGCCACGGGAAGGCGGCTAGTGCAACTATGTGTCTCGCGGTACCCGGCAAGATCGTCAGCGCCGAAGGCGATGGCCTGTCGCGACAGGGGCGGGTCAGCTTCGGCGGCGCCATCAAGGCTGTCAGCCTGGCCTACGTCCCGGAGGCAGAGGTAGGGGAGTACGTTATCGTACACGCGGGCTTCGCCATTAGTGCTCTCGACGAGGCGGAAGCGCTGAAGACGCTGGAGTATCTGCGCCAGATCGAGGACCTCTCCGAGATGGGGGCGCCCGGCAAGTGAGGTTCGTCGACGAGTTCCGCGACGCCGAGACAGTGCGGAGGCTGTCGGCGGCCGTCGCCCGCGCAGCGACGCGACCGTGGACCCTCATGGAGGTCTGCGGAGGCCAGACCCACGCGATCGTGCGGTTCGGGCTGGACCGATTGCTGCCCGCCCAGGTCGAGCTGGTGCATGGCCCCGGCTGTCCTGTGTGCGTGACGCCGGTGGAGCTGATCGACCGAGCGATCGCCATCGCGTCCCTGCCCGAGGTGACCCTCTGTTCGTTCGGCGACATGCTCAGGGTGCCGGGCTCCCGCCGCGACCTGCTCACGGCGAAGGCGGCGGGCGGCGACGTGCGAACGGTCTACTCTCCTATGGACGCGCTGAGGCTGGCCCGCGAGCGGCCCGAGCGGGAGGTAGTGTTCTTCGGTGTGGGCTTCGAGACGACAGCGCCCGCTAACGGCATGGCCGTCTACCAGGCGAAGCGCGAGGGCATCCGGAACTTCTCGCTCCTGGCGTCGCATGTACTGGTGCCCCCCGCTATCCAAGTCGTTCTGGCATCTCCGGAGTGCCGCGTGCAAGGCTTCCTCATGGCGGGCCACGTCTGCGCCGTGATGGGGTGGACGGAGTATGAGCCGATCGCCGAACGCTACGGCGTACCCATCGTGGTCACGGGGTTCGAGCCCGTGGACCTCCTGAAGGGCGTGCTGACATGCGTGCGCATGCTCGAGGAGGGCCGTCACGAGGTGGCTAACGAATACTCGCGGGCTGTGCGCCGCGAAGGAAACCTCCCAGCGATCGCGCTCCTGCGCGAGGTGTTCCGCGTCGTAGACCGGAAGTGGCGCGGCATCGGGGTCATCCCGCGCAGCGGCCTTGCAGTGGCCTCGGCGTACGCAGACTGGGACGCCGAGCTCCGGTTCGACGTGGCCGACGTGACGGTGGAGGAGCCGTCGGAGTGCATCAGCGGGCTGGTCTTGCAGGGCGTCCGCAAGCCCTCCCAGTGCCCGGCCTTCGGCACGCGCTGCACGCCGGAAGCGCCCCTGGGTGCCACGATGGTCTCGTCCGAGGGCGCGTGCGCCGCCTACCACCGGTACCGGCGCGCCGAGACAGCCGCCGCGACGGACCGAGCGTGAGCGCCGACAGGAGCGGCCCGATGCGCCTGTACTGCCCCGTCCCGCTGGCTGGGTACGAGACGGTCCTGATGGCTCACGGCGGCGGCGGGCGGCTCATGCACCAGCTCATCGAGCGCGTGATTGGGCCCGCCTTCGCGAACCCGATTCTGGACGCGCGCCACGACGCCGCGGACCTCCACATCGGGGGGGCGCGACTGGCCTTCACCACCGACTCTTATGTGGTGCGCCCGCTGTTCTTCCCGGGCGGCGACATCGGCAAGCTCGCGATATGCGGCACGGTCAACGACCTTGCGATGGCCGGCGCGACGCCCCTCTATGTGAGCGTGGGGCTCATCGTTGAGGAGGGTCTGCCTATGGAGACCCTGTGGCGGGTGCTGCAGTCGATGAGCCAAGCGGCTTCGGATGCCGGGGTGCAGGTCGCGACGGGCGACACGAAGGTCGTCGAGCGCGGCAAGGGAGACGGGATCTACGTTAACACGGCGGGGATTGGCATCGTCCAGCACGCTCTCACGATCGGTCCACGCAGTCTGCGGCCCGGCGACGTAATCGTTCTGAGCGGCGACCTCGGCCGCCACGGCATGGCAGTCATGGCAGTGCGCGAAGGGCTCGACTTCGAGAGCGAGATCGAGAGCGACTGCGCGCCGCTGCACCGTCCGGTGGCCGAGCTCCTCCGGCAGTGCGTCGAGGTTCATTTCCTGCGTGACCTGACCCGCGGCGGCGCAGCCTCTGCGCTGGTCGATGCTGCCGAGTCCGGCGGCGTGCACATCGAGATCGACGAGGGTGCGGTCCCTGTACGCGAGGACGTCCGGGGCGCGTGCGAGATACTGGGCTTCGATCCGCTCTTCGTGGCGAACGAAGGGCGGTTCCTGGTCGCCGTACCAGAGCGGGACGCGGATCGAGCCGTCTCGATCCTGCGCGGTTTCCCCGACTGCGCGAACGCCTGTGTAGCCGGCCGAATCAGCGCGGCCCCGGCTGGACAGGTCACCATGCGCACCCCGCTGGGCGTTCCCCGTATCGTGGACATGCTGAGCGGCGAGCAGCTTCCGCGCATCTGCTGACCGCCGAGCCTCTCCGCAGGATAGCGTTACGCCATCCGGAGGACTCCGGATGGCCGTGCGCGAACCCATTGGCGTCAGCGCCTGCCACTATCGAGGGCTCAGGCGTGGCCGGAGGACCCCAGCAATGCGTCTCCCGCTCGCCTTTCTAGCGCTGCTGGCTCTGCCCGCAGCCGCCTCAGCACAGAACCCTGTTACGAACGGGGGGTTCGAGGTCGGCCCCGACCGCGCTCCGGAGGGTTGGGGACCGGTCGGCCAGCGGGTCGAGCGGACCCGCGATGCCCGCTCCGGGGAGTGGGGGCTGCGCATCGAGCGAGGCGCCGGTCCCGGCGTGCCCGCGGAGGTAGGCCTGAACCGCGCCTGGGGCGGGCCGGCAACAGGGCAGGGCGCGATGCTGGCTCAGACGCGCGGCGGCATCCGGTTCTGGTACCGCATCGATGCCGCCGCTCCCGATGCCGACGTCCGCTGGGTGGTCATTCCGATGGGCGCCACCTCCTCGGAGGACACCGGCCAGCTGCGGACGACGCTCGAGCTGCGCCACGAGCCGGGCGGCGGATGGCGCGAGGCCCGGCTCGCCTACGACTACTCCGCCCATCCTGCGGTCCGCTGGGTCCACATCGGGGTGCGACTGACGGCCGGCGCGGCCGTTCTGTTGCTCGACGACGTGGAGTGGGTGCCGCGCGTGGGCGCCGCCGTGCAGGTGGCGCGTCCGCGCGTCCACACCGATCCGCGCCGGACCGGCGAGACCGCCACGCTGAGCGTGCAGGTCCGCAATGTGGGCGATGAGCCGGTTGCCGGGCTGAGCGCCCGCATCGAAGCGCCCCCTGGGATCCGTACCACCCAGATCGGAGCGGCGCCAGCGGTGGCACCCGGTGGCGCGGAGGTGGTGCGCTGGCGTCTCACCGGGCGGCTCACCCCGGGCGCCGTGCGCGTGACCGCCGCGGCCGGCGAGACGAGGGATGAGGTGCGGCTCTCCCTGGCGCCTGAGGTCGAGATCCACTCGGTGTTACTCTCACCGGGCGTGCTGCGGCCGGGTGAACGGGCCAGCGTTGTGGCCACCGTGCGGAACCGCGGGTCCGCCTGGTCGAGCCCGGTACGCATCCGGCTCGGCCCGGGCGGAGGGTCGCGGGTGCTGGCGCGCGCCACTGTGGCAACGGCCGCCATCCCGCCCGGCGGGCACGCGTCGGTGCGGTGGCCGGTGGCGGCCCCGAGACAGCCAGGTGCGTTCGGGCTGACTGCCGCCCTGGACGGTCTCCCGGGACGGCCGTCCTCGACGGCGACAGGCATCGCAACGCACGCGCTGGACGCGCCGTTCGAGCGGATCGCCGGACCTCTGGGCGTGCGGCGCGGGACAGACCGAACCATCGGGGAGCTGCGCATTGCCGGCTCCGGTCGACCGGTGGCCCGCCTGCCGCACCTCGGCACGGTGGTGGTCGAGCTGCCAGATGGAGGCCAGCAGGTCCTCGTGGCGCGCTACGGCCGTCTGCGGCGATCAGGCGCTCAGACGACCGCCTCGGCAACGGCCACCGACCGCGCCGGCGGTGTGTGGCGCTTCGGGCTGAGCGCAGGCCCGGCGAGCCCACACGGGGTGCGTCTGGCCATCAGCGTGCGCTGCTCGCAGCCGCGGCGCATCCGGCACTTTGAAGGGCCAGCCCTGCTGGCTGGCGACGGCTCCACGGGCGCGTTGAAGCGCGACGCGATCCTGCCAGGCCTCGAGTGGCTGGTCGCCGGGGAGGTGAGCAGCAGCGACCTCGACATCGCCGCCAACCACCCGGACCGCATACGGTTCCTGCCGCACCCCCACAAGGTCACGGTTCCTGCGATGGGCGTGCGCACACCCACGGCGACCGTCGGGCTCCTGTGGGAGCCGTCGGCGGCCATCCAGCCGGTCTTCGCCGTTCCGGACCGGCTGGGCGGCGTCGCCGCGCACCGGATGGCGCTCGCCCTGCCGAGCGTCGCGAATGGGCGCGCCGAGAACGAGGCGGTCTCCGGCAGACCACTGGCGCTTGCTGGCGGGCAGGTCCTGCGCATTGAGGCGCTCGTGGTCGCCGATCCGACGGCGGCCGACTCCTTAGCAGCGCTCGACCACTGGTCCCGCGCCTACCGAGCCCGACCTGCGCGGCCCGCCCCTAGGGGCGACGACCGCCGGCAGGTGGCGTGGAGCATGGAGGCCTACCTCAACTCCCTCTGGGTGTCTGAGGCCGAGAGATGGCGACCGTTCCTAGGCGGCCCCGCCATCTGGAACATCCCTTCCTTCCGCCCGGATTTCGTGTACGATCTGCGCGAGGCCGCCCTGATCTCCCCGTCCGATCCGCGCGCGGCCGCCTGGCAGGCACGCGCGGCTGTCGTTGAGGCGCGCGGCGTGACACCGCTGGCCGACGACCACGGCTTCGCCTACCAGGACCCCATTCCGCACCTGGCCGCCCTCGCGGCTCAGGCCGCGGAGCTCGCACGCAGCCAGCTTCCGGCGGGTGGCTGGCCCTTTGACGCCTACCGCCGCGACACAGGCGTGTTTCGCGGCATGGACTACAACGAGCTTGGTCCGCACGGGGCCGTTGAGGTGGGCACCATCGCCGCCAGCGCGTACCGCATCTTGCTCTACGCGCGCCTCACTGGCGACGCTACGGCATACCAGGCCGGCGTGCGTGCGCTCCGCCGCATCGAGGGGTTCACCGTGCCACGCGCGGCACAGGCTTGGGAGGTGCCGGTCCGTACGCCGGATGTCCTGGCCGCTGCCGACGCGGTAGACGCCTTCCTCGAAGCTTACCGGTTCACGAAGGCGGAAGGCCGCCCGGACCGGAGGTGGCTGGCGGAAGCTCGGCGCTGGGCGCGGGCCGGCCTGCCGTTCATCTACATGTGGGATGCGCCGGGCCGACCGTGGATGCGCCATGGCTCGATCCCGGTGTTCGGGGCCACCTGGTTCGAGGGGAGCTGGTTCGGCCACATCGTTCAGTGGAACGGTCTGAGGTACGCCTACGCGCTGTGGAAGCTGCATCAATACGACCCCCACGCTCGGTTCGGCGGGCTCTCCTGGAGGGACCTGGCGACCGGTATCACCCGCTCCGCGATGTACCAGCAGTCCACAGCCGGGCCCAACCTGGCGCTCTGGCCGGACGCCCTCCACACCGTGACGCTGGCACGCATTCCGTGGGAGTTCGCTCCGCGCCAGATACTGAAGAACGTCTACGCGCTCATGGGCCGCGCAGAGGAGCCCGCCACCACCGGGGTCCGGATGGGTGACGCCACCGTGCGGGTCTCGCTCCGGGGAGCACTTGTCGGCTCGCGCTGGCACGCCGGCTCCCGGGTAGCAGCCTCGCGCCTGGTGCTCACCGTGCGACCCGCGCCCGGCGCGGCCAGCCGCGTGGTGGTCGCCGGGATCGCGCCGCCCCAGGCGGTGGTGGTGAACGGGGAGCGGCTCGCACCGGTAGGCGAGCGAGGATGGCACCACGACCCGTCGTCCGCGCTCCTCTCCGTTCCGCTGCAGCGCGACGCTCGCGGTCTCTGCACCATCACGGTAGTGGGGCCCACGCCCGCTCGCCCAACGGCCTTCTCCGACCACCTGCGAGCCACCGTCGCGCGCACCCTGAGCTTCGACTTCGGGCGCGATACGGACGGCTGGACGGCGGCCCGTGACCTCCGTCCGCTAACGGCTGCTGGTGGACTGCTCCTCCTGCAGACCACCGGAGGGGATCCGTATCTCATCCGACCCAACTGCAGGTTTGCCCCCACCTCTGTGCGGGAGATCCTGATGCGGGTGCGCGCGACGGGCGACGGCACGGCCCAGCTCTTCTGGACCACGGAGGCGTCTCCTCAGTGGGACGAGGCAAGGTCGACCAGCTTCACCATTCCGGCGGACGGGGCATGGCACGAGGTGATCGTGCCCGTGGGCTCACACCCCGAGTGGCGAGGTGCAACCATCACGGGCCTGCGTATCGACCCCGCCGTTCGCGCAGGAGCGAGGGCAGAGATCGACTGGATACGAGGGCGATAAGCCGCTGAGCGGCCGGGTCGGGAGTGGTGTCGGTCAGCCCACCGGCCTGGCCGCCTTCCCTGCGTGAGGGCGCGCTGCCCCAAAGGCGCCGGCCCACCCCAAATGCGAACGGCGGGAGCCGGTGGGGCCCCCGCCGTTCGCGGATGGTGCCGAGGACGAGACTTGAACTCGTATGCCTTGCGGCACACGGCCCTCAACCGTGCGCGTCTGCCAATTCCGCCACCTCGGCACGCCCGGTAGCGCCACGGAGAATCGAACTCCGGCCTACGGGCTGAAAACCCGCCGTCCTGACCTCTAGACGATGGCGCCGCATGTGACAGGCATTATACCCGCCCACAGCGCGGTGTCAACCGGGTCACCTGGCCGGCCGGTCCGCGCTCGCTACTTGACGCGCCGCGCTCCGCGAAAGCGCTCGTTGTAGTAGCCCGAGCGGAGCGTGTCGACGCGTACGCGGCCGCCGCCACTTGAGGCGTGGACGAACTTGCCCTTGCCGGCGTAGATGCCAACGTGCGAGATTCCGCGCCGCGTCGTCGTGAAGAAGACCAGGTCACCCGGCTTCATCTCGCTCTTCTGAACGCGCTGTCCCCGGCGGAACTGCTGCGCGGCGTTGTGCGGCAGGGAGACGCCCTTCCGTCGATACACGTAGCTGGTGAAGCCCGAGCAGTCGAACCCTCTGGGCGAGCTGCCCGCGAAACGGTACCGGACGCCACGGTAGGCGAAGGCGGTGCGCACGACGGCAGTCTGCGCAGCGGGAGCGGGCGCCTCAGGCCGGGGCGAGCGCCGCGCAACGGTGGGTCGGCCGCTCCTACGAGGCGGCTGGGCGGCGACCCGGTTGACCCGCCGCGTTGGGCGCTCATTGACGACCCGTCGAGCGCTGGCGACGACCATCCGAGGAGCCGTGCCTGCCGCCACGAAGTCCTCACGCATCCAGCCGCGGCCGCCACCGGGAATCTCGACCTGGAGCCAGTTGCCCACGCGGTGCGTCACCGTGAGCCTCGAGCCGTAGTCGAGCAACGTGACCCGTCGGTAGCCCTCGTGCGGGCCGATGCGCACCGCGATGCGGTCCCCGCGCACATGCGACACCTGCCGCATGGTCGCGGGCCGAATGACCGGCTTGGGGGGGTCTGGTATGACCAGTCTCACGCCATCCCGCAGGATGGCGTTAGTATCGCGCAGGTCGTTGGCCCGAGCGATGTCCCGTGTGGCCACGCCGAAGCGGCGGGCCAGTGAATCCAACGTGTCACCGGGACTGATGACCACTGTTCGAGACGCTGCGGCCGGTGAGGCCGCCAAAGCGCCTACAGCTGCTGCGACGCACACGAGCGCCGAGCGAAGTCGGTGAAAGGTCACCCACTCCCTCCTTCTCTGGCGTTGTGTGGGCACACACCCGGGGCGTGGTCCCGATCTGATGGTTCGCTGCCGT
>DATIKM010000174.1:0-8130 GCA_035477595.1 Chthonomonadales bacterium
CGGGCTGGGCACAGCGATCCTCCTGCGCCTGGCGGCGCCCGTGGGCAGGCGCCTGGGCCGCACCGGGTCCAACATCCTGATTCGCGTGATGGGCCTCCTCCTGGCCGCCATCGCAGTGGAGTTCATCGCTGCCGGCGCCCGCGAGCTGCTGCCGGCACTCGCGGGTAGCTGACCGTCGGCACGCACCCACAGGAGGCCGCGCATGACGCCAACGTTGCTCCTCGTGTCAGCCGCACTGTGGTCTCGCGCCGCGTCGGACAGCCGCAACGGGTCTGCGCGAAAGCTGGTTCTGCTGCCGGTCCCGCTCGACCAGATCGGGCCGCAGCGCGAGTGCACGAGGGAGGAGGCAGGTGGAGCACGACGGCGGGTAGCGGGATGCGGCTCGCGCGGCTGTTCTTGGAGGGCCGCAACGCGGTGGTGATCGCCGCCGACCGCGGTGAGGTCGACGGGCCGATCAGAGGCATGGCCAACCTGCCAGAGGCGGTCGGCAGGATCGCACCGGAGGTCTCGGCCATCCTGCTCTCGCCGGGAATGCCGCCGCACTGCGGCGCGGCCTTCTCCCGCAAGGGCGCACCGCTCGCCGTGGTGCGGCTGAGCTGGAGCACCGCCTGCGCCTTCCGCCGGGGCTATGCGCAGGACGACTCCGTGCCGGAGATGTGGCCGCGCGAGGCGACGGCGGAGCGGCACGGGCTGAGCGACTGAGCCGCGCCGCGGCGCAGGACTCCACCTGCGGTGACGCGCAATGACCCACTGCGGACGCCCCGGCCAGACGGGGCGGGCCAGCGCGGACGAACCATGGGGGATCGATCGCATGGAGAAGCTTCGTTTCGGCGTCATCGGCACGGGCGGCATGGGCACCGCACACTGCGCCAACTTCGAGAAGATCGAGGAGGCCGTGCTTACGGCCGTCTGCGACATCGATGCCGGAGTAGTGCAGGCCGCGGCCGAGCGCTTCGGCGTGCCGGGCTTCGGTGCGGCTGAAGAGCTGCTCGACAGCGGGCTGGTGGACGCCGTCCTCATCGCCACGCCGCACTACTCCCATCCGCCCATCGCGATTGAGGCCTTTCGCCGGAAGATCCATGTGCTCTCCGAGAAGCCGATCGCCGTCACCGTGTCGCAGGCGGACTCGATGATCGCGGCCGCACTCGAGTCCGGCTGCGCGTTCGGCGTCATGTACCAGTTTCGCTCTGCGGGGGTCTGGCGTCAGGCGCGCCGCATCGTTGAGGAGGGACGGCTGGGCGAGGTGTACCGCACCATGCTGGTGATGGGCTGGTACCGCAGCCAGGCCTACTACGACTCCGGCGGCTGGCGCGCCACCTGGACCGGCGAGGGCGGTGGCGTGCTCATCAACCAGGCGCCGCACTTCCTGGATGCCTTCGCCTGGCTAGGGGGACTACCGACGCGACTGACGGGCGGGACGCGCACCCGCCTCCACGAGATAGAGGTGGAGGACGAGGCCTTTGCGACGCTGGAGTACGCCAACGGCGCTCACGGCTACCTCTACGCGAGCACGACGGAGGCGCCCGCATCCGAGGTGCTCGAAGTGTGCGGCGACCGGGGCAAGCTGGAGTTGCGCGGCGGCCAGCTCCGCGTGTGGGACCTGAGTACGTCGATTCGCGCCCACTGCCGCGAGTCGACCGCCATGTGGGGCGACCCGGAGTCGGTCGCCTGGGCGCTTGAGCGGCCGGGCGGCGGCGGGCAACATCGCGAGATCACTGCCAACTTCTGCCGCCATATCACCTCTGGCGAGCCACTAATGGCGCCGGGCGCTGAGGGGCTCTGGGCCGTGGAGCTCATCAACGGGCTGATCCTCGCCGGGCACACAGGCGACACGGTCGAACTGCCCGTGGATCGCTCCGTCTACGACCGGCTACTCGCGGAGCTGCAGGCGGGCTCCCGGGAGAAGAGCCGCGTGCGGGAGCAACGGGTTACGGACCCGCAACACCTGTAGGCCGGGCCCGCGGAGCGTCCGCATGCAAGACGGGGCCCGCGGCACTTGCCGCGGGCCCCGCGAGGTCGGCTTCCCGGAGCGACGCCTCAGCTCGCTGGCCTGGCGAAGATGCTGTCCTCGAGCGGCACGTTGTTCTTCACCTCGGTGATCGTGATCGTCAGCTCGACGGCCCCACCGATCGTGCTCACCAGCCGGAACGGCACCCTCACGCCGTCCACGAGCCGGTAGTCCGACAGGCGCGACGCCATGGTCATCTCGCCCTGTGGGCCCTGCACCGTCATCTCGCTCCGCGTGATCAGGAAGGTCCGGCCGTCGATCCACTGGACCAGGGGCTTGCCTTCCTTCGGCGTCAGCCTGAGCACATAGTGCGGCCGGCCGTCGATCACGGCCTGGCCCGTGACCTCCATCCTCTCGTAGAGCTCTGCCGCGTGCAGCACCGCGTTGAACCGGGCGGCGCGCCTCTGTAGCGCAAGCTCGACGCCCTCGAGCGTGCGTACACCGGTGAACGGATCCTTCGCCCAGCCCACGGCGCCATCGATGCCTTGCCGGATCTCCCCGATGCCGCTGAGCGTCTGCACGCTCAGGAACTTGTCCGGCGCCTTCTGGAAGATCTCCAGGGTGCCGGTAAGGCCCTGCGCCCTGATCTCCAGGGTGCCCTTCATCGTGGTGCTTGTGAGCCGCTCGTAGGCAGCTCGGCCGCCGGTAGCAGCAATGTTACGGTTCAGCAGCTCCTGCGCGGTGATCGCCGGCAGTCTGGGCGCGGGCTGGGTCGCCGCTGGCTGCCTGGCGGCAGGTCTCCTCGGAGCAGGTTGCCGCTGCGCCATCGCGGCGACGGCCGACAGAGCGATCAGCGCGGCAGCCAGAACCATGCATCTTCTCACGTTTGTTCTCCTCGGGTTCGGGCGCCGGGATGGCGCCGGGCGATGTTCAGCGCGCGGCGACCACGCCGGTGATCAGGCGGATCCCGGCCTCCAACACCGGGTCGCGGCCCGCCAGCAGGTCGTCTCTCCTCACGTCTACGGGTACGTCGGGACGCACGCCCCGGCCTTCCAGAAGGACACCCTTCGGCGTGCGGAAGTCGGCCACAGCGTACTGCAGGCGGGCGCCGCCGGGCAGGCGCTCCACGATGGACGGGAGCACCATGCCTCCGGTCGTCCGGCCCACGATGCGCGCGCGGCCCAGCTCCTGCAGGCCGCCAGCCAGCACCTCCGACGTGCTGAGGGATGCCTCGTCGGTCAGCACGACGAGCGGCCCCGCGAAGGGCTCCGGTTGCGGAAAAACCGCAAAGTGGACATTGCCGCGGCGGAGCCGCATCGTGCCCAGGGAGGCCCTCCGGTCGAAGAAGGGCGTCGCCACACCCCAGGCCATTGCGCCGATGCCGCCGCCATTGCCGCGCAGGTCGATGATGATGCCGCGTGCGTCGCTCATTTCACGTATGGCATGCCGGATGCGTTCCATGAGCGGCATGAGGAACAGGTTGAACCGCACGTAGCCGACGTTCCCCTCGAGCCGGCGCGTTTCCATCTCCACGTGCATCGGCGGAAGCTCGCCGAACTGGAACCGTTCTCCCTGCACCAAACGGCGCGTCAGGCGCACCATCTCGACGCGGCCGCCCTCCGCCACGCAGCGCAGCACCACGGTGCTGCCGGAGGGGCCCATCAGCCGGGCGCGCACGGCCATCATCACCTGAAGCCGCGCGAGCGCGATCCGCAACTCGCGCTGGCGCACGCGATCCACGACGGAGGCGAGCGGTTGGCCGTCGATGTGGGTCACGATGTACCCCGCGCGGATGCCCGCCTCCTCGCCTGGCGAGCCCGGCTCGACGCGCGTCACCACGCACTGCCCACCGACAAGCTGGACGACCAGGCCTACCTCGCCGTCCATGGGTCGCCCGCGGGCCTCGTCCTCCGCCATGTAGGCCGCGGGAGGAATGATGGCGAAGTGCGACTGCCCCAGCTCGCCAAGCATGGTCTCAAGGACGCGGTAGAACGCCTGGTCGCCCTTGGCCGCGGCGGCACGGGGAGCGTACTGCGTGCGCATCGCTCGCCAGTCCACCCCGTTGAACCGCGGGTCGAAGTGGCGCTCGTAGACGCGTCGCCACACCAGATCGAAGACCTGCCGGCGCTGAGCCGGGCTGAGTTCGGCGGCGGGCGCAGGGCGAGGCAGCAGGGCGCCCAGCGCTGCGAGCGCGAGTGCAACAACCGTCAGGCGGCGGCTCATGCGGGCGGTCTTCCTCCTTCGCCGGCCGGCTGCAGCCGGCGCGGGCGCCACATCGTATACGACGGCCGGCGGCGCGCGGCGTCACACGTTCGTGCTCCGGCGCCCCGTGTATAATGGCCCCATGCCTACCGCGGCTCTGCAGGAGAAGCTTAACGCGCTGCCCGCCCGTCCAGGATGCTACCTCTTCAAGGACGCCAACGGGCAGGTGATCTACGTGGGCAAGGCCGTCAGCCTGCGCAGCCGCGTCCGCTCCTACTTCCAGCCCGGCGCCGCGCTCGCGCCCAAAGCTCGCCGCCTCGTGCTGTCTGTCCGCGATCTGGACGTCATCGTGGTGGACAGCGAGCTGGAGGCCCTCGTCCTCGAGTGCAACCTGATCAAGAAGTATCAGCCGCACTTCAACGTGCGCCTGCGGGACGACAAGCACTACCCCTACATGTGCGTCACCCTCTCGGAGCCCTTCCCGCGGCTCCTGATGACGCGCCGCGCGCGCCAGGACGGCAACCGCTACTTCGGTCCGTACGCCCGCTCGCGCTCCGTATACGCCACGATGGATCTGCTGAAGAAGCTCTTCCCCATCGTTTCGTGCGGGAAGCGGTTCGACGGACGGCCCGTGCAGAAGCCGTGCCTGTACCACCACCTTGGCCAATGCCTGGCGCCGTGCGCCGGGCTCGCCGCGGCCGCCGAGTACCGGCGCGCTGTGCGCGATGTGATCACCTTCCTCGAGGGGCGCCAGGAGCAGCTCATCCGTGACCTGCGCCGACAGATGGACCGAGCCGCCGAAGACCTGCAGTTCGAGCGCGCCGCGCGCCTGCGCGACCAGGTCGTCGCCGTCGAGCAGGTGCTCGCCCGCCAGAAGGTCATCAGCACGCGCATGATCGACCAGGACGTCATCGCGCTCGTCGCTGAAGACGATGGCGCGTGCGTGCAGATGTTCTACATACGCGGCGGTAAGCTGATCGGTCAGAACCACTTCCTGCTCGAGGGCGCCGACTCGGAGAGCGACCAGGCGGAGGCCGTCCAGAGCTTCGTCCTGCAGTACTACCAGGACGCCGCGTTCGTGCCGCAGGAGATACTCCTGCCCTGCGACATCGACGAGGCCACCATCGTGGAGCAGTGGCTTCGCGCGAAGCGCGGGGGCAAGGTGGAGATGACCGTGCCCGTGCGCGGCGACAAGCGCCGGCTCGTGGACATGGCAGCCGAGAATGCCGCGCAGGCGATGGTGCAGATGCGGGCGGAGCTGCGCGCGCGCCTCGGCAACACGGAGCGCGCGCTGTCGGAGTTGGCGGAGGCATTGGGCCTCGAGGGGCCGCCGGCGCGCATAGAGTGCTACGACATCAGCAACTTCCAGAACGAGGCCTTCGTCGGCTCCATGGTGGTCTGCCAGCACGGGTCCATGGCCAAGGAGGAGTACCGACGCTTCCGCATCCGAAAGCACGACGGGCGCGCCGACGACTTCGCCATGCTGCGCGAGATCCTCACGCGGCGACTCACCGAGGGGCGCCAGGGCAACCCCAGGTTCAACCGGATGCCGGACCTGATGATTGTGGATGGGGGCAAGGGCCAGCTCTCCTCCGCGGTGGAGGCGATGGCGGAGACCGGCGTGCGCGTGCCCGTGTGCGGGCTCGCCAAGCGGTTCGAGCTGCTCATCCTGCCGGACAAGCGGGAGCCGGTCGCGTTACCGCGCACGTCGCAGGCGCTCTACCTTGTGCAGCGCATCCGCGACGAGGCGCACCGCTTCGCCAACTCCTACCGCGTAGTGGTCCAGTCGAAGGGCAGCACCCGAAGCACACTCGACGCCGTTCCGGGCATCGGCCCCCGCCGACGCAAGGGCCTTCTGAAGACGTTCGGATCCATCAACCGGCTGCGCGAGGCGACGGTCGAGGAACTGGCGTCCGTGCCGGGCATGACCCGGCCCGCTGCGGAGGCGGTGCGCGCTCACCTGCAGCGTCCCGCCGACGGCTGACGGGCTGCGCGACAGGTGAACGCGGACGGCGCGGCGAAATCGCGCCGGGATGCTGTTCGGCGTGCCGCCAGGGCAACCACCGCGTGGGAGGCGCCACAAAGCGATGGTCGTGCAAGAGCCGCGAGGGATCCTCCTCGCCAACCTGCCGCAACTCGCCCTCTGGGCAGTCGTTGCCGTATTGCTGTTGCGGCTTGTGGACACGGTGGCGTCGGCAGCCGTGATCTTCTTCACCGGCCTCTTCTTCGCCGTCGTGCTGGAGCCGCCCATACGGCGGATGCGCCGCTACGTCTCGCGGCCGGTCGCGGTGCTGGCCATCGTCCTGATCTTCGCCATCATCGCGACACTGATGGTGCGGTTCGTGGTCCCGCCCATCCTCGAGCAGTCGCGCGACCTGGCGCTCAACGTACCGTCGTATGCGGAGCGCATCCAGGCGCGCTTCGAGGCGCTCGCCAGGGAGCATCCTGCTCTCGTTGACCAGGTGCGCATCTCGCAACTGGCCGACGCGCTGGCGTCGGCTGGACGCGTGGCCCTCGAGAGCGTCGGCCGCGCGTCGGTCACGGTAGTGCAGGGGTTGCTCGCCGCGCTGCTGGTGCTGCTCGTGACGCTGTACACGGCGTCGGATCCCAGGCCGCTGCTGCGCGGCATGGTGATGGCCGTTCCGCCACCCCGACGCCGGGTCGCGCTGCGCATTCTTGCCGGCGTCTCGGACCAGCTCCAGGCGTGGGTGCGCGCCACGGGCTGGTTGATGCTGGCGATCGGCGTGTCGGCGACCATGGGGCTCTGGGCTCTGGGCGTAAAATCCCCGCTGCTATTCGGCGTGCTCTCAGGCATCGGTGAGGCGGTGCCGACGATCGGCCCCATCGTCACCGCCATCCCGCCCATCCTGGTCACGCTGGCAGACGACCCGATGCGCGCGCTGTGGGTAGGCGTCTTCTTCGTGGCGCTCCAGCAGGCCGAGAACCACGTGCTGGTGCCCCGCATCATGGCGAGCAAGCTGAAGCTCCACGTCGTCTCGGTCCTTTTCTTTGTGCTCGTGATGGGCTCCACGCTCGGCCCGCTGGGCATCCTGCTCTCGACGCCGCTCTGCGCGAGCGTCAAAGTGGTGTACCGCGAGCTCCGCGCCTCGCCCGAGCGGCGCCGCCGGTCGCCCCACACCGCGCCTTCCTGAACCGTGTAGAGGGTGATCGAATGAGCATGGAAGCTTTGGCTGTCGCCGCCGTGCTGGCGGCGGTCTGCGCCGCCGTGCCGTCCTCTGGCGGTGCGCAGGGCCGCGACGTGCGCCCGCTGGAGGCGACGAACGACTTCGGCTTCCGGCTCTACACGGCGCTCGCGGGCAGCAACGCGGAACCGAACCTCATCGTCTCGCCGGTCAGCGTGCAGCTCGCGCTGGCCATGGTGTGGAATGGGGCCGCGGGCGAGGCCCGGGACGCCATGGGCCGCGTGCTCGGGTATGGCGCCCTCAGGTCGGATGACGTGAACACGGCGAACGCGCGCACCCAGGCGATGCTGCAGGATGCCGCGGCGGGCGTGCGGACCGATATCGCGAATGGGCTCTGGGGCCGCGCGGGCGTCGAGTTCGATCCTGGGTTCCTGGCGCAGATGCGCGACGCCTACGCGGCGATGATAGACGCGCTCGACTTCGGTGCTCCCGAATCGGCCGAAGTCATCAACGGCTGGGTGGGCCGGAAGACCCAGGGCAAGATCCGCGAGCTCGTGGACGCACCATCCATCCGTGACGCGATGATGGTGCTCGTCAACGCCTTGTACTTCCATGGGCGGTGGACTGAGCCGTTCCCGAAGGCCGCCACGAGATCGCGTCCCTTCGCGCTTCTGGGCGGCGGACGGCGCGACGTGGCGATGATGGAGGCGCGGCGGACCTTCCGCTACCTGCGCAACGACATGCTGCAGGCGGTGCGCTTGCCGTTCGGGCCCCGCGAGCAGGCGGCGCTCTACGTGCTGCTTCCCCACCCGGGCCGGTTCGAGGAGCTCGCGCGCG
>DATIKM010000175.1:0-6398 GCA_035477595.1 Chthonomonadales bacterium
GGATGCCGCCCTGCGCTCGCTGGACATGTGGGAGATGGCGAGCATCTGGGGAGGGTGAGCCACCCCTCCCCGCGGGAGGAGCTGCATCCCGCTCCCCCTCCTGCGGGAGGGCGCCGGCGGGGAGGGCCGCACTCCACGCTCGGCTCACTGCGGCGGGAGGGCTGCGCTCCAGCCATCGTGCCTCGCCGCAGGAGGGGGAGCAGGATGCAGCTCCTCCCGCGGGGAGGGGTGGCTCACCCTCCCCAGATGCTCGCCATCTCCCACATGTCCAGCGAGCGCAGGGCGGCATCCGACCCCTGCGCGCGCAGCGAGACGCCCGTGCTGTCGAGCCGGCCGGGGTAGACCCGCGCCGCGGCGCACTGCCGGCCGTTGGCGAACACCTCCACCACGCTCCGGTCGAGGAACACCCTGAGCTTCAGAGTCTCGCCCGGCGGCAGGTAGAACGGCGCCATCTCCGGAGCGCGGCACTCGGCGTCCGGCAGCTCCGAGGAGACAGAGGCGTCGAGCACGACGAGGCTGTCGCGCGACTCCTGGAAGCGCGCCCAGCCATCGCTCCGGTCCCAGTCTACAAAACCGCCGTTCCGGAAGAAGGCGATGCGCGTGTACTCCTCCTTGCCGGGCGAGCGCAGCACGTTCAGCTCCACGACCTGGGCGCCCAGGGGGTCGATCTCGGCAACGATCTCCGCCGCATCGCCTTCAAGCCCTTCGAGTACGATCTCGCGGTTCGCCGGGAGGACGCGGGGCTCGGCGCTCCTCCGGGCCCGCCGGAGCGACTCCAGGTCGCCCGCTGGCTCGATGAGCAGCTCGTTGCGCCCCTTCAGCGTGAGGAGTCGCGGCAGGCTCATGATCTGGTTCCACCCCGGCGTAGGCTTGGCCGCGTTGATGTTGAAGAGCGCGATCAGCCCGCCGCTGCCATCAGGCGTGGCGGTGGGGGCGTGCACGCCGCCGGGGTACCACGGCCCGAACGTGAAGTCGCCGCCACCGGTCACCACGAACCGGTCGCGGGCGGTGTCGTAGTCGCCAAGAAGGTAGTGTGCCCCGCTCATGTGGCTGAAGTGGAGCAAGATGTGCCGGTCGCCTATCGGCCAGAAGTAGGGGCAGCCGCAGTCGTCGCCCGCCCGGCCGAACAGGTCCTCCTCGATGAAGGGGTGCAGGTACTCCCAGGAAGCCAGATCGCGCGAGCGGAAGAGGAACGCCGCGCGCGTGCGCTTGCCACTGGGGCCGTGGGGCAACGTGCCGCCCGAGAGCGAGTAGTAGAAGCCCGCCCTCCACCAGATGCAGGGGTCGTAGACGACGTTGATCGCGCCGGGCGGCACGGGGCTGCCGCCGACGCCCGGCATCGGCTCCCCGCCCTGTGTCGTCGTCCAGATCGGGCACGGGTTGGGCAGGACCGCCGTGCCGGTCACCTTCCGCCAGTCCAGCAGGAGGTCGTCGCTCGCGACGGCGACCATGTTGCCGAGCTCGTGGCCGTGGTACATCGCCACGACACGGTCGTCCTCGACCCAGGTCGAGCCCGACCAGCAGGAGTGCTCCGGCCCCGGCGCGATGGCGTACGGCAGGTCGCGCCAGTGGACCAGGTCGTCGCTCACCGCATGTCCCCAGTGCGGCACCGGGTTGGCAGGCGGGTAGGCCTGGTAGAAGAGGTGCCACCGGTCCCGCCACCGGCAAAGCCCGTTCGGGTCGTTCAGCCCGCCCTCGGGGCTCACGAAGTGGTAGAGCGGGCGGTAGCGGTCGGCGGCGAGATCGCGCCGGGAGTCCGCGAACCGGCGCAGCATCTTCCGCGCGTCGGACGACAGGTCTGGTCCCATCGGTCACCTCCCCCATCGAGGCGCGCTACCGGAGCCGGTCACTCAGGCCATGCGGGCGCGCCGGCGGGAGGAGTTCGACGCGTGCCCGCACGAATCATCGGGCATGGTCACGCTCCTTGCGCTCATTGTCGCCGCGATGCCGTCCTTCCCCGTCGCGGGCTTCGAGGATGACCTCTGCGGCTGGCGCACCAACGACGCCGGCTACACCTCCAGGGCGACGCCCGCTCCCACGCTCGTCTCGATCGCTACGGTCCCGGTCAGCACCGGCGGCAGGTGCCTCGAGGTACGGTTCCGCGCCGGGGAGGGCTGGGCGAACGCCTACATGGAGGCCGGCGACCTGGGACGGGAGTGGTCGCGCCGCCGCGTCGACGCCATCTCCTTCCGCCTGCGGGGCGATGCGCAGACAGCGCGCCTCCAGATCGGAGTGCAGGCGTGGGCGGGCGACTTCCAGCGCCCTGCCTTCTTCGCACTCCCTCTGCCACCCGCAAGCGACGCCTGGCAGACCGTCACGGTCCGCTTCGCGGATCTGCAACGCGCCGACCCGAGCCGGCCGCTGAGGCTGCCCGAGCTCATCACGCTCCAGTTCCAGGCAACGGACAGCGTGCCGGAGGCCACCTTCCAGGTTGACGAGATCCGCGCCCTCGCCACCGGCGCCGGGCCCGCCTCGCTGTGGCAGAACCCGCTCGACGCGGCGACGGCCGGCCTCCCGGCCGCGAAGGTGCTGCCGCGCATCGGGCAGTGGAGCTTCCCAGCCCGCGACCCGCGCGCGCTCGAGCAGACCAGGCGGCTGGGCATCGGCTTCGCATCCACCGACGACCGGCCCGCTGTCGACCAGAGCAACTGGGTCCACGGCATCGTCACCAACGTCTCGGTGGGTAGGCCCACGGCGGCGGAGGTTCTCGATGGCCTCGGGCTCTCTGCCGAGGACCTCGACCAGGATGCGCAGGGCCGGCGCACCGGCGAGGGCATCGAGAGCTCCGTGTTCCACCCCGCGGTGGTCGACCGCTTCATCCGCCACGTGGAGCGGCGCGTCCAGGCGCGGGCCGGCATGCCCTGGGTCGCCGCGTTCACACTGTCGTCGCCGATCAGCAAGTACGGCGAGGTCCACTACGCCGCCTCGACCGCAGGTCAGTACGCGGTGCACAGCCGGCCCGCGCGCGCCAACTACCGCCGCTGGCTGTGGCGCGCCTATGGAGCCGACCTCGCGCGCCTGAGCCGCGCCTGGGGGCGGGAAGTGCGCTCCTGGGACGCCATCGTGCCGCCCGCGGGCCCGATCCCTGGCCCGAGCGGCATCGACGAGCGCACCGAGTGGTCCGACTTCATGCACTGGTACAGCGCATGGCTCGACGAGGTGACCTGGCGCAGCCTGGTCGCCGCTCGCCGGCACACGGACAAGCCGATCGGAGCCATGATCGGCGGCCCCAAGATCGGCCTCTCGCAGGGCATCGCCCTGGGCAACGTGGGTCCCGTGATGCGGATGCTCGGGAGGCTCCGGCCCGCGTTCTTCAACGACACGGACGCCCAGACGCTCTTCTCCACGCGGTACACGCGGGCCGCCGCCTCCCAGTACGGGGTCGCCCTGATGGTCGAGCACGTGGGCCCGCCGCACCTGGACCCCTACCACCACGTGAACAAGGCCATGAACGCGCTGGCCTGCGGCGCCGACCACGTTCACTTCGCCCACTTCGGCGAGCTGTTCGACGACGCCCACTGGATGGCGCGCACCTGGCGCGGGCTCCTGCCCCACCTCGCCGCGCGCCACACCGGCCACGTGCGCTCCGACGCCGCGATCTTCCACTCGTTCGTCACATCGTGGTACCGCCCCGAGCGCGGCAATGGGGACGCTGTGAGCGTCTACGACTCCACGAACACGCTCTGGTTCGCCGAGAGGGGCTACCCGTCCTGGGGGCGCGTCCTGGGCTCGCCGGACGTGGTGGACGACACGATGGTGGAGGATGGCGCGCTACGCGGCCGCAAGCTGCTCGTGGTGCCGAACACCTCCGTGACGCTTACGACGCGCAGGGCGGCGCGCGCGATCGTGGCGTGGGTGCGGGCCGGCGGTGCCCTGGTGGGGTTCGGCGAGGGCTGCCTCTCGCACGTGGTGGAGGCCGACCGCTCGGTGCGGCGCACCGGCCCGATGCTCGGCCTAATCGACGCCGGCGCGCTGGCGGCAGCGCTCCGCGACGGCGCGCGGCCGGCGGTTCGGCAGGTCGGTCGTGGCAGGGTCGTGCTCTACCCGTACAGCGCCGACCCCAACCGCCCTGGCCCCGGCGGTGTGAGCGGAGCGCACGCTGCCGTGCCCGAGCTGCGACGCCTCGCGGCGGAGTCCGGCGTGCGCACCTGGAGCGCCACCGACGCCGGGACCGATGTGAACGTGATGTATGCCGGGCGCGACCGCGCATCGGGCAGGCATCTCTTCGTGGGCGACTTCGTGCGCCTGGTGAAGACCGGCCTGCCGGCGCCGATCTACTGGCGGAACCGCACCGTCCGCATCACGTTCGACCCCTCGCTGCGGGGCGAGGCGGAGCTGTTCGGCATCACCGACGCCTTCGAGCGCAGTGAGGGCGGCGAGGCGCAATACGACGCGGAGAGCGGCGCCCTCACGGTGCGCTTCACGCTGCCGGCCTCCCTTACGCTGGTGTTCGGCGACGGCCGGAACGGCCTCGATGTGGCGAAGCACCCGCTACTGGTCTGGCAGGGCAACGACCTGGTACTGCGCGGCGGCGACGGATACGGCGTGGCCCAGGTGCAGGCGCCGATCGCGGTCGGGGCGGATGGCTCGCTCGCGCCTGCCGATGCGCGCGTGCTGTACCTGGTGCACGGCGACCTGCATCGCCCGCGCTTCGGTGGCGGCCCGGCCTTCCGGGTAACGCTCGACCGGCCCGGCGCCTTCGTGGTCCGCGTCAACTCGGTGACGCCTGCCGGCGCGGTTCTGACCGTGGAGGTGAACGGACGCGAGGTCGTGCGGAGGACGCTGCCGGACCGCGACGGCCAGGCGCACCCACTGGTGGGCGAGTACGCGGAGGAGGTGACGATCCCGCTCTCGCCCGGCGAACACACCATTCGCGTGGACAACCGCGGGGGCGACTGGCTGAGCGTGGACCGCTACGTGTTCCGCGGCTTCCGCTGAGCAGCGAGGAAGGCGGAAGTAGAAAGCCCAAGGGGTGAACGGCAAGAGGCCAGAAGTGGGGGGCCTACCGCGCGGCCAGCCCGCTCCCATCGGCTCGGCGCTCCGCCGCCGAGCGCCAGCCATCAGCCAACGCCAGCTTCACCTGCCGGCGGAAGCGGGCGCAGCCCTCGGCGCCGGTCAGATGCATGCGGTTGTGGAACCGCAGATCCGCAATACTGCGCCTCACTCCCTCGCCACCACGGTGTCGTACAGCCCGTAATGGGTCAGTCCCGGGTGGCTATCGATGCCGGTGTAGCGGAGCGACCCGTCCTCGTAACGGCGGAACGCGAACACGGCCTGGTTCATCTGCTCGGTGTTGAACACCTTGAGCTGCACCAGCAGGTGGAAGTCCTTCACCGTCAGGCCGGTGACGGTCAGGAACAACTCCGGCTCCAGCTTGGTGATCACGTCCTGCAGCGTGTTCTCACGAAAGTCGGTCAGATACATAAACGCCGGTATGCGCGTGGCAAACTTGATCAGCTTCTCCTGCACTAGCTTGCGCTTGGACTTGTAATCCTTCTCCTCCTCGGTGAGCTGTTTCCTCTGCTTCTCCGTCAGCTCTTCGTCCTTGGCCTTGCGCTTGAGCTCCTTGATCTTCTCGCTCTTGTTGACGATGGTCTCGATGATGTTGTCGCCCAGCGAGCGCCAGCCTTCGATGCGCTCCACCGCGGCCATCGCCTCGGGATTGTCCAGGATGCGCCGCAGGGTGTCGTTGTCCACGTTCACCAGCAGCGCGCTCTCCCACTTACGGGCCAGCAGCGTGGCCGAGGTGCCCGCCATCGCGATGTCGAGAATGCCGCCCGCATCGATCTGCGTCATGTTGGCGCCGTCGTAGGCCAGTACCGGCAGGAACGAGACCAGCTCCTTGACCGCGTTCTCCGGGTTTGGCTCGTTGGGCGACAGGCCGATCCCGTACTCGGAGAGCTGCCGCAGCGCACGTGTGGGCGCGAAGTCGAACACGAAGCAGACCGGCTTGAAGACCTCCTCCTCGTGCGGGTCGTCGCCGTTGGGGTTCTTGATGGACCACGGCGACTGCACGCGGAACGCGGCCTGAAAGTAGGTCTCCGGCGACTTCAGGTTGCGCAGCATCAGGATGGCCGACCACTGCGGCACAGTGATGCCTGTGGTGAGCTTGCCGCAGGAGAGCGTGATGGTCTTGGTGTCGTACCCGCTGCCGATAGCCTTGCGCACGGGCGGCAGCGCGTCGAGCCCGATGCCCGCCGACGCGCCGGCGGCGACGACCACCTGATAGTCGTGCCAGAAGACGTTCTGCCGCTCGGCCAGCAGGTTGGCCATCGCGTGACAGGCAGCCACGCTGGGCAAAAACCAGAACGAGTGCTGGAGATACGGCAACAGGCGCACGTCGGAGTACGGAAAGGGTGGCCGCGTCCCGGTCTTAAGATGTTCGACCGCCCTGGGCG
>DATIKM010000176.1:0-49525 GCA_035477595.1 Chthonomonadales bacterium
GGAGGACGCCCTTGAGCTGGCCCGCGTGGCGGCCTCGATCCTGGTGGCGGCGTCGCGCAGGTCACGCCACGCCTTCTCCACCTTCAGACTAACCCTCCGCTCCGCCCCCTCGAGCAGAGCCTCCAACTGGCGGACGCGGGCTCGCGCCTCCGCCGTGTCGGCTGGCAACCTCCGACTGTCCAGGAGGCCTTACACGAGCCTGGCGTGCCTCCGAGCCATATCTAGCCCGTCCGACGCCACCCCGAGCATCGCGTCGGCGGCGATCGCGCCCGCGCGGCCGATGAGCTGACGCCTGGCCCGCGAGCTCCCCATGTGTCCTCCGCTGCAGTAGCGAGACAGCCGGTGCGCGGCGCTAGGCGTCAGTCAGCTCGCATCCCGGAGGCGCCCATGACCACCGACGTGCGCGCCATGAGGCATGAGGTGAGAGGCATCCCGTCGGGGCGTCGGGGGGGCAGGTCCGTTCACTGCGCGCATAGCGCCTGCCGTTGGCTCGCCAGCGCGACGGCGAGGGCGACGGGAGGATCAGGCAGGGGCGACGTCCCCAGGCGCCTCGGGCCGGTGCTCGGGGACAACGGGACCCGCGAACGTCGCGACGCGCTCGCGCACGGCGTCGACCAGCTCATCGGGTGTGGACAGGCCTGAAGCAATGCCGATGTGCTCGGCCCACGCGAACTGCTCATCCCGAAGCTCGTCGGCGCTCTGTATGCGGAGCGTGTGAGGGTTGTAGTGCCGGCACAGCGTGGCAAGCTCCACGGTGTTCGCGCTCGTGGCGCTACCCACCACCAGCATGAGGTCCACCGTGCGGGCCAGCTCAAGGGCGTCCTCCTGTCGCGCCTGCACCGGCCGGCAGATGGTGTTGATGACCTGGACCTCGCGGCACAGCGCCAGGAGCTCATGGAGGATGCCGAAGCACATCTCCAGCGCGCGCGTCGTCTGGAAGATGACTCCCACTTTGCGCAGGAGGCGGTGCTCGGCGCGCGCCTGCCGAACCTCCTCAACGGTCTCGACCACTAGCGCGGGGCCGCTGAGAGACCCCAGAATGCCTATTATCTCGGCATGGTGGCGGTCGCCGATGATGACAACCTGGCACCCGCGCTCCTCCAGCGAGCGCGCCGCATCTCGGGCGCGGTGCACGATCGGGCAGGTCGCGTCCACGATATCGATGCCCCGTTCCTGAGCGGCCTGCATCTGAGCGAGCGGAATGCCGTGTGCGCGGACCACCATGGCGCCGCCCGACTGCGAGGTCAGGTCGTCCACCTTGCGCAGGCCCTTCGCCTCCAGCTCATCGGTGACGCGCCGGTTGTGGACCAGATCGCCGACTATGAACGCGTCGCCGCGCTCCTCCAGCGCCTGACGCGTGAGGTTGATGGCGCGCTTCACGCCGAAGCAGAAGCCCACCTCCCTCGCGAGACTCACCTTGCGCTTGCGAACGCCATCGGCCAACGTCAACTCCTGTCTTAGGTGGCGCGCTCAGACGACTGGCCCGCTGGAGCGTAACCGTGCCGCCAGAACCAGGCTACCGCGTCGCGCAGCGCGCCCTCCACGGGCGACTGGCGAAGACCAACTCGTGCACCACTCGCTCCGCGCTCAAGTACATGCGCGTGACCGAGATGCGCACCCCTCGAGCGGCGCACAGGGCTCTCTCCGCAGCAGCCGGCCCGATACGAGCGTGTCCAGCGCGCCATACGCGAGCGCCACGGTGCAGGTGACGCGCATGGGGGGCGCGGGCATCTCGGTGATCGCCGCCAGCATCTCCAGTATCTGCTGAGGCGAGAGGTTGCGGTTCCCCAGGATGTACTGCTCACCCAGAACCGCGCGTTCCGCCGCCAGCAGGTGACCTGCGGCAGCCTCCCGCACGTCCATCAGGTTCAGACCGGTGCCGACGCAGGCAGGCATGCGGCGGTTGACGAAGTCCACCACAGCCCTGCCGGTATGCGTCGGCTTGATGTGACCCGAACCCACGGGCGTGCTCGGGTTCGCGATGAAGACTGGCGCGCTCCCCTCGCGGTCGATCCTACAGACCGCCGCCTCGGCGAGGTGCTTACTCCGCTTGTAGCGGCCGACGATGTCGGCCAGTGGGGAATGCGTGCGCTCGTCTCCTCTACGGCGCTGTGCTTGAGGCCGCTGTGCGTCCTGCGGTTCTGACAGCGGGCGTCGATCCGGCTGTCCCAGTACTCCCAGTTCACGGTGTTCCAGAACTCGTCCCATGTGGCGTAGTGCGACGCGCCAACCAGGCCAGCAGGGGGCTTCTCCAGCCGTCGGGCACGCAGTCCACCGTCGACCACGAGGCGCAGGGCAGCTCGCGCCGGGCGGCAGCGAAGACCACTAATGTGGGCGTCGCGCTGACCTTGTAGCGGTTGGCGCGGGACTTCTCGTGGATCAGCTCCCGCGTGAGGTAGCCGTCCGCCTCGACTTCCGGTACTCGCAGCCGGGGGAGAGGGGTGTTGCGTCCGCTCTGAGCTGCACCGCGAGCCTGCAGAGGTCCTCGACCTCGGACACCTCGGTCTCCCGGTAGACGGTCGGCACGCCGTCCCGGCCATACTGGCTGGAGATCGCGAGGGAGAGGCTGGCGAAGGTGTTGCATCGAGCAGCGCCGCCCAGCCCACGGACACGCTCGGCGAGCCGGAGCATGAACGGTTCGTCCGCGCGATGCCCCGCGAGCCTGCATGCGAATCAGACCTTCACCGAGGCCCCGACATCCGTTGACCCGCCCGGGCAAACCGCTACGCCGCCCTCGTCGTTGATCCAGCGGCCGATCACGTGGTTGGTCAGATTCGTAGGCTTGCGCCGATCAGGCTGGCCGAGGATGTGCAGCAGCAGCACGCAGACGGTCACGGGGATCGTGTCGCTCTTGAACACCCCGCATCAGTGCCCGTCATCGTTCTGGTGGTCGAGAAGCCAGCGCTGCGCGCGATCGACGGTCGAGGTCAGCGCGCCCAGGGCAACGCGCGTGCCGGTTCGCCCGTGCGCGACTGAGTCGCCGGTGTGGCCGAGGCTCTCGTGAGCCGTTACCTGTCGCGACGGGGCGATCTCGGGATCCATGACGTCCGTCCGCACCACGCGGGCTCTGTGGCGCCGGAGCGCGGAGCGAGCTAAGCAACGGGCATCGCGATCGCGTGCAGGCCGAGGTCGTCAGTCGCGCTGCCCGGCCTTGCGCTCCTCGGGTGGCGCGATGGGCGAGCCCGGGTCGTACGCGAAGGGAGACACGATGTTCAGGCGCTTGAGCTCCTGTACGAGGTGGGACGCCTCCGAGAGCACAATGCGGGCGATCTCGGCCGTCTCGTGGTCTGCGCTGCGCGTGAGCCTGACCGCGGCTGCGCAGATCGTCGAGATGGGCGCGAGCAGCACGTCTTCGTTGATCAGCGTGCCGGGCAGTTGGACGAGGCGCTCGCTCTCCGGCCGGATCGGCAGTGCCTCCGCCAGGGGCTCCTCGAGGCCGAGAGCGGCCCGCTGCGCCCTTGCGCGATCCGCCTCGAGCTTGCGCAGCTCGTGGCCGACCGCCACGTAGAGGGGCGTGCTGTCCATGTCGCGGTCCGCCGAGACCCCGTAGTCGGCCTTGTTGATGCCGTAGAACATGGGGTCGGTGGTCGCGTAGTTCACGAACATCAGCGCGATGAACTTCTGGAAGACGTTGCGATCGAACGCGTACCGGCTGGTGTAGTTTGTGTCATCGGAGACCGCATCGAGCACGTCGCTGAAGAGGCAGGCCACGAACTCCCGCGGCGGGAGTTGGGAGAGCCGCGGCACGGCGCTCGGGTCGCGGAACTCGTAGCTGTATAGCGGCTCGCTGCCGTCCGCGTGGCCCTCGGCCTCGGCTACGGCGCCGAACACGTTCAGCTTCATCATGGCATCGAGGTTGCGGCGCGGGTAGCCGCGATCCACGATGTCGAGCGCGTAGCCTTTGAACTCTGCGAGGTCCGTCCCGAGGAAGTTCGCGCGCCCGTCCGCGATGCGATCCCTCAGCTCCACCAGGCGGCGCGTGAGACTTCCGCGCGCTTCGTCGATGATGTCGAGCAGTTCGGCGCGCATCGCCGCGTCGTCGGGGAAGAACTCCAGCGTCTCGTAGGTTGTCCGGATTACGGCAAAGTCGTTCAGCCCGTCCTCGATGCAGGGGTAGGCGATGCCCAGTAGCAGGCCGTCCGGGATGGAGGGCACTGTGTCGGCGTTGCGGAGGCCCGCATCCGGTGGAACGAGCACGTAGAACCGGTTGTTGGTCGCCAGGCTCTTGATGAGGATGACGCGCCGGTTGTCGCGGCGGAGGTCGTCGTTATGTGATGCCATCGTTACCCCGAGCCTGGAGCCGCGCCCATCATCTGGACGCGGTCTCACGTCACCGCGCGAACGACACCCGGGCGCCCCAGAAGAGGTCGCCATTGAGCGTGTAGGCCCGCACCTCCACGCCTCGTACCACCGGCACGGACACCGATGCGTTCACGGTTCGGCGCACGTACTCGGCACTCACCGACGGCCCTGCGGCGAGGTTCGCGCGAAACCCCAAGAAGGGACCCTCCAGCCGGCTGGTGCCGATGCCGGCGTGCAGGTAGAAGCTGCGCACGAAGCGCTCCTGCGCAAGGCTGAGGCCGAGCCTCTTGCCCAGCGCCACGTAGAAGGCGCGGCGCCACCGCCCGGTGTTGAACGCATCGCGGACGCCGCACGTCAGCGTCGGCGCCATATCCACCAGTGCGTTGCCGGTGAACGAGTACTGAACGCTGATATCGGCGCGGCGCCGGCTGAGGTCGACATCCTCCGCCTCTAGTTCGAGGCCCAGGCCATGTCCGGGGGCGCCCAGCGTCAGCCATCCGATGTGTCGCGACGGCGCGCCATCTCCGACGGCGGCCTCCACGCTCACCGAGTACGGCGGGGCCACGAGGCCCGAGGGCGCAAGCACGATGCGCTCCGCCGCTGTCGAGAGCGGTGCGAAGAGCGCCAGCACGGCGACGACCACGGCAGCCGCCGCTTGAGGCCTACACATGGGCTGCAAGGGCGCGCTCCTCACCGGTCGTATGGCCTGGCCGTGACAGCGTCTGAACGAAGCGTGCCATGCGGTCCAGGGCCTGCTCGAGCTTCGGCATGCTGGTAGCGTACGAGCAGCGGACGTGGCCCTCCCCGGTCTCCCCGAACGCGTTGCCGGGCACGACCGCTACACGCGCTTCGTGCAACAGGCGCGTGGAGAACTCCTCCGAAGAGAGGCCCGTCGATCGGATGGACGGGAACGCGTAGAAGGCGCCGAGTGGCTCGTGGCAGGCGAGCCCGATCGCATTCAGACCGCGCACGAAGAAGCGGCGCCGGCGGTCATATTCCGACACCATGCGCCGCACCTCAGCCTCGCCGTGGCGCAGCGCCTCAACCGCCGCCTTCTGCGACATGTGCGGCGCGCAGAGCATCGTGTACTGGTGCAGCTTGAGGATGCTCTCGGCCACAGGCGGAGGGGCGCACACGTAGCCCACTCGCCATCCCGTCATCGCGTACGCCTTCGAGAACCCGTTCAGTACCACGGTGCGCTCGCGAGCCCCCGGCACCGAGGCCGCGCACGTGTGCTCGCCTCCGTAGGTGAGCCGGCTGTAGATCTCGTCGGTAACAAGGTACAGGTCATGCTCTACCGCGAGCCGCACCACCGCGGCGACGTCGTCACGGCTTAGAGTGCCGCCCGTCGGGTTGTTCGGGTACGCGAGCAGAATCGCCTTCGTTCGAGGGGTAACGGCGGCGGCGAGCGCCTCGGGACGGATGCGAAAGCCGTCATCGGCGCTCGTCCTCACCGCGACTGGCGCGCCGCCCACGAACCGGATCCCCGGCACATAGGAGACGTAGCCCGGCTCGAAGTGAATAACCTCGTCGCCCGGGTTCACGAGCGCGCGTAGCGCCAGATCGAGCCCTTCCGAGACCCCCACGGTGATCAGGATCTCCGCGCTGGGGTCGAACGAAACGCCGTAGCGCGACTCCAGGTCGCACGCGACGGCCTCGCGGAGCTCCATCAAGCCGGCGTTCGACGTGTAGGTCGTGTAGCCGCGCTCGATGGCGTCGATGCCCGCCTCTCGGATGCGCCAGGGCGTGACGAAGTCCGGCTCGCCGACGCCGAGCGAGATCGCATCAGGCATCTGGCTCGCCACGTCGAAGAAGCGGCGGATGCCTGAAGGGGGCGTCTGGAGGACCGCGTGGTTCAGGGACTTCACGGCGCGACCATGAGGCGGTGGTCCGGGTCGGCTTCGCCGAACACGTCGCCATCCTCCTTGTAGCGCCTCAGGAGGAAGTGGGTATTGGTGGAGGTAACGCGCTCCAAGGTCGCAAGCTTCTCTGCCACGAACCGCGCGACCTCCTTGATGTCGTCACCACGCACGATCACGCGGAGGTCGTGTCCTCCGGACACGAGAGCGACCGACCGCACCTCCGGGTAGCGGTAGATGCGGGCAGCGATGTCGTCGAATCCGGCACCGCGCTCGGGGGTAACGGACACGTCGATGTAGGCCTCGACGACGTCTTCGCCGTAGCGCTCCCAGTCGACGACCGTCTTGTACCGTCGGATGACGCCGCTGGCTTCCCAGAGCGCGATCTGCCGGGCCACCTCCTCTTCAGCGAGGCCGGTGATCACCGCGATGCGGGCGGGGGTGGCGCGCGCGTCCGACTCAAGTATTTGCAGGATTTCGCGCATGTGCAACGTCTCAGGTGAGGTGACTTCAGAGTATACCCCCCGCCCCGACGGGAGTCAAACGCACTGGGCCCCCCGCGTTCACGCGGGGGGCCCAGTGCAACGTGCGCGGCGCCCAGTGCCGAACGAAGGCTCAGCGCCCCTCCCGGCGCGGCCTCCGCTCAGGCATCCGCTGCCACATGTCACGCATCATGGTCTTGAGCTTGCCGAACTGCTCGCGGGTCAGGATGCTGCGCAGCCGATCCTCGGACTGCGAGAACCGCTCCAGACCCTCCTTGTGCGTCTGCAGAATCTGCCGCCGGATCCGCCGGATCTGAGCGTCGTCGACTTCGAAGGCGTCGTAGGCCTTGCCCAGTTCCATGTAGAGCGCCCCGAGCCTCTGCATGTTCTCGCGCCGGGCCTGGTCCATCTGCGCCCAGAGGGCCTCGATCTGCTCCTGCTGCTCCCTGGTGATGCCCAGCCGCTGGCGCGCGCTCTCGCGGCCGACCCCAAACCATGACTGCGGCCCGAGCACACGGCCTTGGCCGCGCGGCCCCCCGGGCGGCGGACCTCCCTGCGCGACAGCCAGTTGCGCCGCAGGGAGGGCGAAGGCAAGGATAATAGCCATCAGTATGACGCGGCGCATGCTACCGGCCCTCCTCAGTGAACGACAGGGCCAAGCTCAAGGGCGCGACCCCCGCCGACTCCGGCCAGGAGCCGAACGCACCATCCGGCGCGGGCTGCATGTCGGCAACGAGGCGAATCACGTGCGTCTCGTCGACGGCGGCGGAATCGACCGGGACCGTTGGGCGGGGCGCTGCCAGCAGCGCCAGCACCAGTGCCAGGCCGGCGCCGCCCGCCAGAGCGAAGACTGGCCGGAGCCACGCCCTCGCGGGTCGCTGCATCGGCGCAGCGCCTGTTGCCAGGCAGGCCGCCAGCGCAGGCCGGAGCTCGATCTCACGGACCGGGCAGTCGACGGCCGCGAAGGCGCTCCTCAACCTCCGCTCGGCACGCAGTTCCGCGGCGCACCGCGCGCACTCCGCGGCATGCCGTTCCATCCCTGCCGCAAGCGCGGCATCGAGACGGCCGGCGACATGCTCGCTGGCGCTAGCTGAGAACTGGCGGCATCTCATCTTGCGAACTCGCTCTTCTCCATCTCGACGCGGAGGCGCCGACGGGCGCGGGCCAGCCGCGTCTTCAGGACGCTGTACGATAGCTCGGTGATCTGCTGTATTTCATCGTAGTCGCGCTGCTCCAGGTAGTAGAGGACCAGCACGGTGCGGTCGATCGGCTTGAGCTTGCTGAGCGCAGCATTCAGCGCGGACGCGAGTCGCTCCCGGTCGAGGCCTGCTAAGGCGTCTTCCTCGGCAGAACCTGTGGCCATCCGCGCGAGGTCCAGTTCGGACGGCCAGGGCTCCTGTGGGCGGCACTTGCGCCGACTGTAGGCGTCGCGCGCGATGTTAGCCGCGATTCGGTAGAGCCACGTGCCTACCCGGCACCGAAACTCGAAGCGAGCCGCGTGGCGCCACGCCCGGACGAACACGTCGAGCGCGCACTCTTCGGCGTCCTCATGCGAGCCCGTCATCCGGAGCAGAAAGCGGTAGATCGGCGTCTGGTACCGCCGCGCCAGCTCCGCCAGTGCTGCCTGCTCACCTCGCGAGCACAGCCGGATGAGCTCGTCATCCGCAAGCACGCGGAGAGAGCCGGTTGCGACCACCTCAGTCGGCAGTGCGGCGCGCTGCAGATCCATCACCGCGGAGTACCCCATTGTGTCGGCGCGTCTCCTGTCGCGTGGTGGCGAGGTACGGCGCCCTGGCCCGACCCCGCAACTACATATAGAGACGCCTCGTGCTGCTGGCGGCAACACCTGCGGTCGAGTTGCCCGGCTCATTGTACAGCCCGGCCTGATGGCCTGCAAGCGTCGCCGCCGGGGAAGCGTGAGCGGGACACGGGTCGCCTTGACCGTCGTGCTGGCCGGCGGTACACTGATCGAGTCCCCGCGATCGCGGGACAGGCCGCATCGACCTCGTTCGGAACATCGCGGTCGCACAGGACAGGCCTTTGAACCGAGCCCTGCCTGACTGGCTCAAGAAGACCATCCCGAGCCCCGCCACGGTCAGATCGGTCGAGCAGATGATGCGGAATGCTCGACTGCACACGGTGTGCGAGAGCGCTCGCTGCCCCAACCTGGGGGAGTGCTGGTCGCGCCAGACGGCTACGTTCATGATCCTGGGCGACACCTGCACGCGCAACTGCGGGTTCTGCGCAATCAAGGTCGGGCGCCCTGCACCCGTCGACCCCGAGGAGCCGGCGCGGGTCGCTGCGATCGCGCGCGAGATGAGGTTGCGTCACGTGGTGGTGACCTCCGTGTCGCGGGACGAACTGGAGGACCAGGGCGCGGGGCAGTTCGCTGCCACCATATGTGCGCTGCGCGCGGCCATCCCGGGCGCCATCGTCGAGGTTCTTACGCCGGATTTCCGGGGCAAACGCTGGCTGGTTCGCACCGTGACGGACGCGGGGCCCGACATCTACAACCACAACCTGGAGACCGTCGAGCGCCTCACGCCGCAGGTGCGTCCACAGGCGCGCTACAGCAGGTCGCTCGACGTGCTCCGCGCGGCCAAGGCGATCGAACCGTCGGTCTACACGAAGAGCGGGCTGATGCTGGGGCTCGGAGAGACGCACGACGAGGTCGTACGGTCACTGCACGACCTGCGAGATGCGGGGGTCGATGCCGTCACGATCGGGCAGTACCTGCGTCCTACGATGAGGCACCTACCCGTGTCGGAGTACGTGAAGCCCGAGCGGTTCGAGGAGTACGCGCGCCTCGGCGCAGAGGTCGGGTTCCGGTTCGTGGCCTCTTCGCCTTTCGTGCGAAGCAGCTATAACGCGATCGAGTTCTCGGAGAGGATCCTCTCGTCACGGCTTGCGCGCGTCGGCCTGTCGCCGGGCGCATGCGCCGCCGACCCGTGAGTCGCGTGCTGACTGTCACGCCCGGCGAAGCCGTGGCGCGCGTCAGAGCGTCTACCCAGCAGGGACGCGCCGAGATGCTCGCGTTCCGGCGACTGCTGACATGCGGAGGTTGCGGCGTGAAGGGTCTCGGCTTGCTGGCGGCTCTGCTCGCGGTCGGCGCGCCCGCGCTGGGCCAGGACGGCGACGCGCCGCGCGACGCGGTGGTGGAGGGCGCCTGGATGGGCCAGCTCAGGGCGGGCGCCACCCAGGTGCGCATGGTTTTCCACATCGTGCGGCAGCCCGCCGGCCTGCTGGGCGCAACCCTCGACGTTCCGGAGCAGGGCGCCAGGGCGATCCCTGTGGAGACCGCATCGTTCGACCCGCCGGCACTCACTCTCAACGTCAGGGTCATCGGCGCCAGCTTCGAGGGAAGGCTGAGCGCCGACAGGACGCGGATCGTGGGTACCTGGCGCCAGGGCGGAGGGACCTACGCCCTGACGCTCGTCCGGACGGAGAACCCTCCGGACGTCAGGCGCCCGCAGGAGCCCAGGCTTCCGCTCCCGTACACCCAGAAGGACGTCACGGTTGAGAACGCCGCTGCTGCGGTCAGGCTTGCCGGAACGCTGACCGTGCCTTCGGGGCCGGGACCGCACCCCGCCGTGATCCTGATCAGTGGCTCCGGCCCTCAGGACCGTGACCAGACGGTCTTCGGCCACCGTCCCTTCCTCGTGCTCGCCGACCACCTTACGAGGCAGGGCATAGCCGTGTTGCGCCTCGACGATCGCGGGGTCGGCGGATCGACGGGCAGTACGCGGACGGCTACGACTAAGGACTTCGCCGACGACGTGAAGTGCGCCGTCGACGTGCTGAAGGCGCGGCCGGAGATCGATGCGTCGCGCATCGGCCTGCTGGGGCACAGCGAGGGCGGCATTGTGGCGCCGATCGTGGCGGCAGCCCGGGCCGACATTGCGTTCATCGTGCTTCTCGCCGGCACAGGCCTCCCCGGCGAGCAGATACTGTATCTGCAGGCGGCAGCCATTGCGCGCGCTGGAGGTGCGCCGGAGTCCGCGATCGCCACGAGCCGTCGGATCAATGAGCGCATCTACGCCGAGGCTCGCAGCGACGCGCCCGCCACTGAGGTGGCGACCCGCGTGCGCGCCGTGCTCCAACAGACCGTCGACTCCATGACAGCCGCAGAGAGGGCGGCTCTGGGCCCGAGCGTCGACACCTGGATCGACGTCCAGGTGAACACGGTCACGTCGCCGTGGTTCCGCCACTTCCTGAGCTACGACCCGCGGCCGGCCCTGCGCGCTGTGCGATGCCCCGTGCTCGTGCTCATCGGTGAGAGGGACCTCCAGGTGCCGGCCAGGGAGAACGCTGCGGAGATCGAGGCGGCGCTGAAGGCCGGGGGAGGCGCCGACGCCACGGTCAGGATCGTCCCTGGCGTGAACCACCTCTTCCAGACGGCAGCGACCGGCCTGCCCACCGAGTACGGGGTGATCGAGGAGACCATGTCGCCGTCCGTGCTGACCATGGTGTCGGAGTGGATCCTTGCGCGCGCCCGGCGGAGCCGGCCGGCAGGACGATGACGTGGTCGGTCGTGACGCCCAGCGATCGCACCGGGTGAGACGCATGCGCAGGCCAGATCGGTGGCTCAGCCTCGTGCTTCTGTGTGTGCCTCTTCTGGCGCTCACGGGGTTGGGCGCGGGCGCCCTCCGCCAGTACCTTCGCGACGCGGAACGCCTGCTGCCGGCCGCCGCGAGCGCGGATCTCTCGCGCGCGCTGGGGCGAAGCGTGCGCGTCGACGCTCTGCGGCTGCGAGCCGGCTGGGCTGAGGCCACCGGCGTTCGCATCGCCGAGGCAGGCGCCGGGTCGGCCGACGCGTTCGCCACGGTTCGCCGGCTTCGCGTCGCCTTCTCGCCGCGAGACCTCGTCCGACCCTCCGCGTCGGACACCCCGTTCCTCCGCGATGTGCTCGTCGACGGTGGTGCGGTGCGCATCGCCCGCAACCGCGCCGGCCGCTGGAACTTCGACGACTTCCTGCGCTGGCGGCCCGTGCGCCCAGCCGAACGCGGGCTCGGGGTCGTGCGCTTCCGCAATGTGGTGGTTGACTACGTCGATCACGCTCTCGGCACTGATACGGAGGGCGCCGCCAGCCCCGAGCGGGTCCGGCTGACCGGGGTCCGCGGCGCTTGGCGGTCCCATGCATTCGGCGCCATGGATTGGGAAGCCAGCGGGTCGTGCGTCACGGGGCAAGCGTCCTGGCTGGACACACGGGGCGCCTACAGAGCCGAGGGCCGCGCCGTCACCTCGACGACGTGGGTCCGTGGCGCTTGCGCGCGCGTGGCGCGGCACTGGATTCCGGCCTGGCTTAGCGTGCGCTCCGGCAGCGCGGACGCCCAGGTCACGGTGACGGCACGCAACGGCGCGCTCCACTACGTGGTGACGGTCGATGCGCGGGACGCATCTGGGGCCGTTCAGTACGGGACGAGATTCGCGGCGCCGATAGAGCGCGCGACGGGCCGCGTGGTTGTCGTCCCCGGTGCCGTACACCTTGCCCTCGACGGGCTCGTGGGCGGAGCGCGCGCGCGGATCGACGGGACGGTGGGGACTGCCGAACGTCCCTGGCTAGACGCGCGGGTGCGCTCGCCGGGCGTCAGTCTGCGCCAGGCTGCCGCGTGGTTCGGCGCGTCCGAGCAGCTCCGCATGCTGGAGAGGCCGAGCGCGACGGCAAGCCTGGATGTGCGCGCACGGGGACCCCTGGACCGCCTCCACATTGAGGGAGAAGGCCCCGTGCGGGTGGCCGGCTCGCTGTTCCCCGGCATTGACCTCGCGGCCCCCGCCAGGCTCTACGTCCGCGCGGAGGGACCCCTTACGAGCCCGACCATTGCGGTCACTGGCCCCATCAGCTTGCGGGGAGAGCGGTCCGCAGGCTTTCAGATGGCGGGGGACGTCTCGCTGCGTGTCCTGGCTGGCTCCCGCGATGGCCGGGGCTATGCCCGGTTCTCGGGCTCGCTGCCGTCCGTCGCATGGCGTGACATCAAGGCGAACGATCTGTCGGTCGCGGGGGTGTGGGACGGCCGGCGTGTCTGGGCGGAGGCCCGCTCCACCGCGGGTGGCGGCAGGCTGGCGGCTCGCGGGGAATGGCAGCCGGAGGCTGGAGTCTATCGCGGTGCCGTGAGCATCCGCGACGCAGACCTCGGCCGCCTGTCGATCAGCGGTGTTCCTCACACGCGGGGCCGACTCGATGCGGACGTGCGCATGGCATCGACCCGGTCGGCGGCGTCGCCCGTCGAAGGTCGTGCAATTGTTCAGGTTCATGGACTGAACCTCTACGACTATGTGATACCGGTGACGCGCGCCGAGGTGGCGTTCGATGGTCAGCGGGTATCCGGCACCGCGACCGCGCGCGGGGGCGCGGGCTTCGCCGTTGCGGCAGGTGGAGCCGACCTGCGGGCGAGGACGCTCGATGTGGCGGTCGAGGCAGAGGGCATTCGCTTGGGGCCGATCGCGCGCGCACTGACCGACGGTCCCGATCCGGACGTGCGCGGCCAGCTGTACGTGCGCGACCTCCACATCACGGGCCCCTGGTCGCGGCCATCTGCCGCGGGATCTGTCTATGCGATGAACGCCGGCATCGGCGACCGCTCGGCCGACTTCGCGCGCGCCACGATCATGGGAGACACGCGCCGGCTCTTCGTCATGGATGGGTTCGCCCAGCGTCTGCCCGCCCATGTCGAGTTCAGCGCCGTCATCGACAGGCCGCTCTCAAGGGGGGCGGTGGTGTCGGCGAGAGGCCGCTTCGATGACGTCGAGCTTGACGAGGCGTTCCAGCTCGCTGGCGAGACGCCGCACGCCAGCGGCGTGGCATCTGGCGAGTTGGAGGCGCTGGGAGGCTACCGCAGCCTGACCGTCGTCGCAGACCCACTGATCGTCCGGCATGGCGCCGCGGGAGACCTTCCCTTCGAGGCTATGGGAGCCGTCCGATGGGTCCGCGACGACCGGGGGGCCAGAGTGATTGCCGAGGCGCGCGAGGCAACGGTGTCTGGGGCGCAGGTCACGGGCGGCCTCCAGGTGGCCGATGATGTCCTCGAGGCGCAGGCGCGCATCGAGGGCCTAGACCTATCGCTCATGAACGAGAGGCTGCCGCCGGCGGTCGTCGCGCGCGGAGTGGTTGGCGGGTCCATCGACCTGACGGCAACGCTGGGCGCCTCATCGTTGCAGGTTCAGTCCGGTAAGTTCAACATATCGGGGCGCGACCTAGAAGTGAATGGCGTCCCTCTGGGTGCTCTCCAAGGCGCCGCGACCTACGACGGCCGCAGGTTTGCGCCCTCGGGCGACGGTCCGATCCTCGCGCTGGGGGCGGGCGGGTTCAACGCCACGGTCACGGAAGCGGCGTGGGACCTGGATGCGGACACGCTGGCTGTAAGGGGCGGATTGCAGGGCCTGCCGATCGATTGGCTGCGACGCGCCGTGGCGAACAGCCCGGAGGCGCATCGGCTTGGCGACCTTGCAGGCTCCGAGTGGATGCGGGCAGATGCGGCGCCGATCCCCGGCGCGCTTGCCGGCGAGATCATGGTGACGGGTCGAGCCGGAGACCCGACGGCGACGGTGAAGCTGAGCGGGTCCGGCATGGCTGTTGGGCTGCAGGCCGTGGAGCGTTTCACTGTCGAGGCGACGACGGACCGTCGCAGGCTCGCTGTCCAGGCGCTCGAGGCAACCGCGGCGGACGCCGCCCTGCTGGCGCGGGGTGAGTTGGCGTTCGGCGAGCGAGTTGATGCGGAGGCGGACGTCACCGGGCTCACGGTGGAGCAGATCGCGCGCTGGGTGCCCGGCCTGGAACCGCTGCAACGCGCCACCGGCACTGTGGAGAGTCTAAGCCTGCGCGCCACCGGGAGGCCTGACCAGCCCTCCATCACGGGCTCGGGCTTCCTGAGCAGGGTCAGGGTACTGGATCGTCCTGGGGGGCGCGCGCAGGTCGAGTTGCGCACGGCTCGCCTCGGCCGCGTGACCCTTGAAGGTGGCCAACTCTCCGTCGTAGATGCGGGCGTGACAGTGGCCGGTGGCTCGGCGGACAGCCCAGAGCGCTTCGAGGCCTCCGGCAACGCGACGGTGGAGTGGTCGTGGAGGCCTCCGCACCTGACCTCTGACGCCGCGCTGAGGGCATCTCTGGAGGTCCGCAGGCAGCCACTCGCAGGGATCGCTGCCGCCATTCCCGCCTCAGGGCTGTCGGCGGAGGGCACCGTCGACGCCCGGATCGGCTTCGAGGGCGTGTTCGGGCATGTGGCTGGCGGCGCTCCGCCGGAAGCGAGCGCCCCGCGCTTGGAGGGCCGTGTGGCCGTCCGCGCGCCCTCCATCCGATGGGCCGGAGCCCCGTACGCGGTGAGCGACCTCCTGGCGCACTTCGAGGTACGGGACGGCCTTCTGCGCGTGGCGCCCGATCCAGACACGGGAGCGCCGTTCGGTGCGCTGATCCATCCTCTCGACGTCGTCACCGGCAGACCCGTTGACACTGCGAACGTGCGCCTGCTCGGGGCAATCGCCCTCGATGGAGCGGGCGACCAAAGCCTGATTCTCGAGGCAGACCGCGTGCCATTGCGGTTCAACCCGCTGCCAGTGTTCGGCTCGGGGCGCCTCGTAGGAGAGCTCTCGGGCACCCGGCCGGGGGAGCCGGGTCTGCGCCTTGCGCTCAGCGGCTCGATTCGGAAACCGTCCCTGCAAGGAGAGGCGACGGTACGACGGACCGATCTGCGGATGCCCGACGAACTGCCCGGCGGTGCCGCAATGCCCCCGCGGCTCAGGCTACCGGGTCCTGTCGACTTCCGCCTGCAGGTGGCCGACCAGGTGCGCCTGCGCAGCGCGCAGCTGGTGGCGGATGTTCGCACGCCTGTCGGCTCGCCCGTGCGTGTCGAGAGCCGGACGGGCGAGCCGACGATCACCGGCGCCCTCGTCATTGACCGAGGCGTGCTGCAGTTCCCGACCGCGCGTCTTGCCATTCAGCCGGGCGGGCGGGTTGACATGAGGTACCCGAGTATCGCGTGGGCGGCCCCAGGAGAGCGCGCGTTCGGCGTGGAGGTCGACCTTCGGGCGAGTGGGCGCTTGACGGCGCGATCGATCACCGGCATTCTGCGGCGATATGTCATCACCGCCGATGTTCGGGGGCCCTTGGATGAGGGCGGGCCCGTCGAGCTGGGACACCCGGAGGGCGCCCGCCCACCAGGATCCCGGCTCCGAATGACCTTCCGTTCGGATCCCGCTGACCTCGCGACGACGCCCGCCGATATGGAGCGCAGGGTAATCGCGTTGCTGGGCGGTCAAGATGCCATCGCCGGGCTGTTCGGCGGCGGCGGCGGCATCGGCCGCGTGCTCGGCGACCAGTTCGCCGACATGCTGGCGGCCAACCTCATACCCGACCTCCTGGAGCGCACTGGGCTGCCGCGAGCTCTGGGTCTCGACGACCTCACTCTCGACTACGCGCGCGGTCAGGCGCTCAGCCTCAACGTCAGCGCGCATCTCGGCGGCCCGCTGCACCTGGGGTACTGGCAGCGGCTCACGGGGCCGGGCCAGACGTCCCTGGACGACCGGGCAGCGTGGCGGTTCCGCTTCAGCTACCGCCTCCGACAGGACTGGCAGCTCTCGTGGACGGTGAACGATGAATCGGTGAACGCGTTCCTGACCGAAGGAGTCTTCAGGTTCTAGATCGAAGTGACCTCCTTAGGAGTCTGCATCCACCTATGCCAGCCCGCGAGGTTGTGGCGTTCTGCGTGGGTGCGGATCCCCCGGCCAGTGGCGATCGGCCGAGGGACGAACGGCTGCCGAGCCGTGGGGACGCGGCGCTGTCGTTCGACGCGCTGGTGGCGGCCTACGACAGAAGGATCTTCAACATCGCTTACCGGTTCCTCGGCGACTACGATGAGGCCGCTGACGTCACTCAAGAGACCTTCATCAGCGCGTACAAGAGCTACGATCAGTTCCGCGGCGAGGCCTCCGTCTACACCTGGTTGTGCCAGATCGCCCTCAACAACTGCCGCAACCGCGTCCGTCGACGTGGGCGTCGGGTGGATGCTACCGCGGAGTCCCTCGACCAGCCGCGGTCGCTGGCGGACGGCGCCAGTGGCGACACGCTCGAGGTTCCTGACCTCACCCACGCACCGCACACGGTGCTGGAATCGAAAGAAATGCGCGAACGGCTGCTCGCCGCCGTCGATTCCCTTCCGCCTGACTACCGCGAGGTGGTGGTGCTGCGCGAGATGCAGGGCATGTCGTACAACGATATCGCCGACGCCACCGGTCTTTCCCTCGATAACGTTAAGACTCGCCTCTCCCGTGCCAGACTGATGCTGCGGCGCAAGCTGGAGCCGTACATAAGCAACCGGTGAACCCGAATCGCGCCGCGCCTGCGGGCGCTGCGCCAACGCCCCAATCGGCGCCACGGCGCCACACGGAGGTGACAGGTCTGATGGTGAATACCATCTTCGGTCTGGGCGAGCGTCGCGCCACCGCGCCCTGGCGCGCTCTGCCCCAAATGGCGCTCGCACTCGCCGTAGTCGTGGTCGCCGGGCTGTCCGTGCCCGCTCTGGCGCAGGATGTCGCGCCTCCGGCGGGCGCCGCCGCGCCTCAAGGCCCTCCAGCGCCCAGGATCATCGAGATCAACGTGGTGGGGAACCGGAACCTCAACCGGGAGTCGATTGTGGCTGCCTCGGGGCTCAATGTGGGCGATCCCATCACGCAGGCGTCGCTGGACGAGGCCAAGCGTCGCCTGCTGATGACGCAGAACTTCGGCGCCCGGGACCCGGAGGACCCCGACGGGGGCGTGCGGATCACCGCCGACGTCGGTCCCGAGGGCGCGAGGGTTCGGATCGAAGTGGACGAGAACGATATGGTGCGCGGTATCAACATCACCGGCACTGGACCGATCCCGGTCGCCGAGATCCGGGCGCTCCTGCAGACCAGGGAAGGCATGGTCTTGAACTCGGGCTGGGTGATCGCGGATCTGGAGCGCATCCGGGAATACTATCGCACGAGGGGGTATCAGCCCTACTTCGGCGAAGCCACTGTGGACGAGAACGGCATCCTTACCATCCCGGTGGGCGTCGCCAGGGTCAACAGGCTCCGCGTTACAGGCCTCCGGAAGACCAGGGAGCACGTGGTGCTCCGGGAGATGCGACAGAGGTCCGGTGAGTACTACAACAGCACCGTATTTGGCGAGGACGTGCAGCGCCTGTTCAACACGGGCCTGTTCGAGGACATCGCTCCCGCAATCGCCGTCCCGGAGTTGGGACGGGTCGACCTGACCCTCAGCATCACGGAGCACCGTACCGGCACGTTCGTGATCGGCGTGGGGTACAGCAGCCGCCAGCAGCTCGTAGGGCACGCCCAGCTCGGCGAGAACAACTTCATGGGCCGCGGGCAGCAGGTGAACGTCATGTGGGAGACCGGCGGTGTGGCCAACCGGCACAGCGTCGAAGTGGGCTTCACGGAGCCGTGGCTCGACCGGCGGAACACGTCGCTGTCCGTGAACCTCTACGACAAGACGGTGTACCGGTTCGGGCGCGCGATCGGCAGTGTCGGTGGTGGCGCGGGTCTCGGCGGAGCGTCGGACTACTTCGAGACGCATACGGGCGGGTCGCTTACGCTCAGCCGCCCGTTCCGCCGGAACTACCGCGCCTTCGTCGGGATGCGCTACGACAACGTCAGGGTCCCGCTGCTTGACCTGAGCGCCGAGGATGCCGCCATCCTGCAGAGCGGTCCGATGGCGGTGCTCAACTTCCGCGTGACGCACAACACGCGTGACCTCGACATGGAGCCTGCGGCGGGAGGCTTCGAGATGGTCAGCGCCGACATCGGCCGCGCCGACCTGAGGCCCGTGGCACGGGTGAACGGCAATCCCGTCGGGGTCGTCGGCTCGGTCGTGTACCAGAAGCTGCAGGCCGACTTGCGACGCTACTTCAGCCCACAGGGGCCGCGCAGGACGCCGAGGGACCGCCGCACCACGATCGCGGTCCGGCTGGCGCTCGGATTCTCGAACGGCACACTCCCGTTCTCAGAGCAGTACTTCGTGGGCGGCGCCGAGACGCTGCGGGGCTACCATGAGGACCGGTTCTGGGGCAGCAACATGCTGCTTGGCTCCGCGGAGTTCCGGACGCCGCTGGCCAACGCGCTCACGGGCGTCGCATTTGTGGACGTCGGCGATGCATGGGGCGGGCGATACGTCGACGTTGCCATCCAGGGCTTCAGGCAGCACAGGTCGTTCAGTCCCAACATGGGGCTCGGTTTCGGGCTGCGAGTGGTCACACCCATCGGGCCAATTCGCATCGACCAAGGGTTCGGGAGCGAAGGCGCGCGCACCCACTTCTCCATCGGACACGTCTTCTAAGATGCAGGATGGACTGGGGGGCCGCGTGCCGCGTGCTATAATCTGCCGTTGACCTCATGAGGAGCGGGAATCGCATGTCTGCGTCTGTCGTGTGGTGGCGATCACTGGTTGCTGGGAGCATCGTGCTCTGCGTGGCGCTCGCCGTCGGAGCTTCGGGACAGGGGGCGCGGCCGCAGTCGACCTTCGGCACGGTGGACGTCCAGCGGATCAATCAGCAGTTCAAGGCAAGGCAGGTCGCCCTCAGCGACCTGACGGCGATGCAGGCCACGCTGCAGGGCCGGCTGACGCGTCGCCAGAACATGCCGTTCCTCACCGATGAGGAGCACAGGCAACTCGACACTCATGTTGAGAAGGGCGCGGCTCAGACCGATGCCGACAGAGCCGCCGCGAGGGTCCTTACTGACAAGGCCACCCAGCTCAATACGGAGTTCGAGCAGCTCAGCCAGAAGCCTGACGCCGAGCTCACGGCCGAGGACAGGACAAAGATCCAGGAGCGGCGCGCCGCTGGGTTCAGAATGCAGCAGAACGTGGGCGTTCTGAACGAGCAGTTCACGAACCAGATGCGGGAGTTCGAGTCGACCAACCTCGACCGCCTGATGAAGGAGTTCCGGGACGCCGTCAAGAAGGTCGCCGAACAGAGGAATCTGACCATCGTTTTCGACAGCCAGTTTGCGCTCTACGCTGGCACCGATATAACTGCGCCCGTCCTTGCGGAGCTTAACAGGACCTAGAGCCTGCGTATTGGCCGCGCTGGCTGCGTCCCTTGCGCTCGTCGGATGCGGACGCACCGTGCAGCCGTCGGTGCGCGAGGTGCATATCCGCCGGGAGGCCCTCAGGCAGTTCCACCCGGCGTGGCCGGCCATGCAGGCCTTGGCGGCTGCAGGGCCAGACGCGCGCGGCGCTGCCGTAAGGGTGCCCGCGCCGGATGCCAGCGCTGTCGCGTTCCCTCCAACCCTCGAGGCGCCTCGCATCGTGACCCCGGTTGAGGCCGAGGGGGATGGGCCTTTGCGCCCCGTTCGGAGCGCCGACGATGTCGCCGCAGCGCTCTCGGCGCGGACGCAGCGTGCCTTGGAGCGCGAGCTTGTGCCGTTGAGGCGAGCGAAAGAGGCGCGCCTCGCCGCGGTGCAGGTGGCGCTGGCCGATGAGCAGCGCCGAGAGCTGGCGCGTATCGCTCGCGAGTTCGAGCGGGCGGGCCGCGTCAGCGCCTTCCGCGAGGTATCGCTCCGTAGCCAGATCGATGTTCTCCAGGGAGAAGCCAGGGAGCAGAGGGTTCGCGATCTGGAGAAGCTTCGCCAGGACGACGCGGCGGCTGCGGCTCGACGGGCAACGGCAGAGACTTCCGTACGATCGCGCATGGCGCAGCGGCTCGTCGACACACGCGAGATGCTCGAGGGGGAAGTGGAGCGCGCAGCGGCTCTATCGGCGGCTCGTGCAGCGGCCGAGAACCGGCGCATCGTGGAGGAGTACCGGCGTGGCCTGCGGGCGGCCGCTGGGAGGGTGCCCGATCGCGCCCCGGACCTGCGCGCACCGCTGCCTGAGATCGCCGCAGCACAGGTGGAGGCGCCTTACGTACCGGCATCCGGGCGCGGCTCGGTAACCGGTTGGAACGCGCCGGACACGGTCGCAGCGGCGCGCGAGGCGCTAATCGCTGCGATCGACGAGGATGTGGCGCATGCAGTACGGCGTATCGCGCGCGTCAGGGGCTGGAGGGTTGCGGCCGCTCCCGCTACCCACATCACGGACGAGACGGACACGGTAGCCAGGCAGCTTCGCGAGGCGTGGCCCGCGTGGCGTTAACGGCGTGGGCCGGAGGACGGAGCCAGGTTTGGGCACGACTGCAACTTCCGATCCGCGCGCGCCGCGCCTTACGGTGGGGCACATTGCGCAGTGCGTTCAGGGCGACGTCGTGGGGGACCGCGAGGCGCTGATACAGGGCGTATCGAGCATAGAGGAGGCTGAGCACGGCGACATCGTGTTTGCGGAGAACGCGCGCTATCTGACCCTCGCGGCGCGCTCCCGGGCGTCCGCCATCGTCGCGTTCGTCGACGCCGCAACTCCGGACAAGCCCCTCATCAAGGTCGACAACCCGCGGTACGCCTTCGCCAAGATCCTCGAGATATTCCGTCCAAACCTCCACGCGCCCCCTGGCGTGCACCCCACCGCCGCCGTCCACCCGGAGGCCGTGCTCGGGCAGGGCGTGAGCGTGGGCCCGTGCGCGACGATCGGCCCGCGCGCCGTCGTCGGCGATGACACGATCGTGCAGGCGGGTTGTGTCATCAGCGAGGACTGCGTGCTGGGCGACAGGTGCATCCTGCACCCCAACGTGACGCTGTGCCACGGCACGGTGCTGGGTCGCCGTGTGATCATCCATAGTGGTGCGGTCATCGGCGCAGACGGCTTCGGCTATATGCGGGTGGGCGACCGCAGCTACAAGATCCCACAGATCGGGTACGTGCAGGTTGGCGACGACGTCGAGATCGGCGCCAACTCGACGATCGACCGCGCCAAGACGGGCGTGACGACGATCGGCGACCGCACCAAGATCGACAACCTAGTCCACATTGCACACAACTGCAAGATCGGTCCGGACTGCATCATCGCGGCGCAGACCGGTGTCGCCGGCAGCGTGCAGGTGGGCAGCGGTGTGATGATGGCGGGCCAGGCAGGCGTCAAGGACCACATCGCCATCGGTGACGGCGTTGTGGTGCTGGGTCAGGCAGGTGTCACTCGCGATGTGCCGGCGGGCGCCTGCGTGTCGGGATACCCGGCGCGGGCGCACCGCGAGAGACTGCGGCAGGAGGCGGCCTCGGCCCAGTTGCCAGAGCGGCTGAAGGCGCTCAAGGCGCTTGAGGGGGCGGTCTCGGACCTGGGGGCCCGTTGTGCGCGACTCGAGGAGCTGGTGAGGGCCCTCAGCGGTCGGCCCGATGTGAGCGCGGAGCCGTAGCGCTTTGCCGGAAGCCGCGCCCATCGGCCTCCCCGCACGCCGCCAGAGAACGGTTGGCGGCTCCTTTGAGCTCCGCGGGGTCGGCATCCACAGCGGCGCAACGTGCACGGCACGCGTCGAACCGGCTGCCGAGTGCCATGGCATCGCGTTTGTGGTGGCGGGAGTGACTATCCCGGCGGTCGCGGACTGCGTGGTGGAGACGACGCGGTGCACGACGCTTGGCCGCGACGGCGCTCGGATCGGCACCGTGGAGCACCTGCTGGCTGCGCTGGCTGGCCTCTGCGTCGACAACGCGGTCGTGGCAGTTGACGGACCGGAGTTGCCAGCCATCGATGGGAGCGCACTCCCGTGGGTGGAGGCGATCCTCGGCGCGGGCGTGATCGAGCAGTCGGCGACGGCCGCGGCCTGGTCGCCCGAAACGCCGGAAGTGCTGAGTGTCGGGGCGTCGTGGTATGTGGCGATACCATCGTCTGACCTCGTACTGACGTGCGTGTCGAGCTTCGAGCATCCGATGCTGGGCGTCTGTGCGGTAGCGCATCGGGAGTCGGCGGGCGCCTTTGCGCGCGACATCGCTCCGGCGCGCACCTTCGGGCTCGCCGAGGAGGTTGAGCGACTCCTGGCGGCGGGGCTTGCGCTGGGCGGCAGTCTGGACAACTCGCTGGTCGTCTATCCGGACCGCTTCTCGACACCTTTGCGCCTACCGGATGAGTGGGCGCGCCACAAGATGCTGGACCTCATCGGCGACCTCTCGTTGGCCGGGGTGCGCGTCGCGGCGGCGATTACGGCAATCTGTCCAGGACACCAGGGCAACGCCGCCTTCGCCGCCCGGCTGCGGGCTTGCTCGGCGGCGAGGGGCCCGCGAAGCGCCGTGCGCGGGCGCCACCGGGCGGGCGCCCGGCTCCGCGCATAAGGAGAACTACCATGCTTGACATCGAGGCGATCAGAGGCTACCTGCCACACCGCTACCCCATGCTCCTCGTCGACCGAATCCTCGAGATCGAGCCGGGCAAGCGCGCCGTCGGCCTAAAAAACGTCACAATCAACGAGGACTTCTTCAATGGCCACTTCCCGGGCGTCGCCCTCATGCCAGGCGTGCTAATCCTGGAGGCCATGGCGCAGGTGGGCGGCGTCCTGATGCTCTCCCTCCCTGAGTATGGCAAGACGGTCCCGGTGATCGGCGGCGTGGAGAACGCCAGGTTTCGACGGCCGGTGGTGCCGGGCGACACGCTGATCACGGAAGTGGAAGTGCTCTACGTACGCCGAAGCTTTGGCAAGGTGCGGCTCGTCGGGCGCGTTGATAACCAGGTGGTCGCGAGTTGTGAGATGACCTTCGGCCTCATGCCGGTCGGGAGCCTCAAGACGGCAGGCCGCCGCTCGTCCGGCAAGGAGTAGGGAATGTCGACCCAGGTGCATCGTAGCGCGATGGTGCATCCGGACGCCTACCTCGCCGGGGGAGTGCGCGTCGGGCCGTACTGCGTGATCGGTGAGGATGTGCAGATCGGCGAGGGCACGCGGCTGGAGTCGCACGTCAGCATCCTGCCCCTGACTCGTATTGGCAAGAACTGCCACATCTGGCCCGGCGCTGTGCTTGGGGGCCCCCCGCAGGACCACAAGTTCAAGGGGGAGACGAGCTACCTGGTGATCGGCGACAACGACATCATCCGGGAGTGCGTCACGCTGCACAGGGCCGCCGGCGAAGGGGCCGCCACGAGGATCGGCAACGACAACATGATCATGGCCTACGCGCACGTGGGTCACAACTGCGAGATCGGCAACGGCAACACCATCTCCAGCTACGTGGGCCTGTCGGGCCACGTTCGCGTCGAGGACAATGTGGTCTTCGGGGGCATGGTGGGCGTGCACCAGTACACCCGCATCGGCAAGCTGGCGATCATCGGCGGACTGAGCAAGGTGAACACGGACGTGCCGCCGTTCATGATGGCGGACGGCGTGCCCTGCCGCGTGATCGACCTGAACAAGATCGGCCTCCGTCGCTACGGCATCCCGCCGGCGACGCGATCGACCCTGCGGCAGGCCTATAAGCTGCTCTACCGCTCGAATCTGAACCACTCCCAGGCGATGGAGCGCATCGAGGATGAGCTCGCGTCCACCGAGGAGTTGGCGTACCTGATCAAGTTCATGCGCGGCATCCAGGCGGGCGTCGCAGGCCGCGGCAACTACCAACACGGCCCGTAGCGATGCGGTCGGCGCCGCACGCGATCGACGCCGCACCCGCTGGAGGGCGCCGGTGTCATCCAACGTAGCCATCCTGGCCGGCGAGCTGTCGGGAGATGCCGTGGGGGCTGCCCTTGCGGAGGCCGTCCGGGCGCGCGATCCCGGTGTGCAGCTCTGGGGCCTCGGCAGCCGGAGGATGGCCGCAGCCGGCGTTGAGCTACTGCACGACTGCTCGGGCTGGGCCAGCATCGGCGTCATCCAGTCCCTCTGCGTCGCCGGCCCGCTGGCGTTGCGGGTGTTCCCTGACGTGAAGCGCGCCCTCGCCGAGCGGCGCCCCGCGCTCGTCGTGCCGATCGACTTCGGCTACTTCAACGTGCGGGTGGCTCGCTACAGCCGGTCGATCGGGTTGCGGACGCTGTACTACTTCCCACCAGGCTCCTGGCGGAAGCGTGCGCCGGGCGGCAAGCGCCTCGCGGAGGCGACCGACCGGATCGCGACGCCCTTCCCGTGGTCAGAGCCCGCGCTTCGCGAAGCTGGTTGCGATGCGCGATTCGTCGGGCACCCGGTGCTTGAGATGGCCCGGACCACGCTGACACGGGCTCAGTTTGCCGACCGGCTGGGCATCGAGGCCGGCAGCCCCATCATCGGGCTCCTCCCCGGTAGCCGGGGGTTCGAAGTGACGTGCAACACGCCCGCCCTGCTGGGCGCGTGCCGGCGCATACGATGCGAGCTGCCAGCCGCCCAGTTCGTAATAGGGCTGGCGGCGAGCGTCCCGCGGGAGCGCATGGAAGCGCTGGTGCGTGCGCACAGCGGCGCGGCGCGTGTGCGGCGGGCCATGTCGCGCGAGCGCAGCCCCAAGCCTCGCCAGCCGGCGCTGGTCACACCAGAGGGCGTGGCGGTGCCGGCGGAGCGCTGTCGTGAGTGGGTGGAACGCGTCGGCCGGGCGCCGGCGCCACGCGTGGGCGATCCGCTGCCTGTCGCGATCGCGGAGGGGCTAGGTCACGACGTCATGGCGCATGCCGACGTGCTCCTGGCATGCAGCGGGACGGCCACGCTTGAGGCCGCTGTGCTAGGCACGCCGATGGTGATCCTCTACCGGGGCACGAGGCTGATGGAGATCGAGTACGGCCTGCGTCGCCTGCGCCGGCTCGAGCACATCGGCATGCCAAACATCCTGGCGGGCGAGCGGATCGTTCCGGAGTTCGTTCAGCGCGACGCCACCCCGGAGGCGCTAGCCAACGCGGCACTGCGCTTCCTCCGGGAGCCGGAGTACCGCGCACGGACGCGCCAGCGGCTCCTCGGGCTGCGAGACAGGCTCGGGGGAGGCGGCGCGACCGAGCGCGTTGCCGACATGGTGCTGGAGATGGCGCGTCTCGGAGTGAGCGAGGGCGAGAAGTGAGCGTGTCTGACCGCGGCAACATGGAGCCCGCTGAGGACCGGGAACGCGAGAGGCAGATCCAGCGCCGGCTGCTTGCCTACCTGCGACCCCACCGGCCCGCGCTGGCGATGGGCGTCTTCTGCGCCGCCTGCACGGCCGGCATCACGCTCGTCCTGGCCTGGGCGCTGAACATGGCGATGGACGCAATGGAGCGCGGCCGGGTCGGGCAACTCAACTTCATCTGCCTGGCCGTCATCATAGTGTTCGTGGCGAAGGGGCTCGCAAGCTACGGCCAGGCATTCTTCTTCTCGCTCGTTGCACAGCGGGTGACCACCCGGATGCGGGAGCAGATCTTCGCGCACCTCCACACGCTCTCACTCTCCTTCTTCAACCGGCGCCGCACCGGCTCTATCATGTCCACGCTGACGAACGACATCCCGGTGATCCAGAACGCCACGCTCTCGGTGCGCGAGATGGTCGCGGCGCCACTGGCCATCGTGGGGTGCTTCAGCCTGCTGTTCCACACAAGTTGGCGCCTCACGCTTGCCGCGCTGATCTGCGTTCCACTGATGGGCCTGGTCATCCAGCGCATCGGGTGGCGCATCCGGCGCATCTCGGGCCTCGTGCAGGTTAAGCTTGCCGACATCACCACGATCGTCGAGGAGACGCTGGCGGGTGTGCGCATCATCAGGTCCTTCGCGACCGAGGGGCATGAGGTGCGCCGGTTCTCCGCCGAGAACGAGCGCACGCTGCACACGGTCATCAAGGGCGTAAAGAAGAGCGCGCAGCTTCGGCCGATCATCGAGTTCATCGGAGCGTTCGGCATCGCGCTCGTGCTGTTCCTCGGCGGCAACGAAGTGGCCCGCAATGCGCGGCTGGAGGCCGCAGGACTGCCGCTCGAGAGCCGTCTTGACCTTGGCGGCCTCACGATGTTCGTCTACCTCCTGCAGCAGTTGGCTCGCGCGGTGAGCGATCTGGGCCACATCAACACGATGCGGCAGCAGGCGCTGGCTGCCGCCAGCCGCATCTTCTCCGAGGTCCTGGACCAGCAGAGCGATGTGCAGGAGAAGCCCGATGCGGTCGCCATGCCACCGCTCGAGGGGCGCGTCGAGTTCGACTCCGTGAGCTTCGGATACACGGACGACGCGCCGGTGTTGCACGACATCAGCTTCGAGGTGCGGCCAGGGGAGGTCATCGCGCTCGTCGGCCATAGCGGCTCCGGCAAGAGCACCCTCGTCGATCTCATACCGCGCTTCTACGACGTGCGCAGCGGCGCGATCCGGATCGACGGGATCGACGTGCGCGACGTGAAGCTCGAGACGCTGCGCCGGCAGATCGGCATCGTGCCGCAGGAGACGTGGCTCTTCGCGGGCACCCTGCGCGATAACATCGCCTACGGCAAGCGCGATGCGAAGGACGAGGAGATTGCGGTCGCGGCCTATGCGGCCAACGCCTACTTCATCGATGGTATGCCGGAGAAGTTCGACACCGTCGTCGGCGAGCGCGGCGTGCGGCTCTCAGGCGGCGAGCGCCAGCGCATCGCCATTGCGCGCGCGATCCTCATGGATCCGCGCATCCTGATCCTCGACGAGGCGACCTCGTCTCTCGACGCCTCGTCCGAGGCCCTTGTGCAGGAGGCGCTGGAGCAGCTAATGAAGGGCCGCACCACGATCGTCATCGCGCACCGGCTATCGACCATCCTGGGCGCCGACAGGATCATGGTGCTGGAGGCCGGCCGCATCGTGGAGGCGGGCACGCACGCCGAGCTGCTGGCAGCCGGCGGTCTCTACTCCAGGCTCTACGAGCGCCAGTTCCGCTCCGAGCTGCAGGACTGAGGCGCGCAAGCGGTGCCTGCGCAAGAGAACCGTGATGCCGGCAGCGACGTTACGCAGAGCGCCGCGCGTCCGGTAGCCGTTCCCGGTGCGACGCCCCAGAGCCGGCGCGCGTGGGCTCTCGGACTGGCGGCGTGGTTCGTGTCCCGCTTGATCGGCCTGACACTGCGCGTGCGCTGGGAGGGCCGAGAGCGCCTCGAGGAGGCTGTCGCGGCGGACCGCGGCGCGATCTTGGTGACGTGGCACGGCCGGACCCTGATCCCGGCGAACGTGTTCCGCCGCCGCGGCTTCTGGGCGCTCATCTCGCTCTCGCGGGACGGGGAGATCCAGGACAATGTGCTCAGGCGCTACGGCTTTCGCACCGTGCGCGGCTCGACCGGCCGTGGCGGAGCCCGAGCCGCGCTACAGCTCGCACGGAGGATTCGCGCGGGCGGCGTCCTTGCGTTCACGCCGGATGGGCCTCGGGGACCGACGCGCCGCGTTCAGGCAGGTACCATCTTCCTGGCGCACCGCTGTCGGTGCCCCGTAATACCCATCGGCGTCAGCGCCTGGCCGTGCTGGCGGGCTAGAAGCTGGGACCGCTATCTGGTGCCGCTGCCGTTCGCGCGCGGCGCCGTGGTGATCGGCGAGCCCATCGCGGTCCCCGAGGCCATGGACGAGGCTGCCGAGAGGCGGGTCACCGAGGAGCTGGAGCGAGCCATTGACGCAGCAGAGGCCCGGGCCGACGCCCTGGTGGGTCTCCTCGCCGGCTAGCGCGTCCCCTGCCGAGCCTTGCCGCATGGAGCTCTGCCACGAGTTACCTCCTCTACAACGCCAGTCTGCTTGCAGCATCGCCTCTGCTGGGCGCCGCGCTGGCCTGGCGGCTCGCGCGCGGCAAGTCTCGGATCGGTTGGCGCGAGCGCTGGGGGCTGGCGCCGACGGGCCTGCCCCGGGCGACCGGTCCTCGCGTCTGGTTCCACGCCGCCTCGGTCGGCGAGATGGTTGCGGCACAGCCCATCGTGCGAGCGCTGCTCGAGATACGGCCCGATGCCGACGTCGTGGTCAGCGTGGTGACGCCCGGTGGACACGAGACCGCGCGAGGCATGGTGGGCAAGGGGGTCTCGGCCGCGTTCTACGCGCCGTTCGACGTGCCTCCCGCCGTGCGCAGGACCCTGCGCGCAGTGCGGCCGGCGGTCCTCGTGTTGATGGAGACCGAGTTGTGGCCGAACCTGATCCACCTGACACGCGCAACGGGAGCGCGGCTCCTCACAGTCAACGGACGCATCTCGGACCGGAGCATCGGACGCTACCTGCGCGCTAAGCACGTCTTCCGCTGGGTGCTGGGCAGCATGGACCGGGTCCTGACGCAGACGCCGCGCGATGCCGAGCGCTTCGTGCAGATCGGAGCCGACCCGTCGCGCGTCGAGGTCGTGGGGAACAGCAAGTTCGATCAGGCGCCCGAGCGCCCCGATGCCCAGGGCGTTGCCCGGTTGAAGGCGGACCTGGGCCTTGAGCCGGGCGCTCCCGTGCTGGTCGTCGGCAGCACGCGCACGGCGTCCGAGGAGCGGATCGTGCTGGAGGCCTACTGCCAGCTTCGCCAGACCGCTCCCGACCTCGCGCTGGTGCATGCGCCGCGTCACGTGGAGCGCGCCGCCGAGGTCGTCGAGGCCATGAGGCGCGTGGGCCTCTCGCCGGTTCGGCGCACCGAAGGGCCGCACGCCCAAGGGCAGGTGCGCCAGCTTGTGCTCGACACCTTCGGGGAGCTTGCCGGTGTCTATGCAGTAGCGGACGTCGCTTTCATCGGCAACAGCCTCACGCCTCCGGGCGGCGGCCAGAACCTCCTGCAGCCTCTGGCGCACGGCAAGCCCGTTTTGTTCGGGCCCCATATGCAGAACTTCCGGGACCTGGCAGAAATGGCGCTCCTGGATGAGGTCGGCCTAGCGGTGTCGGACGCGGCATCGCTCGTCGCGGCCACGCGCGGGCTTCTCGAGGACGCGCAGCGCCGAGGCCGGCTCGCTGATCGTGCGACTGCGCTCGTGGAGCGCAACCGCGGGGCCGCCCTGCGCTATGCCGCGGAGATTGCGCGGGCGTTGCCGCCCGTCACGGACGCCGCATGACCGCGGACGATTATCTGGCGCTAATTGAGGGCGAGCGCCGCGGACTCGCCGCGGGCGCCCTGCGCGCTGGCCTGAGCGCCCTCGCCCTGGCGTACCGGGTCGGGCTGGAGGCCTACCTGTTGCCGTACGGCCTCGGTGTCCGACGGCGCGCCCGGTTGCCCGTCCCGGTGGTCTGTGTGGGCAACCTGACCTCGGGCGGCACCGGTAAGACGCCGATGGCGCAGCTCGTCTGCGAGACGCTCCAGGCTGCCGGCATCCGGCCTGCGGTGCTGTCGCGTGGGTACCGCGGCGAGCACGAGCACGGGGCCGCCGTGGTGGCCACGCCCGAACGCATCGAGATGAGCGCAGCGCAAGCGGGCGATGAGGCCCACCTGCTTGCGTCGCTGCTGCCGGGCGTTCCGGTGCTCGCTGGCAAGGACCGACGGGTGACGGGGCGCCTGGCGTGTGAGCGATTTGCACCGGGAGCGGTCGTGCTGGACGACGGGATGCAGTTCTACCAGTTGCACCGCGACCTGGACATCGTGTTGATCGACGCGCGCCGACCGTTCCACAACGGGTGGACGCTACCGCGCGGTCTGCTGCGAGAGCCGCCGTCGCACCTGCGCCGGGCAGGGCTGGTGGTGATGACCCACGCCGACAGGATCGCCCCGAAGGAGCGCGACGCGCTGGCGTGCCGGCTGCAGTCCCTGGCGCCACGCGCGGCGCATGTGCGCGCCTGGTACCGCGCCGCCGGGCTGCGATCCCTGGCCGGCCCTCGGGCGCTGCAGCCGGCTGAGTGGCTTGCGGGCCGCCGCGTCGCGACGTTCTGCGCGCTTGCCAGTCCGCAGGGCTTTGAGGAGCAGGTGCTGCGCGAGGGCGCGCAGATCGTGCATGCCGAGCGCTTGCCCGACCACGCCACGGCAACGCTGCGCGACCTGGAGCGTCTGATCGAGATCGCGTGTGCGGGCGGCGCCGAGGCAGTCGTGGTGAGCGAGAAGGACGCAGCGAAGCTGCCGCCGCTCGGGCGGCCCATCCCGTTCCTTTCGCTCGCGGTCCGGCATGTGGTCGACAAGCCCGACACATTCCGCGACGTGCTGCTCCGGGCGCTCCGGCAATGAGCGCGCGCGACGTCCGGAAGCGCGTACTGCGCCGCGCAGGAGCGCTGGTGCTCCGCGCGCTGACGACGGCGCTGCGGCCAGTCCCGCTGCCGGCGGCGCTGGCGCTCGGGCGGGGACTCGGCGACCTCGCGCGACTCGTGAGCCGCAGGCGGCGCGGCGTGGCGGAGCGGAACCTGCGTCTGGCCTTCGGCGATGCGCTCGACGACCGCGAGATCCGCCGCATCGTGAGGGAGAGCTTCCGGCACTTCGGGATGTTCGCGGTCGAGTCCATGGTGATCCCGTTCCGTTCGAGCGAGGAGCTATCGCGCCGCCTGGAGGTGGACGGCGAGGAGTACCTGCGCGACGCGTTGCGGCACGGGCGCGGGTGCCTCGTTGTCACGGCCCACTTCGGCGCGTTCGAGCTGCCGGGGAGATGGTTCTCCGATAGGGGCTACCGGATGTTCAGCGTGGCTCGGCCCGCGCGAGACGAGGCCACCACGCGGCTGATGTCCGAGATGCGCGCTCGCAGCCGTGTGCATGTGGTGAGCACCGACCGCTCGCTGCGGCCTATCGTTGCCGCCCTCAAGGGTAACGGATGCGTCGCCATTGTGTGCGACCAGAACGCGACGGACCTCTACATCCCCTTCTTTGGCCGCCTTGCCGGCACGGCTGTGGGTCCGGCGCGCCTCGCGCTCCGGACAGGAGCTCCCATGATCTCCGCGTTCACCACCCGCGACGGTAAGGGCGGCTATCGTGCGACGCTGCGGCCGCTCTGGCACGGCACGCCGTCCGGTGATCGCAAGGCGGACGAGCGCCTCATCATGGGGCTCGTGAACGATGCCATAGAGGCAGTGATCCGGCGAGCGCCAGAGCAGTGGCTCTGGTTCCACGACCGCTGGCGCTCGGCGCGAAAGGCTGCCGCTGAAGGGCGGCTGCCGCCTGCGGAAGGGCACGCGCTGGAGCACGCGCCCGAGGACCGTGTGTGAAGGGAGCAGGCGATGGGCAATGATCGGGCGGTGGGCATCATACCGGCGCGGCTGGCGGCGACGCGTCTTCCGGACAAGCCGCTGCTGCTCATAGGCGGCAAGACGATGATCGAGCGCGTGTGGGAGCGGGCACGCCGTGCACGGTCCCTGGCGGAGGTGGCGGTGGCCACTCCGGACGAGGCGATCGCGCGCGTCGTCGAGCGGTTCGGCGGCCGCGCGATCATGACGGCTCATGCCCACCGGTCCGGAACGGACCGCGTGGCGGAGGCCGCAGGCTCCATGGAAGCTGACATCGTGGTCAACATCCAGGGCGACGAGCCGCTCCTCGAGGCGGAGACCATCGACCGCGCCGTGGAGCCGCTGATCGAGGACCCATCGATCGCCATGTCGTCGCTCATGTGCCCGTGCCCGCCGGAGGAAATCGACAGGCCGTCGACCGTCAAGGTGGTCGCCGACCTGGCGGGCAACGCGCTCTACTTCTCGCGGTCGACGATCCCGTTTCTGCGAGACCCGCTCGGGGGCGCGCGCGTGAGGCAGCACATCGGGCTCTACGCCTACCGCCGGGAGCGACTCCTGGAGCTGTCGGCCCTCGCACCGACGCCCCTTGAGCGCACGGAAGGCCTCGAGCAGATGCGCGCGCTGGAGCACGGCCTGCGAATCCGCATGGTGGAGGTCGCGTCGGCTCCGCTCTCAGTGGACACCCCGGAGGACCTGGAGCGCGCGCGGCTTCTGCTGACGGAGGACTGCCGGGGGTGACGGTCGCGCAAGGTCCTAGGTTTCGGCTGTAGCCGCGGGTCTGGCTGGCGAAATGATGCGATTGGCACGGTGTATGCACCTACCGTAGCAAGGCAGCAGCTCGCGTCGCGATGCGCGGCTGTGGTGGAGCGGATCTCTGGTCGGCGACGATAGCTGCCGACCGCAACCCGTGAGGGATTGGGGCGCGCCGCTGGCGCGGCAGCACTGGTTTGGACCAGCTCACACAGAAGAGTGGGAGCGTTCTACACTCCTCTGTCGGGGCGATCCGGTGCGCGCGTCGCAGTGGCGTGCTGCAAGGTGCCTCTGGGCGACCGAGCGAGTGAGAATCGGTCGAGAGGGAGTCGTGACGGATGAGAAGGCTTGTGATGTCGCTCCTGGCGGCGGCTTCCTTAATGGCCCTGGTGCCCGCACAGGCTGCCATCATCAGCTACACGGTCCATACGGGGACTGGCTTCGATGTGCCGGTCAGTGACTGCTCTGGCTCCACCAACCCGGTGGTTGGCGCCGAACCGTTGTCGGGCTTCCAGAGACCTGGTCCGGGGCAGTCAGCCGATATGGGCGGGATCACCCGCGTTCCGGGCGAGGATGTTGTCGCGGGCTCGGGTGGGAAGGCCAACCACGTTCGCACTCACGCCATCAGGTCCTTTTTGAGTTTCGATCCGACGGATGAGTGGGCCGAGGGCGCCAACCATATTGCCTCGACGCCATCGATGATCCTCATCGCATCCAGAACCAAGGCCGGCGTCGCCACGACGACGATGAACAGCGTTGCCCTGGCGCCGCCTGGTCCGCGGTACCCCCGCGACTTCACGCGGGACCTAGTCCCAATCGTCCTGCAGTTCGACACGTACGATCACGCAGGCGCTCCCCGGTTTCCCAGTGGCCCTGGCCGCACGAGTGGGAATGACAAGGACGTGGGCGCCAGGTCCGACATGGCGACATCCCCAGATCCCGAGCCCGGGGCTTACGCCTTGCTGATCGGGGCCGCGGTGCCGCTGACTCTCTTTAGCATGCGCTTCCGCCACCGCAGGAAAGCCGGCGCCCGCGCCTAAGCCATCCGTTCGTTCGACGGTCTCCGCATCCCGGCGCGGGGCACCGTCGCCGGCGGGAACTGGGACCTGCCGGCGACGGACATGACCCGCGACGCCTACACGTGGACGACGGCGCCGCCCTGCGCCGCAGAGGTCCAGGCTGCCTCCGTCAGCTCGATCACACGCAGGCCGCACTCGAAGGGCGCCTGCACCTCGTCGCGGCCGAGGATAGCGTCGAGGAAGTTGCGGTCGGGGTTGCCTGCGCCCGGCATGTGGTCGAAGGTGTATCGGTTGCCACGGCCGTCGCACACCGACAGCTTGCCGTTGCGCATGAAGAAGATGCCCTTCTCGCACCAGATGGTCACGTCCTCGTGCCACGTGGGGGCATCGCCGACCACCGAGAGCGTGCCCTGCGCGCCACCCTTGAATGTGAGGGCCAGTGCGCTGTTGATGTCAACCGGGGTGCCGCAGTTGTCGATGTGCGCCGAGACCTTGGCGACTCCGAGCCCCGTTATCCACAGCAGGATGTCCAGCAGGTGGCTTCCCGAGTCGTTGAGCTGGCCGCCGCCCGAGAGCGCGGGCTCCTGGCGCCAGGAGCCGGAGGTGCCCTTCTTCCAGTTCTGGCACTGGAGAGCCGTGACGAAGGTGACGGCGCCGAACTCGCCGGACGCTATCCTCTCGCGGATGAAGCGGAACTCCGGCTGGAAGTGCCTCTGGTACGAAAGCAGGCCGACCTTCCCGACCGCGTCGCGCTTAGCAATGACGGCATGCGCATCAGCGACAGTGCAGACCATCGGCTTCTCACACAGCACGTGGAGGCCCTTGTCGAAGGAGGCCAGAATCTGCTCCGTGTGCAGCGTGTGCGGCGTGTGTATCTGGACCGCGTCTAGCGCCGCCTCTTCCAGCATCTCGCGGTAGTCGGCGTAGACCGGCACTTCCGCCAGTTGGGGGAACTGCCGCTTGGCGACCTCGATCACCGCCGGGTTCGTGTCGTTGATGGCCGCCACCTCGTACTGAGCCAGCGGCAGGATCTGGTTCAGGTGGTGCCGCGCGATGCCGCCGCAACCGATGAGGCCAAGCCGTACCTTGCCCGTCTGCGCCATGGGTATGCTCCCGTGCCTATGGTGTCGCGCCCGCGGCGTGCGCGGGTCGCGCGTCAGCTCCAGGTGCGGCTGCGCGCGCCGCCTCGTGCACGGCGCGCACCTGCCGGAGGAGCGGCTCCAGTTCTGCCAGCGGCAGCATGGTCGCCGCATCGGAGAGCGCGCGCTCCGGCTCGGGGTGGATCTCGAGGAACAGCGCGTCGATGCCGACGGCCGCCGCGGCTCGCGCGAGGTGCGGCACGAACTCGCGCCGCCCCCCTGAGACTCCGCCGGCGCCGCTGGGCTGCTGGACGCTGTGGGTCGCGTCGAAACAGACAGGCACGCCCAGCGCCCGCATCTGGGGCAGCGCGCACATGTCAACCACGAGCGTGTTGTAGCCGAATGCGGCGCCGCGCTCTGTTAGAATGACCCCGCCTGCCCCCTCCAACTTCGTGAGGGTGTTCCGTAGATCCCACGGGGCCACGAACTGGCCCTTCTTGACGTTAACCACCTTGCCCGTACGCGCCGCAGCCACGAGCAGATCGGTCTGCCGGCAGAGGAACGCAGGTATCTGGAGCACATCCGCGACCCGCGCCACCGGCTCTGCCTGCCACGGCTCATGCAGATCGGTGAGCACCGGCGCCCCGCATTCGCGCCGGACGGCTTCCAGGACGGCGAGGCCCGCTTCCATGCCAGGTCCTCGGAACGACGACGCCGAGGTCCGGTTGGCCTTATCGAAGGAGGCCTTGAACACGTAGTGGAAGCCGGCGCGTGCGGCAGCCTGGCTGGCGGCAGCGGCGATCTGGAGGCACAGATCGAGGCTCTCGACAACGCAGGGCCCGGCGATGAGGGTGAGGCGGTCGGCGCCTTCTCCCACGGTCCAGTCGCCGATGCGGACGGAGCGCATGCCATCTCCCGGGGTGGAGCGTCCGCGCTGGGCTTGGAGGCCAGCGCGGCGCGCTGGCGCCGCTCGACAACGTGTTGACGCGCGGCCGGAGCGTGTGCTATTATGGCGCGCACAAACTGGTTTGACAAGGCGCTGAAGAGGCCAGTAGCCGCGCGCTTCCGTTCCAGAGAGCCGTCGGGTGGTGCGAGACGGTAAGGGCGTTCGGTGAAACTCCCCTCGGAGCCGATTCCCCCAACGGCGCGATCCTCGCGCTTAGTAGGGGCATACGGGTGCGCCCGTTACCGCGCAAGAGTGGAGCGCCAGCCGGCAGCGCCGGCATCGTTCGCGTACCGATAACGCGTGGCCTCTACAAGGGTGGTACCGCGTGAGGCAAGCCTCTCGTCCCTTGGGATGAGGGGCTTTTTTGGCAGTAGGTGTGCCGCGGAGTGGCGGCCGCGCGCCGGAGGAGGCCCGGCGCTGTCCAGGAAAGGAATGTGCTGCACCATGCAGATGTCTGGGGCGCAGATCTGGATCGCCTGCCTGCGGGCGGAAGGCGTTCGACATATATTCGGGTACCCGGGTGGCGTGCTCCTTCCCATCTACGACGCGCTCTACGACTGCCGCGACATCGAGCACATCCTGGTGCGGCACGAGCAGGGCGCGGCCCACATGGCGGACGGCTACGCTCGCGCGACGGGCGGGGTCGGCGTGTGCCTCGCGACGAGCGGCCCTGGCGCCACGAACCTGGTGACGGGAATCGCGAACGCCTTCATGGACTCCATACCCGTCGTCTGCATCACCGGGCAGGTGCGCACCGCGGTGATCGGCAAGGACGCGTTTCAGGAGGCCGACATCACCGGCATTACGATGCCGATCACCAAGCACAACTTCCTGCTGAAGAATCCGGCGGACCTGCCGGAGGTGATGGCTAAGGCGTTTCACATTGCGCGTACGGGCCGTCCCGGCCCGGTGCTGGTTGACATCCCGCAGGACGTGAGCCGCGGAGTGGTGGAGTGGGACCCGGAGCGCTACCCGCGCAAGGTGGACATGCCCTCCTACCGGCCCACCACGCGGGGACACGAGATGCAGGTGAAGAAGGCCGCGGCGCTGATCGCCGATGCCGAGAGGCCCGTGCTCTATGTGGGCGGCGGCGCGATCGCCTCCGGGGCGCACGCAGAGGTGACGGAGCTGGCGGAGCGCGCGAACATCCTGGTGACCACGACGCTGCTCGGCAAGGGCGCCCTCGACGAGAACCACCCGCTGTCGATTGGCATGCTCGGCATGCACGGCACGGCGTACGCTAACCACGCGGTCCACGAGTGCGACCTCCTCATCGCGGTCGGCGCGCGGTTCGACGACCGCGTGACCGGCAGGGTCGATGGTTTCGCTCGGCACGCAAGGGTGATTCACATCGACATCGACCCCGCGGAGATCGGCAAGGTGCGCGCGGCCGAGGTGCCCATCGTGGGCGATGTGAAGACGGTGCTGCAGCAGCTTCTGCGGCATGTGGAGCCCAGACCGTGGTCGGCCTGGAACGACCAGGTGGTCGACTGGCGGCGCGCCTTCCCGCTTGTGTACCCGCGTGACGGCAAGCTCTACGCCGAGTACATCATCGAGCAGATTGGCGAGGCCACGGGCTGGGACTGCATTCTGGCGACGGACGTGGGCCAGCACCAGATGTGGGCGGCCCAGTACTTTCGCTGTCGCAGGCCGCGCCAGTGGATAACCTCGGGCGGCCTGGGCACCATGGGCTTCGGCCTGCCCGCGGCGATCGGCGCCCAACTCGCGTGTCCGGACAAGCGCGTGGTGTGCCTGTCGGGCGACGGATCGTTCCAGATGTGCGCGCAGGAGCTGATGACGGCGACGGTGTACGGCCTGCCGATCGTCACCGTGGTCGCCAACAACCGCACCCTCGGCATGGTGCGGCAGTGGCAGGAGCTCTTCTACGAGAAGCGCTACAGCCACGTTGATCTGGAGGCGTCGCCGGACTTCGTCAAGCTAGTCGACGCGTACGGCGGGGTGGGTCTGCGGGTGACGTCGCCGGAGCAGGTGCGGCCGGCGCTGGATGAGGCGCTGGCAGTAAGGGACCGGCCCGTGGTCATCGACGCGGTCATACCCACTGAGGAGAACGTGTATCCGATGATCCCGGCCGGCCAGAGCGTGCAGGAGATGCGCATTCGGGAGAACCTGGAGCACCTGAAGGCCAGCGTGCACGCGGACGCGGAGGCGTGGTCGTTCGCAGATCAGGAGCGCGTCTTGGAGGAGTACATCGCAATGTCCCGTCAGGGGCGGGGCTCGGAGGGCTGAGCGGGATGGGAACGACGATCAGCGGCGTCCTAATGGCGCAGATGCAGAGGCAGCACGTGATAACCGCCATCGTCGAGAACCGTCCGGGCGTCCTGGCGCGGGTGGCGGGGCTCTTTGCACGGCGTGGCTACAACATCGAGTCGCTGACGGTCTCCGTCACTGACAGCGCGGACGTGTCGCGCATGACAATTGTCATCTCCGGCGATGATACGGTGCTCGAGCAGATCACCAAGCAGCTTCACAAGCTGATCGAAGTGATGCGGGTGGTCGACTACACGGAGATCCCGGCGATCGAGCGGGAGCTGGCGCTCCTAAAGGTCAACGCGGAGCCCAGGGACCGCGGCGAGATCATGCAGATCGTCGAGATCTTCCGCGGGCGCATCGTTGACATGAGCGAGAAGACGTTCGTCCTCGAGGTGACCGGCGGCGAGGAGAAGATAGACAAGCTCTGCGGGCTGCTGAGCCCGTACGGTATCCGGGAGATGGTGCGCACGGGCATCATAGCGATGGCGCGCGGCGCGCGGACCGCGTAAGCCTCGCGGAGCACGGGGGCCATGGGCGAGCTGCAGGAGATCGTCACCGTCGAGCAGGTGCAGGGCTGGTTCGTCTGGCTGGCCATCGCTGCGCCTCCTGTCGGGCTGCTTGCGGGGGCGCTCGTGGGTCGGTGTGCCGGTCACGCCCGACGCGGCGCGGCGGCAGGGCTCGCCATCGGCATGCTTGGCCCGGCAAACCTGGCGCTCTGGTTCGCCTACAACGCGATCGCTGACTACCTGGGCATGGACACCGTCCGCAATCTGCTCGTTAACCTGGCGCTGTTCGCGGTCCTGGGCGGCGTGGTGGGCTTCATCGCGGCTCGCGTGTGGCGAGCGACTGCGCCCGCCGTCGGTGCGGCGGCGAGCAAGGAGCGACAGCAGCCAAGCGGCAAGGAGTGAGTGGTGGCGAAGAAGATCCTGCTGGCGGACGACGAGGTGCGGATCCTGCGGCTCGCGCAGCTGAACCTGGAGCGCGTTGGCTACACGGTGGTGACCGCGGCGGATGGGTACGAGGCGGTCGCCCGGGCGCGCACCGAGAAACCGGACGCGATCATTCTGGACGTGATGATGCCGAACATGGATGGCTTCGCCGCTCTCGACGCGCTCAAGGCGGACCCGGAGACGCGTGACATACCGGTGATCATGCTCACCGCGATGACAAAGGACGCGGACATCATTCAGGGCACGAGCGCCGGGGCGGCAATCTATCTCGCCAAGCCGTTCAATCCGATGGAGCTGCTCCAGTCCGTGCGCATCGTCCTCGGCGAGGCGCACGCCGGCTGAGGTACGCAGCGCGCCAGGCAACGCGAAGTTCGCGCGGCGCAGCGCCGCGCTGGAGGAGGAAGAGGGGGCATGCCAGCCAAGGTCTACTACGACGCCGACGCCGACCTGGGGTTGCTGCGCGGCAAGCGGATCGCCGTCATCGGGTACGGCAGTCAGGGGCACGCGCACGCGCTCAACCTGCGCGACAGCGGCTTCGACGTACGGGTCGGGCTGCGGCGCGGGAAGTCGTGGGATGCCGCGAAGGCCGACGGCTTCCCGGTGCTCCCCGTCGCCGAGGCGGCGCACGAGGCCGACATCGTGATGATGCTAGTCAACGATGAGTTCCAGTCGGCGCTCTATCAGGAGTCCATTCGCGGCAACATGTCGGCCGGCAACGCGCTGGCCTTCGGTCACGGCTTCAACATCCACTTCGGGCAGATCGTGCCGCCGCCCGACGTCGACGTGTTCATGGCGGCGCCCAAGGGCCCGGGCCATCTGGTTCGGCGCGTGTACGCGGAGGGCAGGGGCGTCCCCTGTCTCATTGCGGTGCAACAGAACGCCACGGGCCAGGCACGCGACATCGCGCTTGCCTATGCGTGCGGTATTGGGGGCGGGCGGGCTGGCGTGCTGGAGACGACCTTCCGCGAAGAGACCGAGACGGACCTCTTCGGCGAGCAGGCGGTCCTTTGCGGAGGCGCCACGGCGCTGGTGAAGGCCGGCTTCGAGACGCTCGTGGAGGCCGGCTACCAGCCCGAAATCGCCTACTTCGAGTGCCTGCACGAGCTGAAGCTGATCGTGGACCTGATGTACGAAGCCGGCATCGCAGGGATGCGCTACTCGATCTCGGACACGGCGCAGTACGGCGACATGACCCGCGGCCCGCGCCTGATCGATGAGGGCGTGCGCGAGCGCATGCGGGGGCTGCTGCGGGAGATCCAGTCAGGCGAGTTCGCTCGCGAGTGGATCCTGGAGAACCGCGCCAACCGGCCCGTGTTCGGAGCGCTGGCGGCGAAGGATCAGGAGCACCTGATCGAGGAGGTCGGGGCGCGGCTGCGAGGGATGATGAGCTGGGTGAAGTCCACCGTGGCGAAGCAGGCTGAGGAGGCGGAGCGCCAGTCGGTGGGCCAGCGCATGCAGAACCTCGAGGTGGAGTAGCGAGCAACCAGCTCGAGCGGACCGTGAGGACCAGAAGGAAGCACACGGACATGCCTCAGAGAATCCACATCTTCGACACGACGCTGCGTGACGGCGAGCAGTCGCCCGGCGCATCGATGAATGTGCCGGAGAAGGTCGAGATAGCGCGCCAGCTCGAGCGGCTGGGGGTGGACGTGATCGAGGCGGGGTTCCCCATCTCCTCGCCCGGCGACTTCAATGCCGTGCAGGAGGTGTGCAGGGCCATCCGCGAGTGCACGGTCTGCGGGCTCACCCGTGCGGTGCCCAAGGACATCGACGTGGCGGCCGAAGCGCTTAAGGGTGCTGTGCGGCCACGCATCCACACGGGCCTCGGCGTCTCGGACAGCCACCTCCAGCACAAGCTGCGCCTCACGCGCGACCAGGCGCTGGAGCGGGGAGTGGCGGCCGTGAGGTACGCCCGCCAGTACGTCGACGACATCGAGTACTTCCTCGAGGACTCCGGGCGCGCCGACCCCGACTACCTCTGCCGCGTCATCGAGCAGGTAATCGAGGCGGGCGCCACGGTCATCAACATTCCGGACACGACAGGGTACACGACGCCTGACGAGTGGGGTGCGCTAATCCGTATGGTGATGAACCGGGTGCCGAACATCGACCGGGCGATCGTCTCCGTGCACTGCCACAACGACCTGGGGCTTGCCGTGGCGAACGCGCTGGCCGGCGTGCGCAACGGCGCACGCCAGGTCGAGTGCACCGTCAACGGCATCGGCGAGCGCGCCGGCAACACGAGCCTCGAGGAAGTCGTGATGGCGATGCGCGTGCGGCGCGATCAGTACGATGTCCAGACGCGCATTGTCACGCAGGAGATATACAAGACGAGCCGTCTCGTCTCGAACCTCACGGGCATTCTGGTCCAGCCGAACAAGGCCGTTGTGGGCGCGAACGCCTTCGCGCATTCGTCAGGTATCCACCAGGACGGCGTGCTGAAAGAGCGCACCACCTACGAGATCATGGACCCGCGCGACGTGGGCATTCCCGAGAGCCGGATTCTGCTCACCGCGCGATCTGGTCGGCATGCCCTGAAGCACCGCCTGAGCGACCTCGGGTACGGACTCGAGGAGGAGCAGATCGACCGGGTCTACGAGCGCTTTCTCGCAGTGGCGGACAAAAAGAAGATGGTCTACGACGAGGACCTCGAGGTCATCGTCGCGGACGAGACATCGGGCGTGACGGTGAGCTGGGAGCTGATGCAGGTGCAAGTGGCCTGCGGGGACCACAGCATCCCGAGCGCGACCGTGCAGTTGCGCGGTCCGGATGGAAGCGTGCACACGGACTCGAGCCACGGAACGGGCCCCGTGGACGCAATCTACCGGGCGATCAACCGGATCGTGCAGCAGGAGAACGACCTCATCGAGTTCTCGATCCAGGCCGTCACCGAGGGCATCGACGCGCTGGCGGAGGTAACGATCCGCATCCGCCGAGACAGCGACATCTACACCGGCCGGGCGGCGAACTCCGACATCTGCGTTGCGAGCGCGCAGTCCTATATGCGCGCGCTGAACCGCCTCATCGAGCGCGCGGGCTCGCGCGAGCACCAGTTGGAGACAGTGTGAGGTGGGCGCGGTGCGCCGGCAGCGGCTGTGACGTGGGATCGCGGCTACCACGAGTGCAGGCGGCCGATGACCGGGCATGAGTCCGTGCTGCGATCGATGATGACGAGGCCCAGGGGCATCTCGAGCGCTTCCGGGGCGTGTGGGCCTCGCGGGATCCGCTGCACCTTGCGCGGGAGGGGGTTCGCCGCGTGGCTCCATGGAAGCTTCGCGTCCAGCTCGACCGCGTCCGTCAATGGCTGGAGTCGGCCAGCGATGCGGCAGTCCGGAACGCGGCCGCGCGGGGAGTCGCTCAGACCCTCGGTCACGATAGCGATGTCGCCGTCCGGAGCGCCATGACGCGCCGGCGCTCTGCAGCCGTCCATAGCGGGGAGGGTCGGGGAGTGGTTCACGGATGAGTTCGGGGAAAGGGCGTCGAAGGGTGAGACGGGAGCGCCGCGGGGTGCCGGGGTCTCTGGCGACCGGACAGCCAGTGCTCAGGGACGCCCAGAGGAGTGAGGGTAGTGGTTCGCACTCCCGGCGGGGGTTCCTTGCGCTCGCGCTGCCGCTTCTCGCGCTGCCTGCATGCGGAGCCCGCCGGCAGGCGCTGTCCGCCGCGCCGAGGCCGTCTCCGGTCGCACCGCGCCTCGGGATGAACCTCAGCGGCCCTGCCGACTGGAACACGGAGCTGCCTTTCGTCGATGTGTTCCGGTTCTCGCGCGCGTGGATCAGTCAGCGCGATGGAAGCGCCTGGGGGCAGGGACCAGGGCTGGACCTTGATGAGCGGGGGTGGGTGCGCAGGCTGGAGCCCGGCTGCTTCGCCGAGACGCCCCTGTGCACGATCGAGGGCGGGCGCTACCCGGCCGGCGACTACACCGTGCTCTACCGGGGCACCGGCCGGCTGGAGGCGTGGGGAGCGGCGACCGTCAAGGCCTCGTCGCCCGGCAGGCTGATCCTCTCCGTGGACCCCTCGCGTGGCGGCTTCTTCCTGCGCCTGCGCGAGACCGACCCGGCCGACCCGGTGCGGGACATCCGGTGCATCATGCCGGGCTTCGAGGGGACCTATCGCGAGCAGCCATTCCACCCAGCGTTCCTGAAGCGCTGGTCGGGCATCGCGTGCCTGCGGTTCATGGACTGGATGATGACCAATGGCTCGCGACAGAGCACGTGGGCCGAACGGCCCCGCCCCGACGACGCCACCTGGACCGCAAAGGGAGTGCCGATCGAGGTGATGGTGGACTTGTGCAACCGCCTTGGCGCGGACGCCTGGTTCTGCATGCCTCACCTCGGGGACGACGATTATGTGCGGCAGTGCGCGCGCGCCGTCCGGCGGCTGCTGCGGCCGCACCTGCGTGTCTGGGTGGAGTACTCCAACGAGGTCTGGAACGGAATCTTCGAGCAGAGCCGGTGGGCAGGGCAGGAAGGCGTCCGCCTGGGGCTTGCCGACAAGCCCTGGGAGGCTGCCTGGCGGTACACCGCGCTGCGCTCGGTGCGCATCTTCCGCATCTGGGAGGAGGAGTTCGGCGGCCGGGAGCACCTGGTGCGCGTTCTGCCCTCGCAGGCCGCGAACCCGTACATCGCCGAGCAAGTGCTCGGCTTCCGGGATGCCTACCGCTCCGCCGATGCGTTGGCCATCGCGCCGTACGTAAGCCTGAATGTGGCGCCCGACGGGCAGCCCGGGGTCGCGGAGGTGGCCGGCTGGTCGGTCGACCAGGTGATGGATCACATGGAGCGCGTTGCCTTGCCAGAGGCGGCGGGCTGGATCACCGGCAACAAGAAGGTAGCGGACCGCTTTGGCCTCCGCCTCGTGGCGTACGAGGGCGGCCAGCACATGGTGGGCGTGGGCGGCGGGGAGAACAACGAGACTCTGACCAAGCTCCTTCACGCCGCAAACGCGCACCCTCGCATGGGGGATCTCTATCGGCGCCACCTGAGCGACTGGGTGCGAGCCGGCGGAGGGCTCTTCTGCCACTTTTCCTCGGTGGGCGCCTGGACCAAGTGGGGGAGTTGGGGTCTGCTGCAGCACTACGACGACCCGCCGGAGTCGTCGCCGAAGTTCGTCGCAACCATGGAATGGGCGCGCAGCCTCAGCCAGCGCGTTGGCGGCGCCGCCAACGGTTGACGCGGCGTGGGCCCGCGCCGGTCGCCACATGCGAGCAGCGGCCCTGGTGGAAGTTGAGGAGGATCGAACCGCCTTGCAGTCACGAACGATGTTCGAGAAGATATGGGACGAGCACATCGTCCATGAGGCGCCGCACGAGCCGGCCCTGCTCTACATCGACCTGCATCTCGTGCACGAGGTCACGTCGGCGCAGGCGTTCGACGGGCTGCGCCTGGCCGGGCGCGGCGTGCGCCGACCAGATCTCACGGTTGCCACGATGGACCACAACGTGCCGACCACCGACCGGTCGCTTCCCATCGCCGATCTGGTGAGCCGCCGCCAGATGGAGGTGCTTGCGGAGAACTGCCGGCAGTTCGGCATCACGCTGTACGACCTACACAGTCCCCGTCAGGGGATCGTCCACATCATCGGGCCTGAGCTCGGCCTCACACAGCCCGGGATGACGATCGTGTGCGGCGACAGCCACACTGCCACGCACGGGGCCTTCGGGGCGCTCGCTTTCGGCATCGGCACCTCGGAGGTCGAGCACGTCCTCGCCACGCAGACCCTTCCGCAGGCTCGGCCGCACACGATGGCGATCCGCGTGGAGGGCGGTCTGCCCCGGGGCGTGCTGGCCATGGACCTCATCCTCGCGATCATCGGGCGCATCGGGACCGACGGCGCGACTGGATGCGTGGTGGAGTACATGGGCAGCGCCATCCGCGACCTGACGATGGAGCAGCGGACGACGGTCTGCAACATGAGCATAGAAGCGGGCGCGCGCGCCGGAATGATCGCGCCCGACGAGACGACGTTCGCCTACCTCAGGGGGAGGCCTCACGCGCCGTCGGGAGACGCGTGGGACGATGCGGTTGCGCACTGGCGCGCCCTGCCCACAGATGACGGCGCCACGTTCGACCGGACCGTCGAGATCGATGCCAGCGCGCTTGTTCCCCAGGTGACATGGGGAACCAACCCGGGGCAGGTGGCCCCGATCACCGGCGCCGTGCCCGATCCCGCCTCCTGCTCCTCCGAATCGGACCGCAAGGCGGCGGAGATGGCGCTCGCCTACATGGGCCTCGCGCCGGGGACGCGGTTCGAGGATATCGCGATCGACCGCGTGTTCATCGGGTCCTGTACCAACGGGCGCATCGAGGACCTGCGCGCTGCGGCGGCGGCCGCAGCAGGGCGCCGGGTGGCGCCGACGGTGCGCGCGATGGTTGTGCCAGGGTCTCGGCCGGTGAAGGAGCAGGCCGAGCGAGAGGGCCTCGACCACGTCTTCCTGGAGGCGGGTTTTGAGTGGCGCGAGGCGGGGTGCTCGATGTGCTTGGGGATGAATCCCGACATACTGCATCCGGGCGAGCGCTGCGCCTCCACCTCGAACCGCAACTTCGAGGGCCGGCAGGGCAAGGGCGGTCGCACCCACCTTGTCAGTCCCACCATGGCAGTGGCGGCGGCTGTCGAAGGCCGCCTCGTCGACGTGCGCACCTGGAGGCAGTAGTGGAGCCCTTCGTACGAGTGACCGGGGTGGTGGCGCCGCTGGACCGCGCCAACGTCGACACCGACCAGATCATGCCGAAGCAGTTCCTCAAGCGTGTGGAGCGAACCGGCTTTGGCCAGTTCCTCTTCTTCGACTGGCGCTACCTGGCGGACGGCAGCCCCGACCCGGCCTTCGAGCTGAACCGGCCCGGCCTCGAGGGCGCCACCATCTTGGCGACGGGCCGCAACTTCGGGAGCGGCTCGTCGCGGGAGCACGCGCCGTGGGCGCTGAAGGACTACGGGTTCCGGGCCATCGTCGCGCCGTCGTTCGCCGACATCTTCTACAACAACTGCCTGAAGAATGGCCTGCTCCCGGTAGTCCTCCCGGAGGCAGACGTGAGGGCCATCCTCGCGCGCGCGGCGTCGGACGAGGGGTACCGGCTGACCGTGGACCTCGATGCACTCGCGGTGTTCGACGAGCACGGGTTCCGCGCCGGGTTCCAGATGGACGCCTTCCGGCGAGACTGCCTGTTGCGCGGCCTGGACGACATCGCCCTGACCGAGCAGCGGCTGGACGCCATCGGCGCCTACGAGGCGCGACGGCCGCGCTGGTTGCCGCGTGCGGTTGGGTAGGGTCGTGGGCGGGCGCGGGCAGTGGCGAGACCGGTGGCGCGCAGGTCGCTTCTCGTGGACGACGCGCAGGTGTCCTGCGCCCACGAGCGCCGCCTCTGGTTCGAGGTCGTTGGTTGGACCATCCTCGACATCGAGCCAGTCATCGACATGCTGAACTCCATCGGGATTCACGACGTCTGCGTTCCTATGAGCGGGGTCGGCGACCTCGAACGCGCTCTGGTGACCGTCGGCGCGAACGGATCTCACGCCAGACCTCGCGGAGGAGGCCCCCGGCGTTGCCGTGGCGCGTACGTTGGCGCGACCCGCGCCGTCTAGAGCCGGAGCGCGCGCCGTTCGCGAACGGCGAGTTCCGCGTGCGACCGGCGCACCACGGTGACGTCGACGCCTTGACGGCGCTGTGGGGCGAGATGATGGCGGCACACCGGGCAGTGGACGAGCGGTTCGTGTTCGCGCCCGACGTGGAGCGCAGCGTCCGCCAGCACCTGCGGTCACTTGTCCGCTCGTCGGACTCCTGCGTACTCGTGTTGGAGGCGGGCAGCGCTCTGGTCGGCTACGTAGTCGGCGACCTGCATCGGCGTCCGCCGTGGTACCCGGCCGGGTCGTTCGGTTTCGTGTCGGACATGTACGTCTGTCCGGAGTGGCGCCGCAAGGGCTTCGGCACGGCGCTTGTGCGCGCGCTGGAGGAGTGGATGGCGGCGCGCGGTGTCACGGCCATCGAGTTGCTGGCAGCCGAGCGCAACCCTGGCGGGCTGGCGTTCTGGCGTGCCTTGGGGTACACCGATTACCTGCGGATGATGCGGCGCGAGATGGGTCCAGGCGCTGCGAGCGACGACCTGGCGCAAGGCGCCACCATGGGAGGCGACGAGCCGCGTGAAGACCTACTCGATAGCGGTGATACCCGGTGACGGAACGGGTCCGGAAGTGGTCAGCGAGGGCCTCAAGGTGCTGGGCGCGGCCGGGGGGGCGTTCGGGTTCTCCCTGAAGACCGAGGAGCTGGACTGGGGAGGCGACCGCTACCTCCGGACCGGAGAGACGTTGCCCGACGGCGCCGTCGAGCACCTGAAGCGCTTCGACGCCATCTACCTTGGGGCGATCGGCCACCCGGACGTCAGGCCCGGGATTCTTGAGAAGGGCGTTCTGCTCGCGCTTCGGTTCGGCCTCGACCAGTACGTGAACCTCCGGCCCGTGAAGCTCTACCCCGGAGTCGAGACCCCCCTCAAGGACAAGGGGCCGGCAGATATCGACTACGTGGTGGTGCGTGAGAACACCGAGGGGCTGTACGCGGGCGCCGGCGGCACTCTCAGGAAGGGCACGCCGGACGAGGTGGCGGTTCAGGAGTCGATCAACACGCGCAAGGGTGTGGAGCGCTGCATCCGCTATGCATTCGAGTACACGCGGAAGCGCGACCGCCGGAAGAAGCTGACGCTCTGCGGCAAGACCAACGTGCTGACCTTCGCCTTCGACCTGTGGGATCGCTGCTTCCGGGAGGTCGCGGCTGAGTACCCGGACATCGAGACCGACTACGCGCACGTCGATGCCATCACCATGTGGATGGTGAAGAACCCAGAGTGGTTCGACGTCATCGTGACGGACAACATGTTCGGTGACATCATCACGGACCTGGGTGCGATGACGCAGGGCGGCATGGGGATCGCTGCTGGCGGCAACATCAACCCGGGCGGCGTGTCGATGTTCGAGCCGATCGGCGGATCGGCGCCGAAGTACACCGGACAGGGAGTGATCAACCCGCTGGCGGCCATCGCGGCGGGACAGATGATGCTGGAGACGCTCGGCGAGCAGGAGGCGGCGGAGCGTATCGACTCCGCGATCGCCACAGTGACCGGCGGTCGCCTGCAGAGCCTGGCGGCCGGGCACATGGGGTACACCACGTCGCAGGTCGGCGACATGGTGGCGGAGTTGGTGGCGGGCTGAGTGCGCGGCGCGCCGAGCTGCAGCAACTCCTGGGGAGGGCATGGAGCCGGAGGCGCGGTCATGGCGCTTCTGCGGGACGCTGACCGAGGATCTCCAGCGCTGCACGGGAGCGACGCGCCGGCAGCGGTCGTGGCGCTTCCTGCGCCGGATGTCACGCGGGATGTTTGTGCGCCCGGCCATCATGGTGGTCACTGTCTGCCGCCATGGCCAGTGGGTGCGACGGCGGTGCCGGGCGCCGTTCGCGCGCCATGTCTGCGATCCGCACAACTGTGTGCCGTCGCGGAGTGAACGCTACGGGCGCTTATCGCAGCTAGATGGCCCGATTCGCCTGAAAGGACCTGCTGATCGTGAAGATCGCGGTGTTCGAGATGGAGGAGTGGGAGCGGGAGGCGTTCGAACCGCTCAAAGGTAAGCACGACCTGGTGTTCCAGACAGAGCCGTTGAACGCTGCCAACGCGCACCGCTATGCCGATGCTGATGTGGTCTCGACCTTTATCTACTCCAGCCTCAACCCTCTGGTGCTGGAGAAGTTCGGCCAGCTCAAGCTGATCGCCACCCGATCGACGGGGCTTGATCACATCGACGGCGACTATTGCCGCGAACGGGGTATCTCCGTCTGCAACGTGCCCACCTATGGCGATAGTACGGTGGCAGAGCACGTCTTTGGCCTGCTGCTTGCCATCAGCCACAACCTGGTCAACGCCGTGGACCGCACGCGACGGGGTGACTTCTCGCTGCGGGGTCTGCAGGGCTTTGACCTGCGGGGCAAGGTGCTGGGGGTCGTGGGCACCGGGAGCATCGGCCTGTGCGTCATCGAGATTGCCAACGGCTTCAGGATGAAGGTGGTTGCGTACGACCTGCGCCACAACGAGCAGGCGGCCCGGGACCTCGGGTTTCGCTACGTCGAGATGGATGAGCTGCTGGCGGTGTCTGACGTCATCACCCTGCACGTGCCCATCAACCCCAGGACTTACCATCTCATCTCTGAAGACGCCTTTGCCAAGATGAAGGATGGCGTAGTACTGATCAACACCTCCCGCGGGCGCGTGGTCGACGTACAGGCGCTGGTGCGTGCCATTGGCGAGCGCAAGGTAGCGGGGGCGGGGCTAGACGTCCTGCCCGAGGAGCCCGCCATCCGTGAAGAGGCGGAGTTGCTGCGCTCCATGTTCCACGAAGAGCACGACCTGCAGGCCATCCTCGCGGGACACATCCTGTTGCGACTGCGCAACGTGATCGTCACGCCGCACTCGGCTTTCTATACTCGCGAGGCGGTGCATCGCATCCTCGAGACGACGGTGGAGAACATCATCGGGTATGTCGAGGGACGGCCACTGAACGTGGTGCAGTGACCCGCTGGGGCTTACCCCTCACGGCGCGGCCAGGCTGTGGCGGACGCTCGAGGCAGTGCCGGCGGGTCGCCCTGCCGACGGTGCCGGCGAGGCCTCGAGGGATGGTCTGGCCAGGATCACACCAGTGTTCCTCTGGGTACGGGCGCACTTGAGCGTCGAGATGGCGCGGTCGCCGGACATCGGATCGGGATCGCGGGTCGACCACTTGGGCTGCGTTGTGTTCGAAAGCCAGGTGGAGGTCGGCCGCAACCCGAGGGTGAAGCCCGGCGTGGTGATCTGGCCGACGGATTCGGGGTGTCCGATGATCGACGACGATGTGGAGGCAGGGGTTGGGGCCAAGGTGCTCGCAGGGCTGCGCGTGGGCAGCAACATGATCATCGGCGCCCAGTCCGTGGAGATGCGCGGCGCGCCGGGCAGCACGGTGGTCGCGGGCGTACCGGCCCCGGTCTTGCGCAGCCGTGGCCAGAGCGAACGGGAGTGCCATGAAGAAGGTTGAGTGCGTCATCCGCCCGATGAA
>DATIKM010000177.1:0-2583 GCA_035477595.1 Chthonomonadales bacterium
CGGGCCGGTGCCCGAACCAGCCGCTGGCCCGTGTTCACCGCTCTGGTGACCATTTTGAGCAGCACGCGCCCGGAAGACGCGAGAGGACGCCCGTCCAGCGACACCGCGATCACCGCGCCCATCGGCGACGGGCTCGACACGCTGAACGGCCCCACCTGCATTGGCCTGCCGACTGGAAGCTCTCCGGCCACCGCGGCAAACCGCGGCGCGGAGACCGCGATCCGGCCCGCTCGGGGGTCACGCACGATCTGCCCCGTGGTCGAGGCCTGCGCCCCCTGCGGAGACCCCAGGCGCCGCCGGGCCTCCGCGAGGGTCTGGGCGTCCGGGGCAGCCGGGACCACGATGCCGGCGGCCGCCCTCGCAGCCGGCGGCCACTGGTCCACCCGCGCCAGCCAGCCGAGAGCGGACGCGCTGCAGGGCCGCGCGGGCCAGCGGAACAGAGTGTGCGGGGAGTGCGCGACCCGCACGCGCTTCGCGGAGGGCGAGACGTCGCCGCGCAGGAAGGCGGCAGCCCCCGCTCCGAACATGCCCCACACGGCCGGGTCGGCCTGGTGGTCGAAGTCCGAGAGCACCTCGGGCCTGTGGGCGATCTGGTACCCGAACAGGAGCACGGCGTCGACGTCGTGGAGGCGGGCGTAGGCCGCCACCTCCGGCATGGCCGCAACGCGGAAGGGGTTCGGCCATGGCACCGCCCACTCGCGCACCACGAGCGGCTTGCCGCTCCAGCGCGCCCTGGCAAGCACCGGTCCCAGTCCGCCTCCCGCCGACCGGAGGGGGTTCCCCATGCCGTAGTACTGGGGGCCTACCCACGGCTCACCCTCGAACGCGGGATGGTCGGCATAGTGGTTTATCGCTGTGAAGTCCAGCTCGGCCGCGACGGAAGCGAGGTCGACAGGTATGTCGTTCGAGACCGACGCCGTGATCGGCACGCGCAGACCGAGAGACCGCAGATGGTCGCGCATCTCGGCGAAGTACGCGCGCTGCAGCTCGTAGAGGAACAGCACGCCGTCCCGTACACGCCTCGGCGCACGCCGCACGTCGACGACCCCGGGGGCGGAGGCCGGTCCAGGCGCCAGGTTGGGGAGCTGGACGGAATACTCCGTGAGCCTCTCGTTGGGCTGGAGCACGTCGCCGCCGCCGTAGGCGCCCCAGGCGCGCCGCAGCGCCTCACGGTCGCCGTACCGCTTCGTTAGCCACTGGCACCACGCCTGGCGGAGCGCGGTGCGGTACGGTTCCACCATGTCGTCGAGCGTGTCTGCGTGCAGGAAGAAGCCGTTCTCGTTGCAGATCTCGACCATCGCGAGAGCCGGGTCGTCCACGAGGCGGAGGCCGGTGATCTCGTTGCGACGGCCCAGTAGCGCCGTCGCGTACTCCTTCTGAAGATCGATGAGCCGGCGGTCCAGGAAGGCGTAGGGGCGCGCCCCGCGGCCGAGGCGCTCCCCTTCGGGGACTCCGTCCGCGGTGTGGAACGTGCGAAAGTCCAGCAGGTTGAGGTACACGTAGATGCCGCGCGACCGGAGCGCCGCCACCCAGCGGTCCAGCGCGGCCAGCTTGGCCGGGTCGAGCACCCGGCTCCCGACGAAGCCAGGCACCTCGAGCAGGCCGCCCCGGTTGTCGATGGCTTCGAGCCGCACCAGGTTAGCCCCGGACCGGGCGAGCGCGTCCGCCACGGTCTCGATGGTCGCGGCGTCGACCCACAAGCTGCGCGAGCTGATGTTCACGCCCCAGAAGCGCGCGCGCCGCCCGTCCGGCCATGCGAACCGGCCCTGGCGGTCCACCGTCAGGAATCCGTGGCGCCCTGCGGGAGCCTCAAGCAGGAAGCGGAAGTCCACGGCGGAGGATGGCGGAAACAGCCCCCCGCCGGCTGCCCACGCGCCGGACGAGGCAAGGGGAAGCAGGAGCCCGGCGATCGTGAGGCGCAGTACACAGCGCGCGACGGCATGGCGCGCCGCCGCTCCGCTGGAGAGGCGCTCAGTTGCGCGAGGAGGCAAGGTGGCTGGAATCATGACGCTCCGAGGATGTAGATTGCCGGCATGTATGGCGGCTCTGGTCGCTGCGCTAGCCGTGCCTGCCGTCGCACAGAGGTCCGCCACGCGCGCACCCGCGCCGGCGGTCCCCGTCGTGCATCCGCACAACCAGTTTATCACCGTGCACGAGATGATCAACGCCCGGCGCGCGCCGAATACGGCGGTGTCGGTCGAGGGTTACTTCGTGGTCGCAATCCGCCAGCCTGACGGCGCCGTGCGCGCGTGGCTGGTGGACTCGGTGGACAAGGTGCTCTCGGCTCAGGAGGCGGACGCGATGGCGAGGACCGGCGCGACGCTCTCCGTCCCATCGGCCTTCATCAGGCAGAGCGCGCGACGCGCTTGGTGCCACAGGGGCCTCCAGCGGTTCGTCATGTACACCGGGACGACTAGGGCACAGGTCAACCTCAACGACACCATGCCCAAGGTGCGCGTCACGGCGCGGACTGTGCGGGGTCGAGGAGCGCTCGGCCCGGCGGCGCGCATTGAGTTCATGGATGACAACGGGCACTGGAGAGCGATGTAGCCACGCCGGGCCATTGGGCCGTGGGATTCGTCG
>DATIKM010000178.1:0-2666 GCA_035477595.1 Chthonomonadales bacterium
ACGCGTCGTTGCGCACCGGTCCGGGCGTGCGCGACCCTCAGTTGGTGCTGTCGCTACAGAAGATGCTGAGCGACAAAGAGATCGAGCGGGCAGCTGCGGCTCAGAAGTACACCGAGGAATACCCGGGCGTCCTGCCTGACCTGGACGAGCAGGTCCGTGATCTGCGGAACCGCTTGAACCAGGCGGTCGAGGCCGTGTCGGACAACGCGCGGCCGTCTCTGGAGACGCATGCCCAGCTAGATATGGAGCACCGCCAGGCCCGCGTGCAGCTCGTCTACACCGAGGCGCGGCTTGCGGCAGCGCGGCGCGCAGTTGCCAGGACACGGGTTGCTCTCGAACGGATCCCGTCCAAGGCGCTGGCCTTCGCGCGGGTCCAGCGCGAGCTGGAGGTTGCGCGGCAGGTCGCCCAGGCCGCTCAGCGGGCGGAGGCCGAGGCCAGGCTGGTGGCAGTCGATGCGGCCGACAGCGGCGTCTACGTGTCCGCGGACATGGGCGGCACGAACCGGATTCCGGTGAGCCCCAACACCGCCCGCAACCTCGTGCTCGCCGGGCTGGTGGGCGCGATCATCTCCCTGGGGTGCGTAGTGCTCCTCGAGCAGGGGAATCGCTGTCTCCGTGCCCCACGCGACCTTGCGCGCCTGGCTGGAGGTCCTCTCGTCGGCCAGCTGCCCTGGCTCAGCTTGTGGGAGCTCGCCGCAGTCCGCCGTGCGGAGGAGCCGCCGCGGGCTCTTGATGCCTACAACCTGGCGGCGGCACGCCTCTCGCTCATTCTGCGCGACGAGGCTGGTGACCCGCAGGCAGACAAGCGCTGCATCCTCATCACCAGCGCCGTGGCGGGAGAGGGCAAGTCACTGACCGCAGCATCGCTCGCTCGGTCCATGGCGCGCGCCGGGCAGATCGTGGCACTGGTCGATGCCGACCTTCGCCGTCCGGCCCAGAACCGCCTCTTCGGGACCGCTGTGCCGCACGGTCTCGCAGACGTCATCGCCAGTGCGATGTCGCTGGACGAAGCCATCGTCACGACGCCCGTCCCGGGCCTGAGCATCCTGCACAGCGGGGCCGCGCACCATGCGCCAACCGAGCTGCTCTCGTCCCCGCGCGTCAGCGAAGTCATCGAGCGGCTGCAAACCACGGCAGACACGGTCATCATCGACGCGCCGGCCTGCGCTGTGTTTGCGGACGCGCTGCTTCTGGCGCGCCACGCCGACTGCATCATCCAGGTCGTCGCACTCGGGCGCGTGGACGCCGACCTCGTGCGCAACACCATGGACGTACTGCGCGTCGCGGTCGACCAGCGGGTCTACGTGTTCGCGAACTACGCTCCAAGGGACCGGAGCGCGGCGTGCGCGCCTCACTTCCACAGACAGGCGGACCCTCCGTCCAGTCGGAATGGGGGCGGTCGCAGACGAGCGCTCCCGGCACCATCTGGCTCGGAGCCTGCATAGCGCGTGTAGCGGCCGGCATCCCGTCCGGACCGGCCGGCCTGAGGCACTGGGGGATCAGAGCATGTGGAACACCGCCCGCGAGCTGATGCTCGCTGCCTGCCTGTTGTTGCAGTGCGCGCCTGCCGCGCCCGCAGGCAGAGCGCCGGACAGACCAGCGCCCGCACCGTACCTGCTCGCGGCGGAGGACGTGATCACGATCAACGTGGTGAGCTTCCCAAACCTGTCGAGCCAGGTCGTTGTGCCTCCCGATGGCAGCATAACTGTGCCGCTGCTCGACCCGGTGGACGTTACGGGCAGGACGACGCTGGAAGTGGCGCAGCTACTGACGGAGAAGTGGAGGCGGTTCATCAGGAACCCATCCGTGTCGGTCGCCCTCGCCCAGAAGCGCCGCGAGAGCGTTCTGGTCTACGGGCAGCTTGCCAGGGCCGGAGTGGTCGAGTACCGGGCGGGCAAGCACGTGCTCGAGGCGCTGGCGGAGCTGGGCGGTCCTCTGCCGTCCGCTGACCTCAGTAAGGTTACCCTAACCCGCAAGAGCGGCCACAAGCGCGTCCTTGACCTGAGCGAGCCCGAGGCTCAGGCGTACGGCGGCAACGACCCGGTGCTTGAGATCGGGGATGTCGTCTACGTGCCCGAGCGCAGGACCAAGGTCGCTGTGGTCGGCGAGGTGATGCGTCCTGGCAGCTTCGACCACCGTGACGACATGACGGTTCTCGACGCCCTAACCGCCGCGGGTGGGGTCAGGATGGAGACAGCCGATCTGCCGGCCGCCTCGCTGTCTATGGGTGGGAAGGATGTGCGGCTCGATCTCGACGCGATGCTACGGCGCGGCGACATGACGCAGAACACGGTGCTCGCGCGGGGGGCAATGATCAACGTGCCCGAGCTGAGGAACCGCACCTACGTGTTCGGAGCGGTCGCGCGGCCCGGCTACTACGCCCAGAAGGAAGGGGACCGGGTCCTGGACGCCCTGAACGCCGCGGGTGGACCGCTGCCCTCGGCGGACTTGCGGGAGGTGCACGTGGTGCACATCGACCGCGGCACCAGCAGCGCCGTCGTGGACAGGGCGGATGTCGAGAAGGCGCTGAGGAAGGGCGATATGGCATGCAACAGGCCCCTCAGCATCGGTGACGTTGTGTACGTGCCCGAGCGCAGGAAGCGGTTCGAGTTCCGCGACCTCATCGGCGTGTTGTCATCCGTCAGCATCATCGACTCGGCTTACCG
>DATIKM010000179.1:0-20545 GCA_035477595.1 Chthonomonadales bacterium
TGGGTCTATGCGCCGCATGGCGGTTGGGTGGCCACAGGGGGCCGCCCCTACGATCGCGCCGGGCCGACCCGGACGCGGTCACGCCCAACGTGCGTAGGGGCAGGCCTCGTGCCTGCCCGGCGCACCCTCGTGCCTGCCCGATGCATCGCACGATCGGTCATCCGACGGTTCGGCCAACGGGTCGCCGCACACGGTGGGTCTATGCGCCGCATGGCGGTTGGGTGGCCACAGGGGGCCGCCCCTACGGTCGCGCAGGGCCGACCCGGACGCGCATCGCACCCAACGTGCGTAGGGGCAAGGCCTCGTGCCTGCCCGACGCACCCTCGTGCCTGCCCGATGCATCGCGCGTTCGGCCACCCGGCGGTTCGGCCAACGGGTCGCCGCGCACGGTGGGTCTATGCGCCGCATGGCGGTTGGGCGGCCACAGGGGGCCGCCCCTACGGTCGCGCCAGGCCGAACCCGGACGCGCATCGCGCCCAACGTGCGTAGGGGCAGGCCTCGTGCCTGCCCGACGCACCCTCGTGCCGACCCGGACGCATCACGCGTTCGGTCACCCGACGGTTCGGCCAACGGGGCGCCGCGCACGGTGGGTCTATGCGCCGCATGCCGGTTGGGCGGCCACAGGGGGCCGCCCCGGACGCGGTCACGCCCAACGTGCGTAGGGGCAGGCCTCGTGCCTGCCCGGCGCACCCTCGTGCCTGCCCGACGCACCCTCGTGCCTGCCCGATGCATCGCACGATCGGTCACCCGACGGTTCGGCCAACCGGCGGTCCGACACGCCACATGGCGGTTGGGCGGCCACAGGGGGCCGCCCCTACGGTCGCGCCAGGCGGACCCGGACGCATCACGACCAACGTGCGTAGGGGCAGGCCTCGTGCCTGCCCGACGCACCCTCGTGCCTGCCCGAAGCGGCGCGCGTTCGGTCATCGGTCGGTTCGGCCAACCGGCGGTCCGACACGCCGCATGGCGGTTGGGCGGCCACAGGGGGCCGCCCCTACGGTCGGGCAGGGCCGACCCGGACGCGGTCACGCCCAACGCGCGTAGGGGCAGGCCTCGTGCCTGCCTGAAGCACCGCGCCCGGCGCCCGGCGACGGCCCACGCTGAGTGGCGCCCCTCAGCAGCCGGACCCGCCACGGCGCGAGATCGAGCGCCACGAAGGCGCCCCGCCACCACACACGGCACCGCTGCGGCGCGCTCGTCGCGTTGACCACCACCACCGCCCGCGAACCGTCCGGCGCCTCGTACGCGTTGTGCAGCACCGCCGGCCGGCGCCAGGCGCCGTCGGTCACCTCGGCGCACTCGAGCCTCGGAGGGCGCAGCGTGCGGCCCATCTGCAGGTAGGGCCTCCCGATCCCGTGGTACAGGTCCACCCAGGCGCGCATGAAGGCGTGGTCCTCGGGGACGACGGAGCGCGCCGTCTCAGACCAAGTCCCGTCCGGTCCGAGCGTCTCCAGGCGCAGGTCGTCTACCCACGCCGTGCCCGGCCCCGCCAGGTGCAGCATGATGCGCAGCAGGACGCTCGACGGCGGCACCGTGAACGACACCTCGGCCTCTTGCCAGTCGCCCGGCTCGGCCGGCACTGGAATGCCGCCGCTCCAGGTCGGCCTGAGCCCCTCGGCGAAGGCGCCGAACATGAGCGACGCACCCGGTGAGGCGCCGCCACTCTTCAGCCAGAGCCGCAAGCGGTGCCGCCCGCCGACGCGCAGCCCGCCGCCCACAGCGACGTTCTGCGACACCTGCACCGTCTGCCCGGGCTCCACGTTGCGGAGCCTGAGGCTCGCCGCGCCGCGCCGCCTCACCTCCGCATCTCGAGCGCACTCGCCGGTCCACACTTCCCCCTGCCAGCCGCCGACCCGATCCCATCCGAGCGGGACGTCGCCAACCCACGCCTCGAAGTCGCCGTTCTCGACTGCTGGGCCGGGGCCAATGCGGCGGTCTGGCACAAGGTGGGGCATCTGGCCGGTGACCAGGCACCACGCGGCCTGCAGCAGGTCGCGCGGGCGCGGGTTGCTCTGGAACGTGGGCAGGAACTCGTGGTAGAGGTAGTTGAAGACGGAGGCCGGCTCCGTGTCGCCCTGCCCGAAGACCTCCCAGTCGCGGTAGTCCTGCAGGCCCACCTGCTGGATGAACAGCTCGTTGGGCTCCTCGAAGCAGACCACGGCGCCGGGCTGCCGCTTCCTGCACGCCGCCAGCAGGCTCTCTAGCTGGAGCCGGAACACGTCGGTCATCCACCCGCCGGGCCCCGGCGGGTGCCCGTGGGAGGCGCTCCAGCACACGGGGAACGCGCCGCCCACGACCTGATCTACCTGTACGATCTCGGCGCCCCGCTCGGCGCAGGCCTCACCGATGGCGTCTAGCCACCGGCGCGTCCACGGGTCGCCCGGGCACAGGGCCGCCGTCTGCCCGCCCTCGAGCCAGAACCGGTCGCCCACCAGCGGCTGACCGTCCCGGCCGACCACGGCGTGCGGACGCGCCACCGCCTCGAAGCGCGCCCGGTCGTCCCAGCGGAACGAGCCGTCCGGCCGTCGGCCGAAGGTGAGCGTGTAGTGGTATCCCGATGGCCACAGAAACGTGCGGCCGCCCAGCCTGCGGTTGCGGGCGGCCAGTGAACGAAACGCGGCATCGGACGGGAAGACGGGGAAGTAGTCCGGCGTGACCCAGGCCTCCACCTTCTCCCAGCCCCAATAGGCCACGATGAGGGGGACCGCGCCGTAGCGCCGGCGCCAGTACGCGCCCATCCAGCGGTCGATGGACGGGATGTCGGCCAGCCATCCCCGGTGGAACCGCACCATCGCCGGCCCCTGGCGGAGCCACGCGGGCAGGTCGGTCCGGCGAGCGAGCGTCCGCCGACACCAGGGCTGGCGCAGCGCCCACCGCTTATACAGGTCGGCAGCGTCACGCCAGTCAGCGGGCTGCCGGCCCGCGCCGCCGAAGGCGCCGAGCGCCACGTCGTAGCCCAGGTCCCACCTGCCCACGCCGCGGCAGGACTGGAGCCAGTGCACCGACACAGCGTCGCGCGTGCGCTCGATGGCGACCGCCTTCTGGAAGCCGCGGGTGTCGCGCGCCTGCGTCGTGACGCCGCCGCGCGCGTCGTAGTAGCACGCGAACGCGGCGGCAAGGCTGCCGGGCTGGGCGGCGTGGAGCCTCCGCCCGGGCGCCCAGGCAGACGGGCGCGGATGCAGTCCGCCCTTCGTCGCACCCGAGACCCACGCGTCGCGGCCCTCGCTCAGCGGCGAGAGATCCACGACCGGGAAGCCGGCCATGGCGAGCGTGCAGTCGCGTGGCAGGTCCGCAGTGAGCCGCCAAAGTGGGAGCGGCTCGCCCGGCACCGTGCGGACCGTGCACGTGGCCTCGATGCCGGTGTCGCCCAGGTTGCGGTACCGCACGACCGTGCGGCCAGGCGACCGCTCAACCGTGACCTGCCCGGCATCGCGGGCGGAGAGCCAGAAGGACCTCCCGCCACGCTCGATCTCGAGCGCGAACACGCTCCCGCTGCCCGGCGCCGCGAGCAGCTCTCTCCCGGACCTCGCACAGCGCAGCGACAGGAGGCGGCCCTGCGCGTCGAACTCAACGGCGGCCTGCCGCGCCTGGCGCGCTCCCGCTGGCGGCGCCGCCAGCCCGGCCGATGCCAGCGCGCCCCCGCGCAGCACCAGCTCGCGGCGCGACATCGCCCTCGAACGCTCCATCGTGAACCTCCTCTGCCGGCTCCACCTCAACCTGCCCGGCCCCCTGCGGACCCACCCCGATGCAGTGAGAGCAAACACCCCCGCCACGCTCAACAACACCCGGATGCGCCAACCTCCCGCGGAGGCCGGGCTGACTTCAGCGCAGAGCTAACCAGGCTGCCATGCCATGTCGGGGTCGAGCGGGTAGATGGGCCGACGGATGCGCTCGAAGGGCAAGCGCTCGATAGCCTGGTCCACAACGCCAGGGCTCAGGGCCAGCAGGATGCGGCTGGCGATGCGCTTCAGGTCGGGCACCAGGTAGCCCATCTTGACGACCACCATCTTGTGTTCTGAGGGATCGAGCCCCAGCCGGTGGAAGTCGTCCACGTAGTGGTAAGGCCGGCGCTTGCTCGAGACGACGACCTTCACCCCGTCGACCTGCAGGACGGCCTGCCGGTCGTTGGCGCCGGGATGCAGGTGCAGAACCCGTCCGCGCACTGGCAGCGGCTGGCTACCCGTGGGGTTGAGCTTGCCTCCCAGGGCGAGCTCGAGCCTGGCGCCCACCCCGGCCCTGTAGCAGGCGTCGGTGGCTTCAGCATCGGCGATGCCTCCCAGGATGGCATCCTCGACCCGGCGCTTGAGCAAGCGCTCCAGGAAGAAGGACGTGTCTCCAACACCGCCCGCTGTCGGGTTGTCGCCCGAGTCGCACACGAAGATGCCTGTTGCGGGCTCCTCCAGTGCCCAGGTGATGCAGTCGTCGATGGAGCCTGCGGGAGCGCCGAAGCGGAACTGCTCCCGGGCGTTCCAGTAGTGCATGGCCAGCGCTCTTGCCTCGCGCTCTAGCACCTCCATGTCGGTTCCCACCACGACGACGCTGGCCATCGCTCTCGGCTCGTCGGCCCAGACGTAGCCCACCAGGAGCGAGGCGTCGAGCACGCCGGGGATCCTGTCGGTATGACGCAGCCTGGCATAGAGGGTGGCGCCGGGCTCCCACTCGGTGCTGGTCTTCTCGCCAGGCAGCGCCACCGGCACCGCGAGCCAGGCGCGTTGCGGGCGCAGCCCTTCTCTCAGGCTACGCTCGAGCAGCCCAAAGGCCCTCTTCCGCGTCTCCTCGGCGTCGGTGTGCGGCGCGTGGCGAAAGGCCGTCAGAATGTCGATGTTGTCCACCACCTGCCTGGAAACGTTGCCGTGCAGGTCGTAACTGGCCGAGATGAGGCATTGAGGCCCCACCACCTGCCTTGCCGCTCTCATCCAGTCGCCCTCGGCATCGTCCATGCCGACCACATTCATGGCGCCATGCATGTCGAGAAAGAGCCCGTCCAACGGCGCCGCTTCCCTGAGGCGCCCCAGGAACTCCTCCTTGATGCCCTCGTAGGCTTCCGGCGTGACCGGCCCGCCGGGCAGGGCCCGTGCAAGGATGAGCGGGAGCACCGGCTTGTCCTGCATGAAGGCGTAACGCCGCAGCAGGTCGTCACCGCGAAGGATGCGGAAGTCCTCGAGGGTGGTGTTCACGGGGGAGAAGGTGCAGCTCTCGGTGGCGATCCCGGCGATAGCGAGGCGCATTGGCATCTCCTCACTCCTTCGGCGCCTCACGGCGACGGTCGCAGTCAGCACGCCCCTGCCAACCGTGCGCGCCGATTCCCCGCACACGGCCTACCAGCGGTCTCTCGTATCGTGACATTACGCGGCCCACGGGGCAAAAGGTCGCCTCGCTGCGTCACACAGCCGCCGTTGCGGTTCCCGCACTTCACTCTCGTCCCTGACCGCGCGCCGAGCGGCGACAAGTGGCGACCTTGCGCGTCGAACGCGACGCCGGGCTCCCGCGCCGGCCCGTTCGTGCGGTAAGGTAGAGGTGCGCGCGCAGGCCAGCCAGCCCGCGCTTCGACGCTCATCCCGATACGGAGGACCGAATGCACACCACGGCCCTAGTCGCTGCCGCGCTGCTCTGCCTGGCTGCATGCGCCGGGGCGCAGCAGACCGCGGACACCTTCATCGAGAACCGGCACCTCCGAGTCGGGGTGAACCTGAGGTGGGGCGGCGCGATCACCCACGTGTCGGTTCCCGGCGGCCCCAACATCATCAACTCCCATGACCTTGGGCGGCAGATCCAGCAGTCCTACTACTCCGGTCCGCCCAACTACCAACGCGAGGGCAAGCGCAAGAGCCCCGCGTGGGCCGGCTTCCCCTGGAACCCGATCCAGTCGGGCGATGCGTTCAACAATGGCTCGAGGGTCATCGAACACCGGGTGAGGGGGGACGAGCTGTACATCAGGACCATCCCGATGCTCTGGCCGATGGACAACGACCCCGGCGAGTGCGTCATGGAGACATGGATCCGGCTCGACCCGAATGGGCCGCGGTTCACTTACCGCGCCCGGCTGACGAACGCGCGGAGCGACACGACGCAGTATGGGGGCTACCATCAGGAGATTCCGGCGGTCTACGTGAACGCCCCGTGGCACCGCCTGATGGCCTATCTGGGCGACAGGCCGTTTGCCAGCGGTCCCGTCAGCGAGGTGCGCAACGACCATCGCGAGCCCTGGCCCTGGGTGAACTTCCTGCCAACGGAAGGATGGGCGGCCCTGGTGAACGACCAGGGCTCGGGTATCGGTGTCATCGTGCCCCGACCGGCCGAGTTCCACGGCGGCTTCCATGGTCAGCGAGGCGTGGGCGGCGAGAAGGACTCCCCCACCGGCTACATGTCGCCCATGACCACCGAGATTCTGGACCACAACATCGTCTTCGAGTACACCTGCGCCTTCGTCGTGGGCACGCTGGATGAGATCCGCGCCGAGGCCCGCCGGCGTGCGCCCCGCACGCTGCCGGCCTGGAGCTTCGAGAGAGCGCGCCAGGGCTGGCACTACCAGGGCGGCGGCGACGCCGGCTGGCCCCTCGCGAGCCGCGGCCTCGCGGTCCGCGCGGGCACGCCCGGCAGACCCGTGCGCGTCGTCGGCCCCTACACGTTCTGGCGCGCCGAGGCCGCCCGGAGGGTGCGGATCCGCGTATCCGCGACCGAGGCCGGCACGCTCCGCCTCTTCTGGCGCGGTATGCCGCCCGCCGCCGCCTCCACGAGGCCGAGCGAATGGGCCGCATGGAGCGCGACGTGGTGGCGCGAGGAGCGCTCGACCGAGGTCGCCCTGCCCGCTGGCAGGAACCAGTCGATCACCGTGACGCTCGCCGGCCGGCCCGGCTACGAGGGCGGCCTCACCGGCCTGGCGATGGATGTGCCGGACGGAACCGCGCTCCACGAAGTGCGCCTGCTGGCGCGGTAGTGCGGGCCGGGCCGAGCGCGCCGGCGTGCGCACTGCCGCGTGCGCCGGCGCCCGCTGCTACCTGCGACATGCCATCCGGCAGGCGCCAGGGCTGGGCTCTGGGCACGGACCATCGGGCATCTCTCCCGTTATGAAGGAGCGGCGGTGACCCCCAAGACACCGGACTACTCGGTCTACGTCATCACCGATCGCCGCACCGCAGGCAGCCGCGACATCGCGGACGTCGTGCAGGCGGCGATCAGGGGTGGCGCGACGGTCGTGCAGCTACGCCTCAAGGAGGTGAGCACGCGCGACTGGCTGACGCTCGGCGGCGCCCTGAGAAGGGTCACCCGCGAAGCCGGGGCCCTGCTCATCGTGAACGACCGCATCGACGTTGCGTTGGCGCTCGACGCGGACGGGGTCCACGTAGGCCAGGACGACATGCCCGCGCAGGTCGCCCGCCGACTGATCGGGCCAGATCGCATCCTGGGAGTCTCGGCGGGGTCCGTGGAGCAGGCCAGAGAGGCCGCTGGAGCGGGCGCCGACTACCTGGGCGTGGGAGACGTCTTCGGCACGCCCTCGAAGCCGGATGCCGGAGCGCCGGTTGGGCTGGCTCGCGTCGCCGAGATCGTCCGGAGCGTCGCGATCCCGGTGGTCGGCATCGGCGGGGTCACACCGGCGAACGCGGCCTCGGTCATCGCAGCGGGCGCCGTGGGGGTCGCCGTTATCTCGGCGGTCATCGGCGCGGTAGACCCCGAAGCAGCGGCGCGGCATCTGCGCCAGATCGTAAAGGGGGAAAGCAAGGGAGGTCGGACATGCTTGCCAGTTTCTCAGTAGTGCCCATCGGAGTAGGCGAGGAGCTCAAAGAGAAGATCGCGGAGCTTGTTCCGCTGATCGAGCAGTCTGGCTTGGACTACACCATGGGCGCGATGCAGACGACGGTTGAGGGCGATCCGGAGAAGGTGCTCGCGCTAATCATGGCGTGCCATCGCCACATGAGGTCCGCCGCGCCACGCGTGCTCACGCATGTCACCATCGATGATCGAGAAGGCGCTGCAGGCAGGCTCAGGGGCAAAGTTCAGGACGTTGAGAGCGTGCTTGGAAGGAGCGTAAACCGTGAGTGAGCGCCGCGTCGGCAAGCCGTCGCCAACCCGCCTGAAGGCGCTGCTCGGCAACCACTTCGGGGCCTCTTCGGCGCAGACGCTTGTCGGACCAGGACCGGGCCTGGACGCGGCCGTTATGGATCTGATGGACGGGAGGGTCATGGTCATCGCGGAAGACCCGATCTTCCCGGCCCCCGGGCTGCCGCTGGAGCTGATGGGCTGGTACACGGTGCATATTGGCGCCAGCGACGTTGCCGTCACCGGGGTCCGCCCGCAGTTCATGACCTATACGCTGCTGCTCCCGCCGACGAGCCCGGAGAGCGATGCCCAGGCCATCGTGGCGTCAGTCTCCGACGCGGCGCGCGAGCTGGGCATCGCCATCGTCGGCGGACACACGGGTTGGTACGATGCCGTTACGGTCCCCATAGTCGGAGGCGTCACGGTGTGGGGGATTGCGGACGGTTCGGCTTGGGTGTCCCCGGGAGGGGCACGAGATGGCGACATCATCCTGATGACCAAGGGGCCGGCCATCGAAGCCGTGGCGTTGCTCGCAGCTCTCTATCATGATCGCATCCGCGATCGCATCCCGCAGGATTCGCTCCAGCGGTCCCTGGCCCGCCTTCGAGAGATGACGGTTGTGAGCGACGCCCTGACCGCGTTCGGGGCCGGCGGCGTGCATGCGATGCACGACGCAACGGAGGGCGGCGTGCTCGGCGGGATATCCGAGATGGCGATCGCGGCCGGCATCCCGGCGCATGTGAACCTGGACGCGATCACCGTGCCGCCGGATATCGTCGATCTGGCGAACACACTGGCCTTCGACCCCTGGTGCGCCATCAGCGAGGGGACGCTGCTCGCAGCAGTTGCGCCGGATAGCGCGGCGCGAGTCCGCGAGGCATGGAGCAAGGTAGGGATCGAGAGCTACGAACTGGGCCGTTTCGACACGAGGCTCCCGCACTGTACGGTCTATCGGGACGGCCGGACAACGGAGCTGGTCGAACCAGACAAGGACCCGTTCTGGGACCTGTTTTTCGCCGGCCTGCACCAGTCCAGTTAGGCGCCATGCGCGCTGTCGTCGCGCGTACGCGTGTCCAGGTTGCCGGTGGGCTCAGCGGATCAGACGCGGGAAGTCGCGCGCGATCTGCAGGACCAGCGTCGTCTCGCGCCGTGTCGCGCCGTGCATGCGGCCGCGGGCGGTGGTGACCGCGACGCGGACCGTCGTATTCGGCTCGATCTCGCGGCCGAGCGACGCGCCCATCGCGAGCCGGACGCCCCCGGGCTGGCTCCAGCGCGCGACCTGCGCCGTGAGCTCTGCGCCGCCCGCGAGCGCGCGGTTCCACTGCAGAAACTGGCCGTCGACTTCGCCATCGGTGTCGCGGCCTGCGACCAGCTCAGCGCGCCACGTGTCCTGCATCAGCTCGAACTCGCCGTCGAGCGCCCACCGTGCCTTGTCCGTGAAGTCGAGGATGTGGTGTAGGGGCATGTGCATCCCGCCATGCGCCATCGTCGGGTCGACGCCCGTGACGAACCGCGGCATGGAGTCGCCGCGCAAGCCGGAGACTCCGGCGGTCAGCCGCCCGCCGCCAGGCAGCTCGAAGCGGCGCGCCGCGCGGGCGACGAACATCGGCCGGCCGTCGTTGTCGCCCCGGGCGCCGTTGCCTCCCATAACCGCCAGCCAGTAGTCGTACGCTCCGGCCATGCCCTCAATGCTCACGCCGCGGTCGATCCGAACCCCAAGGCTGTGCGCGTAGAGGGTCTGCAGCGGGCGAGTGTGCGTCTCATAGACCGGCAGGTTGCCGAAGGGGACGACGAACTGCCCGACCCTGATGTTCGGCCTGCCTAGGCCCAGCTTGGCGACCAGGAAGGCGTTGCCGAAGTGCATCTGCCGGCCGCGGCCGTCGGCGCCGGCCATGTCCGTGGCGTAGGGCCATTGCAGACCGATGTTCAGCACGTCACGCACGCCATCGCTCAGCGTGGCGAAAGTCTCGATCTCCGCGCCCATCAGCTTGCCGCGCGTCTTCTCCATCGCGTGCGGGCCCGAGGCGTCGGTGCGCATGAGGTGCCAGTCGATCCGCCCGTTGACGGTCCATTGCGACAGGCGCAGACCGCCGCCGCGGGCCGGTTCCTCCGCAGCGTGGGCCGGCGCCTCCGCGGCGCGGGCGGTCCAGCCGGCGGCTGTCAGCGCGATGGCAAGCGCGAGCGTTGCGTGTCTCATGTCGGGTTGTCTTCCTTCCCGCCCGGGGCCGTCCCGTTCCGAACGCGCCCGTCCTCCAGCTCGAGGACGCGGTCCGTCTCGGCGGCGAGCGAGGGGTCGTGGGTGACGAGAACGATGCCGAGCCCGTCGTCTCGCAGTCCGCGGAAGAGGCCCATGATGGCGGCTCGCGAGCGCTCCTCGAGGCGGCCGGTCGGCTCGTCGGCCAGCAGCAGGCGCGGCCGGCGCACCAGTGCCCGCGCGATTGCGACGCGCTGCATGTCGCCTCCGTCGAGCTCCTGCGGAAGGGCGTGGACGCGCTGCATGCCGACGCGCTCCAGGGTCTCGAGCGCCCGGCGACGTCGGTCGCGTTCCCGCGCGAAGACCATCGGCAGCTCCACGTTCTCCACGGCGGTGAGCGTCGGGATCAGGTAGAAGAGCTGGAAGATGAAGCCGATGTGGTCGCGACGGAAGACCGCCAGCGCCCGCTCCGGCATGCCGGTCACCTCGGCGCCGCATATCCGGATGGTCCCGCTGGTCGGCGAGTCGAGGCATCCCACCTGGTTCAGCAGGGTCGTCTTGCCGGACCCCGAGCGGCCCACCACGGCGACGATCTCGCCTTCGTGCACGGTGAGCGAGACGCCCGCCAGGGCGTGCACCGTCTCGGCGCCGCGCCGGAAGGAGCGCCAGAGGTCTACGGCCTCGAGAACGGGCTGGCCCATTGCGCTCACTCCGCTTCGTCCACGATGCGCCCGCCGCGCAGGTGCACTACGCGGTCCACGCGCCGCTCCAGGTCGCGGTCGTGGGTGGCGAGCACCACAGTCAGCCCGCCCGCGTGCAGCTCCCGGAAGAGCTCAAAGATGCTGTCGCGCGTGCGTGTGTCCACGTTGCCGGTGGGCTCGTCCGCCAGCAGCAGGCCAGGCCGGTTCACCAGCGCCCGCGCGATGGCGACGCGCTGCATCTCGCCGCCGGACAGCTCCGCCGGCCGGTGCGAGAGGCGGTGGCCGAGGCCGACGCGCTCGAGGAGCGAGGAGGCATGGGCCCGATCGGACCGGCCGGACCAGAGGAGCGGCATCTCCACGTTCTCCAGTGCGGTCAGGGTGGGCACGAGGTGGAAGTCGGTGAAGATGAAGCCGATGTGCTTGCGCCGGAGGCGGTCGCGCGCCCCCTCGCCGAGGAGGATCCTGCCGTCGCGGGCGACGTCGCTCCCGGCGATGCTCAGCGAGCCCTGCGTCGGCACGTCCATGGCCCCGAGCAGGTTCAGCAGCGTCGTCTTGCCTGCACCGCTCGGACCGACTACCGCGCAGAACTCGCCAGCGCCGATGCGGAGGTCGACGCCCTGGAGGGCCGCCGTCGCACTGGCGGCACGCCGGTAGACCTTGCCGAGCCCGGACGCCACGACGATGGGCTCGCCCTCGGCGCCGCCCGGGGCGACCGGCGACTGGCGCGGCGCGCGCGCCTCAGTGTTCGTGCTCATGCTCCCCGGATCGCCTCGATAGGCCGCACGGCGGCCGCACGCCACGCGGGGTAGAGCCCCGCAAGGACCCCGAGCGCCACCGACATCGCCACGCAGCCCAGCGCCACGCCGGGCGAGACTCCTATGAGCGTGGTCTCTGGCAGAGCAGCGAACTGCGTGGACAGCGCCTGGCGGAGGAACAACTCGACGCCGCGCGCCCCCGCCAATGCGATCGCCACCCCGGCCAGCCCGCCGGCCGCGCAGAGCAGCACCGTCTCCGTCCAGACAAGCACGAATATGTCGCGTCGGGTCGCCCCGACAGCCTTCATCATGCCGATCTCTCGCGTGCGCTCGAACACTGTCATCAGGATCGTGTTCAGTACGCCGGCCGCGCCCACCGCCAGCGCCACGAACACGATGGCGAGGACAAACACCCGGGTCACCTGCATGAGCTGCGAGGCGTTCTCGAGCAGCTCCGACAGCGGGAAGATGTTCATGTTGCCTCCGAGCGCGCGCAGGTCCTCGGTCACCCTCGCCAGGCTCGCGGCGTCGATCCGCTCGGCGCGCACCAGCACCACGACTATCTTGCCCGGCAGCTGGGAGAGCTCCTGCAGAGTGCGGAGCGGCATGAAGACGAAGCCGTCGTCCTGGCTGCCGGTGCGGTCGAGCACCCCGACGACGCGGAGGTCGGCGTCCTGCTTGCCGGCAGCCCTGCCTGACGCGTTCTGGCGCAGTTCGAAGGTGTCACCGGGCTCGAGGCCCAGCTTGCTCGCGACGGTGGAGCCGAGGAGCACCTCGCGGGCCGCGCCTCCGCTGAGCGGCCTGCCGCGTATGGACCACTTCGGGCGGAGCGCGCCGTACTGCTCGGTGATCCCGAGGAAGATGACGCTGGTCCTGGCGACCGGGTCGATGATCGCGTCCATGAGTATCGGCGCGGACTCGCTCACCCCGGGAGTGGCGGCGATGCGCTCGGCGTGGCGCTCCTCCATGTAGCGCGGCCACTTGCCGCCGTGGAGCACGATTGTGGCCGCCTCGTAGGGGCAGCCGCGGGGCACCACGAGGATGTGCGCGCCCAGGCCGTCCATCTCCGCGCGGAGCCCTTGCTCGTAGCCGCGCTGGAACGCCAGCAGCGAGTAGAGGATCGCCACGGCGACGCCCACGCCCAGCAGCGTGAGGACGGTGCGCGCCCTCCGGCGGAGCAGGTTCTTAACGGCAATCCGCAGGTGCTCCATCGCGCTCCCCTACTCCGTCCTCAGCGCCTCGATCGGCTCCTGTCGGCTGGCGCGCAGGGCCGGGTAGACGCCTGCCAGCAAGCCGATGAGGAGCACGAAGAGGAGCGTCATCACCACGATGCGGGGCTCCACTATCGCGAGCCTGGTGTGGGTGCCCACCGCAAGGAACTCCACCTGGGCCAGTGCGCCCACCACGGCAGCCTCAAGGAAGCGCGATCCGCCGAGCGCCGCAACGAGGCCCAGCATGCCGCCAACGGCCGTCATCAGCATCGTCTCCAGCCAGACCACGAGGAACACGTGGCCCTTGCCAGCGCCCGTGGCGCGCATCACGCCGATCTCCCGCGTGCGTTCGTACACGGAGAGGAGCACCGTGTTGAGCACGCCGAGGCTGGAGATGGCCACTGCGAGCACCACGATGGCAAGCACCAGCAGGCGCGCCGACTCCATCATCCGCTGCTTGGTGCCCAGCAGCTCGCCCATCGTGATGACCTCGACGCCCTCGATGCGCTTCAGCGCCTCGGTGACGGTGGCAGCCTGCGAGGGGTCCGTTAGGCGGATCGCGACGACGGTCACGCGGTCCGGCTGGTCGAAGATCTCCTGGGCCACCGGGATGGGCACGTAGATGAAGCCGTCGTCCTGCGTGCCGGTGGGCTCGAGCACGCCCAGGACCTTCATCGCGCGACCGATCTCCGGAATCCACATCTCCATGCCCGGCTGGAACGGGTCGGTCTGCTGTTGGATGACCAGTTCGACGACCGCAGCATCGGACCCGAGCACCACGCCGTACCGCTCGTCGTCCGCGAACCAACGGCCGCCAGGTTTGAGCGTCCACCAGTGCTTGAGCTGCGCGGTCCGCGCGTCCATGCCGTAGTAGATGTCGGTGCGGCCCTCTTTCATCACCGCCGACATGAAGCCGGGCGCGCCGATCTCCACGCCCTCCGTCGCGGCCACCCGCTCCGCCACCTCCTCGCTCAGGTAGGCCGGCGGCTTGCCGCCCTTCAAGAGCAGCGAGGCAGCCTCGAAGGGGCAGCCCGGCGGCACCACGATCACGTGCACGCCCATCTGCTGGAGCTGCCGCCTCAGCGAAGCGGTGTAGCCGCGGTTGAACGACAGGAGCGTGTAGAGGACGGCGACCGCCACCGCGATGGAGAGCACCGTCAGGCCGGTTCGGGCCCGTCGCTGTGTGAGGCTCCGCCAGGCCAGGCGCCAGTAGGACATGGTCAGACCTCCCGGGCCCGACGGCGTGGCCGATACGCCGGCGGCGCGCCACGACTGCTCAGGTGAGCTAGTGGCGAGGGCATCTGGAGCCGGACGTATCGCTTCATTGCGTGGCCTACTTAACCGTCGCCCCGGTCGCGGTGAGCTCCAGCTCGCCGCCTTCGTTGCGGGTCACCTTGCCGGTGGTGAGGACCTGCTTGCCGTCCTGGCCCGGGGGAAGCGCGAAGCCGGTGGCCGAGCTGTCCGCCCGAATCTCGCCGGTGGCGTCCTGCACATACCACCAGCACCCGGTGGTCGGGCAGTGGCGCGTAATGCGGCCTTCCACCGCGACGGTCTGGCCCAGGTAGGTCTCGGGCGCCGCCTGAAGGTCGCCGATGGCGACCACCGTCGCAGCCTGCGCGGCCGGGACCGGCGCTGTCACGCCAGGCGCCTCGCCTCCCCCGAACGCGTACCAGATGCCCGCCCCAACGACGGCGACGACGACGACGGCGATGATCGCTGACTTCATGGCTCCATCCCCCTACCGCCCTAGAACGTCATGGATGACCAGGATCTTCTTCACCGAGAACGCCACCGCGTGCGACGACTGGTCGTGGCCCCGGATGGGCTGGATGTCCGTGCCGATCGCGATGGGGTCGTCCGCCTGCTTCCCGCGGAACTGCTGGAGGAAGCTGGCGGCGTTGAGGTTCGTGGGCTCGCGGTGGCGCTGCACCGTGACGCCGATCACCCGGCGGTCGTTGCCGATGGCGACCACCACCTGCACGGCGCCGAAGCGCCCGCGCGCCTGGTGGGTGAGCACGGTGCCGACCGTCTGGCGAGCCCTCTGCACGCGGTAGAAGCGAAACTCGGTCTCGTCCGGGTCCAGCCTGGCGCCTATGCGCCGCTCGATGACGGCGACCTGCTCCCGTGAGGGGGCGCGCGGCTCGGTGCGGTAGCTGTTCGCCCCGGGGAAGAAGGTGCGGATGTCACGGTCGGGGTTGAGCCACACGCAGAGCGCGGCGAACACCGGGCCCCCAGAGAGCGCGATCGCCGCCGCGCCCAGCACCACCGCCACGACTCCCACGCGCATCGCGCTCTCTCCCGACTGCCGCCCACCTGAATCTTGAGTCACGCTAAGGTTACGTGCCCCGCGGCGCCGGGCGTTCCGCTTTTTTTTGCCGGCTGCGGAGGCGACGCGCCGGCCGGGCTCAGTGCGCGCGCAGCTTCGACTTCAGGCGCCGGTTGGCCTCGATGAAGTGCCTCATCAGCTCCGGCGTGAGCTCGCGCTCGATGAACCAGCGCGTGCCGGGCGTCTGGTCCATCGGCCGGTCCGACTGGTAGGCCCACCAGTAGGTGAGCTGCACGCCGGCCTCGACGACGGAGTCCAGGGAGCGGCGCACCCAGGGGACCGCGGCGGGGTCCTCCATGCTCGTGAAGTAGTCGGGCGTCTCCTGCCACACCCTCTCGTCGGTCCTGGGCGCCCCGATCCGGCCGAGCTCCCCGATGATCAGCGGCTTGCGCAGCCTGCGGGCCATCTCCATGTATCCGCGATGGTCGAGGTGCGTCGTGCCACCGCCCTCGGCCCGGATCACGAAACCCGCCCGGTTGTTCATGTAGGAGTGGATGTGGATCACGTCGATGGCCGACCGCGCGTATAGCAGCTCGAAGCAGCGGAACTGCTCTTCGAAGGTATCCAGGTCCCACGAGCGGCGCGTGTATAGGTTCCACTGGCTCTCGCGCATGTTGGAGCCGCCGCTGGTCACCAGACGCAGGCGGTCCACCGCCTTGATGCGCCGGGCCACGTCGTCGAAGAAGACGGCCACTTCCCTGAGCGTGGGCATGCGCTGGCCTTCGAAGACGCGGTCCTGGTCGCCGATGTCGGCGGCGAGCGTCACCTCGTTGGATATCTCCCACATCAGAACGGCCTTGCGGCCCCGATAGCGCTCCACGACATCGTCGATGTAGCGGTAGAGGAGCTGGCGGCCGCGCGAGTTCCGGTTGGCGATCAGCTCGCGCATCTGCTCCTCGCCATGGACCCATCCCTGGTCGGTGAGCCGGGTGTCGGTGAACGTGGCCGCTGCGAGCGACCACACCAGGCCGATGCCGTACCTCTCGCTCAGCTCGACGGTCCTGTCCAGAGCCGCCCACAGGTTCCGCCGCTTGGCCGGGTCGGCGTACGAGGCCGGCCCCGCGGGTCCCCACGGCAGCGCGAAGAAGCGGACGGACCGGAAGCCCATATCGCGCAGGTTGCGGAGCGCCCGCTCCTGCGCGCGCAGCATGGGGTTCGCGTCGTCGAGCGGCCGGCCCGCGGCGAGCTCGTCGTAGAGGTGCCAGAAGAGGTCGAACTTGTTGAAGCTGATCTCGGCGAAGGGGCTGCCCTCCAGCCAGAACCGGCCGTCCCGGATAGAGAGCACGTCGCTTGCGCGGAGCGCGGTGCGCGCCGGCCCGCGGTCCGCCCCCTGCGCCGCGGCTCCCTCGCGCTGAGAGGGCGTAGGCGCGGCGGTTCCGCCGCTGGCGATCGTCTCCGCACGTGTCGTCGTCATCGCCGGTTCCCCCTGCGGCACGCCCGCCCCGGTGCCGCGCCCATGGCCGCTGCACACCTCGCGCAACGAGCGCCGCGGGCTCCTGGCAGGGACCCGCCACGCTCTCACGTCTCCCCAGGCGCCAGCACCTCCAACTACACTCACCCGGCTTAGTGTGGGCGCACAGGCCCTTCCGCAAACATCAGGCGCGGACACGCCTCGCCATGGCTACATCGCCGCTGCTCCCAGCGCGGCTGGGCAACCAATGCCAGAGGCGCGCCCGCGCCTGTGATTCCCACGCCCTGCCCGATCTTGGACTACTTGCCGTAGTAAGCCTTCCGGTATACAGCCTCTATCTCGCTGACGAGCGGCATCTTGGGGTTCGCCGTGGTGCACTGGTCCTCAAGGGCACTGTCAGCCAACGCCTCCACCTTGGCCAGGAAGGCATCCTCAGGCACCCCACACTGCGCCAGCGTATCGGGGATGTCCAGCGAGCGGATCAAGGCCTTCACGCTCTTGATCAGGGCGGCCACGCCCTCATCCACGGTTGAGAAGCTCAGCCCGACCGCGCGCGCGATCTCGGCGAACTTCGCGGCAGCCACAAACTTGCCGTACTTGGGGAACGATGCGAACTTCGTAGGCTTCTGAGCGTTGTACTCCATCACGTAGGGCAGCAGGACTGCATTCACTCGGCCGTGCGCTATCCCAAACTCGCCGCCGAACTTGTGTGCCATGCTGTGGTTGATCCCCAGGAACGCGTTCGCGAAGGCCATACCGGCTATGCACGACGCGTTGTGCATCTTCTCGCGGGCTACCTTGTCAGAGCCGTCCTTGTAGGCCCTGGGCAGATACTCGAACACCAGTTGGACAGCCTTCAGTGCCAAGGCATCTGTATAGTCGGACGCCAAGACCGACACATACGCCTCGACAGCGTGAGTCAACACGTCCATGCCTGTGTCCGCGGTGACCTGCGGAGGAATGCTCATGACGAAGTCCGGATCGACAATGGCGACGTCCGGGGTGAACTCGTAATCCGCCAGCGGATGCTTGCTGTTGCTGGCCCTGTCCGTGATGACCGTGAAGGGCGTGACCTCCGAACCAGTGCCAGAGGTGGTGGGTATCGCAACCATCTTAGCCTTCAGCCCCAGCACGGGGAACCTGAACGCCTTCTTCCTGATGTCCAGAAACTTGAGGTGCAGGGCTCGAAAGTCCGTATCAGGGTACTCATAGAACAGCCACATGGCCTTGGCAGCATCCATCGGCGATCCGCCGCCCAGAGCTATGATGACATCCGGCTTGAACTGGTTCATCATCGCCACGCCACGCATGACCGTATCGATGGACGGATCGGGCTCTACCTCCGTGAACAACTCCGAGTGCACATAGGACAGACCGTTTTCCGGCCTCCTTCTGAGGCAGTGCACCACCTTGTCCACGTAGCCGAGCTTCACCATCACCGGATCGGTGACGATGAAGGCGCGATTAATGTCTGCCATGTCCTCGAGATAGCGCACCGCTCCGGGCTGGAAGTAGATCTTCGACGGGACTTTGAACCACTGCATGTTGACCCTTCTCTTGGCCACTCTCTTGATGTTGACGAGGTGCGCGGCCGTTACGTTGCTGGTGGTGGTAGTCTTGCCAAACGAACCGCTGCCCAGAGTCAATGACGGAAGGAGCACGTTGTATATGTCGCCTATGGCGCCATGACTCGCGGGGGAGTTGACCACCAAGCGGCCAACCTTCAGCCTCCTGGAGAAGTGGTCTACAACAGTGTCATCCTCGGTGTGAATCACAGCCGTATGACCCATACCGCCGAAGGCGACCATCTCGGCGCACCTGTCCAGCCCTTCGTGGTAGCCCTTCACGGTGTACATCGCCAGTATAGGGCTCAGCTTCTCGCGCGACAGCGGGTGATCAGGACCCACTCCGCTCAGCGGCGCGATCAGGATCTTCGTATCGCGTGGCACATCCAGCCCCGACATGTTGGCGATGTCATACGCCGATCGGCCCACGATAGCCGAGTTGATGGAGGCCTTGTCCTTGTTGATGGCAACAGTCTGCAGCTTCTCGGCTTCCTCTTCGTTCAGGAAGTAGCAGGCGTTGTCTTGCATATAGGACACGAACTCGCCGGCCACAGCCTCATCAACTATGACTGCCTGTTCGGAAGCGCAGATCATGCCGTAGTCGAACGTCTTGGACAGCATCAGGTCGGTGGCAGCCCTCTTGACGTCCGCGCTCGCTTCGATGTAGCAGGGCACGTTCCCGGGTCCCACGCCGAGCGCCGGCTTGCCCGCGCTGTAAGCTGCCTGCACCATGCTGGCGCCCCCGGTGGCCAGAATGAGGGCGATCCCGGGGTGCCCCATGAGGTACTGGGTGGCCGCCAGAGAGGGCGCCTCCACCCATTGCACGCAGCCAGCAGGGGCGCCCGCGGCAAGAGCCGCATCGCGCATCACCTGGGCAGCATAAGCGCTACACCTCTGGGCCGACGGATGGAAGGCGAAGATGATCGGGTTCCGAGTCTTCATGGCTATGATAGACTTGAACATGGTGGTCGATGTGGGGTTGGTCACGGGAGTCACCCCCGCTATCACCCCCACAGGGTCTGCCACCTCTACATAGTCCTCGTGCTCGTTCTCATGGATCAACCCCACCGTTCGCTCAGTCCTGATGCTGTTGTAGATGTACTCGGTGGCGAAGAGGTTCTTGATGATCTTGTCCTCGTACACCCCCCTGCCTGTCTCCTCCACCGCCATCTTGGCCAGGTGCATGTGATGGTCGATGCCCGCCAAGGCCATGGCTTTGGTGATGGCATCTACCTGCTCCTGATCGTATGAGTAAAACGCGTCGAGCGCGCGGTTGGCCTGCTCCACCATCGCATCGATCATCGACTGCATGTCGGCAGCTCTCTCTTCCATGGGGATCGTTCCTCTCCAAGCGGTGTTCAGTGCGGCTGCTCAGCCCCGTGTCCACTCGCCCCTTCCCGGCATCGAGCGAGGGGGGTTGGCCCCTCTCCCTGGACGACGGATCAGGCGTAACAAGGCGGGCACCCGCACTTCCGACTTGGGGGTGCACCTCCGACTAGCATCCAGGAACATCATGGCTTTCATACCGCTGCATGTCAATACCGCTGGGGAACTGACGGCACCGGGCATCGTCGCCGAAGAGGGCGGCCACTTCACTGATAGTGGGCGGCCGCTGGCCTTCTAAGGCGAGGTCGCGGTCGCCTACTTCGGCGGCGAGCGTCACCTCATATCATGTCTACCACATCAGTACGGCATCGCGGCCCCGGTAACTCGCCACGAAGTCGTCATTGCTGCGAATAGGTCGTCATTGCTGCGAACATGGGGCCGGCGAGCGCGCGAGTGCCGGTCGGCGATCACCTCGCGCCCGTGCTCCTCGCCATGGATTCACCGCCCGGGTCCGTGAGCCACGGGTCGGTCACCATGGCTGCGGCGAGCGACCATGCCAGGCCAATACCGTGCTTCTCGCTCACATCCAGTATCCGGTCCAGGGCCGCCCAAAGGTTCCACCACCTGTCCGGGTCGGCGCAAGAGGCCAACCCCCCGGGTCCCCACGGCAGCGCGAAGGAGCTGACGGACCCGAAGCCCATGCCGCGCAGGTTGCGCAGCGTCCGCTCCTGCGCGCGCACCATGGGGCTGGGGTCGTCGAGCTCCTGGCCCGCGGCGAGCCCGACGTAGAGGCGCCAGAAGAGGTCGAGCTAGCGGAATCCGATCACGGCGAAGGTCCGGCCGTCCAGCCAGGACCGGCTGCCCCGGATCGTGAGCACGTCGCTCCGGCCCAGCGCGGCGCGCGCCGGCCCGCAGCCCGTCGCTCCTGAGCCGCGGCGAGCGCGCCCTCGGTAGAGGCGGCCTGCGGCGGGTGCGCCGCCGTTGCCGTCTCCTGCCGTGTCGCGGCCATCGCCTGTTCC
>DATIKM010000180.1:0-12400 GCA_035477595.1 Chthonomonadales bacterium
GACCGCATCATTGCCGGCCACGGTCGCCTGCAGGCCGCCCTGGCGCTCGGCATGTCCGAGGTGCCCGTCATCATCCTCGCTGGCCTCACCGACGCCCAACGGCGCGCGCTGATCCTGGCCGACAACAAGATCGCGCTGAACTCCGGGTGGGACCTGAAGTTGCTCACCGAGGAGCTGGCCGACCTCAAGCTCGACGGCTACGACCTCACGCTCACCGGCTTCTCGCTCGAGGAAATCGACGCCATGACGCCCGTCGTGGTGGACGAGCGCGATCCCGACGATGCGCCCGACCTGCCGGCTGAGCCGAAAACCAAACCCGGCGACGTCTACGTGCTCGGGCCTCATCGCCTGGTGTGCGGCGACTCCACCAGCATGGAGAACATCGACCGCCTCATGCAGGGCGCTCTTGCCGATGTGTGCTGGACCGATCCGCCCTACAACGTGGCGTATGAAACCAAGGCCGGCAAGATCGCCAATGATGACTTGGATGACGGTGAGTTCCGCGACTTCCTGTCCGGCGCCTATGGCTGCGCCTTCGCGGTGATGAAGCCTGGCGCTGCGATTTATGTGGCCCATGCCGACACCGAGGGACTGAACTTCCGCGCCACCTTCCGCGCTGCCGGCTTCAAGCTCTCGGGCTGCCTCATCTGGCGCAAGGATTCGCTGGTGCTTGGCCGCTCGGACTACCAGTGGCAGCACGAGCCCATCCTCTACGGGTGGAAGCCTGGCTCTCGTCACCGTTGGTATGGTGGCCGCAAGCTCACGACCGTGATCGACCTCGACCAGGAGCGCATGCCCTTCAAGCGGCGCGACGATGGCAAGTACGAAATCCGCCTCGGCGACACGGTGATGGTCATCGACGGCGCGGCCACCATCGAGGAGCTGGTGCCTTCGGTCATCAACGAGCCAAAACCGAAGCGCTCCGATGGCCATCCCACCATGAAGCCCGTGGCCCTGATCGAGCGCATGCTGCGCAACTCTGCACGTCCCGGCGATATCGTTCTGGACCTGTTCGGCGGCTCTGGCTCGACGCTCATGGCGGCTGAACGCCTGGGCATGTGCGCTCGCCTGTCCGAGCTGGACCCTGGCTATTGCGACGTGATCGTGGGGCGCTGGGAGTCCTACACGGGTCGCAAGGCGGTGCTGGAGGTGTCCGATGGCGACTGAAAAACCCATGCAAAAAAAGCATAACCGTGGCGGAGCCCGTCCTGGCGCTGGCCGGCCGGCGTTTGTGCCCACGGCTGACGAGCGCAAAAAGGTCGAGACCCTGTCCGGCTACGGCCTGCCGATCGACCAGATCGCGGTGCTGGTGCGGGACGGCATCAGCGTGGACACCTTGCGCGCTCATTTCGAGGCAGAGTTGAAATCCGGCAAGGCCAAGGCCAACGGCCAGATCGCGCAGACCCTGTTCCAGAAAGCCATGTCCGGCGACACGACCGCGGCGATCTGGTGGACCAAGAGCCAGATGCGCTGGTCCGAGCGGCATGAAGTCACCGGCGCCGACGGCGGCCCAATCAAGACCGAGAACAGCACCACCGTGGTGTTGGAGCCTGCCGAGGCCTACAAGCGGCTGCTCGGGGGCTCTGGTGGCTGACTTCGATTGGAAGCACCCGGACTATGCTCCGGTGTTCACCGACCGAATCGAGCGGCTCAAGCGCCTACGCTCTGACCCAGCCATCCTGCCCGGCCTCAAGGCGTTCTACGCCGATCACCCCGTCGAGTTCATCACCGACTGGGGCATGACATTCGATCCCCGCAACGTCGAGCGCGGGTTCGAGGCGGTCACGCCGTTCCTGCTGTTCCCCAAGCAGGCGGAGTTCGTGCGCTGGGTGGTGGATCGCTGGCTTGGCCGCGAGGATGGCCTCGTCGAGAAGTCCCGCGACATGGGCGCATCCTGGTTGTGCGTGGCGATCGCCTGCTGGATGTGGCTGTTCAAGCCTGGCACCGTGATCGGCTTCGGCTCGCGCAAGGAGGAGTACGTCGACAAGCTCGGCGACCCGAAGTCCCTGTTCTGGAAGGTCCGCCAGTTCATCGCCTTGCTGCCGGTAGAGTTCCAGCCCCAGGGCTACACCGAGCGGGTGCATGCGCCGTCCATGCGGATCCTGAATCCGGAGAACGGCGCGACGATCGTGGGTGAGTCCGGCGACAACATCGGCCGTGGCAACCGCACCAGCGTCTACTTCGTGGACGAGGCTGCGTTCCTTGAGAGGCCCGAGCAGGTCGATGCCGCCTTATCCCAGACCTCCAACTGCAAGCTGCACGTATCCACACCCAACGGCGCGGGCAATCCGTTCTACCGCAAGCGGCACTCTGGCCGCATTCCGGTGTTCGTGTTCGACTGGCGCGACGACCCGCGCAAGGACCAGGCCTGGTACGAGAAGCAGAAGGCCACGCTCGACCCTGTCATCGTGGCGCAGGAAATCGACCGCGACTACACCGCGTCGGTCACCAACGCCTTCATCCCCGGCGACATCGTCACCGCCTGCATGGGCAAGGGCCCAGCTGATGTGCGCGCGGTCGGCCCGCTGCAGGTCGGCGTGGACGTGGCGCGCTTCGGCGACGACAAGTCCGTGATCACCTTCCGGCAGGGCAGGGCGGTGTTCCAGCAGATCGTGTTCGGCCAGTGCGACGTGGTCGACGTGGCCGGGCGCGTGAAGGACGCGGTCAATGGCTGGGGCGGCAAGGTGTCCCAGATCGCGGTCGACTCGATCGGCATCGGGGCTGGCGTGGCCGACATGCTGCGCCGCGACTTCCCCAGGGGCATCGTGGTCGACGTGAACTCGTCCTTGCGTTTGTCCGACGGCCAGAACTACAACCTGCGCGCCCGGATGTGGCGCGACATGCGGGAATACCTCAAGAACGGGGCCGTGCTGCCCAATGATCCCGAGCTCGCCACCGAGTTGTCGGCGCTGCAGTACGAGTATCGCGGCGGTGAACTCCTGCTCGAATCCAAGGACGACGCCAAGCGGCGCGGCGTGAAGTCTCCAGACCGTGCGGACAGCCTGGCTTTGACCTTTGCGTATCCTGTGCGAGAATTCGGGTCAGGGCTTCAGGAACGAGCCCAAGTCGACTACGCAATTTTTTCGTGAGGTGCCCCATGTCTGGAATCTTCTCCAAGCCCGAGATGCCGCCGCCGCCCCGGCCGATCGAAATGCCGAGGGCTCCAACGGTTGATCAAACAACAGTTGAACGTGATCGCGCGGACATGATGCGCCGGCGTCGCGGGCGTGCTGCCACCGTGCTGACCGGCGGCGACACTGGCGGCGTGGCCGCTGGCTCTGTGGCCACCAAGACCCTGCTCGGGCAGTAATCGGAGAACGACATGGCGGACTCGCGCGCGACCGACATCCTCGACAAGCACGAGCGCATGCGCCAGCAGCGCGTCTACTTCGAGAAGGTGTGGCAGGACATCGCCGACCGCATCATCCCGCGCAAGGCCGACTTCAAGCGCCAGCGAGGCAAGATCAACGAGCCCAAGGGCGAACGGCGCACGGAAAAGATTTTCGATGCCGCGCCAGCGCTCGCGCTCGACCGCTTCGCTGCGGCCATGCACTCGCTGGTCACGCCTCGCAACCAGCAATGGCACAGCCTGCGCCCGATGCAGCCGGCCCTGGCCGAGGACGACGAGGTCAAGGGCTACCTGGAGGAGGTCAACAAGATTCTGTTCTCCGCCCGGTACTCCGCGAACTTCGACAACCAGGTGCACGAGTGCTACTTCGATAGCGGCGCCTTCGGCAACATGGCCATGTTCATCGGCGACCGGCTCGGCCGCAGCCTGTACTACCGCACGGTGCCGATCGACCAGTTGTTCTTCATGGAGAACGAGTACGGCCAGGTCGACCTCGTGCACCGTGAGTTCCCCATGACCGCGCGTCAGGCGGCGCAGAAGTTCGGCCTCGACCGTCTGCCCATGCCCATCAAGGACGCAGCCGAGAAGCGGCCCGAGCAGGAGTTCTGGTTCGTGCATTGCGTCAAGCCGCGCGAGGACGCGGATGTGTCGCGCAAGGACTACCGTGGCATGGCCTTCGCGTCCTACTTCATCGCGGTGGATTCGCGCGAGATCGTGGGGGAGGGCGGCTATCGCTCGTTCCCCTATGCGGTGTCGCGCTATGCCGTGACCTCGGGCGAGGTCTATGGCCGTGGTCCCGCGCAGCTCATCCTGCCCGACGTGATGATGCTCAACGAGATGAACCGCACGACCATCCAGGCCGCGCAGCTCGCGGTGCTGCCGCCGCTCTTGGCCCATCGTGACGGCATCCTCGACGCCATCCGCATGACGCCTGCTGCCATCAACTATGGCGGCGTGGACGACAACGGCCGGCAGATGATCCAGCCGCTCACCACCGGCAGCCGTCCCGAGATCGGGCTGGAGCTCATGGACCAGAAGAGGGCGCTCATCAACGACGCCTTCTGGAACACGCTCTTTCAGATTCTGGTGGACACGCCCAGCATGACGGCGACCGAGGCGATGCTGCGCGCGCAGGAGAAGGGTGCGCTGCTGGCGCCGACCGCCTCGCGCATCGAGGCCGAGTTCCTGTCGCCGATGGTCGAGCGCGAGATCGACATCTTGGCCGCCGCCGGCGTGCTGCCGCCGATGCCAGACGCGCTGATGGAGGCTGGCGGCCTGTTCGAGGTCGAGTACACCTCTCCGCTGGAGCGGGCCCGCCGTGCCGAGGAGGGTGTGTCGATCCTGCGCACGTTCGAGCAGCTGGCGCCGTTGGCGCAGATCGCTGGGCCCACGGTGTTCAAACGGTTCAACTTCGATGAGGCAGCAAAGGTGCTGGCCGACGTCAACGGCGTGCCGGCGAAGATTATGTACTCCGACGAGGAGATGGAGGAGATCAACGCGCAGGAGGCGCAGCAGGCCGAGCTGGCGTCTATCCTGCAGGCTGCGCCCGTGGCCGCCTCCGCCGCCAAGGACTTGGCCGGGGCCCAGGCTCTGGCCAACGCCTCGCCGAATGAAATGATGTCCGCCGCATGAGGTCTGCCGCATGATCGACCTGTTCGAGCGGTTCTGGAACCGGCGCAACCACTACCGCGCCGTGTTCCGCTCGGAATCCGGCACCCGCGTGCTCGCCGACCTGCGCGAGTTCTGCCGTGCCGACACGTCCTGCGTGGTCGTGGCGAAGGATGGCAAGATCGACACGCATGCGACGGTATTAGCAGAGGGGAGACGAGAGGTATTTTTGCGTATAATAGAGACGCTAAACCTTTCGGATGAACAACTGCTAAAGCTCCGTGAAATCGACGACGCGTAACAACACTCACAGGTACTATGTGTACATCTACCGGGACCCAAGGCCGGAGAAAAACATGCAGCCGATCTACGTCGGTAAGGGTTGGGGGCGTCGCGCTTGGCAGCACTGGGAGAAAGGCTGCGCACACAACCAACTGTTCCAGCGCAAACTGGACAAAATCCGAGCCGCTGAACTCATGCCTAGCGTGACCATCATAAACACCACAAGCGAGGATGTGGCCTTGGATGTCGAGCGCGGATTGATCGCCATGTATGGGCGCATCAACATTCGGACTGGAACTCTGTGCAACCTCACGGCAGGCGGTGATGGTTATGCTGTCGGAAGTTTGCCTGACGAGCACAAGCGAAAGATCGCAGACTCGATCCGTGGCCGCGTCCGATCGGATGAGCATCGCAAGAATCTGTCTGTGGCCCTGTCGGGCAAGAAGCACACGCCGGAGACGATAGAGAAACTCAAGGTGCTGGCGGCTGCAAAGGCCGCTGATCCAGAATTTCGACAGCGCCTCTCGTCCAAGTTGAAAGGCAGAGCCCTGTCGGATGACTTGGCTGAGCAGCGACGTGATTTTTTAAGGCAGATGAACTCATCGCCAGAACGACGAGCACAAGTTTCCGCGCAAATGAAAGCGCGCCATGCGGCCCGTAAGGCCGCGCAACTGAAGGAGATCTCTGATGCCTAATGCCCTGACCGCTTTGTCCGGCGACGCTGCCGCGACCCCACCCGCTGCCGCGCCGGCTCCTGCCGCTGCTGCTGCGCCCGCTGCGCCTGCTGCAGCTCCTGCCGCGCCCGCTGCCGGCGACCCTTCTGCCGCTGCCGCCGAGTTTTCGGTGAAGCTGCCGCCCAAGGACGCGAGCCCCGAGCAGTGGGCCGAGTTCTACAAGGCTGTCGGCGCGCCCGATACGCCCGAGGCCTACCAGCTGCCTGTGCCCGAGGGCCAGGACACCGGCTTCGCCAAGACGGCGGCCACCTGGTTCAAGGAGGCCGGCTTGCTGCCCCAGCAGGCGCAGGCGCTGGCGTCCAAGTGGAACGAGTTCTCGCAGGCCCAGGCTGCAGCCCAGCAGCAGGCCGAGGCGCAGCGCATCGCGCAGCTCGACCAGCAGAACAAGGTGCAGGAGGCCGCGCTCAAGAACGAATGGGGCCAGAGCCACGACGCGAACATGGAGCTGGCGCGCCGCGCCGTGCGCCAGTTCATCCCGTCCGAGAAGGCTCCCGACGTGATCTCCGCGCTGGAGGACCGCCTGGGCTATGCCGAGACCATCAAGCTCCTGCACTCCATCGGCAAGGGCTTGGGCGAGCACGACGCGCCTGGCTTGGGCCGCGCGCCTTCGCCTGGCCGCAAGTCGGCGGCTGAGATTCTGTACGGCGGTTCTTCCGGTGGCTGATGCCAAACCCCAAGGAGTTGCCCGACCGCCTCGGCGAGCGCGTGCCCATGATCTCGCGCTTCGCCTCGGGCATGGCGCGCGTCGGGTATCCGTTCAATGACATGCGCCCGTTGGATTGGTTCATCGTGCCTGAGCAGGTGCGCTCGCGCGAGATGGTGCGTCAGGCGGTGTGTCGTCGCGCCAGGCGGCACGGCGAGCGGTACCAGACCAAGCGCGTGAGCGGCGGCCTGCTTGTGCTGCGGCTCGCGTGATGCGATACTCTCAACGTCCACCAACCAAGGAGCTGATCATGGCCTACGGCAAGAAGGGCAGGAAGCTGCCCAAACCTCCCAAGCGATAAGTTTTCATTGGTTGTTTCCTCCTGGAAACTTGGCCCGACTTCGGTCGGGTCTTTTTTTGCCTGAAAAATTAATGAGTTGACAGCGTTGCGGGTTTCTCAATACGCGATACACTTCGCGCTGTGTGTGATGCGATTGCAACATCATTTCACGTTCCGGCGCGTTCGGCGCTTAACCATCTGGAGGTTTTATGCCTACTCTTGCAACCAACGCGCTGACGCTCGCAGACTGGGCAAAGCGCCGCGACCCCGACGATCGTGTTGCCACGATCATCGAGCTTCTCAACCAGACCAACGACATTCTGACGGACATGTTGTGGATCGAGGGCAACCTGCCCACCGGCCACCGCACCACTGTTCGCACCGGTTTGCCCGAGGTCGCTTGGCGCAAGCTGAACTACGGCGTGCCTCAGTCCAAGTCCACCACCGTGCAGGTCGATGACACGACCGGCATGCTGGAGGCCTTCGGCCAGGTCGACAAGGACCTCGCCGAGCTGAACGGCAACACCGCGCAGTTCCGCCTGTCCGAGAACATGGCCTTCCTGGAAGCCATGAACCAGCGCATGGCGCAGACCCTGATCTACGGCAACTCCGGCTCCGAGCCCGAGGCCTTCACTGGCCTGGCCCCGCGCTACTCCACCATCTCCGGCGCGACCAACGGTCAGAACGTGATTTCTGCCGGCGGCTCTGCCAACCTCACATCCGTGTGGCTGGTGGGCTGGGGCGAGAGCACCATCCACGGCATCTACCCCAAGGGTTCGACCGCCGGCCTGCAGCACACCGACCTCGGCCTCGACACCGTGATCGATGCCGCCGGTGGCCGCTACCGCGCCTACCAGGACCACTACCAGTGGAAGTGCGGTCTGGCTGTTCGTGACTGGCGCTATGCGACCCGCATCGCCAACATCAACACCGCCCACCTGGCCGCCCAGTCGGACACGCAAGCCGCTGCCGCCTCGACCGAGCTGATCAAGCTCATGAGCCGCGCCATCGACCGCATCCCGGCCTTCGGCATGTGCCGCCCGGTGTTCTACATGAACCGCACCGTGTTCTCCCTGCTGCGCGTCATGGCCCTGCAGAAGTCGGCCAATGCGCTGTCGATCGAACAGTCCCTGGACCAGTTCGGCAATCCGATCTCGGGCAACGTGGCCTTCATGGGCATCCCGATCCGCCGGATCGACACCATCCTCAACAACGAAACTCAAGTGAGCTAAGGAGCCCATCATGATTCTGGACAAGTTCCTTGAATTCTCCGACGCGCAGGCGGTCACCGCCACGGCGATCTCCACCAACGTGGTCGACCTGTACCCGCTGGGCGGCAACGCCTCGCGTGACATCGGAAACGGTGAGAACATCTATCTGATCGTTCGCACCCTGGCCGCCGCCACGGATGTGGGCTCCGACGCCACGCTGACCGTGACCCTCGAGTCCTCGAACGCCGAAGCCTTGAGCGCCTCGACCGTGCACTTCTCCACCGGCGCGCTGGCCTTCGCCACGTTCTCGCCGGCGGGCACGGAACTGGCCCGCTTCAAGCTGCCGGGTGGCAACTACCTGCGCTATCTCGGCGTGCGCTACACGGTGGCCAACGGCCCCCTGACCGGAGGCACGTTCGATGCCTTCATCGTCAAGGATGACCAGGCCTACCGTTCCTACGCTGTCGGCTCCACCATCGTCTGAGGGACTGACCGATGAAGAAGTACCGCGTGACTGAGCTGGGCTTCATCGGTCGGTTGGTGCGGCCTGGCGAAATCATCGAGGTGGACGGTCCACCGCCTATCGGCGGCCTCGTTCCTCTCGACGACGAGCCGGCTGCGCCTGCCGCTGCCGAACCCGCACCCGAACAGGCCAAGCCTGCCGCTCGTGCGTCCCGCAGCAGGTCGCGCACGCCTCCTGCCGATGCCGGCGGAGACGTGGAGGTCATCTGATCGGTTGATCATCAGGGCGGCCCTTCGGGGCCGCTTTGTTTTGGGACGCTAGACCGCGCCGTGCTTTGGTGCGAAAATCACGACAAATTGAGAGGACCTCATCATGGCCGGTAAAGTCGAAATTGCAAACCGCGCGCTGACCAAGCTCGGGGCCGAGCGCATCCTGCTGCTCACCGACCCCAGCAAGGAGGCCCGCGTCATGAACGCCATGTTCGACACGGTCATGGACGCGGAGCTGCGCCGGCATCGCTGGAAGTTCGCCTTGAAGCGCGCCACGCTGCCCGCCCTGGTGGCCACGCCGGAGTGGGGCTACGCCTACGCCTACCAGTTGCCCTCGGACTTCCTGGCGCTGGTGCAGGTCAACGAGTATTACCTGCGCGGCCTCAAGCAGAAAACCCTGTGGACGGTGGAGTCGGGGCAAATCCTGACCGACCTCGCGGCGCCACTCAAGGTGCGCTACATCCGGCGCGTCGACAACTTCGGCGTGCTCGACCCGCTGTTCGTCGAGGTCATGGCCTGCAAGCTCGCTTTCGAGGCGTGCGAGACCCTGACGCAGTCGGGCTCAAAGAAACAATCCGCCGGCGAGGAGTATTCCTTCGCGGTGTCCGAGGCCGTGCGGCAGGACGCCATCGAGAACCCTCCCGACGAGCTGCCCTGGGGCTCCTGGCTCGATTCCCGCGAGGCGCAGGGCACCTATGCCGGCGGGCCGACTGCCGGCTCGGTGAATGACCTGAACCCGTCCTGGAGCATCCAGTGAAGGCATCACCCGCGCTGACGAACTTCAACGCGGGCGAGTTCTCCCCGCTGCTTGAGGGCCGCATCGACTTCGACCGCTACGCCAACGGCTGCGCTCTCATGGAGAACTTCATCCCGACCGTGCAGGGCCCCGCCGTGCGCCGGGGTGGCACGCGCTACGTGGCACCGGTGAAAACCCACGCCAACCGCGTCTGGCTGCAGTCCTTCGAGTTCTCGCAGGACCAGGCCTACGTGCTGGAGTTCGGCGACCTCTACATCCGGTTCTACACGCTCGGCGGCCAGCTCGTCTCCGGCATGACCCCGGTCGAACTGGCGACGCCCTACACCCAGGCCAATCTGTTTAACGCCGACGGCACCTGCCGCCTGCGCTTCGCCCAGTCCGGCGACTTCCTCTACATCACGCACCCGCTGTATCAGACGCGCGTGCTCAAGCGCACCAGCCCGACCGCATTCACGCTCGACCTGTTCGCGCCCAATGGCGGCCCGTTCAAGGACGTGGACCCAGACCAGACCATCACGGTCTATGCCTCGGGAGAGGAGGGGGCGGTCACGCTCACCGCTTCGGAGCCTATTTTTCTTGCTGGGCACGTTGGCACGCTGTTCTTCATGGAAAGCGGAATCACATCGCAGATTCCTTCATGGGAGGCCGGCAAGCGAATTGCCGGACGCAGCGAGAGCGTGCTCGGGCTCATCAGGCGATCTGACGGCAAGGTCTACCGATGCGTGACCGATTACACCGTGCCCGGTAACGGCGTCGAGGCGCGCACCGGTACGTTGAAGCCGGTGCACTCTTTGGGCGTGGTGGCCGACGGGGACGGAAACGCGGTTACCTCAGGCGGCACCGTGTTTGCCAACCGGCAGGGTGTTGAGTGGAAGTTTTTGCATGCGGGTTATGGCTGGGCGTTGATTAACTCCATTGGTGGCGGCGGGACTACCGCTTCGTGCACCGTTGTGTCGCGCCTGCCTGTTGATGTCGTGGTCACGGCGGCCGGGGTGTCAAGAACTATCACGGCAGTGGTGTCCAATTCGCAGGGCAAAATTCGCGCAACCGCAACAGGGCACGGACTGAACAACGGCGAAACGGTTTCTGTTTCGATCACCTACACGTATTCCAGGCGGTCTAACCCTTTAAGCGAGCCAATCACCGGCACCGACACTTACGCCACCACCACGACCGTCCATGTCGTCGATGCAAACACCGTGGACCTCGGCGTACTGTTCAGTGTCCTCGACGGCTACACCGGGTTTACCAGCGGAACCGTTCAGAAGATTGCCTCTTCCGGCAACGCCACCACGCGCTGGGCGCATGCTTCTTGGTCTGATATCGATGGCTGGCCGTCTGCGGTCACGTTCTATCGAGAGCGCCTGTGCTTTGCCCGTGGCCAGCGCGTCTGGATGTCAACATCGGCAGGCTTCGACGACTTCTCCGCGCGCAACACGGCGGGCGAGGTTGCGGCCGACCAGGCAATTTCTCTGGAGGTGGCGTCGGGTGAAATCAACGACATTCAGTGGCTGCACCCTGACCGCGAGCTGATTGCCGGGACGGCCGGCGGCGAGTTCACCATCGGCGAGCTGACCAACGGAGACCCGCTCGGGCCTGGCAACGTCAAGGTGCAGCTGCAGTCCCGGTTCGGCACCCGGGGGGTTCCGCCTGTGGGCTCTGGCTCGTCCACGCTGTTCTTGCTGCGGGCCGGTACCAAGCTGCGCGAGATCGCCTACGAGTTCGTCGCTGACAGCTACGCCACCAAGGACGCGACCACGTTGTCCGAGCACATCACAAAGCCCGGCATCATCGACATGGACTATGCGCTCGACCCCTATTCGGTCGTGTGGTGCGTGCGCGCCGACGGTCTGCTGCTCGGCTTCACCTGGAACAACGAGGAGCAGGTCAAGGGCTGGCACCGCCACCTCATCGGCGGCGCCGGTGCGGTCGAGTCTGTCGCCGTGATCCCTCGGCCCGACAATACCGGCGATCAGGTCTGGATGGTCGTGCGCCGCACCATCGGTGGCCAGACCCGCCGCTTCGTCGAGCTCATGGAAAACCCCTGGGAGCGCGGCCAGGCCCAGGCCGATGCGTTCTACGTGGACTCGGGCCTGACCTACTCCGGCGCCCCGGCCACCACGATCTCGGGGCTCACGCATCTGGAAGGCCTCACCGTCGACGTGCTCGCGGACGGCGCTCCGCACCCCCAGCGCGTGGTCACCTCCGGCGCCATCACCCTGCTGCGCCCGGCCTCCAAGGTGCAGGTGGGCCTGCCGTGCCCGCCGCGCCTGCTCACCATGCGCCTCGAAGCCGGAGCCCAGGACGGCACCGCGCAGGGCAAGACGAAGCGCATCCACAAGGTCACGTTCCGCCTGCAGGACACGGCCGGCATCCTCGTCGGGGCCACGGCCACGGGCGCGCTGCAGGAGATCGAGTTCCGCACGCCCGCCGACCCGATGGACGCTCCGCCTCCGCTGTTTTCCGGCGACAAGCTGGTGGCCTGGCCCTCGGGCTACGAGACGGACGCGCGCGTGTTCGTCACCAACGACAAGCCGACCCCGCTCACGCTGGTGGCGGTGTTCCCCCAGGTCGTCGTTCAGGACGCGCGATGATCAGGATTACCCGCATGAAACCCGAGCACGTTGTGGGCTTCCGCCTGCAGCCCAAGCAGGCCATGCTCGCCGGCAACCTGGCCGACCCTGCCTATGTGGCCGCGCTCGTCGCCAGCGGCAACGCCTTTGCGGCTCTGGTGGACGGGCGCG
>DATIKM010000181.1:0-4937 GCA_035477595.1 Chthonomonadales bacterium
CCACGAAGGGGTAAAGACAGCACGGGCGCAACATGCCCTCCGGTATGCGTGGCGGTGTAGCAGGTGGCCTGGAGCTTGTGGGATGTGGCCGCGTGCTCCAGCCTACCACCCACATCGCCCGGTGGCTGAAGCCGCGAAGGAGGCGCCCCAGATGAGCCCGCGAGCCTCCTCTTGCCTCTCTTCTTTCCCCTCTTGCCCGCCGTCGCGTGGCGCATCTCGCTGGCGCGGCGGGCCTTGCGATGCTGCCCGCTTGGCTGTCCGCCGGGCCAGCACAGGCAGGGGCTCGGGCCACTCCGTTGCCAGCGGGCTGGCGCTCTGACTCTGAGGCCTTTCGAGTGCTCGGGTAGGGCGTGAACGCCACGCGGGCCGATGTCCGGCGCCGCGTTGGCGATGCGGCCTGCCAGCGCTCCGGCGCATGGCGGAACGGCAGGCAGGCCGAGGGCTTCCTGGAGGTGCCCGGCGGCGCTGTCACCGTCGATGAACGGAGAGTGGTTGCGGCCCTGGCGCCGAGTGGACCGGCACACGCGGCGAACGAGCCGGCGGCGCCCTGCTCTGGGTCCAGCCCAGCGAGGAGCGCCCCTTCACGCTCCCTGGGCCTCCGGCACTGCCACAGCTACAGGTTCCCCCTCACCGCCGTCCGTTAGGGGTTGGCGCGAAGCAGAGCGGCGCGTGGCAGGTGGGCTGTGCCGCGTGGGCTGTGGCCCTCGGTGCCGGAGCCGGCGCGCCCCACTTTGCTGCCTCGCCCCTGTCCTCGCCGGCTTTCGTGGTGGAGCCGCAGCAGGTGGTGCAGCCGACGGCCGTGACGGGCGCGCTACGGCTCAACGCAACAAGGCCCTCCCCCGCGGATCGGGGAGGGCCTGCGACCACCTGAGCGGGAGACGGGTTTCGAACCCGCGACCTCCTCCTTGGCAAGGAGGCGCTCTACCACTGAGCTACTCCCGCGTTCCTGCGCTGGGCGACCGAGTGGGCAAGAGGAGATTCGAACTCCTACGCCTTGCGGCACTGGTTCCTAAGACCAGCGTGTCTGCCATTCCACCACTCGCCCGCGACGCGGCGCGCAGAGTATACCACCGCCCCCGAAACGGAGTCAATCGCGCTTCGTGGGAACGCCGGCCCCCGCACCGGCCGTCTCTGGGTGCATGCTATAATGACGCCCAGAAGGTGCAAATGGACCCATTGCTGGGACATGCGCCCCTGCGACCCGGCGACGTGGTCGTCCTCCGCAAGCCTCATCCGTGCGGCGGCCACGAGTGGACCGTCACCCGCACGGGCGCCGATATCGGGCTGCGCTGCGGTCGTTGCGGTCGCCATGTGATGCTGGACCGCGAGGAGTGCGAGCGGCGCCTTCGGCGGCGGATCGTGGTAGGCGGCCAGCCCGGGGAGCCCCCTCGGTGACGCGCCTGGCGGCATGTGGCGACCCGTGGTCGTTGGCGCTTGCCGCCATGCTTGTCTCCTGCGCGTGGTTCGTCGGCGCGCACCATGCTGCGCAGGAAGCCCCCACACCGGCCGGCGGCGAGGACCGCCTCGTTCGCGTGCGCGCCGACGCGCTCTCGACGGAGGCGGTTACCGCGCCGCAGGCGGCGGATGGAGGCGCCCCGTGGGACGCGTGGATCGAGAGCGGCTCGCGACCCGTGCCGGCGGTCGCAGATGACCCCGCGGTCACCTGCTTTGCCGTGCGCACGCGGCTGGGCGCCGTCCTCGTCGTGCGTAACGTGTCGGACACCTGCCGCGCGGTGAGGGTTGCGGTCCGGATGCCGGCGGGCGCCTTCTCCACGGAGCTGGTGGTGCAACCGGCAGCAGGCCCACCGCGGGCGCAGCGTCTCAGGTCGGTCGTGGCGGGAGCCGGCAACCGCGTCGCGAGCGCTTGGCTGCCCTCGGGCGCCTCGGCTGCATTCCGGTGGGTGGACCGACGCGGTTCCGTCGCGGCGTCCTACCGGTCTGCCCGGCAGGCGCTCGCCGCGCTGAGGCCGGTGGATGCGACCCTGGCCCGGCGCGTGGGGGTACCGCTCACCGAGTGCGGCAGCCACGTGGCGGCGGGGTTGAGGCGCGCGCAGCCAGCGACGCGCGATCAAGCGGTGCGGCAGGTCCACCGCGCGCTCTTTACCGCTTCGCATGCCGTGATGCTCGCGCGCAACGCGCGGCCAAACGCCCGGTCCAGGGAGTTGCGGCAGGCGCTGGAAGCGCTCGAGGTCGAGCTGTCGGAGCTGAGCGCGGCTCTACTGGACCTGGCGCCGAACGTCGCCTGGGTTCCGTCGAACGCAGCGGGTGGTTCGGAACAGGCATTCACGGTCTCGATGACGAACTATGGACGGCTCACCGTCGACAATGTGCGCTTCAGCCTGAGAGCGGAGGGGGCCACTGTCCGACCGGTCGAGAGGGTGATGTTGGGCACGCTGGCGCCGGGCCAGTCGGCGCGCGCCACGTTTCGGGTGCGACCGCGTGCCGGCGAGCCGCTGCACGCGGCGGCGTATGTTGGCTATCGAACCGCGAGGTCGCCCGCGCGCCTGCGTCTCCCTGTCCTGAGCGGTGTGGCACAAGCCGAGCCATCCAACGCACCCGACGGTTCCGGCGATGCCACTGGCTCCGCCGCGACTCCCGCCGAAGACCCACGCGCGACGCCGGCCCCGCCCGGCGAGGAAACCAGCCCATGAGGACCCGTTGCCGAACCGCTTTCCCGCTGCTTGCCCTCGCCTTCCTCGCCCTGCTCGCAGGGGGCCGCACCCACGCCCAGAGCGTCGCGGTCCGCTTCGAGCAGGCCGACGGCGCCACCGTATCGGACGTGGTCACCATCGTGGCTCGCCCGACGACCGCGGAGGACGCCGACATCGACAGGGTCGACTTCCGGGTTGGCGGCCAGCTCGCTGGCTCCGACACCAGCACGCCGTACGAGCTGGTGTGGGACACGCTGGAAGCCGGGGAGGGCCGGCACACCATCGAGGCGGTGGCCACGGACTCCCGCGGGATGTCTGCGACGGCGCGCATTACGCTCATCGTTGACAACCAACTGGGGCGTGGCGCGGAGGCGCTTGCCGCCGATGCGCTGGCGGCGATAAGGGCCGGCGACCTGGCGAGGGCCGCGGCCATGGCGCGCCGCGCGCTGAAGGTCGACGCCGACAACCTGACCGCGGCGCGGGCGCTCGCGGCCGTGCACCGCGAGCGGGGCGAGCCGGCCAGAGCGGTTGAGGTGCTGATGAAGGCGACGATCCCGGACAGTGACACAGAGGCGCGCGCCGACCTGATCGCGATGCACGTGGCGGCGGGAGCGGCCTCCCCCGAGGTCAGCACCTTCCTCGAACACGCTCGGCGGGCCAAGGATGAGTACGACCGGCTGCTCGCAGCACGCCTGGCGGCAATCCCCGACGACCGCACGCCGGCGTCGGCCATCAAGCGCGGCGACCTGCTCGCCGCAGCGCGACGGTGGGACGCGGCACTGCAGGAGTACCAGAAGGCCGGTGACATCGACACGGCGCCGGTGGAGGCCCTGAACCGCGTCATCCTCGCGAGCGTGTACCTCCAGCGCCGGCGTGACGGTGAGCGGCTCCTGAGGCGGCTCACCGCCGAGAGGCGCGCCGACGCGGTGACGGAGGCGCTCGGCGCCTTCTGGCTGCTGCGCGACCACCGGTTCGCCGAGGCGCGCCAGGCCGCCCAACCTGGCGTCGACCGCCAGCAACTCCCGGCGCTCATCGTAGCGGCGTACGCGGAGGCGGGGATGCGACAGGGCTCCCGGGCTCTGGCGCTCCTCGAGCAGGCCCGGCAGATCGCGCCCTACTCCCCCGAGGTGGGCGTCCTTGCCGCGCGTCTGAACACGGACCTAATCAGTTCCCGTCGCGGGCTCATGGACGTGCTTGCCCGCGACCCCACCTACACCCCGGCATACGCGCTGATGGCCTTCCAGGGGCTGCTCGGGCGGGCGACCCGGCGGCTCGAGGAAGCGGGGAGCCTGCTGGACGCGGGACTCAGGCGCGACCCGTCCCACCCCTACGCGCTCATCGGCAAAGCCATCACCCTGATGATGCAGGACCGCAGTGCCGATGCCCAACCCGTCGTCGAGGCGCTGCTCAGGGCCGACAGCAATGCTCCGGACGCCTATATGGTGGCGGCGACGCTCGCCGCGGCGCAGGACAGTGACGGCGTGACCGACATGCTCACGAATGCCCGACGGCTGAACGAGGAATTGTGGTCGGACGCCGTCGTGCCGAGGCTCCCCGACCTTCTCGTGCGCGTGCACCGGTTCCGGGTGGGCAGCGAGCTCCTGCCGCAGTCGCTCTACCCGGCAGCGGCGGGCGCTCCCTAGCCTCGGCGGGCGCCCTCCCTAGGCCGGCCCGCAGATGCCGCCGCGAAGGGCCCTGGCAGGGGGACTGTCGCCGGTAAGCAGAACGACACCGGCACCCGCGCCGACACCAACGGACCGCGGGCGTAGACCCTCGGCAACTGCGACTGCCAACCGCTCGGCGAGGTCATCCCGCAACCGCAGTCGGCGACGGGGCCCTCCACGCAGAGGGCGTGTCAGATCGCCCTGTAAGCTCACACCCGCAGGCGGTGCATCGCCCAACACGGGCCCCGCAAGGCGCGGCGGAGCGAGCGACAGGCGCGTGGCGGGCGGTACGACAGCGGGTGGAACCGGACCGATGTTAGCCGCCGTCTATCCGAGCGCCTCCTCGAGCGCACGCGGCAGCGTCTCGAACTTCCACTCGTAGCCGAGTCGCCGGGCGACGTCGGGCACCACCCGCTGGCTTGCCAGTAGCGCCTGCGCCATCTCGCCCAGGGCGAGCCGCAGAGCGAAGGCAGGGACGCGCGCCAGGGCCGGGCGGTGCAGCGCCTTGCCAAGAGCGGCGGCGAACTCCCGCATCCGCACCGGGTTCGGGGCGACCAGGTTCAGCGGCCCCCGCAACTCCGGTGTGCCGAGCGCCCACTGGATCATCCCCACCTCATCGTCG
>DATIKM010000182.1:0-10700 GCA_035477595.1 Chthonomonadales bacterium
GTGCTCGGGGGCAACGCGTCCAGCGAAGTGCGGATGCACATCGTGGGCGCAGACGTGCACGGGCAGCGCCTCGGGTGGCGCGAGCCGGGCCTCATCGAGGAGCTGCGCCTCGAGGACGCCGTGCGCAACCCCGCGCGCTGCGCGTCGAGTCCCTGCCACTACAGGCAGGCACACCGAGGAACTCAACGCACTGGTAGCGCCCCAACCGGGCCCGGACGATCACCCGCGGAGGGAACGGGATGGACCTGTTTTCCGATCGCCAACGCATAGGCCCGCGGCGCATGGAGCCGCAGGTCACTTCCTTTGACAAGCGCCTGCGCAACGCCCTGTGGACGGCGTTCGTCAAGGACGTGTGGACTCCACGAGACACATGGTGTCACGATGACATCACGCGCCGGGATCGCGTTGTTGAGCACATATGGCTGCAGTTGTTCGGGAGATCCATCGACGACGTGCCTCAGACGGACAAAGACGGTCGCGGGCCCGCCCGCGATGTCCTGCGCAAGTACTTCGAAAACTGCACGTGGTGGAAGCTGCTGGACTTGCTGGAACTTGCCATCCGCGGACTCAGCCCTGCGCGCTCCGCGGCCCTGGCCAAGGCGCTCAACGACGCGATGGTGGCGCACTACGCCGCCTATCGTGTTATCGCCGGACGGTTCGTGCCGATAACCGATCCTCACGAGATGCGCGCTGTGGACGAAGCTGCGTCCAGCGGCGGGCAGCCAGCGCGAAAGCACATCGAGAAAGCGCTGAAGTTCCTGTCGGACCGAGACAGCCCGGACTACTGCAACTCGATTAAGGATGCCATATGTGCGCTTGAGGCGACCTGCCGGGAGATCGCGGGCGATCAGAGCGCAGGCCTCTCGGATGCTCTGAAGCGCATGAAGTCTGAGCCGCAGGTACACCCCGCGCTTGTAGGCGCGATGGACAAGCTCTACGGTTTCGCCAGCGATGCAGGAGGGGTTCGGCACGCCTCGAGGGAGCCCCAGAACACCCCCTCGTTTGAGGACGCGAAGCTCGTACTCGTGCTGTGCTGCGCGATCATCAACTTCCTGCTGGCCGCACAGGCCAAGCGCGGCAGTTAACCGGAGACCCGAGAGCCCGCGCCCATGTACGAGCGGCGGCATCAGACGCTGATCCCCCGTGACGCCTTCCTGCGCAGGCTGGGCCGGCACGCGGGCGTGGTGCTCTCCATCGCGGCGCTCGCCATCGTGGCGGGGTCGCCGGCGATCGGCATGGCGGGTCATCGCCGGTTCGAAGGCCTCTACTGGGTCGATGCGCTGCTGAAAGCCGCCATGGTTGTGGGCGGCATGGGGCCCCGTTGCGGCGCTTCAGACCGCGCCCGGCAAGGTCTTCGCGGCGCTCTACGCCCTCTACTCCGGCCTCGTTGTCATCGTCGTGGCGGGCCTGCTTCTCCCGCCGGTCTTCCACCGCATCGTGCACCACTTCGCCATGGCGTTCGAGGACGAGGCCGCACCTGGCGACCCGTCGCCACAGGAGGTATCGCGAGCAGCTGCGCGTAAAGGTCGCCCCAACGCCGCTCCTTGACAGCAGGAGGCAGACTCCGCATGGATGCCATCGAAGCCATCATGACCCGACGCAGCGTGCGCGCGTACACGGATGGGACCGTCAGCCATGAGGCGATCGACCGCCTGCTCCAGTGCGCCATGCATGCACCCTCCGCCGGCAATCAGCAACCGTGGCACTTCGTGGTCCTCACGGACCGTCAGAAGATGGTGGAGGCCGCAGGCCTGCATCCCTACGCGCGGATGACCCAGACGGCAGCCCTCGCGGTGCTAGTCTGTGGAGACACCGCGGGGCTCAAGCACCCGCTCTACTGGCAGCAAGACTGCGCGGCCGCCGTGCAGAACCTGCTCGTCGCCGCCCACGCGATGGGCTTGGGCGCGGTGTGGACCGGCATCTATCCCACCGAGGATCGCGTGAAGGCCTTTCAGCAGTGGCTCGGCTTGCCGGAACACATCCTCCCTCTGGCCTTGATCCCCATCGGTTACCCGGAGCAGGAGCCTGCGCAGGTGGAGCGCTACGAGCCCAGGCGAGTTCACATGAACGGCTGGTAGTACGCCGGTCAGGATCAGCCCATGAAGGCCGCTGTTTTCATAGAGCGTCTGCGTCCGCTCTCCGTGCGCGAGTACCCAGACCTGCCGCCGGCGCCCGGCCAGGCGGTGGTCGACCTCGAGACCTCCGGCGTCTGCGGCACGGACGTGCACATCTGGGAGGGCGCGATCCCGTTCGAGGGCCCGATGATTCTGGGCCACGAAATGCTCGGGCGCGTTCGCGCGCTAGGCGACGGGCCGGCGTTCGACTGCCTCGGCGCCCCACTGCGACCCGGCAACCGCGTTGCGGTGAACGTCATCGAGCCATGCGGCGAGTGCGCGCTCTGCCGGTCCGGCGGCGCGGCCTCGTGCCTGAAGCTGGCGAGCACGCTCACCTACACGCGCTCCCCCGAGGAGCCGCCCCACCTCCACGGCGGCTGGGCCGAAGCCAACCACAGCCCGATCCGATACCTGCAGGGCGCTCCGGAGGACGTGCCTGCCGAGGTGCTAGCCGCGTTCCTCTGCGCGGGCCCCACGGTGGTGCGCGGTCTCGCCTACGCGGGCGGCGTTGCACCAGGCGAGCGCGTGGTGGTGCAGGGATCGGGGCCTGTCGGGCTCTTCGCGGCGCTCTACGCCAAGCGCCTGGGCGCCGCGCACGTCATCCTCATCGGCTCCGGCGCCCATCCGGCGCGGCTGCCGCTTGCCCGCGACCTCGGCGCCGACGAGGTGCACGATTTCCGCGCGACCACGGAAGAGGAGCGCAAGGCCGCGGTGGCCGCAGCCACCGGCGGGATTGGCGCGGACCTCGCCATCGAATGCAGCGGCGCCCCGGAGGCGGCCGTTGAGGGGCTCCACCTGCTACGCCTGCGGGGCCGCGCCGTGTGGGCGGGCCAGTACAGCAACCGCGGGACCGTGGCGATGCCTCCCCACCTGATCACCTTCAATGCGCTTCAGGTGTTTGGGAGCGCCCAGTTCACCGCCGAGGACCGCGCGGAGTACTTCCGGTTCCTGCGGAGCGTGCCGGACGCCTGGCCGGCCATCGCGCGGGTGGTGACGCACCGCTTCCCGGTGGATCGAGCGTCCGAGGCGGTGGCGACGGCGCGATCGGGCGCGGCCATCAAGGCGGTCCTGACGCGCGAACAGGGCGCGGTCTAACGCCACCGGGCGCTCGCGGACGGAGCGGGTTCGCGCCCGCCGCTGCGCAGGCCGGATGGAGGCAGGGCATGCCGGGCAAGTGGCTGCGAGCCGGAGAGGTGTCCCGACACACGCTGGCGTTGCAGGACGCACGCCGGTTCCCTGCGTCCGCCCTGTGGCGCGCCCGCTCGTATCGCGAGACTGCCGGCGAGCCGATGACCGTGCGGCGCGCGCTTGCGCTCAACGCGGTGCTGGCCTCGTGCGACCTGCCGATCCTGCCGGGTGAGGCGCTCCTGGGCTCGGGGACGGTCCGCCTCGCGCCCGACGGCCCCACGGCCGTGCTCGATCGGGCGCGCGACGAGTTGGCCGCTATCGGCGGACGGCACTTCGGCACGCACGCCGACCATCACTGCCCGGACTACCCAGGCCTGCTCTCCGAGGGACTCGGCGGTTTGCGCCGTCGGGCCTCTGCGGAGCGCGCGCGCAGGGAGGCAGCCGGCGAAGCCGACCGCGCCGCGTTCCTCCGCTCGGTGCAGATCGCGCTGGAGGGCGCCTCGCGGCACGTGCTGCGGTGGGCCGCCGAGGCGCACCGCGTAGCCCGGCAGCGAGGGCCCTACCGCCAGGCTCTGCGGCGTCAGGCGGTGATGCTCGAGCGGCTCGCGACGCGGCCGGCCTCGACCTTCCACGAGGCGCTGCAGCTCGTGTTCCTGGCCCACAGCATCCTCCAGCTCGATGATCGCAACGCCATGGCTCTGGGCCGGCTCGACCAGACCTTGTGGCCGTACTACGAGGCAGACCTCGGCGCCGGCCGCCTGACCGCGGACGGCGCGCGCGTCCTACTCCACCACCTGTTCGCCAAGCTGGCCCATCGCGGCGACGTTCAGAATGTGGCCGTCGGAGGCCTGACACCGGACGGTGCGGACGCCACGAACGAGCTGAGCACGCTCATCGTGGAGGCGGTGCATGCTGTCGGCCAGCCCGGCGGCAACCTCACGGCGCGCGTCCACGCCGGGACCCCCACGGAGTTCCTGCGAGCGTGCGCGGCGTGCATCCGCACCGGCGCCGGCTTCCCCGCCATGGTGAACGACGGCGTGATGGTGCCGGCGCTCCATGCGCAGGGCTATCCCCTCGAGGAGGCGCGCGACTACTGCTTCGTAGGGTGCATCGAGTCGTTCATCCCGGGGCGGCAGGCCCCTTGGGCGGACAGCCGACTGAACCTGCTCCGGTGCGTCGACCTTGCGCTGCGCGATGGACGGGACGGCCTCACGGGCGAGCAGGCGGGGCCCCGCACCGGCGAACCGACGGACTGGCCGGCGTTCGGCGCCGCCTTCGAGGCGCAGGTGCGCGCCGCCATCGAGGCCCACACCGAGTGGGTCTGCAGCATGGAGCGCGATGCCGACGCGCGCGCCGCAGAGCTCACCAGTCCACTGATGAGCGCGCTCACCCTCGACTGCATCGCTCGCGGGCGGGACGTGAATGACGGAGGCGCGCGCTGGCAGGGGTGCCACGGCGTGGCGGGAATGGGCATTGGCAGCGTGGCGGACTCGCTCGCCGCCGTCAGGCAGTTCGTCTACGACCGGCGCGAGATCGGGCTGCCCGAGCTGCGCGCCGCGCTGGACGCGGACTTCGAAGGCCACGAGGCGCTGCGCGCCCGTCTGCTGAACGCCGCGCCCAAGTACGGCAACGACAACGAGGCGGTGGACGCGCTCGCCGTCGCGGCAGCCCGGGTCTTCGGCGAGGCGCTCCTGCAACGGCGGCTGCCGTCGGGCGGGCGCTTCTGGGGCCTGATGGCAGCCAACGTGCAGAACGTCTCCTCCGGTAGGGAAGTGGGCGCCACGCCCGACGGGCGGCGCGCACGGGAGCCGCTCTCCGACGCCGCGTCACCCACCTTCGGGCGCGACGTGCGCGGGCCCACGGCCACCGTGCGCTCCGTCGCCAAGCTGGACTACGTCCTCTGCCCGGGCGGCAACGTGGTGAACATGAAGCTCCATGCGCCCACGCTCGCGGGGGACCGCGGGCTCGACGCCATCGCGTCGCTCGTGCGCACCTGTTTCGATCTGGGCGGCGCTCAGCTCCAGTTCAACACGACTGACCGCGCGCTGCTCATCGAGGCGATGGAGCACCCGGAGCGCCACCGCAACCTGGTGGTCCGCGTCTCCGGCTTCTCGGCCTACTTCGTGCAGCTCGACCCGGCCGTCCAGGCCGACATCCTCGCACGCACCGAGCACCGGCTGGCGTGATCGTCTCTGCAGTCACTTGCGCTCCGGCGAAGTGAACCTCGCAGTCCCCGCCGCATACCTGGTGAACCGCGCGGCACCCCCGCGGCGAGCGCGCGGAGGCCGATGGGGGCCGGTCGCAGTGACCTTCCGACAGGAGCGAGCTATCAGTCGCTTGCGCGGAGGAACGTGCCTCGCTCCAGCTCCTCGAACGCCTGGCGCAGCTCCGCCTGCGTGTTCATGACGATAGGGCCGTACCAGGCCACCGGCTCCCGCAGCGGTCGCCCCGAGGCGAGAAGGAACCGTACGCCCTCGTCGCCCGCCTGCACGCTTACCTCGTCGCCGCTGTCGAAGAGCACGAGCGACCGGTTCTGCGCCTCGCTGGGCGGCGCGGTGTCCAGCCAGCGAACCCCTTCCGTGGGCACGGCGAGCGGGCCGGATGCGTTGCAGAACCTGCCCGCGCCGGCGAAGACGTACGCGAAGGCGTTGCGATCCGTGGCCATCGGCAGCGTAGCGCGGACGCCGGGCGGGACGCTGACGTCGAGATAGACCGGGTCCGCCGCCACTCCCTCGACCGGCCCCGTCACGCCCCAGAGCGTGCCGCACACCACCCGCGCGCGGACGCCATTCCCGTTGCCCGCCTCGGGGATGTCGGCGGCGCCGATCTCCTGGTAGCGCGGCGCGGTCATCTTCAGAGCGGCCGGCAGGTTCGCCCAGAGCTGGAACCCGTGCATCCGCCCGGCCGTGTCGCCTTTTGGCATCTCCTGGTGCAGGATGCCGCGGCCAGCGGTCATCCACTGCACGTCCCCTGGACCGATAGTGCCGCGGTTGCCCAGGCTGTCGCCGTGCTCCACCGTGCCCGCCAGCACGTAGGTGATCGTCTCGATGCCGCGGTGCGGATGCCAGGGGAAGCCCGCGAGGTAGTCCTCCGGCACATCGTTGCGGAAGTCGTCCAGCAGAAGGAACGGGTCCGTCTCCGACGTGCTGCCAAACCCAAAGGCGCGCCGCAATCGCACCCCGGCGCCCTCGACGGTGGGCTTTGCCTGGCTCAGACGCTTCACCGGCCTGATGGACATGTTGACCTCCTCGTCGCGCTCCTGCAGTCCGCCTCCCGGCCGGGCGGACCAAGGAGCCAGACGCGACTACCGGCGCAGCGCGACCTGCACCCGCGCCAGATCGCGCAGGCGACGCAGCGTCGCCCCTCCCGGTTCGACCGGCTCGGTGCGACCCGCGAAGACCCGCACCTCTGGCTCGTCCGCCGGGAAGGCGAGCGTCTGCCCCGGCGCCAGCGTGCGGTCGACGTCTCGGCTGATGTCGGCGTGCTGGCGCGGGCTGTCGGGCGTGTCCTTCCAGAAGAGCGCGCGCATCCGGTTCAGGTCGACGAGGGCGCCGTACGCCAGGCCCGCCGCCTCGTCGATCCACATAGGCGCATCGGTGCCGCGGGCCGAGATGTCGTCCTCCGTGCGCCCCCCGATGCTGGATAGCGGGTAGTGGTAGTACTGACGGCAGGTCCATGAGCGCCGGTCCGTGTTGCGGATGGATCGGAAGCGCGCACCGAACCAGTCCTCGCCGAGCCAGTGCTCCACGCGCACCGTGGCGGCGTACTGGCCAGGCACGGTGGTCTGCGCCGCGTAGTCGCCGCCAGGTCCCGCCGCGGTGATCGCGGCCCCGTCCGCGCCGCGGATCGCCACGACCTCGACCGCCGTACGAACGCGCCCGCGCCACACGCGCCGGATCTCCACGCGGTCCGGATGCACCCAGAGCGGCTGGCGGTCCGTCTGGTGCACCAGAACTGTGTAGCGGCCGATGGGGACGCCGCCCAGCGTCACGCGCTCCACAACGTTGGGCGATCCGCTTCGGATGGTCAGCTCGAGGCCGCCGCCAGCCTCGCGCCCCCCGAGCACGAGCGACTCGTGGCGCTCCTGCCTCACGAGGCGCGGCTCGCCTGCCACCGGACGCAGGTGTATCGCCGTGAGAGCCGGCAGCTCGCGGAGCGTGCCGACCAGCACATGGCCGCCCTCCACCTGCTCGAACTCGATGGCGACCGCCCGCCGTCCGTCGGTGAGCGCTCTCCAGCGCGGAGGCGCCCCGGTCAGCCACGCCTCGAGCGGCACGTTCCGCAGCGCGCGCTCGGCGCCGTTCGCGACCACGAGCCCCCTCATGCCGGCCCGCACCCCCACTGTGGCGCGTGCCGCGTTGTCTGAGCGGTCCGCCTCGACCAGGCGATCCTGCGGATCGACCTCCGCTGTCACGAGCGCCACACCGGCGGCGCGCACCGGGATGCTGAGCGTGCTGCCGGCCGGCAGAGAGACGGCGCGCTCGGACAAGCGCCCCTGGACGCGCAGGCGGAGCGCAAAACGGGCGGGCGCACGCCCGCGGTTGCGCAGGATGACCGTGGCGCCGGCGGCCGCGGGCCGTACTTGCACCGACACCTCCGGCGCGCGGCTCGCGTGGATGTCGCGCGCCATCGGGTTGATGCGTGCGGCCATCGCGGTGAGCTCCGGCCAGGGTCTGTCGTTCACGTCCACCAGGCCGTAGTTGCTGTCCTCCGGGAAGGTGCTCGAGATGCCCTCGGCCGGCTGGTCCACCCACATGAAGTAGTTGCTGCCGACCATGAACGGCAGCGCGAAGAGCCGTCGCTTGTAGATGGAGTAGGCGCGCGCTCTGTCACGCTGCGTCAGCACGCGCTGACCGGCGCCGTGGAGGCTGGGCAGGCCGGCGTCGAGCGCAGGGAAGCTCCACTCGGTGATCATCAGCGGCCGGCCGGACCGGCGGTAGTAGTCGGCCAGCGCCCTCGGCATGTCCGTGGTGATGCCGCGCTCCAGGTCCACTCGTCCGTAGAAGTTCACGCTGACGATGTCCAGGTGCCTGCCTGCCTCAGCCCACACGTCCGGCGCTGTGCCCGCGAACCGGCACCCGAGGATCAGATGGTTGGGAGCGTGACGACGTATGGCGGCGACCGCCACGGAGAAGTAGCGCTCGGCGATGAGGCGTACGAAGGCGCGGCGGTCCCGTGTGGCGGCGGGCGTCTCGGGGCTCTCGGGAGGAGCGGGGCTCTCGAAGGTGGCGTCGGGACGGCCCCACGCCGCGCGGAGCGCGTCCACGGTGGCGTGCCGCTCGCGCAGGAAGGCAGCCAGCGCGAGGCGAGACGGATGATCCGCGGGCCGCTTGAGCACCTCGTCGACCAGGCCGGTCTCGCGTCCATTCTTGCCGAACCACTCCAGCTCGTTGTCCAGGAAGATGCCGAGGAGCCACGGGTCGTTCCGCTGGGGGGCGCAGATGCGTCGCGCCACCCAATCGCACCAGGCTGGCCACTTAGGGTGGAACACGTCCGGGAACCCGGTCCAGGTGGTTCGCTCGGCGATGTAGGAGATGGCGGTGAAGTCGGCGCCCACCGACAGGAAGTCCGTGTGCGCGAGCCCGCGATGCCGGACCGACCGGCCTGCCCCGGCCCCGAGAAGGTTGAAGCCCCACGCCCTAAGCCGACGCGCGGCGCTCGCTGCCCATCGCTCCTCCGACCCGTACTTCGCGGCGACGTTGCGCGCGTAGGGCGCGTAGCCGAGCTTCTCCGCCCAGTGCACGTGATAGCTGACATGATCGGTGCCGACGGCGAAGAATGCCTCGCCCACCGGGTCGATGAGCCACCACCGGCCATCGACGCGCTCCACGCGGAAGAACCCGGTCGCCTTCGACCGGAACGGGCCGCGGCCGAGCCCGGTGTAGGGCGGCGGAGCAGGCGTGACCGGCGCAGGCGCCTCCTCCGCGATGCTCGCCTCGAAGTCGTCGAACGCCGCTGCCAGACCGGCGGTGGTCAACGCGGGCCGGCCAGCGGTGACGGCCTTGGCGGTGAACGCGAACCCGATCCGCACGCGCTCGGTCCCGTCCATCTCGCGCACGGTCCCTTCGATGCCCTCGGGCGAGAGCGCAATGCGCATCCGGTAAGGCCGGCCGTAGCTCCATGCAAAGTCGCCACCCGCGGCGTGAGCCACGCGGAGCGCCGTCTCTCCCTCGCCCTGGGCCATCCACCGGCCCTCGAGCATCTGCGAGAGCTCGACCAGACGGCCCCCGCCCTGCGCATCCGGCTGCTCCACGAAGGCCAGGTGCCAGAAGTTCCGCTCGTCGGCCACGACGGCGAGGCCGGCTACCTTCCACTGGTCGGTAGCCGGTCGCTCGAGCACGATGGTCGCCTCCACCACGAGCCGCCTCCCGTGGGCCACGCGGCTGTGGTAGGCGAAGGCGCGGCCCGCCCAGTCGGACCGATAGCGACCTCCCCGCACCTCCCAGGAGAAGCCGTCGGGCTCCCACGCGGGCGCGCCGTCCGAGCCCTCGGGGTGGGCGGCGAAGTCGTCGCGCACCGGTGCGGCCTGTGCCGCGGTACGGCATGGCGCGGCGAGCAGAGCGCACAGCAGAGCGGATACGAGTACGGCGAGGCGCATGGCGGGCAGGCTCCTGTGGCGGGCGTAGGTTCCGCTCGCCGTGAGGTTCGCGCTCGGGACGTCCGATCCCTGCGGGCGCGCAAGGGGCTGCGCCTGGCGGCCGACGTGACCCAATGCAAGACCCGGCACATGCTCAACGACCAGTCGTTCGACAGCATGCTCCGTCTTCAGGAGGTAAGCTGGGGCACGGCCAAGGACATGGCGACGAAGCTGCAGCCGCTGCTGAAGGCGGTGCTGCCGCAGTCGCCCGCGGAGGCTCAGGCGCTTCGGAACGCCCGGCACCACTGGACGAAGGTGCAGTCCATCCTTGAGGCGTTCGACCGCAACGACATCGATCCCATCCAGGCTGCCCGGCGCATCCGCGAAGCGACGGTGGGCAAGGGCATCCCGCAGGCGGTGGACGAGGCCGCTCAGTTGCTGGAGAGCCTGGCGCGACAGGTCGGAGGGTAGGTCCGGTCTCCCGGCGGCAGGGCAGGCCAGGCGACGCTGGGAGCAGCGCAAGCGGCGGCGGGGCGGCGTACGAGGGCGGGCCAGCGGGCATGGTGGCCTGGCTCGCGCAGCACCACTTCGAGCACGCGGGCCGAAGGCGATGCTCTGGCTGAGCGAACGCCGCGCCGACGGCGCCCCCAACAGGCGATCGCGTCCGGTCCGCGATAGAATGGGGTTGCGAAGCGCGGCGCGGAGCGGCACGTTGGTGCGCTGGCCGAAGAGGACCCCGTGAGCGAGCCCATCGAGCAGACAGTCCAGCGGTACCCCTGCTGCTGCAATGTGGTCCTGCCGGCGTGCACTGTCCTGGCGGGCGGCGCCCTCGGCGCCTGGCTCGGCGCGCCGGGAGGCTGGCCGCTCGGGGTCCTGGGCGC
>DATIKM010000183.1:0-17675 GCA_035477595.1 Chthonomonadales bacterium
CCTTCTGCCACGTCAGAGGTAGCGACAGGAACAGGAGGTAGCAGCAGCAAGTGGCGTGAACCCGGCGACGTCGCCGACCCGTGACCAAGCTCTCCGTTGAGCCTCACGCCAATAATGGCGCAATTGTAGGGCATGGTCGCCGGGCTGTCAAGGGATCCGCACGTCCATCTGAGGCGGCGCGCGCAAATGCCGATTCCGAGAGCTCAGGGGCGGGCGCAGGTCCTGGCGCGTCTGGATGCGTGCAGTCTGAGTGTCGACCAGGTGTCTTGGTCGCTGGATGTGACGCAACTGGCGCCGGACGTATCGCTTCATTGGTAGGTGCCCCGTCTACGGCAGCGCTAGCCCGGGCCAGGGCCTGGCCAGCCAGGCGAGGGGCTCCTTCCCTTGCGCAGTGCACTGCGCCACCGGCCGCGCCCCGGCGAACACGAACCCCCCATGCCGTCCGTCAGAGGCCGCGGGAGGGGTGCGCCAGGCGGCGCACGCGCCGCATCCTCGATCTGCTCGATGGGCACTTCGGCGCGGCTGGCGCTGATGGCGCCTCGCCTCGCACCGAGCGCTCCCGAACCCGAGAAGACGCCCGCCCATGTCGTGGCCGCCCGCGTGCGCCCCGGAGCCGCCGATGTCGCGGCCCACAGTCGTGTCCCGCGCCAGAGCCTGCTCCACAGCGCGCCCGCCGCCAGGCGCCGGCAGGGCGCGACGGCGCGCCGCCCTTCGTCTGCACGCTCAGCCCCCGTGGCGCTGCTGGGTTTGCGCGACAGCCGCAATCGGCGTGGAGGCAGCCGCGCCCGCTGTGGAAGAACGGCTGTGGCGGCGCACAAGGCCGCCAGGACGATCTGCGGTCATACGGGAGAGCGCATCGTGATACGCACACGGTTCTCGACGAGCGCGCTTCGCAGCACTCGCACGGGTGTGTTCCAGTCCGGCGACACCGTGCCGCCGGGCGTCTACGTGGATGTGGTGTCCGGCGCGGTGGTGCGGATGCTCATCGAGGACGTCTTGCCGGACGGCGTGAAGCTGGTCCGGTACGTAAGGCGCTTCAGCCGCCTCACTGCGGCCGAAGCGAGCCCGGAGGAAGAGCTCGCGCGGGCGGCGTGACCCCCGCCGGCGCACGAATCGCACCGGCCTCCAGGGGGAGCCCCACCGGTTTGTCCCGGGCCGGCTCCCCCTCGGTGCATCTGCCTCTGCTCCTTGGGTGAGCGGCGCGGTCCGCGATGGCACGCGGGGCGGGCCTCAAGCTCTTCAGCGCCTTCGTGATGATCCCCAACTCCCTGCGGGCTCCGACGCGGCGGCCGCTGACGGCCCGTTCATGCCGCGCGAGCGCCCGCCCGGGAGGAGTGCGGACGCCGGGCGCGGAACGAAGGCGCTGATGCTCGCCCCGACACCCTCCGCCGCCGCGCCGCTTCATGGCGCCCGCTGAACCGGATCCGCGCCGCGACCGCAAGGTCGCCGGGTCGGTCGTGCTCGGGTGGATGTTCCTCTCTGGCGCGGCGCTCTCCGGGCTCGTGGGTCCCAACCGCTCCGCCGTCGAGGCGGAGCTCGGCATCGGGCACGGCGCGTTCGGCCTCGGCCTGGCTGCCATCCAGGTGGGCTGTGGGCTGGCCGGTCTCGCCCTCGCCCCGCTCCTGCGCCTGGTTCCGCCTGCGCGGCAGATGCTGGCCGGCATGGCCCTCGTTACCGCTGGGCTGTTCACCGTCTGCTTCACACAGGGCGACGCGTGGCTGGCGGTGGGGTGGAGCATCTTCACGTTCGGCAGCATCCTTGCCTTCGTCGCGAACACGCTGGGGGGTGGCATCTGGTCGGCCGACCCGCGCCGCGGCGTGATGCTACTGCACGCCGTGAACGGAGCGGGCAAAGCGGCCGGGCCGATGGTTGCGGCGGTGGCGCTCGCGTGGAATTGGCGGTGGAGCATTGTTGCGGTGGCCGCGATGGCGGCAGTGACCTCCGCGCTGGTGGCGATCCATCAGGGAGCGCTGGCCCGGGTGGCCCCGCCGGTAGCGCCCGCGCCGGCGGGGCGATCGCGCGGCGGTGGACCCCTGCTCTGGTACGTCGCGCTTCTTTTCGCACTGCTGACTGGCGCCGAGGTGTCGCTGCAGACGCTGCTGCCGCTCTTCTACGAGAGGGAGCACGGAGTGCCGGCGCCTGTCGCGAGCATGCTCTTCACGGTGCATCTGGCGGGGCTGGCGGCCGGGCGGTTCCTCACGCTGGGATGCAGCGCGCGCGTGAGCCATCGGGCGATCATTGGCGGGTGCCTGGCGACCGCGGTCTTCATCGTGCCCGCGATCGTGGGGCGCGACTGGTTCTGGTGGGCGGCCGGCCTGTTCCTCGCGGGCGGCATGCACTCCGGGACGTGGGCGACGCTCTACGCGCAGTCGGCCGAGCGCATGGACCACGCGCCAACGCTCCTCAACCTCGGCATCGCGTTCGGGTGCCTTGCGGGGATCGCCGCCTGCGTGGTGGCCAGCAGCCGGATCGCCGAGTGGAGCCTGGCCGGCGGCATCTGGTTCTCGATGGCCGTGCTCGCGGCGTTCGCCCTGTGCTACTTCGCGGGGCCGTTCGGGCGCGCGCCGGCGGTCCGTGATGCAGACGGCTGACGCGCGGGCGGCTCGTCGGCGAGCACTATGCAGGAGGTGCGGAACGCCGGCAGCTGCACCATCCAGCCGTCGCCGACGCGTGTCGCGCGCGCTGGGACCGGCTGCAGGTCCGCCAACACCCGGAGACGCGCCTGCGCGCTCGCTCGAAGCCAGAGCGAGCCGCCGCTCTCCACGCGGTCCGCGTGGTTGACCAGGTACGCGCCGGCTCCGGCCGGTCCGCCGAGTGGCATGCAGGTGACGCGGCGACCCGCTCCCTCGAGGCGCGCCCCAGCCCGCCGGGCGGCGCGGCCCATCAGCTCGCCCAGCAGGCGGCGCGCATCGCGCTCGGCTGCTTCCTTCCGGGCGTCGCCGGGCTCCGCCTGCAGAAGCGGGGGCGTGTCGCCCGCGCGCCCGCTCCGCCACAGCCTGCCGTGCCAGCGCCTTCCTAGGTCCGGCACGCGCACCGCGCGCAAGGCGCGGGCCACCGCTGGGTAGGGCCTTCCCGTCTCATCCTCCAGGGCGAACCGGCCACCCAGCACGAGCGTGCCGGCCGTCCGCGCGTAGGCGCGCAGCCGGACGAGTGCCCCGGCCGAGATCGCGCCGCAGTCGGGAACCACGACTGCGGTGTAGCGGTCCAGCGGCGCGGCGCCGGTCTCCAGGTCGCGAAGCGTCACCACATCGACGCCCTGGCCCAGCGCGCCCAGGATGCGGTACCAGCCGAGGAAGCTGGCGGCGTGGTTGGGCAGGCCGCGCGGGTCGCCGGGCCTGCCGGGCGTGAACGGGTGCAGGAGCGCGACGGTCGGCGTGGGCCTCCGGCCGCGCACGGCCTCGATGGCGCGCCGGCCCTCGGTGACCATGCGCCGGATGTCGGCGATCGGCCAGTCCGGGTGGAAGTTGAAGTCCCTCGCCCCGTTCCAGCAGCCGTAGAAGAGGCCCGCCGCACCACGCTGGACGGCGGCGTGGGTGGCGCGCTCCATGGCGGGGTAGCCGATGCTCACGCCGGCGGCGAAGTCCTGCAGGTCGAGCGCCCAGACGGGCCTGCCGTACTTGCGCGCGAGGTCCAGCCCCGCCTCGATGCGGATCGGGTCGCCCTCGGCGAGGCAGAGCTGCATGCCGAAGACGTCCAGATGGCGCGCCTGCCGCAGCACCACGTCGGGCCGCATGGCCGACCACAGCGTGTAGTCCCACTCCGCCATGAACGAGAAAGCGTGCGTGAGGAACGACACCGTGGGGCGCGAGGGATCGAACCGCCTCACGAGGGCCGCGAGGCTGTCCACGGTCCGGGCGGCAGTCTCGGTCCAGAAGTCGAGCCAGTCGCGTGCCGCCACGTTCGGTCGGCTCGCCGGGAAGCGTTCGGGCGCGAGCAGCGCCTCCGGCCCCATGCCCACGCGTCCGCGCTCCCAGAGCTCGCCCGTGCCCACGACGGGCGGGGCCTGAACCGCGTCCCATGACGCGAAGTCCGAGCCCCAGGCCTCGTTCAGCTCTTCCAGGGAGCGGTGCCTCCGCTCGAGCCACGCGCGGAACCGCGCCACATCGGCGGGCGCGTGCCGGAAGCTGTAGGGGAACCACCACTCGACGCCGGGCTGGTAGTGGCTGACGACGCGGTCCGGGTCCGAGGCGCGGATGTGGCCGGTAACGGCGCGGACGAACCGCTCCTGCGCTTCGGCGAAGAGGCGCGAGGTGGTGGACGGGATATCGCCGGGCTGGCCCAGCTCGTCGTGGACGCTCTCGCCTGCCTCGCGCACGCGCTGCCGCAGCCAGCCCGGTGCGCAGACGGGGTTGCACTCGAGACGGAGGACGAGCCGGTAGCCGCCCGCTCGCGCCGCAGCCAACTGACGGTCGAGCGGTGTGAAATCGAAGCGGCCCGGCTCGGGCTCGATGGCGCTCCAGGGCGCGCGCGCGATCATCGACGTGGCGCCGCTCTGCGGAACGAGGCTCGTACCCACGTCGACGAACGGGTAGTGCCAGATGAAGCCGACGGGCGGCGCACCTCGGTCCGGAGGACGGACCCCGGTCAGGGCCGCGGCCAGGACCGCGCACGCCACAAAGGCCGCGATCACTGCCCGGGCCTCACAACGGGACTCGCTCGCCGCCCGCGTCTTGCGGGCGCTCCTCGGGGGCGTGCGCAGCCGGTTCAGCGTGCCGAACCATGCGGTGGTGAGCCATCAGTGCGTGCAGCAGTGCGTCGGGCGCGGGCAGTCCGGCGTCGACGCCTCCGAGGCGCACGCCGGGCTTCGGGGTGCCGTGGAAGTCCGAGCCACCGGTGACCAGCAGGGCCACAGCGCGGGCGAGGGCAAGGTACCGCTGCGCGTCGTCCGGCGTGTAGCGGCTGTAGTAGCACTCCAGGCCGTCGATGCCCATTGACCGCAGTCGCCGGAGTTCGGCCTCCCAGTCGCCCCCGGGCGGCTGGAGCGTGTGTGGGTGCGCGACCACCGGCACGCCGCCGGAGTCGCGGATCATGGCGACGCTGTCGGCGAGCGGGAGGCGCCGGCGCGAGACGTGCGCCGGGCCGTCGCGGTCCAGGAACCGGTCGAATGCCTCCTGGACGGTGGCGACGACCCCCTTGCGAACGAGCGCGAGCGCCATGTGGGGCCGGCCGATCTGCTCGCCCGCGGCCTCCGCGGCAATGTCTCCGAGCGTGATCGGCAAGCCGATCTCCACGAGTCTTGCCGCCATCCGCTCGTTACGCTCAATGCGGGCCTCACCAACGCGCCGGAGCCCCTCGGTGAGCGCCGGGTGCCTGTGATCGATGCCGTAGCCGAGCAGGTGAAGCTTCCCGTGGGGGTAGGCCGGAGTGAGCTCCACGCCAGGCACCACCTTGACGCCATGCTCCGGCCCCGCGGCGAGCGCCTCATCGAGCCCGGCCACGGTGTCGTGGTCTGTGATCGCGATCGCGCGGAGCCCGGTCCGGGCGGCAAGTGCGACGACTTCCGCCGGGGTGAGGGAGCCGTCGGAGGCGGTGGTGTGCACGTGCAGATCGATGCCGCGCAGTCCGGCGCAACGCGCCCCATCCATCACGGCAGGCGTCCGAGCCCCTTCAGGGCGGCGAGGATGGCCTCGACCGACTCGGCGGGCGTCTGCTCGTCCGTCCGGACCTCGACCTCCGGCGCCAGCGGCGGCTCATAGGGGTCGGACACGCCCGTGAAGTTCCTGATCTCCCCGGCGATCGCCTTGCGGTAGAGCCCCTTGACGTCGCGCTCGACTAGCGCATCCAGCGTGGCGCTGGGGTAGGCCTCGACGAACGGCACGCCGTCGGCGGCCGCCTCGCGGCGCACTTCGTCACGGATTTCGCGGTAGGGCGATATTGCCGCGGTGATGGCAACGACCCCGTTGCGCGCGAGCAACCGGGCGACGTAGCCTATCCGGCGGATGTTGGTGTCCCGGTCCTCCTTGGAGAAGCCCAGGCCCTTCGAGAGGTTGGTGCGCACTTCGTCGCCGTCCAGCAACTCGACGCGCAGGCCGTCGGCGCGCAGGCGCTCGGCGATCGCCTGCGCCAGGGTGGACTTGCCGGAGCCGGACAGGCCAGTGAACCACAGTATGAAGCCCTGCTGCAACGCTCGCCTCGCTGCGGCGGACGGCGTAGCCCCGATCTCGCCGATGTGGGGCCGCCCACGAGGCGGCCGAGCCGGCCTCCATCATACCTCACCGGTCTCGCGGGTGGGCGGGCGGCGGGGTATACTCCATACAGGCCATGACGCCACGCTGCTGGCCAGCGGCGGAGCGTCGCGGTTGCCCCTCGCAGTCCGGCCGCTCCTCACACCTACCTTCGCTGTTGGAGCGTTCCTTGCTCTTCCGCCGCTCACAGATGGCGACCTGGCGCGTCCGCGGTGCACTCGCTGTGCGGGCCGCAGGGCTCACCGCCGCGCTCCTCGTGTCCGCCGCGTCCGGCGTATGGGCGCGCGGGCCGGAGACCACGAACCGCAGCCTGCCGGCCGTCCGCGTGGAGCAGCCGCCGCGGATCGACGGCGTGCTCGACGACCCCTGCTGGAAGCTCCTTCCCCAGGCTACCGGGTTCACGGACGAGATGCTTGGGACGCTGGTCGCCGACCAGACGACCGCCTGGATCGGGTACGACGACACCTTCATCTACGTCGCGTTCCACTGTAAGGACTCGGAACCCAGACGCATCGTTGCTGAGGAGACGCGACGCGGCGTTCGGGCACGGGGTGACGACCGCGTGCGTTTCCGGCTCAACCCGTTCAACAGCAGGCGCGGGGACGACGAGAGCGAGCTGCATGTGAACGCCCGCGGCACACAGTCAACGGAGATCGCGGGCGGTCGGGCTGCGAAGCTGGAATGGGAGGGCGAGTGGCAGGCCGCTGGCCGCATCGTAGAGGATGGCTGGGTGGCCGAGATGGCGATCCCCTGGCGCATCTTCACGCGCCCCGCTGGTGAGGGCAGGCCCCTGACCATGGGCATCAACTTCGAGCGCTACCAGGCGCGGACCGACACGCGATCCTACTGGAGCAACCTGGGCCCGCAGCAGCGCAGGGAGCTCGGCGGCGAGTGGACGGGGGTCGTCCCACCGCCGCGAGAGCGAGAGGACCTTCTCTCCATACTCGCCTATGGCTACGGGGGGTACCACCAGGGCGGCGCGATGGGGCGGTTCGGGCTGGATGCCCGGTACCAGTTCACGCCGCAGATGGCGGGCGTCGCCACCTGGAAGCCCGACTTCTCCAACGTCGAGGGCGACGTCACCAGCATCGACTTCTCATACGCCGAGCGTCTGCCGGACGAGCGCCGGCCCTTCTTCCTGGAGGGCGGCGGGTTCTACAACCTGGACCTCGGCCGCAACGAGCCCTTCGCGAGCGTCCGCGTGCCGGAGTTCGACCTGGGCGGCAAGGTCTTTGGCCGGGTAGGCGCCGACACCAACGTTGGCGTGCTGGCGGCCTATGGCTTTCATGGGCGCAAGGACGGCGTCGCCACCGTCGCCCATCGGTTCTCGCCGCGCGAGTCCGTAGGCCTCCAGTGGGTGGGCCGGATGGAGCAGGCGGCCGAGAACCACCTCCTGGTGGCGAACGCCGGCGCGCGCCGCGGCGACTGGCGCGTAGGCTTCAGCTACGGCCGCTCGCTGGACACGGCGGGGAACGGCGAGGCGGGCGAGGCCGAGGTGAACTGGGGCGCGAAGACCTTCTTCGGTGGCGCCAGCTTCCAGTGGACCAGTCGCGCGTTCCGGGCGCGCAACGGGTTCGTCCCATTCCAGAACCAGCGTGGCGTCTCCGCCTACTTTGGCAACGACGTCGACTGGCGCACCGGCTTCTTTGCCGCGAGCTCGTGGACGGTATCGGCGCACCGGTCCGAGCGCTACGGGGGTGCGTTCTTCCAGGATGGCGTGCATGCGAACCTCTTCCTGCGCACCCGGAGCCGCATCACCATGTCGGTGAACTCCAGCGCCGGCCGGTTCGAGCACCACCGGGACCGCGTGACCAGTGTGTCGCTGGGCTACCCGGCGCTCGACAGGAACCAGCACTTCGGCATCTCGCACGGGTGGGGCCGGCAGGCCGGTCGCTCCTACCGACGGTGGGGGCCCCACGCCAACTGGCGCTTCGCAGACCGGCTGGCGATCGCGGCCTCGTCCGAGATCGTGGAGCTCCACGGCCGGCGGCAGCAGGATCTGCTGTCGATCGCCTACGACCTGGCGCGAGATACGACGGTGGGCGGCCGGCTCGTGCGGCGGGACGGCTCGACGAACTGGTATATGAGCCTCCGCCGGTCGGGGTACGGCGGCACCGAGTACTTCGTGATCGTGGGCGACCCCAACGCGCGAACGTTCACGCAGCGAGCGGTGGTGAAGGTTATCTTCCCGCTCTAGCGTTCGCGTGCCGCCTGCGCTCCAGGCTCCGTGGGGGTTCAGGCTCGCGTTGACTAGCCTTCTGGCCGGCAGGTATACTTGGGCTCAATCCCCAAGGGTCGTACCAGGCGAGGGCACATGCTAGCGTCCACGCGAGGCGCGACGGCGAGACACGTTTCGTTCGAGCGGAAGCGCGGCGTTCAGCGTGTCACCGTCTCACCGGACGTTGCCCACCTCACCGTCGCCGCGGCATCGACCGAGACCTGCAGCGCCGACATCGGCCGTGTGTTCTCCGTGGTAGGCGATGCCGGCATCCCCATCTTCCTCATCCAGCTTCACAGCCTCGCGGTGTCGTTCTCCGTGGAGCGGGCAGACGAGGAGCGCGCGGTCAGCACCGTGCGCGGCGCCGGCTACGCGTGCACCCACCGGTCCGACCTGGCGATCCTGCAGGTGTTCGCGAGCGGCATGCGCGAGCTGGAGGGCATCCTCGTGGACATCGCCGATGCGCTCCAGGAGGCGGGCGCCCGCATCTACGGCATGGGCGACTCGCACGACCAGGTGCAGTGCCTCATCGAAGCCGCCGCCGCCGACGCAGCGGTCGAGCGCCTGAAGCTGCGTTTCGGGCTGGAGGACGAGGTTGCCTAGGATCCTCGTCCAGAAGTTCGGGGGCACCTCGGTAGACACGCCGGAGCATCGGCGCAGCGCTGTGGAGAAGGTCGTTGCCGCGAAGCAGGCGGGCTACGACCCGGTTGTGGTGGTGTCGGCCATTGGCCGGATGGGCGCGCCTTACGCCACGGACACGCTGAAGGGTGTGCTGCGCGAGATCGACCCCACGACGCCGCCGCACCCGCGCGAGATGGACGTGATGATGGCCTGCGGCGAGATCATCTCGACCGCGGTGATGGCGGTGACGCTGCAGTCTGCCGGGTTCGCGTCGATCGCGCTGTCGGGCGGTCAGGCGGGCATCATCACGGACAGCGAGTACGGCGGCGCGCGCATCCTGGAAGTGCACCCCGGGTCCGTCCTGCGTGCGATCGAGCGCGGCGAGATTCCCGTGGTGTGCGGCTTCCAGGGCGTCACCACGGTCCGCGACGAGAACCAGCACGGTGGCATCACCACGCTGGGACGCGGGGGCAGCGACACGACAGGCGCCGCCCTGGGCGCCGCCCTGGGCGCCGAGGCCGTCGAGATCTACACCGACGTGGATGGTGTCAAGACCGCCGACCCCGACATGGTGCCGAGCGCCCGCACGCTCGATGTCTGCACCTACGACGAGCTTGCCGAGATCACCCACCTTGGGGCGAAGGTGGTTCATCCGCGCGCCGCCGAGATTGCGACGGACTATGGCATCGCGCTATGGGTGAAGTCGACCTTCAGCGACCGGCCCGGCACGCAGATCGTGGCGGAGAGCGCCGCGCCCGAGGAGGTCCGCCGCCGCGTCACAGGCGTGGCGCACACCGGGCGCATCGCGCACATCCGGCTGCACATCCCCAACGAAGAGCACAAGCAGATGGTGGAGCGGGAGGTGTACCGCCTGATGGCCCGGGCGGGCGTCAGCATCTTCCTTGTCACCTTCAGCCCGCATGAGATGGCCTTTGCCGTCGATCGGGCGGACTACCACGTGGCGCGCGACCTTCTGGACGGGATGGTGGCGCCGGTGGCGACCGACCCTTCCCGGCGGCCCGCGAGCCACTTCTACATCTTCAAGTTCTCCGAGGGGCTGGACCTCGCATACAGCGCGCAGCGCCCACTACTCGCACCCATCGAGAGCTTCATCGACGTGATCGATGTGCCGGGGGTGGTGGTTGAGAACTGCACAATGGTTTCGCTAGTTGCAGGCAGGCATCGCTCCGTGCCGGGGATCATGGCGCGCGTGCACTCTGCTCTTACGGCAGCGGGTGTGCCGATACTTCAGGTGGCGGACTCCGATATGTCGGTGTCGTGCCTTGTGCCGGAGACGGAGGCGTCGCGTGCTGTGCGCGCGCTGCACGATGCGTTCGACCTGGGCGCGGGCTAGCTGACGTCGCGGGGAGCTGCGCGGGTGCCTGAAGAGAGTGTGCCGCCGGAGATGAGCGCCGAGGGGCAGCTGGCGTCCCTGGAGCCTCCCAAGGCGCCGGCCGTGCCGCCGCCACCACCGATCCGGTCGGAGCTGCCGAAGCGGGACCGGATGGAGGCGCCCACTGCTCTCAGGGCGTACCGGCGCATGGGCCTCGCCTACATGGTGCCGGCCTCGCTCATGGTGCCGATCGTGCTGCTGACCGTGCTCGGGAGCTGGCTCGACGGGCAGCTGGCATCGCGCGAGCAAGTGTGGACGATAGGCGGAGCGCTGCTGGGCACCGTGATAGGGTTTGTCCACATGATCCGTACCGTCCGATCACTGGGCCGCTGAGGGTGGCGGAGACCGGAGCGATGGCCGACGATAGACTGCCTGAGCGCTCGCTGCGCAGCGCGTTCTGGTTGCTCGCAGTCCTCGTGCTGGTGCTTAGCATCCGTGGCTGGATGGATGTGGCGCTGGGCCTCGCGGCCGGCGGCGCGATAGGCCTCTCCAGCCTGTGGAGCATCTGCCTGCTGGCGCGGAGCCTGGCGCGACCGGCTGCAGGCCGCGTGGGCTGGGTGGTGGCTCTCGTGTTGCTTGGGAAGCTGCCGATCTATGGAGTGGCGCTCTACTACATCACGCAGTCGCCCCTGTTCCATCCGTTGGCGGTGGTCGCGGGTGTGGCGGCTGTGCCAGCCGTTATCGCGCTGAGGGTGATCGGCAACCAGTTGTGTCGTCGGGGGTGCGCCCCCGCGGGAGAAGGTGCGTGCCGGAGCGATCGGGACAGATCCAACTAGCGCGGGCAGGCGGTAACGGGCACTCGGGGGAGGCGCACGCTGCCGCGGGCGCGCATACGGCGCAGGAGCACGGCGGCAAGCACAGCAAGCGGGTGGGCGACGTTCCAGACCCCAGCCTGCTCTTTGCGAACGCGTGCGTGACGGCCAGCCTTCTGGTGATCTTCGCCATCGCTGCCACGCGGAAGCTCCAGCGCATCCCGCGCGCTCGCTCCCTTCAGAACCTCGCCGAGTTCATCGTTGAGGCCCTGGTGCGCTTCACCCGCGGCATTATCGGGCCGGGCGGCGAGAGGCACTTGCCGCTCGTGGGCACCCTGTTCCTCTTCATCTATCTCAACAACGTGATCGGGCTGGTCCCGGGCTTCCACTCGCCGTCCGCGAACCTCAGCATTAACCTGGCGCTTGGGCTGACCGTGTTCCTCTACGTGCAGTACGTGGGCATCCGTAACCGCGGGATCCGCGGTTACGTGAAGCACTATTGCGGTCCGATGCCCGCGCTGGCCCCACTCATCCTGCCGGTCGAGTTGGTCAGCGAACTGGTGAGGCCATTCACGCTCGCGATGCGCCTCTTCGGCGTCATCTTCGGCGAGGAAACGGTCATCATCGTGCTGGCGATCCTGGGCGTAGCGTTCATCCCCATTGCGCCCGTGGTGCCCGTGCAGTTCCCGGTGTTGGTGCTCTGCCTTCTCACCACGTTCGTGCAGGCGCTCGTGTTCTCAGTGCTGACGTGCATCTACATCTCCCTCCAGTCACCCCATGGCGACGATGACGAGGGAGAACACAAGTCGGAAGAGGGCCAGGCCGTCGCCGCCGCGCACTAGGCCGCCGCGCGGCATCGGCTGGAAGTGCGGGAGGCGGAGCGCCCCGGCGCTCGCCACCACAACAGCAGGCGGAACCATTGGAGGGTTGCTGACATGATCTACTTCGCCATACTCGCGCTTGTCGTGGGCATTGGCCTCCCGCTCGCCGTGTTCGCCGGTGCGACGAGTCAGGCGCGTGTCGCGACGACCGCGCTGGAGGGGATGGCGCGCCAGCCCGCTGAGATCAGCCGCCTGCAAACGGCAATGATCCTCGGCCTCGCGTTCATAGAGTCGCTAGTGATCTTCACCTTCGTGTTCATGTTCCTGCTCAAGGCATCGATCCCGGCGGACCCCACCACCGTGATCGAGTTGCTGAAGGCGACTGGCGCCCGGTAGACCGCGGCTTCCGGCCGCGCGCTGCAGGTGCTGGTTGGCCTGACGGTGCGTGGAGCGGCAAGTGCGGATCCGCGGAACAGCGACCGATGGCTGGCATTCTCGACACCCTGAACGTCAACTTGACCGTCCTCCTTGCGACGGCCGTGCTGTTCATCACGCTTGTGTTGGTGATGGACCGGCTGTTCTGGCGGCGCGTCCTCGCGCACCTCGATGCGCGGCGCCAGGAGATCGCGCGCGCGTACGAGGCGCTCGACACGACGCGCCGACAGCTCGACGACCTTCAGCGCGAGTACGAGGGCAGACTGGCGCGGATCGAGGCGGATGCGCGAGTGCGCATTCAGCAGACGGTTCGCGATGCGCAGATGCAGCGCGATCGGACCATCGCGGATGCACGCGACGACGCTGCGCGCGTCGTGAGGGACGGCGCCATTGAGCTCGGCCGCCAGCACGATGAGGCGCTTGTCCAGACGAGGGAGCGGCTCGCGCAGGTCTCGCTGAACACGCTGGAACGGGTGGTGGGGCAGACGCCCAGCCCGGAGCAGCGGCGGCTCGTCGAGGAGTACATCGCCCAGTGCACCTAGTGCCAACGCAACCTGGCGGCGGGACCATCTGATGCGGCTAGAGTTCCCTTTTGTCTTCCATCCTCCGGGCGACGTCACCCTGACGCAATGGGTGATCGTGCTCGGATCCGGCTTCCTCCTGCTCGCGCTGCTCGTTCGCAGGTTCGTGGTGCCAATGCTACTCCGGCTCCTCGAGGAGCGGCAGAGCGACATCGCAGGGGCGGAAGAACAGGTCGCGCGCACACTGCGCGGCGCCGAACAGGTGCGGGACAGCTATCGCGAGAGGCTCCAGCACATCGAGGACGAGACCGAGGCGCGCATGGCGGAGGCGATCGCGGAGGCCGACCGCCTGCGCGATGGCATTGTCGAGGAGGCGCGCGCTGTGGCGGAGGACATCGTCCGGCGAAGCCATGAAGAGGTCGCGCGCGAGCAGGCCAAGCTGATGGCGCGGCTTCACATCGAGTTCGTTGACGATGTGGTGCTCGCTGCCGAGCACGCAGCGGAGCGCTCGCTCGACGAGGGCGCGAGGCGACGCCTGCTCGCGGAGTTTGCCGCGAACATGAGGACCGCCTCATGGCCTACGTAGCCAATATCCGGGTCGCGCGCCGCTATGCCGCCGCTCTCTTTGGGGCCGCCCGCCAGCTCGGGGCGATCGACGCGGTGCAGCGCGACCTGGCGAACATGCTCGACCTCTGGCGGCAGGCGCCGGTGGTGCCGCGCGCCCTCGAGAGCCCCCTGATCCCTGCCTCCCGCAAGCGGGCGATCCTGGACGAGCACCTCGCGCCGGGCCTCAGCCCCGTCACGCACTCGTTCCTCCGAATGCTCATCGACAAGCGGCGCGAGTCGGTTCTCGCGATTGTTGGCGAGGAGTTCGGAAGGCTCGCCGACGAAGCCAACGGGATCGTCCGCGCCGTGGCGACGGTGGCCGCGCCGCTCACCGACGAGGAGCGTGACTCCTTGGTTGCCAGCATTGCGGAGCGCACCGGGCGGACCGTCGACCTGCACGTGAGGGTGGACCCAGTGATCATCGGCGGAGCGGTGGTGAGGATCGGCGACATCGTGTACGACGGCAGCGTGCGTGGCGCCCTGGAGCGCCTGCGCGAGCGGATGCTGCGCGAGCACGCCTAGCGGCGCCGGCCTTTGTGGCAGGGAGGCGGAGTGGCGATGGTCGGCGGTGTACGACACGCGTTCCGAGTCGGGCTCTGGGCGGCCATCGCGCTGGCGGCCGCCGCCGGCTGCGGGCGTCGGGAGGCTCCGCCGGAGCGCACTGCGCAGCCGCCGGTCGCGGCCGCCGGTGCGCCCGCACCTGCTGCCCAACCCGAGGTCCGGGCTGATCGGTTGCCAACACAGGCCGACCTGTTGTTCCCGCACGCGGTGGGCGACACGTGGGAGATGGCGGTCACCGCCGGGCTCGACAGGTACCGGTTGCGCCTGCAGGTGGTGGAGGCGCGCGTCGAGGAAGGCGACACCGTGTTCACGGTGCGGACCGAGCGCGACGGCAGGCAGGTGCAGATCGAGCAGTACCGCATCGGCGCGTCTGGAGTGGTGCGGACTGCTTGCGGCCCGGATGGCACCGACCTGATCGAGCCTCCCACGCCGATGCTGCCGATGCCCTTCACGGTAGGCGCGTCGTGGTCATGGTCTGGCGCGACTTCTGTGGCGAGCGGCGAGGCGCAGGCAACGGCCTCATTCGAGCTGACCGGCCCGGAGCGCGTGAGGTCCGGCGTCGGCGACCATCAGGCGTACGTTATCACGCAGCGCTTCACGCTGGGCGACACCGGGAGCACCGAGACGGTGACGAACCAGCAGTGGTTCGCACCGGGCCTCGGCATGGTCCGTCAGGTAACGGACGACGGCGAGCAGAGGGCCGTCTCCGAGCTGGTGGGGTCCAGGGTGGGCGGGGAGTCGCGCGGCACACTGGCTGACACGCCCGCGCCATAGCGCCATCCGGCGCGGAGAAGGTGAGGGCCGCCACCACCGTGCCGCCGTCAGAGGGTATGAGCGCCCAGATTGTTGCACTGCTCGGGAGCATCCGCACTGGATAGGTGACACGGGCCGGCGAGCGGGCGAGCGAAGCTCGATTGGACGGCCCTCACGGAGCGTACAAAGTGACCATCAGACCGGAAGAGATCACGGCGATCCTGGAGCGCGAGCTTCTGGCTTACGAGCGGAAGGTGGAGGAGATCGGCGTAGGCACCGTCCTCCAGGTGGGCGACGGCATCGCGCGGGTCTACGGGCTCGAGGACTGCATGGTCGGCGAGATGCTGGAGTTCCTCGACGAGCGCGGTAACGCCATCGTCGACTTCGAGGGCAACGTCATCGTCGGCATGGCGCTCAACCTGGAGGAAGACAACGTCGGCGCCGTCGTCCTCGGCCCGGACACGGGCATCCGCGAGGGCACTACCGTTCGCCGCACGCAGAGCATCATGTCTGTGCCCGTGGGACCGGCGCTGGTGGGGCGCGTGGTGAATGCGGTCGGCGCGCCCATCGACGGGCGGGGACCCATCGTCGCGTCCGAGCGCCGTTACATGGAGACCCGCGCACCCGGCGTGGGTGATCGGCAACCGGTGCGCGAACCGCTCCAGACTGGCCTCAAGGCCGTCGACTCGATGATCCCCATCGGTCGTGGACAGCGTGAGCTGATCATTGGCGACCGCGGCACCGGCAAGACCGCAGTCGCGCTCGACACCATCATCAACCAGCGCGGCACCGGGGTGATGTGCATCTACGTCGCGATCGGTCAAAAGCAGTCGACCGTTGCGCAAGTGGTGCGCACGCTGCAGGAGTTCGGCGCGATGGAGTACACCGTCGTCGTCGCAGCCACCGCCTCGGACCCCGCGCCGCTGCAGTACCTCGCGCCCTACGCCGGGGCCACGATCGGGGAGTACTACCGCGACCAGGGCGGCGCCGCGCTCTGCGTCTACGATGACCTCTCGAAGCATGCGGTCGCCTATCGGCAGGTCTCGCTTCTCCTGCGCCGTCCGCCGGGGCGCGAGGCCTATCCGGGCGACGTGTTCTACCTGCACAGCCGGCTGCTTGAGCGCGCGGCCAAGATGCGCGAGGACTTCATCGTGGTGCCGAGATCGGCGCCGAAGGATACGGCCCAGGGAACGGACCGCAAGGTCTACGAAGGCGAGCGCGGACGCAACGCGGCCGAAAAGGCACGCGCCGCCATGGCGAACGCAGGCGCTCTCGAGGTTCGGCGCAAGCCGGGCACGGGTGGGAGCCTGACCGCGCTCCCCATCGTCGAGACGCAGGCCGGCGACGTGTCCGCCTACATCCCGACGAACGTCATCTCCATCACAGACGGGCAGATTTTCCTCGAGAGCGACCTGTTCAACGCGGGCGTACGCCCGGCCATCAACGTGGGCATCTCCGTGTCGCGGGTGGGCGGCAACGCGCAGTCGAAGGCGATGAAGTCTGTCGCCAGCCGCCTGCGCATCGATCTGGCGCAGTACCGCGAGGTCCAGGCGTTTTCTCAGTTCGCCTCGGACCTCGACCGGTCCACGCAGGCGCAGCTCCACCGGGGCGCCCGGATGGTTGAGCTGCTGAAGCAGCCGCAGTACCGGCCGATGCCGGTGGAGCAGCAGATCATCTCGATCTACGCGGGCTATAACGGCCACCTCGACGACCTGGAGATCCGCGACATCGCGCGGTTCGAGCAGGAGCTGCTGAGCTTCGTGGCCGATCGCTACCCGGAACTCCCGGAGACGCTTCGTCGGACGGGCGATATGAGCGCGGAGACGCAGGCGACGCTGAACCGGGCGATCGTGGAGTTCAAGTCACTCCCGTTGGACTAGTCCCTGCCTGCAGAACCAGGTTCCAGCGTGCTGTGCTGGCAGCCATAGGCAGGCAGACTGCCCCGATCTACGTGACGCCCGATAGTACGGGCGGAGTTGGAGCGGCGCGTCGCCGCAGTCACGGCGCCGCAGCAGGACGTGCTGAGGGCGAAGGTCGTGCTCATGGGAGCGGACGGTGCGCCGGCCGGCGTGATCGCAGCGAAGCTGAGCATGGCGGCGTCCACAGTGAGCAAGTAAGGGGTGCACGCGCTTCGCCGCGCAGGGGCTGTCCGACCCTCCGCGCTCCGTGATGCCGGCGATCTACGGCCCCGACACCGGGAAGCGCGTGCTGGGTCAGCCTCCTCCCCGCCCCCCCCGGCCACGCGACGTGGAACGGGACGGCCGCTCGCCAATGGAGCGACACGTCCGGCTCGCCGAGGCGCTCGGGGACGTGTCGTCGCATCAGGCCTGGCGAATCCTCCGGCAGCGCCGCATCCCGCTGCATCGGCGCAGCAGTTGGTGCGTCATCACGGACCCGGGGCTTGCCGCGAAGGCGGCGGTCATTGTGGGGCTCTGCCTGGATCCGCCCGAGAGTGCAAGTGAAGCGATGGGTCTGGCTCCAGTGGTGCTCTGCGGGTACGAGAGGCCCGAGGTCCAGGCGCTGGAGCGTGCACAGGGGGCCTGCCTTAAGCTGCCCGGCCGAAGAGCCCTCACCGGTCTGAGCCACGAGAGCAAGCGGCACGTCGCCTCCACGCTCTTCGCGGCGCTGGTAGTAGCGACCGAACAGGTGCTGGCCGGCTACGACCAGCACCGTAGGCGCGTCGAGTTCCTCGACCCCATGGGCGAGGTCATCGCCCATCATCCGGGCCGTGAGATGCAAGTGATCCTCTTCACGCATACCCACGCGTCGCGGCCCAACCTCGACGAGGCGTGGTTCCGCCTGCTCTCCC
>DATIKM010000184.1:0-3611 GCA_035477595.1 Chthonomonadales bacterium
GACCAGTGGGCCCTGCGCCTCTCGCGCCGCGTGGGGAGGAATCTCGGTCCCTTCCTCACCGCATGGGGCGTAACGGTACGGCCGGAGGCGCTGCGCCCGGTTGCCGACCTGCCGGTGTGGGTGCCCGAGGGCTTCCCGCCCACCCCAGGCGCGGCGCCGTGAGCGCATAGAGCGGCGCCTGGCGCCCTCGCAACGCACGTCGGGCACGCGCTGCACCGCGCCGCAGGTGCGAACGCCGTGGTCCGTCCGGCTGTCCAGAGGCCGGCGCCCGTCATCGCGCGGCCCTCTGCCCGGTGCGCGCTGCCACCTAGCGTGGCAAGGCCTCGTACAGCGCCCCACTCACGGGCATCGCGACAGATGGAAGGCGAGGGCCTGATGGCCTGAGCGAGCTATTCGGCGTCGGGGTCCCGGCGGGCGGCGCCCCCGCTGAGGGTTGCCCTGGGGCGCAGCAGACCGACACTCAGACCGACGCAGGCGCCGATCGCCACGCAGAGGACCGCAGCCCGCCGCCAGGGCGCCTCAGCACTGATCCCCACGGTGGCCGCCAGCAACAGCACGACCAGAAGAGGTGCTGCGCATCGCGGGGACGTGAGGCGGCGCACAGCCACCAGCACCAGCAGCCATGCTCCGCCCATGAGGACTGCCCCGCCGCCGCCAACCAGGAACGCCACGCCTGACGCGACGCCAGGGGAGGGGAACACCCCGCCCGCGAGCAGGAAGGAGTCGTGCAGGTGCGCAGGCGCGAGCCGAGCGAAGCCCTTGTGGTGGGTCCGCTCGGCGAAGTGCGCCGCATCCAGGCGAAGGCGGAGCGCGACATCCGACAGGCCCGCGAAGCGCACTCGCGGCTCGGAAGCGAGATCGGCAACCAGATCACGGAAGCCCGAGTAGGTGATGAAGGCTCGTGGGTCACCGGATTCCCGGAAGTCGTAGTCGTGGAAGACGACCACCACTGCCGGTGCGCCATCTGGCGCCATCAACGCGGCCCGCACCGCGCGGCGCGCGGCGCGCAGGCTGGTGGTTGCGGGTAGCATGTGCAGCCGGCAGGCGGGGTTGGCAGGGCCGCTTCGCCCACCTGACAGCACAGTGTAGCCAGCATCCGCTGCAGCCCGAAGGGTTACCAGATCGTACGAGTTCCATGGTGGGACGAAGGCTCTGACAGGCACGCCGATCGCGGCTTCGAGTATCTGACGGGAGCGGACCAGCCGGCGAAGCTGCTCAGCGTAGGGCAGCCCCACGAACTCAGACCATGGGGCGGTCGAGTGCAGCGAGTTAGTTTGGTGGCTGAGACCGTGAGCGGCCACCTCTATGGCGCCCTCCCGGGCCCACGCGCTCAGCATATGAGCCTTGGCTCCCGAGAGCTTGAGGCTGCGCTGGGGCCGGGAGTCGTGCACGGATCCAACCACGACCTCCGGAATCACCGCCACGGTGCACGGCGCTCCGTACCGCTGAAGAATGCCCACCACCTCCCGCTCGATGGCCGCGGAACTCACCATCGACGGGTCGTCGAACCGGAAAACCACGTACACATGGCCGGCTGGGCCGTGACGAGAGAGCCAGCCGTACAGGCCTGAGGCGAGCCCTGCCAAAATGAGGAGGGCGGGTAGCGCCCCACCCATCAGCAGCGCTCGCAAGCGGGACGCTCGCGCGCTGACCGCCGAGACCCCGGATGACTGCACGATCCCTCGTCTCCAGACACCCTGGCTCGCGCGCTCTGGTCCGCCCGTGTGGCTGGCCTACGCTTCGTCCTGTGGCGGAGCGCTGGCGCGCGGGAGGTAGACGTACACCGTGGTGCCGCAGCCAGGGCGGCTGGTGATGCGGATGTGGCCGCCCGCCCGCGCCACGATCCCGTAGCACGTGGCCAACCCCAGGCCGGTGCCGCGGCCCGACTCCTTGGTGCTGAAGAAGGGCTCGAAGGCGTGGGCGAGAACCTCGTCCGTCATGCCGCAGCCCGTGTCGGAGATGGTGAGAACCACGTGCGGGCCGGCGGTCGCCCCGGAATGGTGGGCTGCGTACTCCTCGTCCAGCACGACGTTATCGGTCCCGATGCGGATTATGCCGCCGGTCGCGCAGGCGTCGCGGGCGTTCACCACCAGGTTAATGAGGACCTGTTCGAACTGCCCTGGGTCCACGCGCGTGGGCCAGAGATCGGCCGCGGGCGCGGTTTCCAGCTCGATGCCTTCGCCAAGCACGCGGGCGAGCAGGCTGCTGGTCTCCATGACGAGGTCGTGCAGGTTCGATGTCTCGGGCTCCACGGGCTGGCGGCGCGCGACGGTGAGCATCTGGCCTGTGAGGCGCGCGGCGCGCTCCGCGGCCTGGCGGATGCGCTGGAGCCCTCGCCGCGCGGGCGCGTCGTCCTCGACCGCCCGCTCGGCGAGGTCCGCGTAGCCGAGGATCACGGTGAGCAGGTTGTTGAAGTCGTGGGCCATGCCGCCAGCGAGCCGACCAATGACGTCCATCTTCTGCGCATGCAGGAGCTGGCGCTCTAGCAGGTTGCGCTCCGTGACGTCCACGAGCGCGCTGAGCCACTGGACCGTGGATCCTCGTGCGTCGCGCTCCTCCACGGCGGAGCAGAGCACATCCATCGGTTCACCGTTCTTGCGGAGCATCTGGAGCGCGATGTCCGTCAGCGCGCCCGGCGCGCGGTCCCGAGACGCCCGCATCCGCTCCGCGAGTGCCTCGCGGGCAGCTGGCGTGAGGAACGAAAGGGCGGGGCGACCAATGACCTCGGGGCGCTCGAAGCCGGACCTCTCCAGCCAGTAGTCGCTCACGCTCACCAGGAGGCCATCGGGATCGATGGTCTGCAGCATGGCGGGCGTCCGGTGGTAGAGGTGGCGGAGCCGCTCCTCGCTCTCCCGCAGCGCCTCCTCCGCCCACACGATCTCGCTGACATCGCGGGTCACGCACCGGAACCCCTTGAGCTGGCCGGATGGGCCGAGGACGGGTGCGCCGCTGGTCTCGATGTGAACGACGTGGCCCAGTCGGTGCGTCTCGCTGGTCCGCACGAGCCGAAATGGTCGGGGTCTCGCCACAAGGTCGTTGTGGATGCGCCGCACCCTAATCGCGTGCGGCGGGCTCAGTAAGCTGTAGAGAGACCGGCCGATGGCCTCCTCCGGCTCGACGCCCAGAAGGTCGCGCAACTGCGGGCTCACGTAGATGAGCCGGCCGCGGACATCCACCTCCCACACGACGTCCGTCATCGACATGACCAGGTCGCGGTAACGCTGTTCGCTCCGAATGCGGGCCCGCTCCGCCGTCGTCTCGCCGGCGCCCCTCCCGCACGGCACGACGGCGCCGGCGAGCGCGTCTGTGGGGGTGTGGTCGCTGGCGGATCGGCCGAACAGCACCAGAAGGGCGCAGCGCTGGCCGTCGCGCTCCATGCCAACACAGAGGACCGAGACCCGGCCCCCCGGGGCGCCCGGCCCCGTGGCGCACGACGCCTCGCACAGCGTGAGCTCCCCGCTCAGGACCGACTGGAGGCGGCGCAGCAGCAGATCGGCGTCGTCGCCTCCACTACCGCGGGCGTCTCGAAGGCGATCGAGAACGGACGCGCCCACCTCGGCGCACAGGGCGGGGCACTCCGGATGCGGCGCCTGCCGCCACGCGGCGTTCGC
>DATIKM010000185.1:0-9808 GCA_035477595.1 Chthonomonadales bacterium
TGGATGCACTCAAGTCTCCGGACTGGTACTGGTGGCTCTACGGGTCGCATCTCGCGTTCACGATGTGGTGTTATACGGTGGCATATCGTCATGCGCGTCGCGCTGCGTTGGAGGGGACGCCGCCGAGCGACTTCTGCGCGCTCACAATACCTCTTCTGCTGTGGGGGGGGCTCACTGCATTCGTCCTTCTCACCTCACTCGTACCCGCTGACGTCTAGTTCGGTACGGGGCGGTGACTTCCCGCTCATGTCCCGTGCGTGTCGGGCTGCCGGACACCGCCGACACCGGTAGCCCGGTCGCACAACCCCGCAGCACACAGGGAGCTCCTACTGGCAACGCTGGGTCTCTCGCCCTCTCTCTGGCGGGGCGTGGACGACGAGCGGGCAGATCCTGAAGGGGCTCTCCATCGTGCGCCGGAACGCGGAGGTGCACCACTTCGACCTGCTGGGCGCGGCGGGCCATGCGGCGACGCCGTGGCGTTGGATGCGGGCTGGCTCTGGTGGCAGCAGGTGAGCCGGCCGGCGCGGTGGGCGCCTCTCTCGGCAGCCTGCGACGTGTGCGCTGCTGCTCGGCCCCATACTGCGCGACTGGTGCGGGCCCGTCCTCCGCACGCCCGGCGGGTCCGCGATGCCCTCGCGGGGCGCGCGCATCGGTCCGACGCCTTCGCGCGCTGCCGTGCGGGCGTCGCGCCGCTCGCCATCGTGACCACTGGAGCCGCCGCCATGCCCGAACATCCGCACGCCGTCCAGGTCGACTTCGCCGTCGAGCAGGGCCGCATCCGGCCCCTCCACGGCGCCAACAACGGCCCGCGCTGCCTGGGTGGGCTGATGGACCTCTCGCCCGCCTTCCGGGAGCTCGGATTCCCCGCCCTGCGGCTTCACGATTGCGAATGGCCGGCCGACGCCTACGTAGACACCCACGTCGTCTTCCCGGACTTCGGCGCCGATCCCGACGACCCGGCGAGCTACGACTTCAGGCTCACGGACGGCTATATGAAGGCGATCGTGGACCTCGAGATGGGGATCGTCTACCGGCTCGGCTGCCGCATCGAGCACACGGAGCACCGGCGCCACGCCCACCCGCCCGCCGACTTCGAGAAGTGGGCCCGCATCTGCGTGGGCATCCTCCGCCACATGAACGAGGGATGGGCCAACGGCCACCGGTGGGGCATCCGGCACTGGGAGATATGGAACGAGCCCGACATCCCGCCAGGGTGCTGGTCCGGAACCTGGGAGGACTATCACAGGCTCTACGTGACCGCAGCGAAGGCCATCAAGGCGCACGACCCGAACGCCCTGGTGGGAGGGCCGGCCTACTCCTATGCCACCGAGAAGCACGACTTCGTAGAGGGCTTCCTGCAGCGCTGCCGTGAGGAGGGCGCGCCGCTCGACTTCTTCACATGGCACACCTACGCGGGGAGGGACCTCGGCATCTGGGAGCGCCGCGCTGCCGCCATGCGCGAGGTGCTCGACCGCCACGGGTACCGCGAGGTCCCCTCCCACCTCAACGAGTGGAACTGCTGCCCGGACGGCGACTGGTCCAACTGGCCGGTCTTCGCACGTGGTCTGACCGGTCCGCGCGGCGCCAGCGGCGTCGCAGCAACGCTCGCGCTTCTCCAGGACCTTCCGGTGGACGAGGCGTTCCTGTACACGGCCGACACGCTGGTCTACGGGCTCTTCAGCCGTGAGGGCGAGAAGCAGAAGAACTGGTATGCCATGCGTGCCTTCCGGCGCCTGCTGGACACACCACTCCGCGTGCGCGCCACCGGTTCCACAGGCGCCCTCGGCATCGGCGCGCTCGCGGGCATGGCGGAGGACCGCCGCTCCGCGCAGGTGCTGCTCGCCAACTACGTCGTCTCGCCGGTGAAGCAGATGCGCCTCTTCCTGTCGGAGCCGCCCTGGCCCGGCCAAACGGAGGCGCGCGTGCTCCTGCTCGACGCGGCCCACAACCTCGAGGAGGTCGACGCGCGACGGCTGCCGGCCGGTGCGGCGACCTTCGACCTCGACGTTCCCAACGCCACCGTCGCGCTCGTGCGGCTCGCACCCGCCGCGGCGACGTAGGCGGCCAGGACGCACCGGGAGGCCCATCGGCGCCCTGCGATGCCTGCTCCACCGCCGGGGCGCGTGTACAGAACTCGGAAACGGATATTGTATTCCGACTACGGCTACCGATATACTGGCGATGGCGGAGGGCGAGCCAGTGGTCGACGAGAAGGCCCTGCAGCGAGAGGTGCTCCAGGGCTTCTGGAAGGCGCACATCCTGCACCACGCCGCCACGGCGCCGGTGGTGGGACAGTGGATGATGCGCGAGCTCCGGAGGCACGGGTACGAGGTCAGTCCCGGAACGCTCTACCCGCTGCTCGCCCGGCTGGAGGAGCGCGGCTGGCTCGCCTGCTCGCGTGACCCCGCCGGCGGGCGTCGAGCTCGCAAGGAGTACACGCTAACGCCGGCGGGCAGGGAAGCGCTGGCCGCCATCGTTCGGCAGGTCTGCGAGCTCCACGAGGAGCTCGTGCCGCCCAGCTCACCGGAGGAGCGCCCAAAGTGATGCCCGCGTCACGGTTCGCGTTCGGCGCTCACGACCTGTGCCTTCCGGCGGCCGGGGCGCGGCCTCTGTGAGGAGGTGTGATGCATGGAATTCCTCGTCGTCGGCGCGGCAGCACTCCTCGTCTCAGGGCTGACGCTGTACTCCGGGTTCGGGCTGGGTACACTCCTCATGCCCGTTTTTGCTCTCTTCTTCCCGGTGGAAATGGCGGTCGCCGCCACGGCCGTGGTGCACGGCGCCAACAGCGCGTTCAAGGCGGTAGCCGTCGGGAAGGGCGCGGACCGGTCGCTGGTGCTGGGCTTCGGTGTTCCCGCGGTGCTGGCGGCGCTGGTCGGTGCGGCGTGCCTGACCTATGTCTCGGGTCTGGGCGCCATCGCCACGTACACCGTGGGCGCGCGGACGGCTGAGATCACGCCCATCAAGCTCCTGGTCGCGGCTCTGATGCTCGCGTTCGCCGCGCTGGAGCTCTCCCCGCGCCTGCGCGGGGTGGAGATCGGCCGCAGGCACTTGACGCTCGGGGGCTGCCTGTCCGGCTTCTTCGGCGGCCTCTCGGGCCATCAGGGGGCCCTGAGGTCGGCCTTCCTCGCCAGGACGTGCGAGTCGCCGCGGGCCTTCGTCGGGACGAACGCGGTGATCGGACTGATGGTGGACCTGGCGCGCACCTCGGGTTACGTGGCGATGTTCGCAGTGGGCGGTCAGGCAGGTCGGCTGGCGCCAGGCCAGTGGTGGCTAATACTGACGGGGACTCTCGCGGCCTTCGCGGGCGTGATGCTGGCGAAGCGGTTCCTGCACAGCGTGACGATGCGGTCGGTCCAGACACTGACAGCCCGCATGCTGGTCGTCTTCGCATTGGCTCTCGCGGCGGGCCTCATCTGAGGGCGCCCCGCGCGGGCGAGAGCGGTTCGGGCGACGCGGCCGTCTGGGGCGCCCCATGGGGGCTAGATCGGCCCCTGAACGCGCCGCATGCGCGCAGGGGAGGGATCGCCGGCGCCGGCGTCGAATCTCAACAGACCACCGCTGGCCTCACCGCCGGCGGTTTCGCGTGGGTTGCGAGGGAGGGCTTCGGGGTGCGCGTAGGAGTGCCGAAGGAGATGTGCGCGGGCGAGCGGCGCGTGGCGCTGGCGCCCCTCGCGGTTGGGCCGTTGCGCAGGAAGGGCATCGAGGTGGCGATCGAGGCCGGGGCGGGGCTCTCCGCCGGGTTCCTCGACGCGACCTATGAGCAGGCCGGTGCGGAGGTCGTCGCCTCGCGCGACGACGTGTTCGCACAGGCGGACGTCGTGTTGATGGTGCGCGCCCTGGGCGCCGATCCCGACGGATGGCAGTCGGACGCCGAGCGCGTGCGCCCCGGCCAGACGCTCATCGCGACAATGGACCCGCTCTGGGCGCCGCAACCCGTGGCGGCCTGCGCGGCGAAGGGCGCCGTCGCATTCGCCCTCGAACTCGTCCCGCGCATAACGCGCGCGCAGGCGATGGACGTGCTCTCCTCGCAGGCCAGCCTGGCCGGGTACAAGGCGGTACTGCTCGCGGCCGGCCGCATCACCAGGATATTCCCGCACATGACCACCGCCGCGGGCACCATCACGCCGACGAAGGTGCTCGTCATCGGCGCTGGCGTAGCGGGCCTGCAGGCAATCTCCACCGCTCGCCGCCTCGGCGCCGTCGTGAGCGGCTACGACGTGCGCAGCGCCGTCAAGGAGCAGGTGGAGAGCCTGGGCGCGCGGTTCGTCGTCCTCGATATCGACACAGGCGACGCGCAGGACAGCGGCGGCTATGCGAAGGAGATGGGCGAGGAGTTCTACCGCCGGCAGGCCGAGCTTCTGGGCGACGTGATCGCCCAGATGGACGTGGTCATTACCACCGCCGCCATCCCCGGCCGCAAGTCGCCCGTCCTCGTCACCAGGGCGATGGTGGAGCGCATGGCGCCCGGTTCGGTCATCGTGGACATCGCCGCGGAGCGCGGAGGCAACTGCGAGCTGACCGTCGCAGGCGAGACGGTGGAGCACGGGGGTGTCACGATCCTCTGCCCGCTGAATCTGCCGTCGACGCTCGCGACCCACGCGAGCCAGCTTTACGCCAAGAACGTGTCGACCTTTCTGCTGAACCTGCTGAAGGACGGCTCGGTCGTGATCGACCTCGACGACGAGATCGTGCGCGAGAGCTTGCTTACTCGCGACGGTGAGGTGGTGAACGCGCGGGTCCGCGAAGCGCTGGGCCTGCCGCCGCTCGCCGAGCCCGCCGCGCCGCCGGCCACCGCCTGACCGACGCCCGTCCGCATCGCCACACTCCGGAGGACCTGGCCCGTGGACTCCTTGATGTCCAACCTCTTTGTGTTCGTGCTCGCCACCTTCCTCGGCCTCGAGGTGATCCGGCGGGTATCGCCCCAGCTCCACACGCCGCTCATGTCGCTCACGAACGCCATCTCGGGCATCAGCCTGGTGGCCTCGATCGTTATCCTGGGCGAGCAGCGGAGCACTTTCACCATGGTGCTCGGCGGGATCGCCGTGGTGGCCTCCACCATCAACGTGGTGAGCGGCTTCCTCATCACGGACCGCATGATCCGCATGTTTAAGCCCCGCGGGCCAAGGCCATGAGCGAGGCTCAAGGGGCCTTCGCGAACCTGGGCATGTCGCCGCAGGAGGCGCTCGCTCAGACCACCTACCTGGTGGCCGCCGCGCTTTTCGTGCTGTCGCTAAAGTGGCTGAGCGCGGCAACCACCGCTCGTCGCGGCGTGTGGGCGGGCGAGGTCGGCATGCTGCTGGCGATCGCCGGCACGCTCGCACTGCCGCAGATCGAGGCGTTCCACTGGGTCATCCTGGCGATGCTGGTGGGAACCGCAATCGGCATTCCCATAGCGCTCCTGATGCCCATGACGGCGGTGCCGCAGCGAACCGCGCTCTCGCACAGCTTCGGCGGTCTGGCCGCGGGGCTTGTGGGCACCGCCAAGTACTACCTCTGGCTTGCGGAGGAGCCGCAGAAACTCAACTCCTTTACGATGGGCATCATCGCCTTCGAGGTGCTGCTGGGCTTCCTCACGTTCACGGGCAGCATCATGGCCTTCGGGAAGCTGCAGGGCCTGCTGCCGACGCAGCCCATGGTCTACCGCGGGCAGAACGTGGTGAACCTCGGGTTGCTTGGGACAGCCGTCGCGATCGGCGTTGCGCTGACGGTGAACCCGGCGATGTCCGACCTCTTCCCGGTGTTTATCGCCCTCTCGCTGCTGTTCGGCGTGCTGCTCATCCTCCCCATCGGCGGCGCCGACATGCCGACGGTCATCTCCCTGCTGAACTCCTACGCCGGCCTCGCGGCCGCGGCGATGGGCTTCGTGCTGGAGAACAAGCTGCTGGTTATCGCGGGCGCGCTCGACGGGTCGTCCGGTTTCATCCTGTCGATCATCATGTGCAAGGCGATGAACCGCTCCTTCACCAATGTGCTCTTCGGCGCGTTCGGGCAGGTGACGAGCACGAAGGTGGCGGGCGAGCTCGAAAGGCCGGTGCGCAGCGCCATGGCGGAGGAGGCGGCGTCGATCCTGGAGTCCGCGCAGTCCGTCGTGATCGTGCCGGGCTACGGTATGGCGGTAGCCCAGGCGCAGCACAGGGTGCGCGATCTGTACGACGCGCTGACGAAGAGGGGCGTGGACGTGAAGTTCGCCATCCATCCCGTGGCGGGACGGATGCCGGGCCACATGAACGTGCTCCTCGCCGAGGTGGACATCCCCTACGACCGGCAGCTGGAGATGGACGAGGTGAACCCCGAGATGCCGCAGGCCGACGTGGCGCTGGTCATCGGGGCCAACGACGTCACGAACCCGGCGGCCCGGCACGACAAGGCCAGCCCGATCTACGGCATGCCCATCATCAACGTGGACCAGGCGCGCACCGTGCTCGTGATCAAGCGCAGCATGAGCTCGGGGTTCGCGGGGATCGAGAACGAGCTCTACCACATGGACAAGACGCTCATGCTCTTCGGGGACGCCAAGGCGTTCGTCGGGGAGGTGGTCAAGGAGCTCTCTTCAGCGGACCGGTAGGGCCTGTCGCCGGGATGGGGCACGAGAACGGGGCCGCTCCGCGGGGTGGAGCGGCCCCGTTCTCGTCTACGACGGGCTGGCGGCCTCGAGATCGGGCCCCTCGGGCGGATCATGGTGGAACAGGACGCGCCAGTGCGTGGTGTCCGAGTCGCCCTGGTCGGTTGCCTGGAACCCGTTGCGGATGAGGATGGTGAGCATGCGCGTGTTGTCCGGCTGTACGTAGGCGTCGAGGCCAGCCAGCTCGCGCCCTCGGGCCACCTCGACCAGCCGGCGCGCCAGCAGCGACCCGATGCCGCGGTCGTGGAAGTCGTCACGCACCGTGAACGCGACCTCGGCGACCCTCGTCTCCTCGTCGACGTAGTAGCGACCCACGCCGAGGAGCTCGTCGCGCCCCTCGTGCCGCAGGAGCACCACGATGGCCATCTCGCGGTCGTAGTCCACGCTCACCAGCTTCACCCGCTCGCTGTGCGGCAGCGACTTGAGCGGGCGGCGGTAGCGCCGATAGACGGTCTCCTCCGAGAGCCGGTAGTGGAACTCCCGGATCAGGTCTTCGTCCGTGGGCCTGATCGGCCGGACGAATGCCTGCGCGCCGTCGCTCAGGGAAAGCCAGCCCTCAAGCTCCTCGGGGTACCGCGGCGTGAGGGCACGGTCGGTCTGATCGGGCATCACGAGGCGGCGGCCCTTAGCGGCGGCCAGCAGCTCGGAGCGAAAGTCGGGATGCGCGACCATGATGAGCGCCATGGCCCGCTCCCGGATGCTCTTGCCGTGGAGGTACGCGATGCCCCATTCGGTGACGACGTAATGCACGTCACCGCGCGTGGTGACGACGCCGGCGCCTGGCATCAGGCGCGGCACGATGCGCGAGCAGGGATCGCCTTCCGGCGTCCGGGCTAGGGAGGGCAGCGCGATGATGGGCTTGCCTCCCTTGCTGCGCGCAGCGCCCCGCATGAAGTCGGCCTGGCCCCCGAACCCACTGAAGAAGTAGTCCCCGAGGGAGTCCGCGCACACCTGCCCCGTCAGGTCCACCTCCATGGCCGAGTTGATGGCCACCATACGATCGTTCCGGGCGATGGTGAAGGGATCGTTGACGTACTCGGTGGGTCGGAACTCGACGGCCGGGTTGTCGTGGACGAAGTCGTAGAGCCGCTGCGTGCCCATGCAGAAGGTGGCGATCATCTTGCCGGGGTGCAGGCTCTTGCGTCGCCCGGTCACCACGCCGGACTCCACGAGGTCGATCAGCCCGTCGCTGAACATCTCGGTGTGGATGCCGAGGTCCACCTCCTCCGTGAGGTGGCTGAGCACGGCGTCCGGGATGCCGCCGATGCCCACCTGGATGGTGGCGCCGTCCTCGATGAGCTCGGCCACGAAGCGGCCGATCCGGGCGGTCTCCTCGCTCTGCCGGGTGGGCGGCAGCTCGAGAAGCGGCCGATCGCTCTCGACGATGGCGTTGAGCCGGCTTACGTGCACGAAGCTGTCGCCCAGCGTGCGCGGCATGCGGCGGTTCACCTCGCCGACCACCCAGCGTGCGGTCTCCACTGCGGCCTTCACCACGTCTACCGAGACGCCGAGGCTGCAGTAGCCGTGGTCGTCGGGCGGGCTCAACTGAACCAGGGCGAAGTCGAGCGGTATCTGGCCGCGCCGGAAGAGCGCGGGCAGCTCGGAGAGGAAGATGGGAGTGTAGTCGGCCCGACACTCGTTGACGGCGTCCCGCGTGTTGGCCCCCACGAAGAACGCGTTGTGCCGGAAGTGGTCGGCGAACCGCTGCTCCGCGGTCACGGCCACGCCCAGCGTGAGCACGTGCATCAGCTCGGTGTCCGCCAGGCGGTCGGCGCGCCGGGCCAGCGCCTCGCAGAGGGTCTGCGGCTCGGCGGCGCCGCTGCCGACGAAGATGCGGCGGCCTGACCGGATGGGCGCGACCGCGCGCTCCGCGAAGGTCTTGCGCTTCTCGTAGATCTGGCGCCAGCCGCTCATCGTGCTCGCCCTCCGTGGTGTCGTCGCTCGACCGGCGGCGCGCCTAACGCGCGCGCAGGGGAGGTATGGTGCCGCGCCTCCCCTGCGCCAAACGCTTCCCCGGCGCGCGCCACTCGGGGCGCCGGCCCATCACGCGGCCCGTGACCGCCTCCTACAGATTGAGCTGCCAGCGCACGCCAAACGAGTCGTTCCGCGCGCCCTTCACTATATCATACTGGACGGTGAGCCGCTGGTTCGGCGCGTACTGGTAGCGCCAGCCCAGGTCGATGGAGCTGTAGGAGAGGTCGCCGTAGGTCCGGTTGAACCGCACGAACGGGATGGACTTCCAGTCGGCGATCCAGCCTTCCCACATCAGGTAGCCGCCAGTAAAGCGCGCCTGGCGAGTGGGCGCCGTGACACTGTCCACGAACCGGACATTGTAGAGCTCTCCGGAGAGCTTCACCTCGGGGCTGAGCGTGGCGGTCACGTCGACCCCGAGCACGTGCCGGTCAAATGTGCGCCGTGTGCCGCCCGGCGAGGTATCAAGGAATGTGCCAAACATCCCGGATACGGCGACCCGTAGATCCGGGTTCACCTGGGCTGCCAGGCGGCCCGCCCACGTCTTGTTGGAGTTGGCGTCCGCGTGGCGCATGCCCTGCCCGTTGTAGAAGCCGAACACCCAGTTCAGCACCTCGTTCTCTCGCCTCTGAGAGCCCAGCATTATGCCGATGTCCTGCTCGGCGAGCGCGATAGCGCTGCCGGCATGGCTGAGCTCCAGCGGCGAGCGCACTCCGCCGGTGTCCTCGTGTATCTCGCGCCCGAACGGCAGCAGCATCTGGCCGGCGCGCACGAAGCCGAACCCCGGGATCTGACGCTGGGCCCACGTGTCCGCGACGAACGCGGTGCTCGCCGAGTGTCCCGCCGCGCCGGTGGAGACGTCCCACACGACCCTAACCCGCGTCAGCGGGTCGAGCTGGGCCTCGATCGTGGGCCTGCCGCGCCGCAGCCGGAAGTTAGAGATATGCCCGTGCCGGCTCTCGCCTTCCGGGAAGACGGCGTCGAACTGCATGTAGCCCGTCACAGTGACCCGATCGTACCATCTCTGGGTTGCGGGGGGGCTGGACTGGGCCTGAGCCGCCGAGGCGCTCGCCACGATGATGGCGAGGGCGGCAGCAGCGATGGTCGTGCGGGGGTTCCTCACGGTGGGGCGCTCCTCTGTGCCGGATCCCGATGCGGCGCGGCGCGGGAGGCCGTGTGACGCTCCCGCGCCGCGAACGCGATCGAGCCTGCGCC
>DATIKM010000186.1:0-2855 GCA_035477595.1 Chthonomonadales bacterium
CGTGTGGTATACTTGCCCCGTTCGGTGCGGGGTGGAGCAGTCCGGTAGCTCGTCGGGCTCATAACCCGAAGGTCGCAGGTTCAAATCCTGCCCCCGCTCCCATATCAGAAGGCCGCCTCGATCTCGCGATCGGTGGCGGCCTTCCTCCGTCTCTGGCCTGTCCGTGGGCGCACCAGGGGCCGCCTCGCCCCTTGCGCACGGCGCCAGATCCGAACCGCGCCTGTGCTCGACGCGCCCGGACCGGAGCGGCCCGAGGGCGCCGGCCGTCGGGATGGCAGGGAACCCCGGCCGTCCCGGCGAACGGTGGAGCGAGGCCGCCGGTCTGGCGTCATTCTGTGCAGACGGGACCAGCGTCGACGGACCGCTTAGCGAGGCGGCCCGCGCCTTACGCGAGCGAAGGAGAGGGACACGATGCATCGAGGCGAGTCGGACTGCTCACGGCGCCGGTTTCTGGGGCTGTCCGCGCGGGCGATCGGCGCCGCGACGCTGGGCGGCCCGGTGCTGCTCCGCGGCAGCGCGGCATCGGCCGCCGCCAACGAGAGGCTGAACCTCGCGGTGGTCGGGTGCGGGGGAATGGGGCGCGCGGTCACGGGCTGGCTGCTGGGGAGCGGACAGGTGAACCTTGTGGCCCTCTGCGACCCGGACGCCGCCGAGATCGACAAGGCGCGCGCCGAGGCGCGAGAGGCCGGAGCGCGCGCGCGTGCCTACGAGGACTACCGCCGGCTTCTCGATGACGCGGCAAGCTTCGACGGCGTGCTCATCGCGACGCCCGACCACTGGCACGCCCCGCTATGCGAGGCGTTCCTGGAGGCCCGCAAGCACGTCTACTGTGAGAAGCCGCTGACGCACAGCGTGTCAGAGGCGAGGCGCATCCGCGAGGTGGCCCGCCGCAGCCGGGTCGCCACCCAGATGGGCAACCAGGGGAGCGCCAGCGAGTCGATGCGTCGATGCGTCGAGGTCATCCGGGCCGGCGCGCTGGGGCAGGTCCGCGAGATCTACCACTGGGGCATCGGGGTCGGCGCCAACGAGGGCAACGCTCCCGGCGCGGACCCGATCCCGGCGCGCTTCAACTGGGACCTGTGGGTGGGGCCGTCGGCCATGCGGCCCTTCAAGGCGGGCGCCTACCATGCGTACAATTGGCGCAACTGGTTCGACTTCGGCAGCGGCGGTCTCGGGGACTTCTGCTGCCACGCCATGAACCTACCCGTGCGGGCATTCGACCTCGGGTACCCTCAGCGGCTCGTGCTGAACCTGCGCGACGGCAGGCAGGCGCCCGGCAAGGCGGCCGTGGAGTTCCACTTCGGCGCCCGGCGCGGCCGTCCGCCGATCGTGCTCCACTGGATGGCCGGCGAGAGGCCGCCCGGTGACGCCGTGCGGCCCCTGCGCGAGGTCTTCGAGGGCCGGAACCCCGACGGGCTGCTGATCCTCGGCGAGAGAGGCTGGATTCACACGAGCCACTGGAACACGGACGGCCTCATCCGGCTGCAGGGCGAACGCGGCCCGAGCCGGGTGACCGATCACGACGGCACGAGGTCGATCGCACGGAGCCTGCCCCGCACGCCGAGCCACACGGACGAGTGGCTGAGTGCCTGCCGCGGCACCGGCCGGACGTTCTCAGACTTCGACACGGCGGGCAAGCTCACCGAGATCGGACTGGCGGGCGTGGTCGCGGTCCGCGCTGGTAAGAGCCTGGAATGGGACGGCGAGCGGATGCGGGCGCGGAACGCCCCCGAGGCAAACCGCTTCATCCGCCGCAGACCCCGGACGAAGTGGTTGGCGTAGCCGCGCGGCCCACCGAGGGGCGGATGGCGAACGGGCAGCGGCGTGGAGCGCCGGGCGGTAGCGCGATACCGCCTCGTCATCGCGATGGCGATCGCCCTTTCCATGCCCGGGAGGACCTGGGCATAGGCCCCGCCCTTCCAGCTTCCGCCCCTCGAGCCGAAGGTGGCCTCCAGGTCGTAGTCGCCGGGCGCCATGCCCATCCTCGTCAGGGCCGCTCTGCCAGTGGCGGTGTCCCAGGCGGCGCCGCCCCGCGCGCCATGTGGACCACGGTCCTTCCTCGCTCTGATCGCTGTTGCCGCGGGGCCGCCTGTGGTATTCCGCCCTCCCCCCGCGGTCAGCCGAGCGTGGAGTGCGGCCCTCTCCCCAATCCCCTCCCGCAGGAGGGGGAGCGGTAAGCCAGGTTCCCCCACCCCAGTTTTGGGGGTGGGGGTCAGGGGGCGGGGGCTCGCCGGCATGCGCGTAGTTTGCGGCGAGGCACGATGGCTGGAGCGCGGCCCTCCCCCCAGCCCCTCCCGCAGGAGGGGCGAAGAGGGAGGGGGTCCGCACGGGGACTGCGCGCGCAAGAGGACGGGGGTATGCAGACTGGAACCTGATCTGGGCGGCGGGATTGCGTTCAGGGCAGCGGCGGCCGGGGGCTACCGCGGGATCGAGGCCGCGTGCCCCCAGCCGCAAGAGGGAGCTTCCGCCTATGGCGCAGTGAAGAGGTTGCGGAATCGCCGGTCACGGAGGGTCAGGAGCGGCCTCCCGTCGGGCTCCAGGCCCAGCAAGGCGCGGGGCATTTGGTCCGGGCCCGAGAGGGCCAGGCGGGGCGACCCGTCGGGGCCTAGGGCCAGCGAGGCGCGGCTCTTCACGTCCCGGTCCATGAGGGACAGGTCCGGCGACCCGTCGAGCTCCAGGCCCAGCCAGGCGCGGGTGTTCTCGTCCTGGTCCGTGAGGACCAGGCGCGGCGATCCGTCGGGGCACAGGCCCAGCATGGCGCCGCCCTTCCCTTCCCGGTCCCGGAGGGACAGGTCAGGCGCCCCGTCGGGGTCCAGGCTCAGCGAGGCGCGGGTCCTCCCGTCCTGGTCCCGGAG
>DATIKM010000187.1:0-20940 GCA_035477595.1 Chthonomonadales bacterium
ACAGCCGATCCTATCAGAACGCCCAGGAGCGCATCCGCTACCTCGAACCCTGGCTCGCCTACTACAACGAGCACCGACCCCACGGAGCACTCGGAGGAGCACCACCTATCTCACGAATGCCTAACTTGCCTGGAAACGACATCTAGGCGCCGGTACCGTCCGAGCTGGCCCACGGCTTCCTGTGGTGCGTCCACAGCCAGGCGCAAGCGCGCGGCTCGACCGCGCTGTTCAACCGCTCCTTCCACGAAGACGTTCTCGCCGTGCGCGTCCGGAAGCTCGTGCCCGAGCGCATCTGGTCACACCGCGATGGCCACATCGAGGCCAACCGCATCCGCTGATCCTCCGGAGGGCGCTCAGTGGCCGCGGACGAGGGCGAAGATCGCAAGGAGCACACCAAGCGCGGCCATCGCGATGGCGGCGACGGTGGCAAGCGTGGCGCTTGCTCGTGGTGCGGCCTGCTCGGCGCGCAGCCGCGCTACCTCCGCCCGCAGCTCGGCGATCTGCCGGTCCAACCGGCGCAACGCGGAGGCGTCCTCCGCACGCCGCCCATCCGTCGCCCTCGATGTGCTGGTGGGCATCGTCTACCAGCCCCTTAGGTAGCGAACTCGCTCCGCGAACTCGCGGGCGGCGTCCTGCGCCTCTCCGGTACTGGCCAACAGCACGGTGCAGGCGCCGAACACGTGATGGAGCCGAATGCGCAGAACAAATGGCTCCTCCGGCCTGGGCTCGAGCCACGTCTCCTCCACGCGCACGATCGACGAGAGCTCCACCGTGTCCCGCTGCAGGCCGTGGGCAAACGCAATCAGCTCGTGGAGCGTGTCACGTGCCACGGCGAGCCCCTGCAGGCGCGGGCGCGCCAGCGCGTCGACGGGAAGTGGTCCGTCCACGAAGTACGACTCGTCGACCTCGCGCCCGATGTAGGTGGCTCGCAGGCTCGGATGCTCCTCCGCGAACTCATCGACGATCGTCTCGATGCGCCGGTGGATGCCCGTCTGGAGCTGAAGCCCGCACAGGATGTTCCGGTAGCGCCGGGCGAACTCGCGCCCCGCGCTCTGTGGTTCCTGACCCAACCGCTACACCTCCCTGCTCCCTGGTGCAAGGCCGCCATCGCCCATTATCGGAGTCCGTCGCGTGCTTCCGGAGCGCCAGGCCGCACGTGTACCCGACATCGAACGCCAGGCCGACCGGCGACGCCACGCGGCCGCCTATGTCGGCGTTTTTGATGCGCTGGCCATCGATCCATCCGCTGCCGGCGACCGGCCGATCCCAGGGCACGTGCGGCGGTATAATGGCGGCGGGCACCGGACGCCCATCGCACCCATGGGAACCACACGGACGCAACCCGCTCTGACGCCCGAGCTGGTAGTGCGGGCATACTGCCAGGGAGCATTCCCCATGGCGAATAGCCGCACTGGGCGCATCTACTGGTTCCGGCCGGATCCACGCGCCATCATCCCGCTGGATGCCCTCCACGTGTCGCGATCGCTGGCGCGACGCATCCGCCGGGGTACGTTCGACCTTCGCTGCAACACCGCCTTCGAGGCCGTGGTGCGCGGTTGTGCGGACCGCCCCGAGGGGACATGGATCTCGGAGGACTTCGTTACGGTGTACTGCGACCTTCACCGGTGCGGTCTTGCGCACAGCGTGGAGTGCTGGCTGGACGGCCGGCTCGTCGGCGGCCTCTACGGCGTGAGCCTCGGCGGCGCGTTCATGGCGGAGAGCATGTTCCACCGGGCAGCCGATGCATCGAAGGTGGCGCTCTGGGCTCTGGTAGAGCGCCTGAGGGCCAGCCGATTCGTGCTGCTCGACGTCCAGTACCTCACGCCTCACCTGATGACGCTGGGCGCCGTTGAGGTACCGCACAGCACCTACGACCGCATGCTGCGCCAGGCTCTGGCGCGCCCCTGCCAGTTCCATCCCGCTGGCGACGCGTGAAACCCGCGCGAGGAGCAATGCACTGATTCCCGCGTACCACAACCATACGCTCTGGAGCGACGGCTCGGGGGCCATCTCGGAGATGATCGAGTCGGCGCGGCGCCAGGGCATCGACGAGCTGGGCATCTCCGATCACTACGCGCTTCATCCGGACGGCGTGGAGCTGGAGTGGTCCATGTGCCCTGATGTGCTCGGCGACTACGCGGAGGCGGTGCTCCAGTACGCCAGCAGCAGCGCTCCCATCGTGCGGCTCGGCATCGAGGCCGATTACTTCCCCGAAACCATCGAGGGGCTGCGCGAACGCCTCGCGCGCGTGCCGCTGGATTACGTGATCGGATCCGTGCACTTCGTGAACGGCTTCCCCGTGGACGAGCACGCTCGCTACTGGAACGCGCTCCGGGGGGATGATCGGGAGGCCAAATGGGTGGATTACTGGAACCGCGTCACGGCGCTCGCGCGCTCCGGACTGTGCGACATCCTCGCGCACCTGGACTTGCCCAAGAAGTTCGGGCACCATCCGCGGGAGGCCCTATCCTCAGGCGCGCTTGGGGCCCTGGACGCCATCGCGGAGGCCGGGATGGCGATCGAGCTTAACACCGCGGGTTGGAGCCTTCCCGCGCGGGAGCCCTACCCCTCCGAAGCCCTGCTGAGAGCGGCGCGCGCGCGCGACATCCCGATCTGCATCAGCGCCGACGCCCACACGCCGCGCGACGTCGCCAGGCACTTCCAGCGCGCGCGGGACCTGGTGCGGGCCTGCGGGTGGACACACACCGCACGCTATGAGGGCAGGACCCGCACGCTGGTCAAGCTGCCGTAGCGGACACCGGCCACTCGACGTGCGCTATGCGGCGGGCTAGCTCCGACTGGCGCTCACTGCGTACACGGCGAGGAGAACCAGGAGGCCGCCCACGGCCGATGCGGGAGCGGGCCCCTCCCCGAGCCACAGACAGGCGATGGCCGTCGCCAGGATGAGGATAAGGCGCACCAGAGCGGAGCCGCGCGCCGCCTCCCATCGGGTCGAGCGCGTGCATGCCCACGTGGCAAACGCCGCAACGATGGGTCCCGCGCTCAGATCCACCACCGACAACGTGAGCGCTACCGCAGTACCGCGGAGCGCCCCACCTACGCCCCACCACGCCCGGTCCCGAACAGCGCACGCCCTCGGTCGCCCAGCGCGTCGTCCAGCCAGGCCACAGGGGACCCACGATACACGCTGTTTGACAGGCAACCACGCCTCTGTTAGCATGCCCGCGCTCCGGATGGGGCTGCGGCCGGAAGCTTGTTGGGGAGCGCCAATGCACAGCGACTGCGTCTTCTGCCGAATCGTGGCAAGGGACATGCCCGCCGAACTCGTCTACGACGACGGGGAGTTCGTCGCGTTCCGCGACATCCACCCGCAGGCCCCCGTGCACATCCTGGTCGTGCCGCGCGTCCACTTCGCCTCCCTGCTCGACGTACCTGACCCCGCGTATCTGGGCCGCGCGCTCGATGCGGTTCGAGCCGTTGCGCGAGCCGCGGGGCTTGCCGACAGCGGGTTCCGGACCGTGATCAACACCGGGCGCGCCGGCGGCCAGGTGGTCATGCATCTGCACCTGCACGTGCTGGGTGGGCGCACCATGCGCGATCACGCGGGGGGATAGCGCGCCACCGCACACGATGGGGTGGAGCGGCCCGTCGCAACCGTTGCCGAAACGCTCATATGCCGCATTGCGTCGAATTGATCGTATCGAGCTACAGCAGCGGCCGAAAGGAGGCTCTCCATGCCGCGTGCATTTGTCGGGCTGGCCCTTGTGGGCGTGCTCTGCCTTGGCAGCGCCGCCCAGGCGCAGACGTCCGGCGATCCGCTCCACCGGGTGTCCTTCGAGACCGCGGACGCCCCCGTAACTGGCCACGGACCCAACGCATCGGTGAGCTACGTCACCGACCCGGCGAACGTGAAGGAGGGCAGGACCGCACTCAGGTTCACCTACGCCGTGAGGGCGGGCGAACACAACGCACTGGTCTCGGTGGTGCCTCCGGGCGCGGTGGCCTCGATGAAGTCGGTGCGCTTCTGGATCAAGACGGACACGGCCAGCACCCTCGGCATCGTCCTGCAAGAGGAGGGCGGCGGGAGGTGGATCTCTGTCTTCAGCAGTGCACGGAACCAGTGGCTGCAGGTGGAAGCCGATCCGTCCGACTTCGTCCTCCTTCACGGTTCCGACAACCCGGCTGACCCGAATGGCAAGCTGGACATGGACAAGGTAGCCGCTGTGGCGATCGGCGACTTCGCACAGATGCTCGTGCAGACGCCGAACGCCGACCTCCTCAGGCTGCTCGGGATCACGCCCGGAACGCGCACGCTCTACCTCGACGATGTTGCCGCGTATGCATCGAGCCTTCCGCCCTCCTTCGTCGTCACGCGCCCAGGCGCAGTCCGAATGGACACGTTCGCGCGATCCCAGCCGATGTGGGCGGCGCTGGGCACAGCGTCCGTCAGCGTGACGACAGGCGCGCCGTTCTCGGGGCGCGGGCTCAAGGTCGACTACACACGCGATGCGGGTACGGTGGCGGCCCTGATGCGCATGGTGCCGAAGGGGTCGCTCGCGGGTGCCCGAGAGCTCGCCCTGTCGCTCGCCAGCAGGGTCGCCACCCGGCTGCTAGTGCAGCTCGATGAGGTCGGTGGCGGTAAGTACCACGCCATGCTGGACGTTGCGCCGTCAGCTGACATGAGGACTGTCCGTGTGACCATCGCGGACATGCAGCGGGCAGACGATTCCCAGGACGCCAACGCGACGCTCGACCTCGATCAGGTGCACCAGGTGGTCATCATCGATCCCACGGGCCTGCTGGGCGGAGGCGACGCAACGCCGAACACCCTCCACATCGGGTCGATCTCTACAACGGGCGCCGCTCCGTAGGCCGCCCTGTCGCTGGCGAAGGCCCCAGCCCCCGCGTCTCGCGCGGCGCGGGGGCTTTTGCCACGTCAACCTCCCACACCAGACACGGTGAGCCCTCGCTGGTGGTGAGCACAGCCTGCCCGTCTAGCCTGTAGCATACCGCCTCAAACTGCCCGAGGAACGGCAGCGCGATGACCCGCGGCGTCCCGCGCAGCGCGTCCGCAACCGTTGCGCCCTCCGGTATGCGCCACTCGTAGCCCTCGGCATAGGTGCGGATGAACACGCGAGACCCATCGGGCGAAACATCACCGCCTGTGGCCAGCCTGCCCAGCCTCAGGCCGCGAAGCACGAGTGGGTTCGTGAAGCGCACTGTGCCAGCGCGCTCCAGAACGACCGTGCGTCCGGGCCGTAGCGGCATCGGGAACCGGTAGACGCTGCTTTGGCCGGACTCCTCCTTGGTCACGATCAGCACCTCGCCCGTCGTCGGATGGACCAGCAGCGTCTCAGCGTCGCGCGGCCCGTCGGGGTACTCGAAGGCGAACCGCTCGGCAGGCGCCGAGAGGCGCGATCCTGGGGAATCGCGGGGGACGCGCGGATCGGGTACCCGAAACAAGGCCAGATCGCGGCGCTGGCGCGCGTTGTCGCCGATGTCGCCGACGTAGAGTGACGGTCCCGCCGGCCCTGGGCCCGCAGCCATATCCTCCCAGTCAACGGCGCTGGCCCCGAGCAACTGCAAGGTGGCCACCACGCGTCCCTGCCTGTCGAAGGCGTAGAGCTCGGCAGCGCCACCGGAATCGTTGTGCGTCCAGAAGAGCCCATCATTCACACGGCTTGCCGCCAGACCCGAGCTCTCGGCTACCCGAGCGTCCGTGATCGGGGCGAGAGGCCTGGCGGCCTGTGCTACCGACGGCCAGGCCGCGACTGCAGGCAGGAGAGCAACCGCAGTCACCAGTGCGGTGAGCAGCCCCTGCCGTCCGCCCTGGCGGCACGATGCGGCGCGCGCGCCTGGGAGGTACACTGGCGTGCGAAGCTCCAGTCCCGATGCGGCTTCTGCGCCCGAGCTAACCGAGGCCACCACCTTGCCTGCACGCCCACGTCGCCAGCGCCTTACCCTCAGCAGCATCTTCGCCTCCACGGATTTCGACGAGCGCCTTCCGCAGCGACTCCGATGGCTCGCCGACGGCAGGCGACTGAGCTTCGTTGACCGCTACCCGGACGCGACAGCCGACACGGTCTGGGTGTTGGACGCGTGTACCGGGCGCCGCGATCCGGTGTACGACCCGGCGTCGTTGCGCCTGACGCCGGACGGTTTGACCCTTCGCCTGCACTACTGCGACTGGTCGCCCTGCGAGCGGTACGTTCTCCTCACCTCGGAGGCGCCGGCTCGCTTCCGACCATGCGGCGACATCTATCTCTACGATACGAGCACGAGCGTTCTTCGCCAGCTCACCAGATCCGACGCTCCACAACACCACCCCGCGATCTGCCCGACGGGCGGAAGGCTCGCGATCGTCCGCGCTAACGAGCTGTGGCTTGTGGCACTGGACGGATCGGCGTACCGCCGCCTGACCGATGGCGCATCGGACACCGTCTACAACGGGCGCACCGGGTGGGTGTACGAGGAGGAACTCGGTCTCGCCTGCACGTGGCGGTGGTCGCCCGACGGACGCACGATCGCCTACCTGCAACAGGACGAGAGCAGTGTTCCCGAAGTCCTGTTGCCCGTCTACGACGAGCCTCACGCGACGCCGCTGCGAACGCGTTACCCGAAGGCCGGCGACGCGAACCCGGTCGTCAGGTTGGGGCTCCTCGATGTCGCGGAGGGCGTGAGCCGCTGGGTCGACCTGACCGACGTCGATGGCGTCCCGCCCGGTGAGCACATGGTCGCAGGCCTGCAGTGGGAGCCGACCGGCCACGAGCTGCTCGTACAACGCATCCCGCGCCTGCAGAACCGCCTCGACCTGCTGGCCATCGACGCGTCCTCAGGCTCCGTTCGAATCGTGATGACCGAGACGGACGCAGCCTGGGTCGATGCGCATCCCGAGATCTCCTTCGTCGACCAGGGGCGCTCCTTCCTATGGCTCTCGGACCGAGACGGCTGGCAGCACGTGTACCGGTACGACCTGGACGGCGGCTCATGCATGCAGGTAACACGAGGCCCTTGGGAAGTCTCGCGCATCGCGGGGGTCTCCACGAAGACAAGCCGCGTGTTGGTGATCGCCGCCGTGCCCACGCCGGCGTCACGATCTGTGCTCGCTGTGGACCTCGACGGGCAGGGCGAGCCCGAGCGCCTGACGGCGGACCGCGGTTGCCATACGGCGCTCGTTGCTCCGCAGGGCGGCTGGTGGGTGCGCACATCGAGCACGCTCGACTCCCCCACCTCCATCGCGATCGAGAGTCTCTGCGCAACGCCGTCCATACCGCTGGCGGCGGGCCGCCCCAAGGCGTTGGATACAGTCGCGCTGCGTCCCTGGCGCCTCTTCACGATCACCACGAGCGACGGCGAGGAACTGTGCGCTCGTATACTGGAGCCGCCCAGCATGCGGCCGGGACGCCGGTACCCCGCTCTCATGCACGCATACGGCGGCCCGGGCTCCCAGGTCGTCATGGACGCCTGGGGCGGCAAGGGCGGCCTCTGGCACCAGATGCTCGCACAGCGGGGCTACATCGTGTTCCTCGTGGACAACCGCGGGACTGGCGGTCGGGGCCGTCAGTTCCGGAAGTGCACGTACCGGCGTCTCGGGCACTGGGAGGTCCACGACCAGGTGGAAGGGGCGCGGTACCTCCAGTCGTTGCCCTGCGTCGACCCTGCGCGCATCGGGATCTGGGGATGGAGCTACGGCGGCTACGTGACAGCGCTCTGCATGCTGCTAGGCGCAGAGGCCTTCCGGGCCGGCATCGCCGTGGCGCCTGTAACCGACTACCGCCTCTACGACACCATCTATACCGAGCGTTACATGCTGAGGCCCGCCGACAACCCGGAGGGCTACCGCAACGGCGCGCCCGTGACGCACGCATCGAAGCTGCAAGGGAGGCTGCTACTGGTGCACGGGACGCTCGACGACAACGTGCACTTTCAGCACGCGGCGCGCCTCGCGTCCGCGCTGCAGGACGCCGGCCGCCCATTCGAGACGATGTTCTACCCGGACAGACGCCACGGCATCGAGAACCGTCATGCGCACCTCTATGAGGTCATGACCGACTTCCTGAAGCGCTCGCTGTGAGCACTCTCAAGGCACGATGATGGACTTCACCACGCGCTGCGGGTCGGACACGTCCTCGAGGGCAGGTCAGGCCTCGCCTAACGCGTAACGCCAGGTCACCAGGGGTCGCCACGATGTAGCGGTCACGCGGCCCGCCGGCAACCCGCATGGCGCGGCGAACATGCGCGAAGTCGGTGCCCCAGCTCCCGCGCATCGTCAGGTGCTCACAGTTCATGTATGCGTGAGGGATTAGCTCGACGGGGCCCGCCTCTCCCGCCAAGGCCGCACCTGTCCGAGACCGCGGAGGGCCCGCACCAGCTCGCACCGCAGGTCCCGTGGACCTCGAGGCGCGCGACTGCGTCTTCGTCGCGAACGATGCGTGCCTCCGCGTCGCCCACCGTGACGCACGTCCCCAGCAGTGCGTCAGAAGCCGCGTGGCCCGGGATCAGAGGATAGAGCACCCCGAAGAGCCGCCCATGCTACCGAAGCATTCGGTGCAGCAGACCTCGGCGTCGAGTGCGCGCATCAGCGGGCCGCCGTGCTCAGACGCGGGGCCGGTAACCTGCGCACCTCCACAGGTCCTCCTGGCGCCGCGATGGCCATGCGCCCGCAAGCCCTATTGGCCAGACGCGGCTCAGGCAGCCTCTGGCACGGCGTCTCTGGCCGACGACATCGTCACAGCCACGTCGCCGAGTGAGAGGCTCTCGAGCGCCATGCCGGGGGAAGGCAGCAGAGAGAGTTGTGCCTCGAGCACCCGGCGAACGCGCGCGGCCGTCTCGTCATACGCCAGGCACAGAGCCTGAAGCTGCGCGCCGCGCACTTCCAGGTCACGCGCCATGCCGTCCGCGGTCTCCTGGGCTACGCGCCGGGCCTCAGCCACGATCGCCTCCGCCGACACCTGCGCCTCGTTCAGGATAGCATCCGCCTGCGCACGGGAATTCCCGCTCATGGCGGCACATCGCTCCGCAGTCGCCGTCTTCAGCGCCTCCGCGACGGCGGCCGCGTCTGCGGTTACCCGCTCTGCGTCCACGCGCGCGCTGGCGCGCACCTCGTTTGCCTCCGTGAGCGCGTCGGCGAGCACTGCTGCGGCTTCCTGCTGGGCGTCTGAGCGAACGCGGTCGCACTCCACCTGGGCGTTCATGCGGTCAAGCTCGATCTGCTGGTCCACCGTCACCCGCCTCTGCTCTGTGGCAACGAGCGCGTTGGCGATAGCCGTCTCCCGCCCGACGTAGGCCGCGAGGTTTCGGTTCGCCGCCTGTAGCTCCCGCTGCAGCCGGTCCGCGCGCGAGGCCTGCTCGTCGATCTGCGACTGGAGCGCCTCTAGCCTGCCACCGATTTGCCGCACGAAGTCGTCGACCGCCATAGGCGCATAGCCTCGAACTGCGCGCGGAAAGTCGACCGCTAGGACGAAGGGCCTGGTTGCCATGATGCCTCCTCCGGGCAGGAAGGAGGCAAGGGGCTTGCCTCCTTCCGGGGTCACTGCGACGAGCATCGGTGCCGCCCTCAGGGCGGCTTGCCGGGCCTGACTGGCTACGGTCTCGTGGAGTTGGCGCCGCTCTCAAGGGCGCGCCACCGAGCGGCTTGATCGGGGTCCAGGATGCCCAGGATGTGCTCGCGCGCCGAACCGCGGATGGCTTCCATCGTTGCCGCGGTGTCGCCCCCCGAGCCCTCTGCCACTGCAACAACGACGCGCTCCACCTGGTTCCTTTGGTGCTGGAGGTAGCGGTCAATCGCAAGCCGCTGCTCCTCGCGCAGGCCCAGCGCGGAGGCCGCAGCCTGGTTGGCCAGGAGCGCGGGACCGAGGCGACGCACCGCGGAGCGAAGAGCCCGGACGTCGCTCGTGTCGAGGCCCGCCAGCGGGTCGGGAGCAGGGGCGACGAAGACCGCGGTCGGCGCATCCGGCGCATCCGGCGCAACGGGTCCGATCCCCGGCACGCTCAACGCGGCGACGGCGCCGACGAGCCCCGTTGCCGCGGCGGGCCGGAGCGCCGGCACGCGACCGAGACGCAGCCCACCCAGCGTAAGCGCCTTCGCGAAGGCCGTGGCGGTTCGGAACCGCCGGTAGTCCGCTCCGAGGCCGCAGTAGATGGCGTCCCGCAGGTGGGACGGCAGGTGGTAGGCTCTAATCACGGATCCGTCCGACGTGATCGGCCACTCACCCGTCAGCATGTGGAACGTGAGCGCCGAGAGCCAGGCTATATCGTTCTCGGGCGCATCGGCGCACTGAAGGCGACACCGTGCGCCCGCAAGTCGGAACGTGCTGGACTCGGCGGTAAAACCGGGGTCGGTAACGCTCGCGTGGCCCCCGGACCCCACGAAGACGTTCTGCGGCGTCAGCCCTCCGTGTCGTAGGCCCGCCCTCGCCAGCGCGTCGAGCGCGCCCGCCACCTCCCGCGCCAGCCGCAGAGCCATCCCCGGGTCTAGGGATCCATTGCGTTCCACCAGCTCGGCAACGGACGGGCCGCGAACGTAATCCCGCACAACATGGCAGGTGCCGCCGCATAGCACAACATCACGGGTCGCGGCAAGGTGGTCGTGATGCAGGTACCGCAGCGGCCGCAGCGCTCTGGCCATCGAAGCAGACAGGTTGCGACGCTCCGGCGCGCTCAGCCATGCGCCTGTGTCCAGCGTCTTCACGGCGACCTGCTCGCCGGAGCGCTCGTCCGTGGCGATCACCAACGTCGAACGCGCGGAGCGGGCCAACACGTCACCCGCGCGAAGATGCTCGGGGAGTGGGGTCACAGTGGTCATGGTCATGCCCTCCAGCTTCTATCGCATTATCGGGAGGGCGCGCAGCGTTCCGCAGACGTCGGCAGCGCCCGCCGGACGGCGGGCGCTGCCAAAGGAACCTGCTGAGCGGCGTGGGTCAGGTGCCGGCACGGGCCGGCGCCACTTCGCTTGCCGGCGGCACGGGCGTCAGCGCCTCAGGGCGCGCGCCGAACGCGATGGCGTGCGCACGCCACCACTCGTCCCATGACGCCTCCATGCGATCGATGTAGTAATACTCGATTAGCAGCCTCACACGCTTCGCATCGACGCGACGGTCCGGCGAGTTGAGCGAGCGAATGACGGCTACCTGCGTCGCCCGGTCCGGTATGCTCTCGATCACCTCGAGCTGGATCTCCGGCCGAAGCATGAAGATCGGAGGGACCCCCACGCACTCGTAGGCGATGCGGCGCGAGAACGGCCGCACGCGCATCACGCACCCGCTCTGCTGCCAGGTATGCGGGTGCTTCGGGTCGATCCCGTGCTTGGGATCGACGTTCGTCCGGAACCAGGTCGTGAACCCGTTCTCCTCGACGCGCTCGAAGGGCAATCCGTAGTGCGTGCCTGTGTAGCGGACGGCGCGGCAGAGGACGCAGGCCTCCTCGCGTCGGTATTCGCCCGTGATGAGGCCTGTCGCGAACACAGCCACCGTAGCCACAAGAACGATGGCGAAAGACGCGATGACCCAACGCTTCATGGGTTCAGCTCCCGGCCACTGACCGGAGTGCATTCGACCAGCAGATCGTCCTCGAACCGGCGCACGCGCATCCGCGATGTGCGTACAGCCTCCGACACCCGCGACGCTCCGAGCCCCTCGACAGCGGACCTGGCGTCCCGACCGCCGATCAGAAGTGGCGCCACGAACCAGAGCAGGCGGTCCACCAGCCCTGCGGCAAGGAACGACGCATGGATCTCGCCACCGCCCTCCACGAGCAGGCTGATGACGCCGCGCCGCCGGAGCTCGTCCAACAGCGCGCGCAGACACACTCCGCCGTAGTTATCGGCGGGTAGTCGCACGATCTTCACCCCGCGGGCGCGCAGCGCAGCCTCAGCCTCTTCTGGGGCGCTAGCGCCCGTCGCAATCAGCGTGGGGACATCGCGCGCGGTGGCCACCAACCGCGCATCGGACGGGGTGCGCAGCGCGGTGTCCAGCACTACCCGGACAGGCTGGCGCGACGCCCCGGCGATACGCGCAGTCAACATGGGGTCATCGGCGAGCACGGTGCCCACGCCACACAGGACCGCCCCTGCCAGGGCGCGTTCACGATGCACGAAGCGACGCGCCGCAGGGCCGGTGATCCACCGCGAATCCCCCGTGCGCGTTGCTGTCTTGCCGTCCAGCGACATGGCGCACTTCAGCGTCACATGGGGCCGGCCGGTCCGGTGGAAGTGGACGAACGACTCGTTGAGCGCCGCGGCAGCGTCCCCGAGCACGCCGACGCAAACCTCGACGCCCGCGTGGCGAAGCCGATCAAGACCGGCGCCGCGGACGCGGGGGTCGGGGTCCTCCATGGCCGCTACCACGCGCGCCACCCCTGCCGCGATCAGTGCGTCGGCGCACGGCGGCGTGCGCCCGTGGTGCGCGCAGGGCTCCAGACTGACGTAGGCCGTTGCTCCGGCGGCTCGACTGCCCGCGAGCGCAAGAGCAACGGCCTCTGCATGCGGCTCCCCGGCCAGCTTGTGGAACCCCTCGCCCGCCACGGCGCCGTCGCGAACAATGACGCATCCCACCCGCGGGTTCGGCGTGGTATGACCTCTGGCGGCCAGGCGAAGGGCGCGCCTCATCCACCGCGCATCGTCGGCACCGTAAGCGCCGCTCACCGGTCGCCCCCTTCGGGGGTTCGCTCCGTGAGTGACTTCAGGAGCGCGAGGCGGTGGTCGCGCAGCCGGCGCTGTATCTCGCGGATGTCGAGCCAGGCGAGCACCGCAAGCGACAGCCCGAGGAGCATGCACACCGTCCAGTAGAACAGGATCACAATGCCGCGCACGGCGAGCGCCCGGCGCACCTCCGGCGTGACCTCGGCGGGCGCCTGCAGATCGAAGAAGGGATGCAGGAGCCCGACCGCCACCAGGACCGTAACCACCGCGAGTACCGCAATGGTGATGATCCGCAGACGCCGCTGGCGCGGGGTCAGGGCCGTGAGGGTCGGAGGACGGCGGGGACCGTGCGTGGCGGGCATCATGGTCAGCTCGCGATGAGCGCCTCGCGCAAGGCGCGCACGCCTCCTGCCACTCCCTGCGGATGCCCGAATATGCTGGAGCCGGCGACGACGACCGTGCAGCCGGCGTCGGCCAGCGCACGCACGTTGGACGGCCCTATACCTCCGTCGACCTCGATCTCAGCCCTGCAGCCGGCCTTGCGGAGTAGTGTGGCGGCGTCGTGGACCTTCCGAAGCGCGGACGGGATGAAGCTCTGGCCGCCGAAGCCCGGGTTCACAGACATGATGAGGAGCAGGTCGACGTCGTCAAGGAGGTACTCGAGCGACGACAGTGGGGTGGCCGGGTTCAACGCGAGACCCGCGCGCACGCCTGCGGCGCGGACCTGCGCAAGGATGCGCTGTGCATGCGTGCATGCCTCCACCTGCACGGTGATGATGCCAGCGCCCGCGGCCGCAAGAGGCTCGATCAGACGCTCGGGCTGTACCATCATAAGGTGCACATCCAGGACCGCGCTCGTGTGCCAGCGAACGGCCTCGACCACGGGGACTCCAAACGTCAGATTCGGAACAAACTGACCATCCATGACATCGAAATGGAGGTACTCGGCGCCGGCATCGGCACACGCTCGAGCGGCGGCGCCCAACGATGCGAAGTCGGCTGAGAGTAACGACGGTGACAGCTTCACGCTCATCGCGAGCGGCTCGGAACAGGCAGCGTCGTCTCGTAGATGGGCACGAGACTGTCACCGTAGTACACGCGCACCCGCATGGTGCGCCCGTAGACCTCCACCTTCCGACGGATCACGTCGCCCTCGCCATGGACATCGTCAACCGTGACATGCGTACCGCGATCGTCGTCGTACTCGATGCGGACCTGGCGCCTGCCCTTGCCGTCACGCTTCACCTCGACCTCAAGATCCATCGTGTGGGGCCCATCATCAGCAGGCTCGGGCGGGCTCAGGCGGCCCGCACCGATGGTATCCCGCTCCCGGTGCTCGGGTCCATCTGAAAGCGTGAGCGCCACGGCCAGGTCACGATCGACGCGCTTGCCTGCCCTGGGGTTCTGTGAGACCACGGCGTTGTGGGCCACCGTATCGTGGAACGCGCGGTTCACCGCACCGAGAGTAAGCCCTGCGGAACGCAATCTGCTCTCCGCCGCCTCGGCGCTCAGGCCCTTGAGGTCCGGGACCCAGACCATGCGCGAACCCCTGCTCACCCAGACGTTCACGGTCCGGCCCGCTGCCACCGTCTGGCCTGCGGGCACATCCATGCGGAACACAATGTCGGCAGCGTGGCGGTCGGAGAACTCCCTGTGCTCGATGAGTCGCACGTTGGCGGCGCTGGACGCCTTCAGGGCATCCTCCAGCCGCATGCCCACAAGGTCTGGCAGCCGGTTCTCGGCCGGCTTGGACAGCAGGGCCAGCCAGATGGCACTGCCAGCGACAACTGCCACCAGAAACAGCGCCAGCGCGGCGTAGAGCATCACCCGAAGCCACGCGGGCAGGCTGTCGTCTCGGCCGGCGGTCGGCGCCATGCGTGTCACTCCCGGGCCGGGCGCGGCGAGCGGTGCCGGCGCATTCGCGGGTTGAGTGGTGGGACGGGCTGTCGAAGCTGCGCTGCGCTCGACAGGCGCCGCAGCGCCCTGATGCTCGAGCGGGGTCCACGACAGGGGCTTCCCGAACCGGAGCGCATCGCGTATAGCCTTGAGGTCGTTCAGCAGATCGGCAACGCTCGCATACCGGTGCTCAGGACGGACCTGCAGCGCCTTCATCACCACGCCATCGAGCGACCGGGGCACACCGTTGTTCAGAGCGCGCGGCGAGGGTATGGGCTCGTTCTGCTGGCGCATCGCGACGACCACCGGCGTCTCACCGGGATAGGGCACGCGCGCCGTGAGCATCTCAAAGAGCATCGCCCCAAAGGCGTAGATGTCGGCCGATACCGAGCGAGGCCCGCCCGCCGCCACCTCAGGCGCCTGGTAGTAAGCGGCATGGGCCAGGTGGCTCGCACGATCCTGGGAGATCGCCTCCAGAACGGGCGCCATCCCGAAGTCCGTGACCTTAACCGCGCCCTCGGGGCTTACCATCACGTTCTGCGGCCGGAGGTCACCGTGAACCACGCCGTTCGCGTGCGCGTGCTGCAGCGCCTCCGCGATCGACACGGCGAGGTCGACCGCTAGGGATGGCTGGACGGGCGCAATCCGACGCATCCGCTCCTTCATGTCCATACCGCGAACGAACTCGGTGACCAGAACCGGAACACCCTCGTTTTCGGCGACCTCTGTCAGGCGCGCGATGTTCGGATGCACGAGCCCGGCAACCCCGGCAGCGGACTCTCTCAGGGCCTCGCAGAACCCCGCGTCGTGCGCCAGGAAGGGGTGCGGCAACTTCAGCGCCACGACTCGGCTGAGCACCGTGTCGCGCGCCTTGACAACCTGGAACAGCGCGCCCTCGCCGAGTCGCTCCAGCGCCTCGTAGCGCGTGCCAATGGTGCGACCAATCACAGAAGCGCCCTCGCCACCTCGGACGCATGCCGACACGTCCGGCCGTGGGCCACAGGACTGCGCCATGTCGGCGCTGGGAGCCGACCTCCGTCAGAGCTATCCACGAGTATGTCGCTCCGGCCGCGCAGATGCGGGGCGTGCGAGCACTGCGTAAGCGATCGACCCCAGCAGAAGCAGAACGTAGAGGGGAGACAGGTCGATCTCGGCGAGGGCGGGCAGTGCCGTATCGCCGTGCAAGAGGAGGTTAGTGCGCTGAAGGGTGCCAAGGTACTGGAGCGCCGGAACCGCGAGCCAGCCAGCGGCCAGGAGGCACGCAATCAGCCCCCTGCTGTCGGCCCCGCCCTCGAGCTTCCGCACGCCGCGCTGGCTGCCGACCGATCGCACTGGCCGAACTCCCCGCACCGGTCGCACCAGTTACCGGACAGACACATGCCGGCGGAGGCCCGCCAGCACCGCCTGCTCCGGCACCTCTTCGACCACCACCTCCGCCAGTCGCCGCGCCAGCACAAACCGGGGCCGACCACCGACCGCCTTCTTGTCGCGCAACAGAGCGGCCAGGATCTCCTGGGGGCTCACGTCGTCTGGCAACGCGGCGGGCAGCCCGAGATCGAGTACCGCACCGCGTACTTCGGCCGTCAGATCGGGCGGCGTGATGCCAGCCTCCTCACCGATCAGGCAGGCCGCTACCATGCCGATGGCCACGGCCTCGCCATGGAGGTAGCGGCAGTACCCCGTCAGCGACTCCACCGCGTGGCCAACCGTGTGCCCAAAGTTCAGGATGGCCCGCCGGCCACTCTCCGTCTCGTCCTCCGACACGATGGCTGCCTTGATCGCGCAACAGCCCGAGATGATCGGCTCGAGGGTCGCCGGGTCGCCCGCCAACAGCGATGTGTACTGCGACCGCACGAGGCGAAATAAGGGCTCGTTGCAGATGATACCATACTTGATCACCTCGGCCAAGCCCGCTCGGAGATCTCGCCGAGGGAGTGTTGCCAGAGTGAGAACGTCGGCGAACACGGCACGCGGCTGATGGAACGCACCGACCAGGTTCTTGCCGTCAGGCAGGTCCACCCCTACCTTGCCGCCGACAGCTGCATCGACTTGGGCCAGCAACGTCGTTGGCGCCTGCACCACGGGAATGCCGCGCATGTAGGTGGCCGCTGCGAAGCCACCGGTGTCGCCAAGCATGCCTCCGCCCAGCACGACCACTACGCCTCGGCGGTCGATTCCGGCCCGCACCATGCGGGACCACAGGCGCGTCACCGTGCGGATCGTCTTGTGGCGCTCGCCTGGCGGCGTCGTGATCACCGCCAGTGGAACCCCGACATGATCCAGCCCGGCCATGAGCGCGGGTCCGTGCAGCTTCAGCAGGCGGGGATGGGAGACGATCGCAATGCGACTCGGCGTCAGGTTCTCGGCAACCCAAGGCCCCAGATGCCCGAGCACCCCCGCACCAACCGTGACCGTGTAGCTGCGGGCCCCAAGCTCCACACGTATCCCGCTCACGTGCCACGACCCTGGAGGTCAAACCATCGCACGGCAACCCCCCTGTACGCCGAGATCACCCGTTGCGCGATGGCGGCCGGGAGCTCCGATTGCCCGTCGACGACTGCATGAGCTGCAGAACGGTAGTATGACTCCCGTTGGCCGAGCAGCACGCCCAGCCTCCTCGCTGCCTCCGAGCCTGTCTCTAGCAAGGGTCGCGACGTGTCACCTTCGGTGCGCTCCATGACGGCCTGTGGGCTGACCGACAGGTACACCACCACGCACCGGGCCCGGAGTGCCTCCACGTTCCGAGGCAGCAGGACCGCCCCACCGCCCGTAGCGATGACGACGCGATCTCGCATCGCTGCCAACTCGACAGCCGCAGTCTCCATCTCGCGGAACCTCGGCTCGCCCCACTGCTCGAACACTTCGCGCACGCTCATCCCGGACCGATCCTCCACCAGCTTGTCCGTATCGAGGAACGCGAAGCCCAGGCGCTCTGAGCATATGCGACCTACCGTGCTCTTGCCGCTCGCCATGAAGCCCACCAGCGCGAGGTTGGGCGCCACGGCCGCGCTAGTTCGGACTCTCGCAGCGACGGCGAACCTCGGCCATGTAGGATGCGTGGTTCCGCTTCAGCTCCGCCACACTGTCTCCTCCGAACTTCTCGAGGACGGCCTCTGCAAGCACCATGCACACCATCGCTTCACCGATCACGGCCGCTGCCGGAACAGCGCACACGTCCGATCGCTCGTAGTGGGCCTGAACCGCCTCTTTGGACCGCATGTTAACCGACCTGAGCGGCCGCTTCAGCGTGGAAAGAGGCTTCATCGCAGCACGTACGACCACGGGCTCGCCGTTCGTCATGCCACCCTCGACTCCGCCAGCGTTGTTCGTCGCGCGACGGAAGCCGGTACCGGGGACGTGCACGATCTCGTCATGGACCTCGCTACCGGGCCGGCGAGCTACGTCGAAACCCATCCCGACCTCGACCCCCTTGATCGCCTGAATGCCCATCAGTGCGCCAGCCAGTCGGCCGTCCAGCCGCCGGTCCCAGTGGACGTGACTGCCCAGACCAGGCGGGCATCCCAGGGCAGCCACCTCGAACACGCCACCGAGCGTGTCGCCAGCCTCGGCCGCCTGGTCGATCGCCCGCATGGCGTCCTTCTCTGCATCGGGGTAACCCATGCGCACCGGCGACGTCTCGGCGGCCTCGGCCAGGGCGCCGTAGTCCGGCGCCTCCGCACGCGGAACAGCGACACCGCCGATCACGGTCACATGGCTGAAAACCCGCACACCTATCTGGGCCAGTAGCTGCCGGCACACGGCCCCAACGGCCACGAGCATCGCGGTGCCGCGTGCGCTGGAGCGTTCCAGAACATCGCGAAGGTCGTCGGTGGAGTACTTCAGCATCCCGGAGAAGTCCGCGTGCCCAGGCCGCGCCTCCTCGATCGGCGGCGGGGGCGCGACGGAAGGCTCCACCGCCATGCGGTCACGCCAGTTCTCGAAGTCACGGTTGCGCACAAGCAGTGTGACGGGACTGCCTAGCGTTCGCCCGAACCGGACCCCCGTGAGCACCTCAGCCTCGTCAGACTCGATCTGCTGCCGCCCGCCTCGGCCATGGCCCGCCTGACGCCGGCGCAGCTCCGCATTGATCGTGTCCAGGTCGACCTCTAGCCCTGCCGGCAGTCCCTCCACCATCGCGGAGAGCGAAGGCCCGTGCGACTCACCGCCCGTCAGAACTCGAAGCACGCGCCTGCTTCCTTCCCTCGGTACTGACAGGGGCGGGGCACGGCCTATACCGTGCCCCGCCCCTACCCGTGTTCGCTGCCACCAACGACAGGCCAGATCCTATCTCGGTTGCGCCTGCAGACACACGCCACGCCGAGACGAAAGCTCCGCTTCGCTGCAGCAGCCACGTATAGCTCACTTACCGCGGCTGAGGCACCTCGCCGGCGCCGCCCACCACGACGCCATCACCACCAGGATCGGGGATCACGGATGCCGTCACGAAGATGAGCAGCTCCTCGTCAGCGACTGTGGTCGACCGCGTGCGGAACAATGAACCGATTATGGGCAGATCCCCCAAGATCGGAACTTTCCTCGCCGACGTGCGCTCGTTCTTGGACTGGAGGCCACCGATCACGATCGTGTCCCCATCCCTTACGCGGCGGCTAACCTGGATGGTCTGCTCTGTGACGATGGGGAGCGTGCCGCCAGCCGGGTTCGCAACCTCTGCCACGATGTCGCTCAGTTGCGGGGTCACGATCAGCGTGATCGTGTTGTCGTTATTGATGCGGGGGATGACGAACAGAGACGTCTGCACCGGCAAGAACGTCACTTGGGTCTGGGTCATGGCCGCGCCACCGCCCCAGCCCGCGACCGCACCCGTGGTGATGATCGGAACGAAGCGGCCAACCTGGATGGACACCCCGACGTTGTTCATCGTGGTGACCATCGGCGCGTTGATCAGTCTGCCCCTGCCCTCAGTGATCGTTGCTCGCAGGTGGTTGACAATGTTGCCTGTGGCATAGTTGACGAAGATGTCGCCAGCAGCGAACGTGTTGCCAGTGCCGGCCGTCAGCGTGCCACGAGCGATGTGCCAGTCAATGCCGAAGGTGCGCAGATCGTCTTGCCGCACGGTCACGAACTGGGCCTGGATCATAACCTGCCGCTGCTGAATGTCGAGCATGCGGATAAGCTCGCGAAGCTCAGCCACCTCGACCGGGTCGCCCCGCACGATGATGGAGTTGTCCGCATCGAAGGCGAATATCCGCTCGATGTTCGGGAACAGGTTGCCTGCAGCTGCCCCGACCTGGCCGCCCATACCGCCGAGCTGGCCGCCCATACCGCCGAGCTGACCGCCCATACCGCCGAACTGGCCGCCCATACCGCCGAACTGACCACCACCCATGCCGCCGAACTGACCACCGCCCATACCACCGCCCATACCGCCGCGACGGAACTGGTGCGCCTCATCGACGCTCGCGCCGGCGGTAGGCGCAATGGGGGCCTGCGCAGAGGGAGAGGTGGGAACCTCGGGGGCAACCCCTTGGCCGCCGCCAGCGTTGGCGCGGGTTTGCATCGCCAGTGAGCGCTCGTTGAAGTTATCGAACGCACGCCGCGACGCAATCACGCCATCGTAGAGCAGGGCGTCCTCAATCGCGTTCAGGCGATCCTGGTGGTTAAACACGACGGACAGGATCTGCCCCGGCCGGGTGTTATGCAGTCTGATCTTCTCAGTCACCACGCGCCGAGGCTGAGGCGGTGTGACCTTCACGGGCTCAGGGGCGGGAGCCGCTCTAGGGGCCTCCGGCTCAGGATCTCGTCGCGGGCCGATCACGAAGACACCATTCTCCGTGCGCAGCGACGCGCCAGCCGACAGGCACATCAGCCTCAGAACGGTCTCCAGTGGCTTGTTCTCGAGGTTGATGTCAACCCGACCGTAAGGCCTGTCGGACGACTCCACAACGATCTCAGCGCCGGTCTGAGACATCAGCAGCTGCACAGCCGCCCGTAGATCGGCGCCCGCGAGGTTAATGCGGGCTACAACCGTCTGCCTCGGATCGGCTGTGGTCTCCTGCGCCCTCGCTGGCGTCGCGAACGACGCCAGTCCCAGTGCAAGCGCCGCCGCGGCGGAACCGCACATCAGGCTGGCTGTACGACAGCGCAAGCCCATTCGTATGCCCTCCTTAAGAGCGCTACCGGCTCTTTGCGTCTCGAGCTCACCGCCCGTGCGCACGTCTGTCTTCATTCGAGCGGGGTGCCGGGCATTTCGACATACGCCCGGCACCATCCTGCTCCTACCACCACTAACTAGAAGCGGCCGCCCATGCCACCGCCCATGCCACCGCCCATGCCGCCGCCCATCCGGCCGCCGCCGAAGCCACCGCCACCCATGCCGCCGCCGAACTGGCCGCCGCCAAAGCCGCCGCCGCCGAAGCCGCCCATACCGCCACCCATGCCGCCCATGCCGGCGCCAAAGCCGCCCATGCCGCCGCCAAAGCCGCCCA
>DATIKM010000188.1:0-1758 GCA_035477595.1 Chthonomonadales bacterium
CTTCCGAATCGCCTGCGCCGTCAACGGAACGAGCCGCGCCACCTCCGGGGCGCCGGCGCCGGCGTGCAGGCGTAGCAGGGCCAACGCTCGCAGGACGACCCGCACCTGCTGCACGCCGCCGCGCAGCAGGCTCTCCAGCTCCTTCGCGTCCTGCGACTTCAGTCGGAACGGCAAAGGACGTCGTGGCATGCTCCCAGTATAGGGCAGCCCCGGCCACGGCGGCAATCGTTATAATGAATCTTTTCAGGTGGTCAGAGACCCAGGTCGTAGAGCGGCACGCGCAGGGCGTTGACGCCGTTCTTGAGCTGCTCGATGACGTTCTCCTGGTCGCAGCGCTCGTTGGCGCACCAGACCACCTCGTCCATGCTCAGGTCGGTGCGCGTGGTGATGTAGAAGAAGTAGCGGATCTCATCGAACAGGACGTGCTCGCCCTTCATCTTGCTGATGTTCTTGCGCAGCGCCACCACCCGGTACGGCCGACCGCACTTGCCCGGCTGATAGCTGAACTCGGCCACGTCCTCGTGGTTCAACTCGAGGTTCACGTATTCGCGCTCCCGCACGATGCGCTCCTTCTCGTGCGGCTGGGAGCGTTCGCGCGTCTCGCCCGTGAGCGTCTCGTACTTCGGCCCCCGCTCCAAGCGCTTCCAGCAGCTCTCGTCCAGGGCTTCGGCGCGGCGCACCAGGGCCGGGCTCGCGTCCATGCCGAAGAGGAAGTCCACGCGTGCGGCCCAGCGGTCGAAGTTCGCCGTCAGGGAGAAATCCGTGTCTCCGCGCAGGCAGATCCGCTCGGCGTGCGGCTCCACGTGATCGATCGCCTTGTCGATCCAGGCCGCTGCGTCCGTGTGGCTCGGCACGTTGCCCGGACGGTTCACCAGATAGAGCACTTCCCGCGTGTTGGCCAGCGACACGATCAGCGGCGCGTAGCCCCAGATTCCCTTGTAGGAGATGTCCATGCCCTGCTTCCGCTCGCCGTACGTCGGCGCCAGCGTGCCGTCCACGTCGATGTAGCTGATCGGCCCCAACAGATCACGACCCCGGCCCTGCCACAGCTTGGGTCGCACCGCGTTGAAGACCTCCATCAACCCGACGGTGTCCTCTTCGGTGAAGCGCCGGCAGAAGTCGCCCGCCGTCGTCGGATCCGGGATCAGGTCGGTGCCCAGGGCGTTCATGTACGCCGTGTCGTGGCGCAGGCGCTCGATGTCCTCCAGCCGCGTGCCCCCGCACAGCACGTTGTAGGCGAGGTTCAGCACGTGATCCGACTCATGGTAGGGCAGATGCACCTTCAGCAACTCCAACGACTCGTCGATCCGCTCGGCCAAGCCCAACTTCGTCACCAGCCGGTGCACCGCCCCGATCCCGCCGTAGCTCATCGCGTCCGTGTTCGCGCCGATCTCGTAGTGCACCTTCCCCGATGTGAACATCGGAGCCGGCCGCGCCCTCCAGTGCCCGGCCAGGGCGTGCCGGGCCGCTACCTTCCGGTTACGCCGGGCACTGTTCCTGCGGCTCTGCTTCAGCGAGATTCTCTTCACCGGAAAGGCCTCTTGTGTTGGAGTCGTGATTCTTGCAGGAATCCACTAACTCCATACAGGATAAGCCTTTCCGGTTCCTTTTCGTAGACCAGCGTGTCACAGCACGCTTACTCTGGGCCTAGGCTCAGGAATCTTTGCCTGAAGTAGGCTCCGGGCGTGGCCTGGCGACGCGTGAATTGAGCCTCTCCACGGACTGCGGCGAGATGGTCCGGTGCTGGTCCTTGCGCTG
>DATIKM010000189.1:0-4345 GCA_035477595.1 Chthonomonadales bacterium
GCTCGAGTCCGGCGCGGTCGTGGACGTGCTGTAGTCTGGTCACACCACCGATGCAGCGTGACGGGGAGGAGCAAATGGCTGTTCCCGAGTTTCACAGGTTTCTGCGCCCGCTGCTTGAGACCGCTCAGGACGGCAAGGAACGCCACCGCAGCGAGTACGAGCGCGCGGCCATCGAGCGCTTTGCGCTGACGGACGAGGACCTTCGCGAGCCTACCGCGGGGGGGCGCCGCACGCGGGTGGCTGACCGAGTGGAGTGGGCCCTAGCCTACCTGCGGAAGGCACTCCTTCTGGAGAACGTGGCTCGCGGCCAATCACGGATCACGGCGCGTGGCACACAGTATCTTGCGGAAGCGCCAGCAGAGATCAGCCCAAAGGACCTGCTTCGGTTCCCGGAGTTTGCTGACTTCGCCAAGCGCACGAGGTCTGTTGCAGGTGGCGCAGGCCCATCGAGGGTCTCGAAGGGGGTCACGGACTTAGCCGACACGCCTGCGACGCCGCATGATCGGATCGCGGCCGCCCATGCTGAGATCGAGGATGCGCTTGCGGATGAGTTGCTCGAGCGTGTGAAGGGCATGGTTCCTGCGCTCTTTGAGCGTCTCATCGTTGATCTCATGCTTCGGCTGGGGTATGGAGGAACGGCTGAGGGCGCGGGCCAAACGCTGGGCGGCACGAGCGACGGCGGCGTTGACGGGGTCATCTGGCAGGACAAGCTTGGCCTGGACCTCATCTACCTGCAGGCGAAGCGATGGTCAGACAGATCGGTAGGCCGCGAGATAATACAGGCGTTCGTGGGTGCGCTGTCAGGTAAGAACGCGAGCAGAGGGGTCTTCATCACCACCTCCAGCTTCACCAAGGAGGCTAGGGAGTACGCCTCATCGGTGGCCAACCACAAGCTGTCCCTGGTGGATGGTCGTGAGCTGGCAAGGCTCATGATGCAGAGCGGCCTTGGCGTGACGCTGCAGCAGAGGTACGACGTGAAGTCGGTGGACCAGGACTACTTCCAAGAGGAATAGAGCCGGCGGGCTGCCGGGCTCAGAGGTAACCGAACATGGCGAACGTGGCGTCTCTGAAGCGGAACCCGGCCGTCGACCGCCTGCGCGGCGGCCTGCCCAGGATAGGCATCCGGCCAACCATCGACGGGCGCTACGGCGGCGTGCGGGAGTCGCTGGAGGGCCAGGTGATGGCCATGGCGCGCGCCACGGCGGATCTGCTGACCGCCAACGTGCGCCACGCGTGCGGCCTGCCGGTCGAGTGCGTCACTGCCGACACCTGCATCGGCGGGCTGTCGGATTCCGCGAGGTGCGCGGAGAAGTTCGCCCGGGAGGGCGTTGGCGTCTCGATCACCGTGACGCCCTGCTGGTGCTACGGCTCGGAGACGATCGACATGGACCCCGTGACGCCCAAGGCGATCTGGGGCTTCAACGGGACCGAGCGTCCCGGCGCCGTCTACCTGGCCTCCGCGCTCGCGGCCCACGCCCAGAAAGGCAGGCCGGCATTCGGCATCTACGGGCGCGACGTGCAGGATGCGGGCGACGCCAGCGTTCCGCCGGATGTTCGCGAGAAGCTCCTCGCATTCGCTCGCGCCGGCCTGGCGGCCGCCACGATGCGCAACAAGTCGTACGTCGCGTTCGGAAGCGTGTCGATGGGCATCGCAGGCTCCATCGTGGACCACGGCTTCTTCGAGCGCTATCTGGGCATGCGCGTCATGTCGGTCGACATGACGGAGTTCATCCGGCGGATGGAGCGAGGCGTCTACGACGAGGAGGAGTACGCGCGGGCACTCGCCTGGGTGCGCGGGAACTGCACCGAGGGCGCTGACAACAACACGCTGGACCAGCAGCACACGCGGGCGCAGAAGGATCGCGAGTGGGAGACGTGCGTCAAGATGGCGATGATCGCGCGCGACCTGATGGTCGGGAACCCGCGCCTTGCGGAACTGGGGCATCCGGAGGAGGCCGAGGGCCACAACGGCATCGCATCCGGGTTCCAGGGCCAGCGGCAGTGGACGGACCACCTGCCGAACGGCGACTTCCTCGAAGCGATCCTTTGCTCCTCGTTCGACTGGAACGGCATCCGCCAGCCCTACATCGTGGCGACCGAGAACGACGCCCTGAACGGCGTGTCGATGCTCTTCGGGCACCTGCTGACCGGCTCCGCGCAGATGTTCTCCGACGTGCGCACCTACTGGAGCCCGGAGGCCGTGCGGCGCGTGACGGGGCTCACCCTCACAGGGCGCGCCTCCGGCGGCCTTATCCATCTGATCAACTCCGGGGCGTCGGCATGCGACTGGAGCGGCCGGCAGACGCTTGATGGCAAGCCCGCCATCAAACCGTTCCTCGACATCACGCCGGAGGAGGCGGCTGCCTGCCTCGACGCGACGACCTGGCGGCCTGCGAGCCTCGGGTACTTCCGAGGCGGCGGCTTCTCGTCGGAGTTCGTGACGGTGGGCGGCATGCCGTGCACCATGAGCCGTCTGAACCTGGTGGATGGCCTCGGTCCCGTGCTGCAGATCGCGGAAGGATGGACGGTCGACGTGCCGGAGGAGCCCGCGCGCAAGCTGATGGACCGCACAGACCCGACGTGGCCGACCACGTGGTTCGTGCCGAACCTGACCGGCGCCGGACCGTTCAGGGACGTCTACTCCGTGATGAGCAACTGGGGCGCCAACCACGGCGCCATTGCCTACGGCCATGTGGGCGGCGACCTGATCGCGCTGGCATCCATCCTGCGCATTCCGGTGGACATGCACAACGTGCCCGAGCATCGCGTGTTCAGGCCGGCAGTGTGGCCCCGGTTTGGCGCGCTCGAACCGCAGGGCGCCGACTACCGGGCCTGCTCCGCCTACGGCCCGCTCTACGGCTGAGGGGAGGCAAGGGGGACGGAACCATCTACCGAGAGGAGCCGCCATGCTCGCCCGGCGGGAAGTGGCCCCCGGGGATGTGTCCGGAGCGTACCGATCAGGCGCGCCAGCCGATGGGGGTGCGCTCACGAGGAACGTTATAGGCGATGATAACGAAGCATGAGTGCGATGCGGCGGTGGAGCGGGCGCTCGCCTACCTAGCGAATGCCGGCCTCGCGCTGACAGCGGACGAGAAGCGCAACGTGGAGGTCGCGGACTTCGGCCTGAGCGACCTGGAGCACATCGGCCTGGAGATCGTCACCTACGTGAACACCGCTCGGGTGTGCGCGAAGGAGCTGGTCCTCTTTCCCGGCCAGACCTGCCCGGAGCATCGCCACCCGCCAGTGGAGGGGGAGCAAGGCAAGGAGGAGACCTTTCGCTGCCGGTGGGGCGAGGTCTACCTCTATGTGCCCGGCGAGCCGACGCCCAACCCGCACGGGGCGCCGCCGCCGGGCAGCGAGCCGTACTGCACGGTGAGGCACGAAGTGGTGCTGCGGCCCGGCGATCAGTACACGCTGATGCCGAACACGCTTCACTGGTTCCAGGCCGGTCCGGAAGGCGCCGTCGTCTCGGAGTTCTCCACCCGCAGCCGAGACGACTCCGACATCTTCACCGATCCGCGCATCAGGCGCGAGCCCGAGGTGGCCTAGCGCCTGGCGAGGCGCCGCGAGCAGTTGCGAGGGGGGATGCCATGCAGGTCGTGGTTGCCGGCGGCACGGGGTTCATCGGGGGTTCGCTCGTCCGCGCGCTGGCGCGGCAGGGCGCGCGGGTCAGCGTCATCACGCGCGACCCTGGCAGGATGCAGCGACACCTGCCGGTGGGAGTGCTGGCCCTTGGCTGGAGCGACGATGAGGAGGTGACGTGGCGGAGGGCCGTCACCGATGCGGACGCGGTGGTGAATCTGTGTGGCGCGCCGATCGCCGGTCGGCGCTGGACGCCTGCGGTGCGCGACGAGCTTCGCGCGAGCCGCATCGGGCCGACCCGCCGTCTCGTCGAGGCGATGGCGGCGGCGCCGCGGGACCGCGTGTTCCTCAGCGGGTCCGCCGTCGGCTACTATGGTGACCGGGGCGACGCGGCCCTGCCGGAGTCTGCGCCCCCGTCGACTTGCTTCCTGGGCGATCTCTGCGTGGAGTGGGAGGCGGTCGCCACCGAGGCGGAGCGGGCCGGCGCTCGGGTCGTGCTCCTGAGAACCGGCGTCGTGCTGGGCAAGCGTGGTGGCATCCTGACGCGACTGACGCCGCCGTTTCGCTTGTTCATGGGCGGCGCTCTAGGTGCCGGTCGCCAGTGGATGCCTTGGGTACACCTCGACGATGAGGTGGGGATGATCCAGTGGGCGCTCGGCACACCGGAGTTGCGGGGGCCGCTGAACCTGGTCGCCCCGAACCCGGTGCGGATGCGGGAGTTCGCCGCCGCTCTTGGCAAGGCGCTGCACCGCCCGGCCCTGGC
>DATIKM010000190.1:0-8381 GCA_035477595.1 Chthonomonadales bacterium
CGAGGTTGCGCGGCAGAAGCTCGCGCGGATCCCGGACCTCGACGCGATCGTGGTGGTCGACCAGGGCTCAGTCGTCGGCCTGCTGACGCGCCACGCGGTCTGGCGGCGGATGCTCGAGACGCCCGCCCTCGTCGACGGGCCGGTGAGTGCTGTGATGGAGCGGCGCGTGCGCGTGGTCGAGGAGGACTGTTCGATCGAGGAGGTCGCCCATCAGGTGGCGCTGCGCGAGTCGGAGCGTCGGCAGGACCACGTGGTGGTAGTACGCCGGGGCCAGTACGCCGGCATCGCTCCGTGGCACGCCCTCCTCGAGGCAATGGTCACCCGACTGACGGTGCAGCGCCAGCACCTCGACCCTCTGAGCGGCCTTCCCGGACGAGTTCTCTTCGAGCAGGAGGCGAACCGACGGCTCAGTGAGGGCGGAGGTTGCGCCTTGGTCGCCGCCCAGATCGTGGGGATGCCCGCGCTGAACCACTGCCGCGGCGTCTCCGCAGGGGACGACCTCATCCGCCGCCTCGGCAGGTGGCTGGACGAGTTGGTCGGCAGCGACCCTTCCGCCTACGCCGGCCACATGGGCGGCTGTGGCTTCCGCCTGCTTCTGGCGGACGAAGGCGCGTCCGTCGTCTGCGAGGCGATGCGCCGCGCGTTCGCCGAGTTCGTGGGGCAGATCCAGGGCCGACCGGCGGCCGCCACCGCGGCGCCTGCATGCACCCTCCGGGTGGTATGCCTCAGAAGCGCCGATCGGCGCGCTAGCACCATCGAAGCCGCGGAGCGGCTTCTGTGCTCCGCTCTCAATGCGGGCGACGAGCCGGACCAGGTCGCCGCGGCGGCCTGATCGGCTGTCCGGAGGAAAGCGGGGCAGCGGCGCGGAAACGCCTGCCCCGAGTGCCGTCGCTCCAGCGTCCGGCGATGTGGCGGACACTTCATCCGCGCCGTGACGGCGTCCAGAACGCTGCGGCCCTCACCTGCGACGCGCTCGACAGGTCGCGCTCCCGCGGGAGGAGCCACATATGGTGCATTGCGCTCTGATCGGAGTCCTCGCCATGGCCACCGCCGAGCTGCCCTCTGGCGCGGCCACCGCCGCGCTTGAGCTGCCCTCTGGTGCGGCGCCCCCCGCGCTCACCGTGCGCCACTTTCCGGATCGCCTCCACGCTTTCGTGTGGCGCAACTGGTCGCTGGTCCCCGCCGCGCGCATGGCCGGCGTCGTAGGCGCCACCTCGGACGACATCCGGCGTATCGGGCGCTCGATGGGCCTCCAGGGGCCGCCGCGCATCACACGGGATATGGAGCGGCGCTCCTACATCACGGTCATCCGGCGCAACTGGCACCTGCTGCCCTACGACCAGCTCCTCGACCTCCTCGGTTGGACGGAGCGGCAACTGGCGTTCACGCTGCGGGAGGACGACTTCCTCTTCATCAAGCTCGGCAGTCTGAAGCCGCGCTGCGAGCCCCTGCGCTACCAGGCGCCGGACGCGACGGCGCGCGCCGCGGCCCGGCGCATCGCCGAGCGCATGCGCACTGTGTTTCCCGAGGGCGTGGGTACCACCCGTGAGCCGCACTTCCAGTTCGTCCGCGACCTCTCCTCGCGCAGTCGAGCGCCCGCCGAACGGCTCGCGGGCCCGTCGCGCTTCCAGCCACGGTTCTGCTACTCCTACTTCGCCCTCTTCGGCGATCCCCTCGCGCCGGGCGCCGTCGACTCATACCCGGACGGCTACCTGGCCCGCATGGCCGCCTCCGGCGTCGACGGCATCTGGCTGCATGCGGTGCTCTACAAGCTGGCGCCCTTCCCATGGGACCCCGCGCTCTCTGAGGGAGCCGACGCGCGGCTGGCGTCGCTCCGCAGGCTGGTTCAGCGCGCCAGCCGCCACGGCATTGGCGTGTACCTCTACCTGAACGAGCCGCGCACCATGCCGCTTCGCTTCTTCGAGAGGCACCCCGGTCTGCGGGGAGTTCAGAGCGGCGACCATGCGACCCTATGCACGAGCGTGCCTGAGGTACGTGCGTTCCTCACATCGGCGGTTGAGCGGATATGCCGCGCGGCGCCCGGCCTGGCCGGCCTGTTCACCATCACTGCGTCGGAGAACCTCACGAACTGCTGGTCGCACTCGCAGGGGGCTCAGTGTCCGCGGTGCTCGCAGCGCGCTCCGCACGAAGTGATCGCGGAGCTCCATACGGCGCTCCGTGACGGCATCGCACGGTCCGGCTCACATGCGCGGCTTATCGCCTGGGACTGGGGCTGGCCAGACGCCTGGGCGGAGCCCCTCATCGGCGCGCTGCCCGACGGGACCGCTCTGATGAGCGTGAGCGAGTGGAACCTGCCGATCGAACGAGGCGGCGTGCGAACGGAGGTAGGCGAGTACTCGCTCTCGGCGATCGGTCCCGGGCCGCGAGCGACGCGACACTGGGAGCTGGCGCGCAGGCGCGGGCTTCCCGCGTTCGCGAAGATCCAGGCGGCGAACACGTGGGAGATGTCGGCGGTGCCCTACGTTCCCGCGGTCGAGAACACCGCCCTCCACGCCGCCGCGCTGCGCACGGCAGGCATCAGCGGCGTCATGCTGGGATGGACCCTCGGGGGCTACCCGTCGCCCAACATCGGGGTCGTCGCGAGGCTTGGGGCGACCGACGAGTCGCCGCGCGAAGCGATGTTGGCCGTGGCGCGGCAGCGCTACGGCGATGCATCGGCGCCGGGCGTCGTGGACGCGTGGCGCCTCATGAGCGAGGCATTCCGGGAGTTCCCGTTCCACATCGGGGTGGTCTACACGTCGCCGCACCAGTCCGGGCCTGCGAACCTGCTGTGGGAGAGCCCAACGGGTTACGCCGCAACGATGGTGGGCATCGCCTACGACGATCTGGATGCCTGGCGGGCAGTCTATCCGCCCGAGGTGTACATCCGCCAGATGGACCTTGTGGCCGAGGGGTTCTCGCGCGGCGCCGCGATGCTCGCGGCGCTCGAGCGGGACGCGCCGGAGGTACACCGACGGGCGCTGCGGCGCGAGCGTGGCTTGGCGGACACGGTGCGGCTCCACATGCGCAGCGCCGCGAATCAGGCACGCTTTGTGATGGCCCGGCGCGCTCTGGCGGCCGCTCAGGACGCAGCGTCGGCCGCTGGGCCTCTCGCGGAGCTCGAGCGCGTGCTGAGGGAGGAGGCGGTCCTGGCGGCCGACCTATACCGCGTGCAGTCCGCCGACTCCCGCGTCGGCTACGAGGCCACGAACCACTACTTCTACGTACCGCTCGACCTGGCCGAGAAGGTGCTGAACTGCTACGACCTGTTGGAGAGGTGGCTGCCAGAGGAGCGACGCCGCCGCGGGCTCTGACGGTCGGGCGGCCTACCGGGCGCCGGGCGGGAGCGCGGGGCCTGCGGCCCCCTCGGCCGCGAGCCCCGCGGAGAAGCCAGGCGCACCGCTGGGCATCGCGCCCGCCGGCAGGGCCGTCTCTGTGCTCAGCCGGATCGTGACATCGGCGGGCAGCGCGAGGCCCGCCTCGGCCTCGACCGCCTTCACGATCCCCACGCCGACGGGGCATGCAGAGTGTCTGCAGTGCTTCCGCGCGAGCTCCAGGGCCCTCGGGCCGAGCCCGCTGTGCGACATCTCCCGCAGCGGATCGACCTCCACGAGCTCCTCAGCCAGGCGCCGGCACCCTGGGCACTCGCTCTCAATGCGGACGTGGCAGACCTCGCCCACGAGCCGCGCCTCCACCACCGTACGCAGGCCGCAGACGCCTGCGTGTATCTCTGCCCTGGTCATTCGCACTCCCTGCGTAGAGCGGCTGGGCTTCCGCGGGACGACGGCGCTGCGCCCGGCCCGGGTCAGTCCTCGCCCTGCGCCCTGGTGTAGCCGGCTGCTCCGTCAAACTCCTGAAGCTTCTCTACGTGCATCCAGGCCAGGTGTGCGCCGATCCGGCCCAGCAGATCCAGTATCTGCTCGGTTGTGGCGTCGCTGGCGGCATCCCTGAGCACGTAGCGGCATCGGTAGTGGTCGACGCAGTCCGTGATGGCTCCCGCGGGCGGGTAGACGCGCGTGCCGCGGTTCGAAACCATCTTGAGGGCGAACGCCGATCCGCCGGCACACGCCTCCGCGACGGGCCCGAGCTGCTCCGGCAGAAGGCCGGTCTCCACGAAGACGTCGACGCCACAGACGCGGCGCGCGCCGGGGCGCACCGTGACCGGGTCCGCGGGCGTCTGCGGGAGCTCGATGGCGCGGTACTGGCGGGTCCGCACCGTCGAAGGCGCATTGCCCAGATTGGCGATGATGGCGTCCGTGTAGGCGGTCGTGCTCGCGCCCCGGTCGTACCCGACCACGTCGCCCGTCCGGACCTTGCCCTCCTCAAGCGTGACGAGGAGCGCGTTCTCGGCGAGGGCGGCGGCGTCGAACTCGCCCAGGTGACGCAGCATCATGATGGCGGAGCCGATCACTGCGGTCGGATTGATCACGTTCTTGCCGGCGTACTTCGGGGCAGAGCCGTGCACGGCCTCGAAGATGGCGACCTCGGCCCCGATGTTGGCGGAAGGCGCGAAGCCCAGACCTCCCACGAGCGCAGATGCCAGGTCGCTCAGGATATCGCCGTTCATGTTCGTGGTAACGATCACGTCGAACTGCTCAGGCCGCTTGACCAGCTGATGAGCGCAGTTGTCGACGATGATGTGCCACGACTCGATGTCCGGATACTCGGGTGCCACAGCCTCGAAGGTGCGCTTGAGCATGCCCTCGGTCATCTTCATGATGTTCGACTTCGTGGCGCACGCCACGCTCCGGCGGCCTTCGGCGCGCGCGAACTCGAAGGCGAAGCGAGCGATCTTCTCGCATCCCTTTCGCGAGATGAGCTTCAGGCACTGCGCCACGCCGGGCGTCTGCAGATGCTCGATGCCCGCGTAGAGGTCCTCGACGTTCTCTCGCACCACCACCAGGTCGATGCCCCGACCCGAGTACGGGGTCGGAACGCCAGGGTGCTCGCGGACCGGGCGCACGTTGGCATAGGTCTCGAAGAGCTTGCGGAGGGTGACGTTCGCGCTCTTTTCGCCGAAGCCGACCGGCGTCTCCAGCGGGCCCTTCAGCACGACGCGCGTGCGACTGATCGACTCGATCGTCTCCTGGGGAACTCCGGAGGGCAGCCCCTGGCGGAAGACGGAGGCGCCGGCATGGCGCACCTCCCACTCCAGACGGGCGCCCGCTGCGTCCACCAGGCGCACAGCCGACTCGACGCACTCCGGCCCGATCCCGTCGCCGGGGATGAGAGTGACCAGCCGGTTGACCGCATCGGTGACACGCGACGCCATGGTTCCCGTCTCCAGTTCTCGCGCCTGGACGTAGGGGCGCCCGGCGGCTCGTGCGATTGTACCCGTGAGCCAGGGGTATCGCGGGGCGTAAGCCAGCTACTCGAGCCGGTCGAGGACCTGCTCGACGAACTCGCCCGGGGGCCTGAAGTGGAGCGCGTCGTCGCGGATCTCGATGGGCAGATGGAGGAGGCTGCCGTCGGGCCGCCACCAGTAGAGGCCCGGGCTCACGGAGCCTGGGCCGTCGGCGTGCAGCCCACGCGCGGCCAGCGAGAGCACCGAGATGGAGGCCACTACTGACGCGTCGCGGATGCCCGCATAGAGCACGGTGTGGCGCGTGGGGATGGCGACGATCGCGCCCATGTCGGGCGGCGGGATGAGATAGCGGTCCAGCATGAGCGCGTGGGTGGCGGTAAAGAAGCTCTCCCCCACAAGCGCCGTGGCCTGGATAGAAGGCGCCGGCTCAAAGGGCTGCTCCATGACCCGTCCCTCGGACCACACGTTGTCGAGGGCCTGCTCGAACAACGCCTCGGGTCCGGTCCCCCAGCGCTCGAGCGCCTCCGGGCGCACCGTCACCACGGTCTGGGGCAGATCGTAGGTAAGCGCCGCGATGATTCCATCGGCCACCGGGAAGGCAACAAGGTCGGCCTCGGTGTAGTCGACGGGGTAGAGCCGCACTTTGAGAACCGGGCGCGCCCGGTCGAAGTCCGCCTCGAGCGCTTCCTGACCACCCGCCTCGAAGGGGTCCACCGCCTGGCTGAGCGCCTGGAAGTGCCGGGCGACGATCTCCGGCCACTCCCCGGGGTCGCCAACGGCGTGGCACATCTGGGCCAGGTTCGTGAGCCCGAGGGCGCTCTCCGCGTCGCCCGACTCGAGGTAGACGACACCGCTTGGAGCGTCGATGCGGTATGCCCGGCCCGTCGACTCGAGCGCGGCGCACACCACCTCGATGAAGCGGCGCCACTCCGCGGCCGAGAAGAAGACCGACCATTCCGGCTTGGGGTGGCTGGCTTGCCCGCTCGCTTCGTCGGTCACTGTCGCGCCCTCCCGGCCCACGCCTGCGGCGACCTCACCGCGCAGCGCGCCAGAGGGCTGGCTTGCTGCGCATCCCGGACCGATCCACCGCGGAGACAGCCGCCGCCTCGAGCCCTGCGGGCGCGGGCGCTGCGCGCTCGCCCTGCGGCAGGATGGCGGTCGTCCACGCGCCCCCGACGCGCGTCTGCACGACCCAGAGCCGCGCTGTCTCATCGCCTCTCGGATCCCAGCGAAGGACGCGTTCCTCGGGCCGCTGCCCCTCGACGCGCAGCGCCGGCGTCGCCGGCGGCCGGTCGTCGAGCCACGGCGACGCGGGTACGAGGGCGGGCTCCCGATAGGGGCCACGCGCCAGCGCCGCCGCGATCCCGCCGCGATCCCTGAGCAGGGGCCTCATGCTGAAGTGCACGTTCCCCGTGGCGCCCGGCTGCGCGCGGGTAGCCTCGATCTGGTCCACGATCTCCTGAGACTCCCACGCGGTGGGCGACCCATCGGCGACCCGGCTTGTGAAGTTCCCCGGCCAAACGTGGCGCCCGTGGACGTTCTGCTCCACCCACCACCGCAACAGGACCGGGTAGCTCTGGCCGGGCGCATCGATCCTCCAGTAGAGCTGCGGCGTCCAGTAGTCGAGCCACCCCTCACGGATCCAGCGCCGCGAGTCCGCATAGATCGCGGCGAACGCGTCCAGACCGCGGATGCCCGGAGGCGTGCCCGGTCGCCAGATGCCGAACGGGCTGATCCCGAACTTCACCCACGGTTTGGCAGCCTTGATCTCCCGATACAACCGCTCAATCAGCGTGTCCACATTGCTCCGGCGCCAGTCGTCCCGCTGCAGCTTGCCTCCTGACCGCACGTAGCGCGCCCAGGACGGACCGTCGGGGAAGTCCAGCAGCCGGCCCTGCGGGTCCCGCGTGGGGTAAGGGTAGAAGTAGTCGTCGAGGTGCACGCCGTCGATGTCGTAGCGACGGACGACGTCCATGATGACGCGAACCGTGTGATCACGGACGGCGGGCTCGCCGGGGTCGAGCCACAGCATGCGCCCGTAGCGCCTGACCAGGTGGGGGTGCGTCCGGCTGATATGGTTGGCCGACACCGGCCCTGGTGCGGTGGAGTGGAGGGCGCGATAGGGGTTGAACCAGGCATGCACCTCGATGCCGCGCCGGTGGCCCTCCTCGATGGCGAATGCTAGCGGATCAAAGGGCGGGTCAGGCGCCTGGCCCATGCGACCGGTCAGGTGCGGCGACCACGGCTCGATGTCGGACTGATAGAGGGCGTCGCAGGCGGGCCGGACCTGCAGGATGATCGCGTTCAGCCTGAGGCGCGCGGCCGTGTCGAAGATCGTCGCCAGCTCGGAGCGCATCTGGTCGGTGGTCAAGCCCGGTCGCGATGGCCAGTCGATGTTGGCCACGGTGGCGACCCAGGCGGCGCGGAACTCGCGTGCCGGTTCGGGCGGCAAGTCGCTTGTCTGGCGAGGGCCTGCGCTTGGCGTCGCGAGCACCACCAGGGCGGCCGCGATCGCGGGCCAGAGCGCAGAGCTCAGTTCAGGCATGGGAGTTTGGGCGACCGAATGCCCGCCTGCGCCTGCCGGCGCCGCCGCTCCGCGACAGCCGTGGTGACGGCCGTCGCCCGAGGCCACCAGCTCACCGACGCAGCGCCGTGGCCGAGGACCGCGCGCCTCCTGACGGGGCGCCGCACCGTCGAAAAGCCGGCGTGTTGCCCCAGTGTCACACCAGCCTCTGCTTCCGTCGCGTGTCCTCCTTGCGCGTGCAGCGGGCGCTTCCTGCAGTATAGCGCACGAGGGTGGAGCGGTGACGGCGCGAGCCGGCGCTACGGCGCGGAGCGTGCGGCGGGGGCGCCACTGTGGCTGTAGGCTGCGTACTCGCGGCGGATCTGGCGCACGTGGTAGGCGATATTCGCGGACGTGCACCCAAGCGCGGTGCCAGCCTCTCTCCACGTGAGCCCGTGCAGAAGGCACCCGAGCACCGCGCGCTGGTAGGGCTTCAGCCCGCTGGCGAACTCCTCCATCCAGGCGCGCTCGAAGCCCGTCGGGCGGTCGTCGGCGCGCTCCTCGATCCCAGCC
>DATIKM010000191.1:0-33120 GCA_035477595.1 Chthonomonadales bacterium
GGTGGCGGCTCGCGTACGCGCAGCAGCGCGTGAGGCCCTCCCCGCTGTGGAGCAGTCCGCCGAGCGGTGGAGGAACGCGACGACGCTGCTGCGGCCCGCCGATGCGAGCGCGGCGCCGGACGAAACGCTGCTGCGCCCCGCGTCCGGCGCAGCGGCGGACCGTGCCGAGGAACGGCTGCTTAGGCCCTCTGCCTCCGACACATGAGGCGCTGGGGCGAGCGGGTGCATGTGCGTTCGCGTCGATGGCAGGAGAGATCGTGGGTAAGGCAGGCCGCGCAGTCAGGGCATCGACGGGTAACTGAGAGGTGGACGAGGTGTCGGATGTCGCAGAGAACGGTTGAAGAGGACGCCACCGGACCAGCGTCCGCGCGGGCGGCCTTGGCGCCGCCGGCACCTCCCAAGACGGCTTTGGATGTAGGCAAAGCGACGAAGGAGCCGTCGATCCTAGCTCAGGAGAGAGATAGGCGCGAGCGGGAGTGGGAGAACGCCGCCCGCAAGCTTCGCGAGCTCGACGACATCCGCTCCACCGGGTTTCTGCTGGAGGCACTCGACTACGAGTGGCTTCGGGGGATCGCGGCGCAGGAGCTCGCGGTCCTGATGATTCGGCGCTATTACCGGGAGTATTGCCTTCGCATAGTTGCCACAGCGGCGGAGCCCGGGGTCCCGGTGTCTCGCCTCAGTGCCGAACAGTTGTTTCGCGCACTGGCGGTGGAGAGGCTCACGGTCCTGCTGCCTCGCCTCAAGGCGTCAGACGCGGGCCTGCTGACCGAGAAGCAGCGCGCGCGTCTCAACCGCCAGATCGGGAAGGTCCGGATCGACCGCGAGGCACCGCTGCTGCTGGCGATGCTGAAGGCGCTTGAGCAGGTGGGGGATGAGCGCTCCGCGCTGGTCGTTCGGGCTCTGACCTCGAAGGCTGGCGACGGCGAGGCAGCGGCTCGCGTACGCGCAGCAGCGCGTGAGGCCCTCCCCGCTGTGGAGCAGTCCGCCGAGCGGTGGAGGAACGCGGCGATGCTGCTGCGGCCCGCCGATGCGAGCGCGACACCGGACGAGACGCTGCTGCGCCCCGCGTCCGGCGCAGCGGCGGACCGTGCCGAGGAACGGCTGCTGAGGCCCTCTGCCTCCGACACATGAGGCGCTGCGCGCCGAACTGCCCCGGCTCTGGCCACCTGCCCTGAATCCAGCTCGCTGGCGCAGGGAACGCGGAGCGCGGAGCGGAACAAGCGCGCCGCGCGGGCGGCACGATCCGCGCGACCGGAGGCCCTGCCCATGTGCGGGCGGTTCGTATTGAGCGTGTCGGCCGATGAGGTGGCGAGCGCCTTCCAGGTTGCCATGCCCATCCCCATCGCTCCGCGCTACAACATCGCGCCCTCCCAGGCGGTGCTCTGCGTGCGTGAGCCCGTGAGCGGCCGACGCGAGGCGGCGCCGCTGCAGTGGGGGCTGGTGCCGGGTTGGTCCAGGGACCCGACGATCGGCTCTCGGCTGATCAATGCGCGCGCCGAGACCGCCGCCGAGAAGCCCTCGTTCCGGGGCGCCCTGCGCTACCGGCGGTGTCTCGTGCCGTCCAACGGCTACTTCGAGTGGAAGCCTGTCCCCGGCGGCAGGAAGCAGCCGCACCTCTTCCGGATGCGCGACGGTGAGGTGTTCGGGATCGCGGGGCTATGGGAGCAGTGGGAAGGGCCGGATGGGTACCTGGAGACCTTGGCCATCCTCACAACGGACGCTAACGAGCTGACGCGGCCCATCCACAACCGGATGCCGGTGATCGTGCCGCGCGCCGGCCACGCGTTGTGGCTCGATCCCACGGTGCGAGCGGGCGCCGACGTGCTCTCGCTCCTGCGCCCCTACCCCTCGCAGGCGATGACAGCCCATCCGGTGGGCTATGGAGTGAACAGCCCCGCCAACGACTCGCCGGACCTCGTGGTCCCGCTGGCCGTGTGACGCCACGCCGGGCAACCACCGACATGGAGGCCCCCTGCTCGCCATGACAGCCCCAGCCCCGGTGGAGCCGCTCCCATGCGGCGAGCGCCTCGTCCGCTGCCTGACCGGGGCGCCGGTCGACCGCGTGCCGTTCGGGGTCGGCATCGGCTGGCGCCCATGGGGCGATACGGTCGAGCGGTGGCGCCACGAGTCCGGCGACTCCGCACTGGATCCCGGCGCGGCCGTGGGGCTCGAGCAAGGGTTCTGCACCGCGCCTGTTACGCTGGGGCTGAACCCGCCCTACGAGCCCGAGGTTCTCGAGCGGACGGAGGGCTACGTCATCCACCGCGATGCGCTCGGCATCGTGAAGCGAGACCGGGGCGACCTGGGGTCAATGCCGGAGTTTCTTGAGCACCCAGTGCGCGATGAGGCGGACTGGGAGCGCATCCGGGAGGAGCGGCTCCGTCCGGACGACGATTCGCGATGGCGCACCGACTGGGATGCCTTCCGCGGGCACGTCGCGCGGACAGGCGAGGCCGTGCAGGTGGGGGCCTTCCCCTACGGCGTCTTCGGCACGCCGCGCGACCTGATGGGGGCGGAGCGCCTGCTGCTCGCCTTCTGCGACCGGCCGGCGCTGGTTCGCGACATGATGGAACGCTTGACCGATGTATGGCTGAGCGTCTACGAACGCGCGGCGGCCGAGGTGCGGATCGACCACATCCACATATGGGAGGACATGTCAGGACGTCACGGTTCGCTCATATCGCCGCGCATGGTGCGCGAGTTCATGATGCCGTGCTACGATAGGATCGTGGCCTTCGCCCGGCGTGTGGGCGTTCGCATCGTCTCGGTGGACACCGACGGCGACTGCACCCAGCTCGTGCCGGTGATGGCGGAGCACGGCATCAACATGTTCTTTCCGTTCGAGGTGCAAGCGGGGAACGACATCCTCGAGGTCCGCCGGCGGCACCCGGATCTGGGGATCATGGGCGGGCTGGACAAGCGCGCCCTCGCTGGATCGGCGGAGGACGTCGACCGCGAGGTGGAGAGGGCGCGGCGCATGTTGGAGCACGGGCGCTACGTGCCGGGCTTCGACCACCTTATCCCGCCGGACGCCTCGTGGCATAACTACCTGCGAGCGGCCGGCGCCATTCGCGGGCTCTGCCACGGCGCGAGCCGGTCGCACAGGGGGGAAGCGGATGACCGCGACCGGTGAGCGTACGCCGTCACCGGCGGCGCTGTCACCACAGGTCGAGGCGCTGCGGGAGCGGGCGCTTGGCTGGCTCCCGGAGCGGCGCTTCGGATGGCTGCGCGACTGCCTCTACCTCGAGGGCTGGATGGCAGCCGAGGGCCAGCCCCTCCCCCTGCGCAACGCCGAGGCGCTCGCGCACGTCGTCGAGAGCATGCCGGTCTGGCTGGAGGAGGGGGATCTCCTCGCCGGCGAGCACGGAGGCGACCCCGAGCTGGTGAACCTCCGCGCCCGCCAGCCCGGCGACTACGCGGAGCGCGTAGCCGGCTGGCCGATCGAGCCGGAGCGCCGCGAGCGTGCGCTCGGGTGGCTGCGTGCGGAGCCGTTTGGCTGGCAGGAGCTGGCGCCCGTCTCGCCCATGCCGCCCGAGCTGGAGCGGCTGCAGCGCGCCGGTGTCGTGTCGGTGTGGGGCACTGAGCTCAACCACAGCATCCGCGGGTACGAGAAGGTGCTCCGGTTGGGGTTCCGGGGCCTCGCGGCAGAGATCGATCGCGAGCTCGCGCGCCTCTTGCCGGATGACCCGGACGCTCCGCGCAAGCGCTGCAACCTGCTGGCGTTCCGGCGTCTCTGCGATGCCGCCTGCACGCTCGGCAGGCGCCACGCCGCGGCCGCACGCGAGCGCGCCCTTCACGCCGTGAGCGATGCCGATCGGGCAGCGTGGACCGAGACGGCCCACGTGTGCGCCCGTGTGCCGGAGTGGCCGGCCCGCTCGTTGCGCGAGGCGGTGCAGGCGCTCTGGTTTGCCCACATGATCACCGTGTGGGAGGACGGCGTCAACGCGAACGGGATCGGGCGGATTGACCAGTTCCTCCTGCGCTACTGGCAGGCGGCGGGGCCCGAGGAGCGCGAGCGGGCGTTCGACGTCCTCGCCGCCCTCTGGTGCAAGCTCTACCAGCCATACGACGTCCAGCAGATCATGGTGGGCGGCCAGCGGCCCGACGGCGCCGACGCGGTGAACGACCTGAGCTATCTCGTACTCGACGTCACGGAGGCGCTCGGGTTCGTGCGATGCCTCTCGGCGCGGCTGCACCGAGGCGCTTCGTGGAGCGCTGCGTAGACCTGGTCGCGCGGGGCGGCGGCATCCCCTTCTTCTTCAACGACGAGGCGCTGGTGCCGGCTCTGGTGGACAAGGGCGTCCCGCTGGAGGAGGCACGCGGCTACGCAGCCATCGGCTGCATCGAGATCACGCTACCGGGCTCGGCGAACCCGCACGCCGTGAGCCACTGGATCAACGTGGCCAAGTGCCTGGAGCTGGCGCTGAACGGCGGGTGCGACCTGCGCAGCGGCGAGCGGATCGGCCCGGAGGGACCGTGCCTCGACGCGCTGGGCGACCTCGAGGCGGTGCAGGCGGCCCTCCGCGTCCAGTTGGAGCATGCGGCGCGCTGGGCAGTCTACGGCTCGAACGCCGCCGAGCACGCGCACAGGTTCCAGATGCGCCTGCCCTATCTGTCGTTGCTGACCGACGACTGCGTGCGGCGCGGCGCCGACATCGTGGAGGGCGGGGCGCGCTACTGCTACCACTCGAGCGCGGCGATGGGCATCCCGAACGCGGCAGACAGCCTCGCGGCGCTGGAGGAGGCCGTCTTCCGAGAGGGCCGCGTCCAGCCGGCGGAGATGCTCGAGGCGTTGCGGACCAACTACCAGGGACGAGGCGATCTGCGGCTGTGGCTGCTGCGCCGTGCGCCGAAGTACGGCAACGATGAGCCGCTGCCGGACCGCCATGCTGCGGACCTCACGCGCCTCTACTGCGAGATGCTCGCGGGCTACCGCACGCCGTCGGGAGGGCGGTACCACGCCCACCTCTTCACCTTCACGTTGATGCTGCCCTATGGGGGCATGACGGGCGCCACGCCCGACGGCCGGCTCGCGGGCGAACCGCTCGCATACAGCGTCTCGCCGGTGCAGGGCCGCGACGTGAGCGGGCTGAGCGCGGTGGTGCGCTCGCTGGCAGCGCTGCCGCATCACCTGGCCGCCGCCAGCAGCTCCGCCATCCTCGATGTCGATCCAGCGCTCCTGGAGGGCAGGGGCCGCGACGGGTTCGTGGACTTGCTGGTGACCGCCATCGACCTTGGCGTTGGTCAGCTCCAGTTCAACGTGGTGAGCGCCGACATGCTGCGCGCGGCGCAGGAGGACCCGGAGCGCCACCGGAGCCTGTGCGTGCGCGTCTCCGGCTTCAGCCAGCAGTTCTGCCTGCTGGACCGCACCATGCAGGACCACATCATCGCGCGCACGAAGCACCGCCAGTAGCCGGGCGCGCCTCGCGAGGCCCATCGTCCCATGGCCCAGACAGCACCCCCGACCGTGACCTCCGGCCTGGTCTTCGACATCCAGCGTTTCAGCCTGCACGACGGGCCGGGCATCCGCACCACCGTGTTCCTCAAGGGTTGCCCGCTGCGGTGCGCGTGGTGCCATAACCCGGAGTCAGGCGCCGCCATGCCCCAGCTCGCCTACTACGCGGCGCGCTGCATCCACTGCGGTTCCTGCCTGAATGCGTGTCCGAATGGGGCCATCACGACGGACGAGGCGCGCGTGCTGCGCGTCCGGTGTCAGTCCTGCGGCTGCTGCGCCCGCGTGTGTCCCTCCGAGGCGCTCGAGACGGTGGGGAAGCGCCAGACCGTGGAGGAGGTGCTCGCCGTGGTGCTCCGCGACGAGCCCTTCTACCGGACCTCGGGCGGCGGCATGACGCTCTCCGGCGGGGAGCCCCTCTTCCAGCCGGGGTTCTCGCTGGCACTCCTTCGCGCCGCCCGGGAGCACGGCCTGCACACCGCCATCGAGACCTGCGCGCTGGCACCGTGGCCTGAGATCGAGGCGCTGCTGCCGTTCACGAACCTGCTGATGGTGGACATCAAGGTGGTCAGCGCCGCGAAGCACCGCAGGCTGTGCCGGGCGGACAACGCGCTCATCCTCCGCAACGTGCGCCGGCTGTGCGAGACGGGGGCCGCCATCCTGCTTCGCGCGCCCATCGTGCCTGGCCTGAACGACACCGCGCAGGACATTCGCAAGCTGGGCGACCTCGTCCTCTCCCTCACAGGGCCGCCACCCCTCGAGCTGATGCCCTATCACGGCATCGGCTCTGGCAAGTACGCGGCGCTCGGGATGGACTACCCTCTGCGCGCCCTCAGGTCGCCGGAAAACCTCGGCACGATCTGCGAGCGCCTGGAGGGCATGGGCGTGCGCGTGGTGCGGGACGCGTGACAGGCGAGCAGCGCGTGGCGCACGTCTGCTGCCAGCACCTGGTGATGAGCCACGCGCTCAACCTGGCGCAGCCCGTCATCGTGGACGGAACGGGCGCAGCGAGAACCTGGTCGCCAGCCCCTACCGCACCGGCGCGAACAGGGACCTCTCGGAGCCGTACAGGTCGTGGTCCCACACCGTCGCAAACAGCGACTGGGTGCCCAGGCCAAAGCGGAACCTCGAGGTCACACGCTCGCCACGGAGGTCGGTGAGAACCACGTCGGCGAACGAGCCATCGACGGTCCAGCGCCCTCGGTGCACGAGCGGGCGCCGATCCGCCATCCGCTCGAAGAGCCTTCCGAGCGCTCGCGACTGCGCCACACGGATGCGCGCTCCCTCGCTGACCAGTTCGGATGTCATCGTGGCCTCACCGCCCGGACGCAGCTCCAGAACGCGGTCGACGTACCCTCTGCCGCCTGGCACGCTGAGGCGTGCTCGCCACGCGCCCGCGAAGTCGGCGGCGCTCACCGGCCGTCCCCAACCGGCGTCCCGGCCACCGACCCGTGCGCCACCCAAGTCGACCACTCGTCCACCGAGACGCAACTCGTGCCTCATCGGACCGTAGAGCCGGCGGTCGAAGTCGCGAAGGCGCAGCATGCCGGGCCGCCAGTCGGCGAGGAAGGCGCCGGTTCGTGGGCCGCTCTGGAGGCGCTCCATCCGCAGCGTGACGCGCCCGCCATCGGCTTCCCACTCCCCCTCGTGGGTGACGCTACGCGTCCGGTCGAGGAGCCGTACGATGTCGCCGAGCTCGCGCCGCGCGTCTTGATCGGCTGAGGGGTCGCCTGCCAGAAGCTCGGTGCGCAGTTCGGCGCGACCGTCGCGCCGGAGAGAGATCACCGTCCGGACGGCGTGCTCGGTGCGTGTGTCTCGCCAGCGGCGCGTGATCGCGTAGTCACCCGCGACCTCGTGCGGACGCCGCGCCTCTGGGCCCCAGTCGACACCACCGCCGAATCGCGGCCGGAGGCGCATCTCCCCTTCGCCGTAGAGCCTTCGGTCCAGCCCGCGCAGGACGACCTCGTGGCGGGCAGCCTCGACGACCCATCGACCGCCCGCGCGGTCGCCTTCGATGCGGTCCATGTCGAGCTCGACACGGCCGCGCCTCTCGGTCCATGCGCCCGTGTGGATCGCGCGGCCGCGGCGCGCCACGTAATGCAGCACCTCGCCATAGCGGGCGAGCGTGTCGCGCGAGACCTGCGGGCGCCTGCCCACGGCCTCGGTGATCATCTCGGCCCGGCCGCCACGCTCCAGTTGCAGGGCGAAGCGCAGTGTCGTACTGCCGCGATCGTCCCGGACGCTTCGTTCCGCGACGTAGGCGCCCTCGGGGCTACCCAGCGCCGCCAGCGGCGTGAGCGACAGCAGGGCGCCAGCGCATCCGAACGCCGTCCTCATGCTCCGCATTTCCATGTCCCCTGGTCTCGAAGACGATGGCGCATCGCGTCCGTGACGTCGCCGGGCTCGCTCAGCCTGCGAGGCGAGGGCGGATGGCGCCCGTGATCCGCGCCGACAGCCGGGTGTACCGGCGCGTCGCCCGGTCGTTGCGCACCGCCCGTCCCACGGCGCGCTTCTCTCCCACAAGAACGCACAGTCGCCTCGCGCGCGTGAGCGCTGTGTAGAGCAGCCGGCGCTGGAGCATCACGTAGTGTGACGCCGTGAGCACGAGCACGACAGCCGGATACTCGCTGCCCTGGCTCTTGTGCACGGAGAGCGCATACGCCAGTTGTAGCTCGTCGCACTCTCCGTAGTCGTAAGGGACTTCGGCCTCCGGAAAGGCGACCGTCAGCGTCTGCTCGACCGGATCGATTGAACGGATCGTGCCTACGTCCCCGTTGAACACGTTCCGGTCGTAGTTGTTCGCGAGCTGGATCACCCGGTCGCCTGCTCGATAACGCCTGCCGCCCCGCAGCAGCTCGGGCGCGCCCGGCCGGGCCGGGTTCCACAGCTCCTGGAGCCGCTCGTTCAGGTGGCCGACGCCCGCCTCCCCGCGGTGCATCGGGGCCAGCACCTGGATGTCCGATGGAGCGAACCCCAGGCGCGGCAGCGAGCGCGTTGCCACAGTGACGGCCATCTGCGCCGCCGCCTTGCTGTCCTCGACCTCCACCATCGCGCAGTCGGCGTCTCCGCGCTCTCGCGGCGCGGGCAGCATCGGCATCTCGCCCCGGTTCACCCGGTGAGCATTGGTGATGATGAGGCTACGGGCGGCCTGGCGGAACACCGTGGTGAGCCGGCACACGGGCACGACGCCGCTCTGGACGATGTCGCCCAGCACATTGCCCGGCCCCACGGAGGGAAGCTGATCGGGGTCGCCCACGAATACGATCTGCGCTCCATCCGGCGCCGCCTTCAGGAGGCTGTGCGCCAGCATGGCGTCGAGCATGGAGGTCTCGTCCGCGATGAGCGCATCGCAGTCGAGCGGGTTCGCTTCGTCGTGCTGGAAGTCGTGGCGTGTGGGGTCGTACTTCAGCAGGCGGTGTATGGTCTGTGCCGGCCGGCCAGTCACTTCGGACAGGCGCTTGGCTGCACGTCCCGTCGGGCTTGCGAGCACGACGCGCTTCCGCCTCGCCTCCAGCGCCCGGCAGATCAGGTTGGTCACGGTCGTCTTTCCGGTGCCGGGTCCGCCTGTCAGCACGAGGAAGCGGTTCGACAGCGCGAGGTAGACCGCTCGGCGCTGCTCCGGGGAGAGCTCGATGTTGAGAGCGGCCGACTGGTAGTCGAGCCACGCATCGACGCGCCCCTCCGCTGTCTCGTCCGGCCCGGCGAGGCCTGCCAGTCGGCGGAGCCGCGCCGCCAGCCCGACCTCCGTGCGGTACAGGGCGGGCATGTAGATGGCCTGCTCCGGCTCGCCCTCGCCATCGGGAATGGCCTCCAGCGTGACATCGCCCGCGGCGGCGCTGGCCGCCACGATCGGCGGCAGCGTCGAGACGTCAACCTCGAGTATCTCCGCGGCCCGCCGGATCAGCTCCGGCTCCGGCACGTACATGTGGCCATCGTCCGTGGCCTGCTGGAGCGTGTACAGAATGCCCGCCCGGAGGCGCTCTGGCGAGTCGATCGCGAAACCCAGCTCCCGCGCGATCTTGTCCGCCGTCCGGAAACCGATTCCCCAGATATCCGCCGCCAGCCGGTACGGGTCCAACTCCACAACCCGGATGGCGTCATCGCCATACCGCCGGTAGATCCGGACAGCGTAGGTAGGGGAGACGCCGTGGCCCTGGAGGAACAGCATCACGGCCCGAACCGCCCTCTGCTCCGCCCATGCGGCGCGGATGCGCTCCATCCGCACGGCGCCGATGCCCGGCACCTCAAGCAGCCGTCGAGGCGCCTCCTCAATCACGTCGAGCGTGGCCTCGCCGAAGACGCTCACAATGCGGCGGGCCATCGCGGGCCCCACGCCCTTCACTAGCCCTGACCCCAGGTACTTCTCGATCGCCGCTGCCGTTGCGGGCCGGATCGTTTCATACCGCTCCACCTGGAACTGCCGGCCGAACTCCCGGTGCTTGCTCCATCGGCCGTGCAGGCGCACGCTCTCGCCGACGTTCGGGCTCCCCATCGCGCCCACCGCCGTGATGGGGTCGCGCTCTCCCGGTGCAGCGATGCGCGCCACCGTGTAGCCGGTCTCCTCGGCGTGGAAGGTGATGCGCTCGATTACACCTTCTAGCCGGCTTGGCGAAGGGTCCACGGGGAGCAGCGGGGGCGGCGGCCTCATTGCGGCACCTCGTTCGGGTGACCCGTCGCGGCGGGGATGGCGGGCGCGGCGGGATTGGTGGGCGCGGCCGGAGCGGCGCGTCCGCCGCGCTGTGGCGGACGCTCCATGCAGCCCGGGGGCGCGGGGTACTCCCAGTGGTGCTGGTAGGGGTGCAGCAGCCAGACGGGAACGGCGGTTAGTGGCACGAAGAGGAACGGAAGGAAGACCGCCGCGAAGGCGCGGAGCACCGTGACGCGCGGCAGGCCTGCGGGCCGCTCCGGCAGCGCCCGCGCCGGGAGGTACACCATCAGCCCGTAGACCCCCACCCAGAAACCGCCCATGCCGACATTCTGTGTTCCGAAGGTCAGCAGCTCCGCTAGCCAACCGGTGATGCCGAACAGGAGGAGCACGTCGAGGGGCTGGAAGGCCCAGCATCCGAGCATCCATGCCCAGGCGATGAACATGGGGATGAAGACGATCACGCTGTGTCCGAGCACCACGTCGAGGTAGTTCGCCGAGGCCGTGATGAAGCCGCACCCAACCGGAACGCCGAACAGCGGCGCGAGGTTCGTGAGCGACGTCGTTACGGCCTCCTCGACGAGCGCGAATGCCGTCGCGAGCAGTACGAACCGCACCCGCCACGGTGCCCGCAGGCGCGAGAGCGCCCGGCCTGCCGGCTCCCGGTACCGGTACTGCAGCGCCCGGCCTGCCGCGACCCATATCACGAGGAGCCAGAAACCCATCGACACCGTGGCGCGTTCGCCCGGGTTCTGCAGCACCCGCGATAGGACCAGCGCGAAGGCGGCGACCGCGCAGGCCCACACGCCGAACATGGCGGCCAGCGGACGCGCGCCGCGCATCGCGGTGCCTCCTCGTCGCTACCCGGCGCTCGAGGCAGGCGCCGTGGGCAGCGCGCACCAATGCGGCGCCAGCCCGGACGGCGGCCGCGGGCCGGGGCGGCGGCCGAGCCTCTCCCGGCGAGCCGCCCTGCGATCAGCCGTCTCCGGTCCCGTGCCGGTCCCCATCACGCGGCCTGCTGATCTTGGTGGAACGCAACCGTTCGCCTCAGGCCCTCGGCCAGCGAGACGTCCGGCGCGAAGCCGAGGAGCGCCTGCGCGCGCCGGATGTCGGCGCCGGAGTGGCGGATGTCTCCCGCACGCTCCGGGCCGTGGATGGGGGCGCCGCCCTGGCCCACTGCGTCTCGCAGGGCGCCGTAGAGAGCGTTCACGGTGATCCGAACACCGCCGCCGATATTGACGGTATGCCCCCGGGCCTCCGGTGCCTTCGCAGCGAGCAGGTTGGCGCGCGCGACGTCCTCCACGAAGAGGAAGTCCCTCGTCTGCTCGCCATCGCCGTAGATGGTCGGCGTCTCCCCGGCCAGCAGCATCGAGATGAACCGCGGCACCACCGCAGCATACTCGCTGCGAGGGTCCTGACGCGGGCCGTAGACGTTGAAGTAGCGCAGCGCCACCGTTTCGAGGCCGTGGAGCGCGTCGTAGACGCGGCACATCATCTCGCCGTAGACCTTCTCCACCCCGTATGGGGACAGCGGAGCGGGCGACAGGTTCTCGTGAGCGGGAACCACGTCCGTTTCGCCGTACACCGCGGCCGAGGACGAGAACACGAGCCGGCGCGCGCCGGCCCGATGCGCCGCCATGAGGAGGTTCAGAGCGCCGCCAATGTTCACTGCGTCTGCCGTCACCGGGTCCTGGATGGAGCCGGGCACCGAGATGTAGGCAGCGAGGTGGTAGACGGTGTGGACGCCCCTGCAGGCGCTCCCGCACGCGATGGCGTTGCGTACATCCCCCTCGATCACCTCCACGGAGCGGCAGAGGCCCGCCAGGTTCTCCATCGAGCCCGTCGACCCGTTGTCGAGCACGCGGACCCTCGTCCCCTCAGCAACCAGTGCGCGCACGACGTGAGATCCAATGAAGCCTAGCCCACCCGTCACCAGCGCCAGATCCGCCGCCATCCGCGTTTCCTCCGCCCTGCATGTCGGTGCGCCTATTGGCACCGACGGCGCCGTTCTCCTTCCGAGGATGCCCGGCGGGCAGGAATGGCGCCCTCGCCGCCCGAATGGACGCGAAGGCTGCGGGGGGCGACTGGCCCGCGGCGGTGGGAGACCGAACGGATGAGGCTGATGCTGGTGTGCGCTCTCGTGGCGTTGGCGTTCCCGAGCCAGGCCCAACAGTGGCTCCACGAGTTTCGGGACCTGCCGACGGAAGTGGTCGAGGGCGCAGAGCTGCGCTTCCGGGTGGCGTATCGAGTGCCGGCGGAGCGCGGGACGGTGAAGCTGCACGCCGAGATGAAGGCGCTCGATAATGTGGTTCACGCAGGCGTCGTGCGCGAGGTGTCGGGCGCTGGTCTGACAGATATCTCCATCCCCGTTCCTGTGGGTGTGCTGCGCGGCGAGCTGGTCGTGGCGCTCTGGTTCGGCGAGGACTGGCGGCGGGCGCACGCTCCGGCGGTGCACAGCCGTGTGGTCAGGGCGCTGACGATCGCGGAGGCGCAGGCCGCCGAGGCAGCGCAGGTGGAGTCGGTGCGCATTCGGGAGCGGTTGGGCCTGCGCCCAGACGCCCCTGCCGTGGCCATCGTCACCGGCGGCTGGGCAGGGCGCGACGCCCGCCTGACCGAGCTCACGCGGCAGTCCGTCGAGGCCGTGGGTCTGCGGACCGTCCTCATCGGTCCGCACGATCTCGCGAACCCCGCGGTGCTTCGCCCGGCGGAAGCGCGGATGCTGATCATACCGGACGCGCACGTGTACCCTGGCGCGGGCCTCGCCGGGCTAGATCGTTACCTTCGCGCCGGCGGTCACCTGATCGCGCTCGGAGCTCCCGCGTTCGACCGCCTCGTGCAGGAGCTCGATGGCGAATGGCTCGATAGCCAGCAGATAGACGACCTTGTGCGCCGGAGCGTTGCATCGAGCCCCATCCTCGATGTGGGCGCCACCACGGCTGGCGACTGGCGCCGGAGCACGAACCGCACCGCGGACCAATCCGAGTGGCGCGTTGCCCCGTCCGGCGCTGCCGGGGTCGGTTCCGCGCTCCACGTGCGCATGCGCAACCTCACCGGGTGGGACACCCTTACCGGGCCGCCGCTGATCGCGTCCCCCTCACGGGACCACAACCTGGTGATCTTCCAGGCGCGGGGCGGCCCGAGAACCACTGCTCTCTCCATCGAGGTGCGCGAGCAGGACGGATCCCGGTGGATCGCGGTCGTACCGCTGTCGCGAAGCTGGCGGCGGTACGCGGTCCATGTGGCCGACTTCGCGCTCTGGGACCCTGAGGGCACCTCAGGGCGCGGGCAGCGCGGCGACAGGCTGCATTTGGAGAGGGCCCGCGAGATCACGGCAGGGCTGGCGTTCAGCCACACCCGGCTCCCGCACGGCGCGCACGAGTACTGGTTCGCGGACCCAGGCACCGGTGCAGGGCCCAACTGGGAGCGATTCCGGCCCCTCACGCTCGACACGCTGTCGCCCGTCCACAAGTACCACGCGGTCCGCGGGGCGCGTCGCGTCGACGACGGCGCCGGACGTGCGCTGGTGGGCGTCCCCGCGCCGCCGCTGCCTGCGCAGGTGCTGTCCACGCACCCGCGGCCGTCCGGTACGGGGTTCGACAAGGGGCGCGCCTGGCGCTGGACGCCGCTGCTGCGCGTGGTGGGCCGGCAAGGGGTGGCGGGCACGCTCGCCACTCTCCTCAGCCACCGTGATCGTGACGCGGGGTTCCGGCGGGGCAAGTGGGCATCCTTCACGGCGGTCGACCCGGCGTGGTACGCGCGGCCGGACGTGCAACGCTACATCGCGGCTCTCGCCCGCCGCATGCTTGACGGCCCGATCTTCGTGGAGGGCGGCGCCCGCTTCTTCGGCCTGTTCCCGGAAGAGGACATGGAGCTGGGAGCGCGCGTGCAGGGCGGTGCGGGCGCCGTGCGCTTCACCGTGACGACGGCGGATGGCGCCCAGACCCTCTTCCGCGCGGAGGCGCCAGCCGCAGGCGCAGGAGAGGAGCGGATCGCGACCGCCACCTGGCGGCCAGGCAGGCTAACCGCCGCCCGCTACCGCGTGCGCACCGAGCTGCTGGCGGAGGGCCGCGTGGTCGACGTCCTCGAACACGAGGTGACCGTGCGCCATCCGCGGCGGCCGCGGTTCATGACGGCGGAGAACGGGAAGCTGCTCGTCGACGGCAAGCCCTGGTATCCGCACGGCCTGAACTACATGCCGTCGTCGGGCATCGCACTCGACGACGGCCCGATGTTCGAGCGGTGGATGTCGGCGCAGTCCTACGACCCGGAGGTGATCGAGCGCGACCTGGCCCGCGTGAAGGCGATGAGGATGAACATGGTGAGCCTGTTCATCTACACGCATGACATGCACTCGCGGAACCTGGTGGACATCCTCAACCGCTGCGACGCGCACGGCCTGAAGGTGAATCTGTCGCTGCGCCCCGGCACGCCTCTCGACTTCGAGTGGCCCGGCATCGGGGAGATCATCCGGGTGAACCGCCTGAGCCGCGACGCCACCGTCTTCGCGTACGACATCGCGTGGGAGCCCACCTGGGGCCACTATGCTCAGCGGAAGCGGTGGGACCCGGAGTGGGAGCGCTGGATCGTCGAGCGCTACGGGTCCATCGAGGCGGCCGAGAGAGACTGGGGGGATCCGGCGCCTCGCGTCGAAGGAGCCATCACCGGGCCGAGCGACGCGGACCTGGCCCGCGACAGCTCGATCCCGCGCGTCGTCGCCGCCTACCGTCGGTTCCTCGACGACTTCCTGAGCCGGAGGCACATGGAGGCGCGGCAGAAGATCCGTACCGTGGCCCCGCACCAGCTCATCTCGTTCCGAAAGAGCACCGGCGGCGACCCCACGGTGCCGACCGCCTCGATGCCCTACGACTTCGCCGGCCTGGCGCGCAGCATGGACTTCATGGGCCCGGAGGCGTACGGACGCATCGGCGAGTGGGAGCAGGTTAAGTCGGGATGGTTCACCGCGGCCTACTCGCGCATGGTGGCACCCGGCCGGCCGGTCGTCTGGACCGAGTTCGGCTACACCTCGTGGGATCCCCCGAGCGCCTCGCCGGCATCGTCCCGCGCCTCCTTCGCCGAGCGCTTCGAGCGGCGCTTCTACCCTCCCGCGACGGTCGCCTTCATCGAGCGCTTCTACCGCCACATCTACAACATGGTCCTCCGCAGCGGCGCGAGCGGCACGGTCCTCTGGTGGTACCCCGGCGGCTTCCGCGTGGGTGAGAACAGCGACTTCGGGATCATCAACCCGGACGGAAGCTGGCGCGGGTTGAGCCGGATCGTCGCTGAGTACGCGCCTCGCTTTGCACGGCACTCTCCCCCTCGTGAGCCGGACGCGTGGATCACCGTGGACCGCGATGCGCATCCGGATGGCTTGCAGGGCATCTACGCCGCGCACCGCGACGCATTCTGGCGGCTGATCGAAGAGGGTAGGTTCCCCGGCCTGCGCCACGAGGGCATCGGGACCAACTCGGCGACGGCGCCGCTCGTGGCCGTCGGGAACACGCCGCTGAACGGCTCCAACCCGCCCAAGCACCTGAACGCCGAGTACGAGGTGCTGCAGGTGATGGACGCAACCGGTCGCTGGACCGATGTAAGGCCCGCCGGCGGCTCGATCCGCGTCGCGGCGGGCCGGCCAGTGCGAGTCCGGGCCGTCCTTGGCAACAACGGCGCTGCGGCGTGGCTCTCTCCGCGCCGGCACCGCGGAGATGGCGCGGTCTACCTTGCTGCGCGCGGCCCGTCGGGCGAGACGCTGATGGCGCTGCCAGGCAACGTACCGACGCTGGGCACCTCCGGCCTGGTCGAGGGCCAGCTGCCCGCTCTGGCCGCCGCGGCGCAGGTGGAGTTCCAGTGCGTGGCGCGGGGCAGGAGCCGCTTCGGGGAGCGGTGGACGGTCGTGCTGCAGCCCGTCAGCCCCTGATCGCGCCAGCGCCACCCGTCGCCCGTGTCGGGCCGCCCCGGGAGGTCGCCGCCTCCAGGGCGGTTCGATCATCTGGCGGACGTTCATTCGGGGCGCTGGCGGCATCTGGGAATCGTATCTACATTGACTGATGGAATCGCGTACGGCACACTCTTCATCGGGTGTGCTCCGGCATCTCGGGCGGCGGCGCCGGCGACACGGCGGCCGCGGATGGCAGGCTCGCAGACAGGCGATGCGGCAGGGGTTGTGTCAGGGCCCGGCTGCGCCGACGCGCGAGCGGGCGCACCGCGACGGCACTCCATAGCCGGTGGTCGCCGCACCGGTTCGCGGTCCAGCACCACCAGTTTGGCGAGCCCGGCTGCCCGGGTTGCGGCCGGTGCATCGTCTTGCGCCCTTACAGGAACCTACGACGCCGGGGAAGCCCGCGCAGTGCGTTGTCGCGTCAGCGCGGCCCGAAGGAGGAAGAACGTGGCCACCGTTCCGAGCAGCCTGGCGGAGCATCCGTTCTGCGACGGCTTGCAGCCCGAGTACCTGGAGTTCATCGCGAGTTGCGCATCGGAGGTGAGCTTCCGCCCCGGCAAGGTGATTGCTCGTGAGGGCGATCCGGCCGACCGCGCCTACCTCATCTTGGAGGGGCGCGTGGCCCTCGAAGCGTTCCAGTTGCAGGTGGGGCCGGTGGTCATACAGACCATCGGGCCGGGCGACGCGCTCGGATGGTCATGGCTCGTTCCGCCCTACAAGTGGCACCTCGATGCGCGAGCGCTCGACCACACGAAGGTGATCACCTTGGACGGACAGACACTGCGCGAGCGATGCGAGGCGGATCCTGGCCTGGGCTACCAGATCCTGAAGCGGGTCGCGGTGGTGCTGGAGCAGCGCCTGCAGGCCTCGAGGCTCCGGTTGCTGGACGCCTACGGGCGGCGCTGACCTGCAGGGCGTGCTGGAAGCGCCGGCGCGTTCGTGTCGGGGTATCGCGAAAGGGGCCGCCCGGCTCGAGCCGGGCGGCCCCTCCGCGATCAGCCTCCGGCGGGAGGTGAGCCGTGGCTGCCGGCGCCGATGATCACGGGTTTGTACCCGCCCTTCGATCGGAAGTACAGCATCAGCAGCAGGTAGGCCACGAGCATGATCGCCGGGAAGATCGCGACGGTCCTCAGGGCATCCTTCCTCCCGAGATCGGCCGCCCGCTCCACCTGCTCGCGGTCCTCCGGAAGCGGCAACGCCGCCACCCGCTCCGGCACAACCGCCTGGTACGCGCCGAAGACCCACCTCTTCTCGTCCGCCACCTGCGAGTGGATGACGGGCTGCTCCAGCCTCAGCCTGGTGTTCACGGAGCTGTCCTGGATGTAGCCGAGGAAGGGCGCGCCAACGGTGCCCACGGCCAACATCCCGAGGCCCGCAACCCCGTTCAGGGTCATGGCGCCTCCCTTCGGGAACTGCTCCGAGACGATCCCGAGCATCGCCGGCCAGAAGAACGACTTACCGATGCCGTAGAGGGTGGCCGCCAGCAGGATCATAACGCCCACGGACGCGGACAGGGCGACGAGGCCCGCCATCGCGAGCACGGACGAGATCGCGAGCAGCGCGAGCGGCGACATCCGGTGCACGATGCTCCCGGCGAAGAGCCGCAGCACCATCATCAGGGCCGAGGTGTAGACGAGGACCCAGCCTGCCGCCAGGCCGAGCCGCTCCATCTCGGGCTTCATCAGCTCTGTGATCCACGCGTCGGTGCCAAGCTCGGTTGTCGCCAGCGGCATCATGATGAGCACGAGCACGATGAACAGCCACCTGCCCGGCGCGAACCCGGTCGCGAGGCCGTAGGCGACCGTAGACCCGATAATCAGGGCCCACGTCAGCCACACGGGGAAGAAGAACGCGCGGCCGACCTCGAGGAAGATGAGACACGCAGCGATGAACGCGACCACCACGCCGAACTCGCGCAGCATGTCCCGGTAGGAGACGCCCGCTGAGACGCGCTCGCAGACAGGGAACTTCCTGCCCAGCATGGCAACGCCGTAGAGGATGGTCGGGATGAAGACGAACCCGATCTGCAGCCTCCAGTCCGCGCCGCCCGTGGCGATTACGAGGATCCCTCCGAGGACGAGCCCGCCCGGCCAGCCGGCATGGAGGATGCTCAGCCACTTCACCTTCTCGCGCGGGTACATCGCTGCGACTACGGGGTTGATAACCGCCTCGACGGTGCCTGCTGCAAGCGACCCGAGCAGGGATCCAACCCAGAAGGCATAGTAGATGGCGTCCGGGTTGTCCATCCCCGGGGCCATGATGGTGACCGCCGCGAACAGCATGTGGCAGACGAACGCGAACACCATCGACCTGCCATAGCCGATCTTGTCGATCATCAGGCTGAAGACGATGATGCTGACCGCGAAGGGCCACAGTCCGACGCCCAGGATCTGGCCCTTCTGGGTCTCGTTCCACCCGAACTGGTCGCCCCAGGTACCCAGGAGCAACGCCCGGATGATGAAGCAGAACGACGTGGCCACCAGCGCGATGAAGCACGCCCAGAACAGCAGCTTGCGCTGGCGCTCCGTCAGCTCGCCAAGGTGCGGCAGAGCCGCCGACGACGGTGAACTCATGCGCTTCGTCTCCCTGGAACCGCAGCCTCGGCTGCGTTGATGGCCGTGCGGCGGCCAGCCGACCGCCTCCCCAACTCAAGGCCGGCCGCAAGCCGGCCGTCGAAGATCGGGCCTCCCGCAGACCGGGCGCCGACAGAGCGCGCCGTGCGGCAGGCGGAGAGCGCGGCAGCGCGGTCGGCGCGCGCCAAAGGAGCGTGCGACCGCACGGCCGCCATTTCGCGGTGACTACCCGCGAGTCCTCCTGCGGCTCCGGTCCGGGTTGCCAGTTCGGGAGGAAAGGCCGCTGGCGGATCGAAATCTACAGCCATGCAGCGATTCGCGCGATGGTTTGCCCTGGGCGGCGCCACGTTCGCGTTGGCGGTCGGCGGATGTGGCGGCGGCGGGGCGGGCGTCGTCACCGAATGCGGACTCGACGTCCACGTCCCGAACTACGCACGCGAGGTGTCTCGCCTCTTCGTGTGGCCGGCCTTTCCGGTGAGCGTGCACTTCATCCGGGACGCGCAGCTCACGCCGGCACGGCGGTCTGCGGCGATCACCGGTTTCGATCGGTGGACCGCCGCGATCGGCCCGCGCGTCTCCTATGTTGAGATCGACGAGCCATCGGGGGCTGATATCACGGTGCGCTTCGTCGATGACACGCCAGATGGGCGAGCTCGGCTCACGTTCTCCGGGCTCACCATGCTCCGCGCGCGGATCGACTTGGGGACGGAGGGGCTCGACTACCACTCTATCTCGTGCGTCTCGGCGCACGAGTTCGGCCACGCGCTGGGGATTTACGGGCACAGCGCGACGCGCGGCGACCTGATGTACCCGGTATACACCATCGGGCATCCGTGCGGGGTCACGGAACGGGACGCCAACACGCTCCGCACGGGCTACTGCGACCTGTTCACACGGGGCACGGTCCGAGCGCGAGCAGCGCCGCCCGGAGCGCCCGTGCAGACCGTGACGATCGACTAACCGCGGCAGCGACTGTGGTACGCCCGGAGAGGAGCCAGTCATGAGCGACGTCGTCCTCCAGAGCGACATCCCCGGGTTGCGCCGGCACTCCAGCGGGAAGGTCCGGGACGTCTACGACCTCGGCGCGTTGCTGTTGATCGTGACCACGGACCGGGTTTCAGCCTTCGATAGGGTCATGCCGACCGGCATACCGGACAAGGGGCGCATTCTGACGCAGATCTCGCGCCACTGGTTTCTTCACGTCTCCGCCTTCCAGCCGAACCACTACGTCTCTGCTCAGCCAGACTTCGTCGAGAGCGTCCTTACCGATGCCGGTGTGGCGCTGACACCCGAGATGCGCTCGATGCTGGCGGGCCGCGCGATGGTCGCGCTGAAGGCAGACGTGTACCCGGTGGAGTGCGTGGTGCGCGGTTACCTTGCCGGTTCTCTCTGGAGCCAGTACATGGCGGCTGGCGGCGCCCGGTTGCCGGTGACGCTCCACGGCATCGATCTGCCGGCCGGCCTGCGTCACTCGGACCGGCTTCCGGAGCCGATCTTCACCCCCGCGACGAAGGCCGCGACAGGCCACGATGAGAACATCGGCATGACTGAGATGCGCGAGAGGATCGGCTCTCGGGCCGCCGAGACGCTCAGGGCCGCCAGCCTGCGCATCTACGCGTACGCTGCCGACCGGGCGCTGGAGGCCGGCATCATCATCGCCGACACCAAGTTCGAGTTCGGCATGCGCGACGGCGTGGTGATGCTCGTGGATGAGGTCCTCACCCCCGACTCGTCGCGCTTCTGGGATGCCGCCAGCTACGAGGCAGGCAAGCCCCAGGCCTCCTTCGACAAGCAGTTCCTCCGCGACTGGCTGGTGGCCGCCGGCTGGAACAGAGAGCCTCCGGCGCCGAAGTTGCCGGACGATGTGGTGGAGCAGACGGCGGCGCGCTATCGCGAGGCCTACCGGCGCATCACCGGGAAGGAGCTGCCCCCGGCCTGAGGCAACCGACCTGGGCGCGACGGTCAGGCCATCGATAGCGGGTCGATGTCCGCCGCGATGCCGGCGCGCTCCGCGGTGCTGAGCCGGGCCAGGGCGCGTCGCACGAGGGCCTGTAGCGGGTGCCCTGGTTCGGCGCGGAGCACCACGTGGTGCCGCCAGATCGCGTGCAGGCGCGCCAGCGGCGCCTCTGCCGGGCCGATGATCTCGACGCCCTCTGGCGCCTCGGCGCGCAATGCCTCCGCCAGCCGATCTGCGCGCGCGCGCGCGCCGCCCTGCGAGTCTGCGGTGCACACGAGGTTGGCCAGCCGGCTGAATGGCGGGTAGCGAAGCTCGCGCCGGAACTCGATCTCCTCTGCGTAGAACGCGAGGTAGTCCTGCGCGGCGGCGCATCGGACGCTCCCATGGTCCGGCGAGAAGGTCTGCACCACCACCGCGCCGGGCTCGTCGCCGCGGCCCGCCCGCCCGGCGACCTGGGTCAGGAGCTGGAAGGTCCGCTCCGACGCGCGGAAGTCGGGCACGTGGATCCCCGTGTCGGCGCTCACCACCCCCACGAGGGTCACGTTGGCAAAGTCGAGACCTTTGGCTACCATCTGCGTGCCGATCAGGATGTCGGCCTCCCCGGCGCGGAAGGCGCCCAGAATGTCCGCGTGGGCGCCCTTCCGCGTCACGGTGTCCCGGTCGAGCCGCACCGTTCGCGCGGCGGGGAAGAGGCGTCTCACTTCGTCCTCGACGCGCTCCGTGCCGATCCCGAAGCCTTGCACCCGCGCCGACGCGCAGTCCGGGCACACCACAGGCGCCACGCAGCCGTAGTCGCAGTGGTGGCACTTCAGCGCATTGATGCCAGCGTGCAGGGTCAGCGAGACGGCGCAGTTAGGGCAGCGCGCCACGTGGCCGCACTCGCGGCACAGCATGAAGCGCGCGAACCCTCTGCGGTTGAGGAACACGATCACCTGCTGGCGCCTCGCCAGGCGCGCGTGGATCTCCTCTGTGAGCCGCGCGCTGAAGATCGCGGCGCGCGAGCGGAACTCCGCGCGCATGTCCACCGTGACCACGCGGGGCAGCTTCCTGCCCGCGACCCGCTCGGGGAGGTCGATCCGCGCGATCTCGCCGCTCTCCGCCGCGTAGAAGGTCTCGATCGAGGGCGTTGCGCTGCCGAGGAGAAGGAGCGCTCCTGACGCCGCGGCTCGGTGCTGCGCCACCTGGCGCGCGTGGTAGCGCGGGGCCGGGGACTCCTGCTTGTAGGACGCCTCGTGCTCCTCGTCCACCACCACCAGCCCCAGGTCGCGCACTGGAGCAAAAACAGCGGAGCGCGCCCCCACCACGATCGGCGCTCGCCCGCTCTGAACCCGCCGCCACTCGTCGTGTCGCTCGCCATCGGATAGCGCGCTGTGTAGGAGGGCGACGCGGTCGCCGAAGCGATCGGTGAAGACCTGGACCACCTGCGTCGTCAGCGCGATCTCGGGCGCCAGCACGAGCGCGGTCCGCCCCTCGGCGATTGTGCGCGCGATGGCGTCGAGGTACACCTCCGTCTTGCCGCTGGCGGTGACGCCGTAGAGCAGCGCCGTGCTCTCGCGACCGGCCGAGAGCAGGCCGCCGATCGCCTCCGCGGCGGCCGCCTGCGATGGCGTCAGGGCCGGCGGCTGAGAGAGTTCGGCAGGCGGCCGCACTGGAGCCCGACGGAGCACACAGGACGTCGCAAGCACCCAGCCACGGTCGACCAGCGTTTTGAGCGCTGTCTCGCTTGCTTCGGCCGCCGAGAGGAGCGCGTCCGGGCGGACAGGCGTGAGGCCGGAAGCGTGCATTCTGGCGAGGACCGCCAGCACGCGCTGCCCGGCGGGTGAGAGGCGCGCGTCAGGCGGCGGCGGTTCGCCTGGCTCGAATGCGCGAAGCGTGCGGGCGACGGTCGCCGGCCTAGCCACACGGCGCGCCTCGCGGATAAGGCCCTTGCGGCGCAGCGCCGCGAGGACGCCGGTGAAGGTGGAGAGGCCCGCTGCGGACCGCAGGGCGCCGGCCTCCGCCTCGCCGCCCAACGACCGCAGGGTCTCGATGAGGTGCGCCTGCGGCAATGACGCGCCACCCGCCGTAGCCTCGATGTCGGGCGACGCCAGGCGGATCGTGTGGACGATGCGCGAGCCCATGAGCGGTGGAGCGATGCAGCGCACCGCGTCCGCCAAGCGGCACACGGTGGCGTCGGCCAGCATGCGGGCGACGGACGCCTGCTCCGCATCGAAAGTGACCGCATCCTCGATCACCGCCAGGATGTCGCGGAGCCTGGGGAGGGCCGGGTCGGAGGCAGGCGCCGCTCGCACGGCGAGGACATAGCCCGTCGCCTCCTGCGTGGCGAAGGGCACATGCACGCAGGCGCCGATCCCGACCGTCGCGGCAAGAGCGTCGGGCACCCGAAAGGTGTAGGCGGGCAGGAGATCGGGCGCGTCGACGTCGACGGCGACATCGGCGACCGTGATGCGGTCTTCGTCGCCGAAGAGGCTGTCCGTTGGCGTTCCGGAAGCGGGCTCGCGCGACACGTCGTCGCTCCGGGCTGGCCGGCTCAGGCGCCCGACCAGGCGCGCTGGATGCGCGCTATCGCCTCGGCGATGTCGTCCATGTCGGCGGTATTCCCCAGGAGCATCGACTGGAAGAGCCACACGCCGTCCGCTGAGGCGCGCTCGCACTCCGGGCACCGGATGGCCGGGTAGTCGATCGGACGGCGTGAGCGGCACCACGCGCCTTGGTCGGCTGCGAGCCGCTGGAAGACAACCTCCCGGTAGAGCGGGACGTAGCCGCCGCTGCAGGGCACGCCCTCGGCGGTCAGAGCCGCCAGGAACTCGTCGCGTCCACGCCCGCCGAAGCCGGCCGGGTCGTAGCGGAAGACGTAGAGGTGGTATGCATGCCGGGTCACACGCGGGTCGTCCGGCAGCGTCACGATGCCGGGAACCGACCGAAGGAGCTCCGTGAGGTAGAGGGCGTTGCGGGTGCGGGTCTGCGTCTGCTCCGGCACGCGGGCGAGCTGTGCGAGGAGTACCGCTGCCTGCCACTCCGTCATGCGGAAGTTGCCTCCCAGCACGTGATGCTCATACCAGCGGCCCGTCCGCGTGCGGCCCACGTTGTGGACTGACCACGCGCGGCCGATGACCTCCTCGCTGTCGCTGACGATGGCGCCGCCCTCGCCGGCGTTGAGGTTCTTGCTCGCCTGGAAGCTGAAGGTGCCCAGATCGCCGATGGCGCCCACCTTGCGCCCGCGCCACTCCGCCGCGTGCGCCTGGGCCGCATCCTCGATGACGCAGAGGCCGTGCTTGCGGGCGACCGCCATCACGCCGTCCATGTCCGCCGGTCGTCCAGCGATGTGGACCGGCATGATGGCGCGGGTCCGCTCCGTGATGGCCTCTTCAATACGCGCCGGGTCGATGTTGAAGCTGCCGGGCTCCACGTCTACGAACACCGGCGTGGCCGACACGGCGAGCACGCTGCTCGCCGTGGCGATGAAGGTGTACGGAGGAACGATGACCTCGTCGCCGCAGCCGATGCCCAGCGCGCGGAGCGCCACCTCCAGGGCGGCAGTCCCGTTCGTGACACAGACGCAATGGCGCGCGCCCTGAGCGAGCGCGAAGGCCTGCTCAAACTCCGGCACTCTGCGTCCGCCAACGGACCACCACTGGCCGCTGCGCAGGACGTCTAGAATCGCCTGCTCTTCGGACTGGTCGAAGAGCGGCCATGCGGGCCAGGGGAGCTGACGCGTCTTTGGGCCGCCATCGATGGCGAGCGGAACGGGGGCGGTCATCGGGTCCTCCGTGAGGTGGGCGGCTCTACCGGGATCAGAGCTCCGCGCGATAGGTATGCGCGTGGCACACCGCCACCGCGAGCGCGTCGGCCGCGTGCTCGGGGCGGGGCGGCTCGGATAGGTTCAGGATGCGCTGCACCATGAATTGCACCTGGCGCTTCTCGGCGGCTCCGTAGCCCACGACGGCCTCCTTAACCTGCGTCGGGGTGTACTCGACCCACGGAAGACCGTGCCGCGCGCCGGCCAGAAGCGCCACGCCTATGGCGCGCCCTACGCTGAATGCGGTGGCCTCGTTGCGCGAGAAGAAGAGGCGCTCCGTCACGAGCGCGTCGGGCCGGTGGCGCTCGATCAGCCCGCAGAGGTCGTCATGGATGCGTAGAAGCCGCGCGGGCGCGTCCGTCTCCGGACTGGTGCGCAGCACTCCGTGCTCGATGGCCTCCAGGCGAGTGCCGTCCTTGCGGACGACCCCATATCCCGTGTTTGCCAAGCCAGGGTCCACGCCGAGGATGACCACCGCGTCCGCACCTCCCCGCAGTGTGCGGTTCGGCGCGGGCAGCGCGGTTCCCTGCGCCAGATCACGCAGAGTGAGGGTCCCGGACGTTCTCCACCCACGCGTCGCGTCCGGTCACCATGCGCGCATAGTACTCGCCATAGGCGCCTGACCGCACGCGCTCAACCCAGCCGCGGTTGGACCGGTACCACTCCACAGTACGCGCGAGCCCATCCTCAAACCGCATGGCGGGCCGCCAGCCCAGGTCGCCCTCGGCGCGCGAGATGTCCATGGCATAGCGGAGGTCGTGGCCCGGCCGGTCCCGCACGAACCTTATCAGGCTCTCAGGCTTGCCGCACAGGCGGAGCAGCGCGCGGACGACATCGAGATTCGTCCGCTCGGCGCATCCGCCCAGGTTGTAGGTCTCGCCCGGCACGCCCCTCCGCAGCGCCGCATCGACGCCGGCGCAATGGTCCTCGACCCAGATCCAGTCGCGCACGTTCCTACCGTCGCCGTAGACCGGCACCGGCTCGTCCTCCAGGGCGTTGGCGACCACGAGAGGGATCAGCTTCTCGGGGAACTGGTACGGACCGTAGTTGTTGGAGCATCGGGTGGTGACGACCGGGAAGCCATAGGTGTGGTAGTACGCGCGCGCCAGTAGGTCTGACGCTGCCTTGCTGGCGGCGTACGGGCTGTTGGGTGCGAGCGGCGTGGCTTCCGAGAACGCGGGGTCGTCGGGGCCAAGCGAGCCATACACCTCATCGGTCGAGACGTGCAGGAACCGCCCCACACCGCGCTGTCGGGCGATCCGCAGCATCACCTCCGTGCCCAGCACGTTGGTGCGAAGGAACGCGGCCGGGTCCTCTATGCTTCGGTCCACGTGGGACTCCGCAGCGAAGTGGACCACCGCGTCGATAGTCCCCCCGAACACCCGTTCAGCCTTATCGAACGCCATCTGCACGGCGCCTTCGTCCGCAATGTCGGCCCGCACGAATCGGTACCGACGGTTATTCTCCACACTTGCGAGGTTCTCAAGGTTGCCTGCGTACGTGACCGCGTCGGCGTTCAGCAGAAGCAGGTCCGAGTAGGTGGCGAGCACCCAACGGATGAAGTTGCTGCCGATGAAACCTGCACCACCTGTTACCAACAGGCTATTTGGCGAGAACGCATCGCCCATGGACGCTCAGTCTCTCCCTTCGTCCAACCGGTAGCGCTCCGGCTCCGACGCGATCGTGAGCAGGTACCTACCGTATGCGGTCTGCTCGAGCGCCTGCCCGCGCTCGCGGAGCTGGTGGCGGTCGATCCATCCGCTCAGGAAGGCGATCTCCTCCAGGCAGGCGACCTTCAGGCCCTGACGCATCTCGATGGTCTCCACGAAGTTGCTCGCCTGGAGCAGTGTCTCGTGGGTCCCCGTGTCGAGCCATGCCACCCCTCGACCCAGTCGCTCGACGTGGAGCGCTCCCATCTCCATGTAGGCCCGGTTGACATCGGTGATCTCCAGCTCGCCGCGCCACGACGGCCTCACGCGCTCCGCGATGGAGACCACGCGCTCGTCGTAGAAGTAGATGCCCACGACCGCGTAGTCGGAGCGCGGCGCCTTCGGTTTTTCCTCGATGGAGACGGCTCGCCCGCTCTCATCGACCTCCACCACGCCGTAGCGCTGGGGCTCGCTGACGCGGTAGGCGAAGATTGTCGCCCCTTCGGTGCGGGCGGCGGCGGCGCGGAGCTGGTGCGTGAAGCCATGCCCGTAGAACACGTTGTCGCCCAGCACGAGGCAGATACGCTCGCCCGCGATCCAGTCGCGCCCGAGAAGGAACGCCTGCGCCAGACCTTCCGGCCGCGGCTGCTCGACGTACTGCATATGCACCCCGAAGGCGGAGCCGTCGCCCAGCAGCCGGCTGTAGAGCGGGAGGTCCTCCGGCGTGGAGATAAGCAGGATGTCGCGGATGCCCGCGAGCATGAGGGCCGAGATCGGGTAGTAGACCATCGGCTTGTCGTGGACGGGCAGAAGCTGTTTGGAGACCGCGATGGTCACCGGGTGCAGGCGCGACCCGCTGCCGCCCGCGAGCACGATGCCTTTCATGGTTGCGCCCTCCCGCCGCGGCGCGCCTGGCGGCCGTCGCGGACCACCGCTTCGTATCGGCGTTTGCGCCTGTCCCCTGCAGCGCCGCCCCGCGTCAGCTGCGTGTAACCTCGAGCCCCGTCGCCGAGACGGACATCCCGACGAAGCGCGCTCGCTCGTTGGGTGGGCCGGCTGTGAGCGTACGCCGTATGCGCAGCCCGGCGTCCTCGTCGCGCGCGAAGAGGAGGAGGTAGCCGCCCCCTCCCGCTCCGAGAAGCTTCGCGGCCGCGAGGTCGTCGCCGCACTGGTCGAGGATGCGCTGCACGCCAGGCGGGTTCGTCCCCGGGTCGAGGTCGCGATTCAGCCGCCAGCTCCGTCGCACGGCAGCGGCGAGGTCTGGCAGGCTCCCACGCTGGATCGCGTCGGCTGCGCGGTCCGCATTCCGGCCTATTTCGCGGATGATCGCGAGCCGGCTCGCCTCGTTCAGGAACATGCCGCGCACGATCTCCTGCAGGATGTTCTTGGCGAGGCGGGTCAGGCCTGTGTAGTAGAGCAGAACGCTGCGTGAAGCCTCCGGGCCTGACAGGCAGTGCTCGGGCAGCCACCGGAGGGTCACCGTCTGATCGAGGCCAGGCTCCGTCTGGATAAGCTTGACGCCGCGCATGATGCCGCCGACCTGGTCCTGCCACCCGCCGCCGGTGGTGAGCATCTGCTCGAGGGCCAGGGTGCGCCTGCTGATCGTCTGTCGATCCCACGCGAGGCCGCAGAAGTCGGCGAGCCCACCCAGGAGCGTCGCTCCCAGGATGCTGCTGGTTCCGAGCCCCGAGCCCTGCGGCACGGCGGCGAGGAGCGACATCTCGATGCCGGCGCCGAATGCGCGCAGCCGGCGCTCGAGCGTCGGCTGGCCTCCCGTCGCATCGTAGGTCGGCAGGAAGCCACAGAGCGCGAGGGCCGCCTTCGCGAGCGCGAACTCGCTGCCCGGCTGCGCGAAGGTGTCGAGTTGCTCGTAGGTCTCGATCCGGCTCTCGACGCCCAGGTCGATGGAGCGGACGACGACGTGCGGCCGCTCGCATGGCCGTAAGAAGACCTGAATCGGCGGCTGTCCGTTGAGGTCGACGGCCACGTTCACCACGCGGCCGCCATGGCGCAGGCAGTAGGGCGGCGTGTCGGTCCACCCACCGGCCAGGTCGAGGCGGACGGGCGCCCTCGCCCATACGATCTGGTCGGCCTGCACGCTCAGGACGGGGTCTGCCGGCGCTGCGTGCGCCTCTTCGAGGACGGCGCGGCGGAGGCTCTCGAAGGCGGCGCGCTCGGAGGACTCGGCGCCCGCGTCGTCACCGCGACGCCGCAGCACTTCGGATCGCCACATGTGCTCGCTCGCTGCCAGAAGCGGGTCCGCCGGGGGCGGCGACTCCTCCGGCGGCTCCTGCACGAACAGCGCGGCGGCGGCGTGCAGATCGAGGTGCAGGAAGACGCTGGCGTCGCGGTTCTCGTGGAGCGCGCGCGCAGTCTGGCGCCGCCGACAGTCGCGGAGGGCGGCGTCGGCAGCGAGGTCGGCGGTTTCGGCGATGTCGGCGGCCGAGAGGCGCCGTGCCGAGAGCCACCGCGCCGCGGCGGGGTCGCAAGGGTCCGGCGATTGGGCAACCATCCACGTCACGAGTCCCTCGTCGATCTCGCCGGGCGGCAGCGCCGGGAAGAGCGGCGCTCGCTGGAGGTCGCTGGCGGGGTCGACGCCCGCCTGCGTCATGTCGATGCCGCGCGCCGCGAACCACGCGGCTACCGGACGGCCCATCCAGAGCGTCCTCTCGTCGCCGGCTGCCCCTCGGAAGGCGTCGTCGATCCCGTAGGGACGGACACACATTAGCCCGCCCTCCACGAGCGCCACATCGAGGCAGGCGCCGGCCGGCAGCGCGAGGCTCCAGTCGTTGTCCGGCACGCCAGTGACCACATGGTCGTGCGCCAGGCGCCAACCCGCGCCCACGCAGGCGTTCTCGATCCAGAGCGTGTGGTTGCGCGTTCGGTGGAGCGCCGCGCGGATGTGCGCATTCTGGGTGATCTGGTCCGGGTGCTGCGTCACGGCCGGCAGGAAGGAGCGCCGGTCGGACCGGTTCTGGAGGGTCCAGACCGACTCGATGAGCTGGCGGCTCGTGCCCAGGTGGTAGAACTCGGCCTCAGGCAGCGATGCCACGGCGCTCGTCAGCCCGGCTACCTCGCCATCGCGCACGGCAGGGCTGGCGCCGAGGGACGGCCCGAGGCTCGCGTAGAGCTCGAACGCGCGCGGGCCTGCGGGCCCGAAGTCCTGAGCCGCTGCGTCCCACCCGGATCGGAGCATCAGCAGCTCGGCCGCCCGGCCGCTCATAAGCCACATGCCGCTGTCGATGAGGAACTCGTGGGTAATTGCCAGCTCGCGGATGCGCTCGGACGAAGGCTTCTGCAGGAAGAAGTCCAGCTCGCCGGGCCGGTCTCGCCGAATGAAGCAGACGCCGAAGTGCTGGGCGGTCTCTGGGCCCACGCCCATGCCGAGGATCACCAGGTCGGCGGCAGGGATGGGCGGCAGGGCGTCGGCGAAGCTCAGGATAACGTCTCCGCTCGCCACCAGGGCGCAGGCTCCCTCTGGCGCCTGTTCCAGCACCCGGCGGTAGCTGGGGGCCTGCAGGTCCAGCAGCGTCTGGTCGAGCCGCTGTCCGACGGCGCCGCGCAGCGCGGGGAGCGGCAGGAGCGGCTTGCCGAGGGCGGCATATGCCGGGAGGCGCCGGCTCTGGCCGCCGCCCTGCACGATGAGCTTGCGAGAGCGCGCCAGCCATTCAGGGAAGCCGCATGCGCCGCTGCTTTGCCAGGCCTTCGCGAGCAGGTGCGCCGCTCCGCCGCCTGATCCGAGGCGGGCGCCGGGCGGGTCCGCCGCGCCGAACCAGCCGCTCAGGTGCGGCGCCACGGCACCGAACACTCCCGCCGCGCGCGGCGGGAGCGAGAGCAGCATCTCGATGGGCGGGGCATCCTCCCTCATGGCTCCTCGCCCGTGCCCGTCGCGCGGGCGCGCCGTTTGGCCGCAGTTAGCTTCGCCATATCGGGCAGACGGCGGTAGTGCTCATCCATCGGGTAGCAGCCCGAGAGAAGGCCGTTGCGTGGCGCCGTCGTGCAGTCGCTCAGGGTTCTGCAGACCCGCTTCGCCTGCACGGACCGGCCCGCGAGCACGTCGGCCGGCATCTCGGGATAGGCGAGCATCATACGCCCCAGCCCCACAAAGTCGGTCCATCCCTCGCGCACGGCAGCCTGCGCCACGTGCGGCAGGTACTCCTGCAGGTAGGTGTAGGCGGTGCCCACGAGCGTGAAGTCCGGGTGCGCGCGCTTGATCTCGCGCGTCACCACCATCTGCCGCGCCACGCCCACGAGCGGGTCCTCCGGCGGCAGGTACCCGTCGCTCGGCGGGTAGAGGGCAGGGCGCTGGATGTGCGGGTTGTAGCAGGGGCTTCCCGCCGTCACGTTCACGGCCGTGATGCCCAGGTCGCGCAGCAGGTCGAAGAGCTCGAGCGGCTCCGCCAGATCGATGTCGACCGGCTGATCGTGCTGGGCGCCGAAGGCGTAGAGGTACGGCAAGGCGTCGCAGTAGGACTCTGGGATGCCCGGGCCCGGCCTGCCGGGTGCGGACTGGTCGGGGTCCGGCACGAACGGCACGAGGTCGAACGCGCTCAGGCGTACGCCGATGCCGAGCGATGGCGCCTCGGCGCGGATGCCCTCCGTCACCTCGCGCAGGAATCGCGTGCGGTTCGCGAGACTGCCGCCATAGGCGCCCTCCCGGGTGAAGGCGCTGAGGAACTCGTGCCCAAGGTAGCCATGGCAGTGCTTCACGTCCACAAAGTCGAAGCCGGCGTCCGCCGCCAGGCGCGCGGTCGCGACGAAGTCGTCCACGAGCCGGCGGACCTCGCCATCGGTCAGGACGGGATGACCGGATGCGATGCCGCACCGCCGGTCCAGCAGCGGATGGCGGTAGAGGATGACGGGCTCCGCGCGGTCATGGCGGTCCGGGCGTGCGAATCGGCCGGAGTGGGTGAGTTGGAGGCCCACCACCAGGTCGCTCGTCGAGCCGTGCGCCTCCGCGTGCGCCCGCACGAGCTCCTCGCGAAGGCGCGCGATGTCGGCCACCGTGTCGCGTGTGAGGAGGAGCTGGTTTGGGTTGGCGCGCCCGTCGTGGCGCACCGCGATCGCTTCGCCGCCCCAGACAAGTTTGGCGCCGCTCCGGCCAAACCGCCGCCAGCGCCGCACCGTGTGCTCCGTCGGACGGCCGTCCGGCGTGCCATCCCACCCCTCCATCGGCTGCACGCAGATGCGGTTACCCGTGCGCTTGCCGAACAGGGCAAGAGGCTGCGCTAGCGGCGCCGCATGGCCGGTCTCAGGAACGGTATCGCACGGAATCTCGAGGTGCAACCCGGCGAGCAGGGCGCGGAAGGGCTCCACGCCGCCCAGCGAGCCGAGCCTCGGGTAGTCGCCGACCGGCATCCGCACCTCCGCGCCGCGGGTGGTCTCGGCTGGCGTGCTGTTCGGCGGCGCCCGGCGCTTTCCCTTCGGAGCCTGCGATGGGGCGCGCTCGCCGCCCGGCGCCAGTTGGGCAGCGCGCCGCACCGGGCCGCCGGAGTGGCGGTGGCCAAATCGGGAGACCGACGGGATGCGGTGGGGCAACCGCCTCGCCCCCTCCGCCGTGTGACCTCTAGTTGGCCATCGCTGACAGGTTCATCGTCAGGTTGTAGACGAACCATCCGTTGCCGGTGACGAAGAGCTGGGGTCGCGCGGTCGCGGTGTCCCGTACGACGCCGATCCCGTTGTTGTAGGGCCGGATGGTCACGAGCTTGCTGTAGGGCAAGCGGAGGCTTCTGCGGTCGCCCGCGAAGTAGAGGTGCTTGGTTGTGAGCCCCAGCAATCCGACGTCCGCCTGCTCCATCGAGGTGTGCTCCTCCACGCGGCCGCGCGATTGGCCGACGCGGTAGTAGACCCCCTTCATCACGCGAAAACTCATACCAGATGAACCACCGACGTAACGCCGGCGCGTCTTCTCCTCTATGTAGCGCACACGGCGGAACAGCCAGACCATCTGCTCGGACCTCTGGAGGTTGAACGGGTGTGCCCCGTCGACTGCAGTCGGGCAGGGCGGGATGCGTCCCTCCATGACCTCACGGAGCACGCGACCCATGACCAGCTTGAGCTTGGCATCCTCCGGCAACTTGGCCAGGTCGTAACCGAGAGCGCCACTCAGCGCGTTGATGCGCTGCTCTTCCTCGCTCGCCAGAACGCCATCCTGCACGACCCGATCGATTGCCTCGTGCCAGGTGCGCAGGACAAGAGCTTGCGTGTCATCGTACCGAATCCAGCCCCGCCGCGCCGCCTGCTCGATCTCGGCGCGGATGCGCGAAGGATCACGGTCTTCGGTCACCGAGGAGAGCACAAGCTGCCTGACCTTGGTAACGCCCTGCTCGTGGCTCCGATGGCACTCCGAGTGGGCCAGACGCAGCAGTCCGGCATCCTGACCGCAGTACTTGCACAGGGCCATGGTAAACGCGTCCTCCGCCGGTGGAGCCGCTCTGCTGAAGCCCCTTCAGATGCCGCGTCCAACGCAACAGCTCACGATGTGTGAGTTTGAGTAAGGTGGCAACGATGGCCAAAAGAACGGAGCGTCCGACGGGCGCACAGGGGCGGCTCACAGATACGCCGAATGGTACCACGCACGCCGGAGGTTGCCAAGTCCCGCGAGAGCTGCGTGGTGGCGGCCTATGGCCGCAAACGCTCTGCTCGCCAGCGCAGGCGTGGCGCGCGCGTCCGTGTGCCCGCAACCGGCGCGGCGTGCGTCTTGCTCGGTGCCTGTAGGCGCCCCCTACGCGCTCGCTTCCTGCCTGGCCTCGCCTCTCTTGCTCCTCCACTCATGTTCGGAGGAGGAGCGGCGAGGGGCCGGGCCATTGCGTCCGATTGACACGGGAGGAGCGCTCTCCCGGGCGCCGGGCCGCTCTGCCCCGACCTCAGTGGCCACACGAGAGACGGTTTCGGATAGCCGAAAACAGTGGCCCAGAGCGACATTGTTTGTGGTATCGTGAAGGGGCGTCGGCGGGGCCAGGGAGCCGTCGGGGAAGCTGACCGGGGGGCATTCGAGCGACATGGAGTTGACGTCGACGATGGAGGACTACCTCGAGGCGGTGCTCAGGCTCTCGCGGCGCCAGCGGGTCGTCCGTATACGCGACATCGCGAACCTGCTGGGGGTCGCGC
>DATIKM010000192.1:0-41602 GCA_035477595.1 Chthonomonadales bacterium
CTCGCCGCTCCGGGCGCGGCCGAGCCCGGGGGCCGACCGGGGGGCGGATGGGATGGATGCGATCAGCGCGGTCCTCCCCCATTCCGGCGGTCCGCGCCTCGCTTGCTCAGAAGAGGTCGCGGACCCAGCCGAGCGACGATACCAGCAGATGAACGCTCGCCGAGACGAACGAGAGCGTGCCCAGGCCCATCACCGAGCCCGCCAGCACGAACGCGCCGTCGCGGTTCAGCAGGCCGATCGCGATCACCAGCAGCGCGAACGCCGGCACCGAGTTCATGAGCGGCAGCGGAAGCCACATCACGAAGCCAGTCATGATGATGAACACGCCGACCACCCGCAGAACCCCCGGCTGGTCCATGAAGCGCATCCGGGGGCGCGAGAGGCGCTCGAGGCGCTCCATGATCGCCACACCCCTGCTTTGCAGCGCCGCCACGATCCTCGGCGTGAGCGCGTAGGCGCGCACGCGGCGGGGGAGCCACGGATGCGACTTGCCCGCCACCAACTGCAGCCCCAGGGCCATGTACATCATGCCGACGACGCCCGAGGCGCCGGGCGGCAGCACGGGGATCATCACGGGGATCGCCAGCAGAAACAGGAAGAGCCCGAACCCGCGCTCCGCCACACGGTCCATGATCTCGCCCACGGTCACGACCCCGTCGGCGTCGGTCGTGAGCGCGAGGTAGACGATGCGTGACAGACGCTCGTTGAGCGGCTTATTAACGGTATCGGGTTTGCTGGACGGGCCGGGCATCGGGGCCTCGAGCGCCCGGGACGCCGGCTTGCGCCCGCGCGAGGGGCGGCCGGCCCATGGGCATCTATCATACGCCTGGCGGCGCATGGGTTGCGCCGGCATGCTCGCCGGGCAGCCAGCCCCAAGGGCGCGCCTCGGGCGAGCGGACAGGAAAGACCTCCGCCTACGCCCGTCGCGTCGGGCTGCGCTCGAGCTGCTCGCCCTGCCGGTTCTCGCGCCGGCCGGCTTTGCGGCGACGCGCCCCCTACGCCTGCGCTGAGGCTCTGACGACATCCGCTTCCTCTCGCCGCCTCCCTGGCAACATGCCCGCATCATCCGGCGCCGCACTGATGCGGCAGCTCGGGCTCGACTACTGGCTCATGTGGTACCCCATTGTGGGGCCGAACTGGACCTGCCGCGGAAACCGCGCCTTCATCCGGCGCGTCGACGCCTCTGAACAGCCGACAGCGTGCCGCAGGCGCCGAGCACTTTGGGCGCCCGCTGTAGCAGCACGCCGGAGAGCCCCTGGACCGCCACGGCTACGACTGGCGCGTGCGGCTGGCGGGCCTCCGGCTCATCCTGTGCGCCTGCCGCGCTCCTTGCGCCTACCGCGCTCCTTGCGGAGCTCGCGCGCTGCGGCCCACGGCTTCGCGCGCCCATACCGAGCACGTGACACCGGTAGTGTTCCACACCATTGCCCGCAGCGGGAGCCCCTCTCCCCGCGAACAGCCTGGCCGAGGTCACCGACACCGACCGGCGCCTCACCGGCAGCGGCGACGTGGCTCGCTGGTACATCAAGAAGTACGCGCCGGCGCACCGCCGTAGCTTCCGGCGCCGCAATACCGCGATGCGCTTCGCTGCCGCCGAGAGGTTGCCAGAGCTCGGCCTGGCGTCCGCGCGACCAGCAGGCGAGTCCGGGGTATACTTCGCTAGTCCTGACAAGTTGCCAAGCCAATGTCCCGCGCCCGTGCGCGGCGCGGAGCGACGCGCGCACCCTTCAGGAGCCCGCGGACGCCCGTACAGGAGCCCATCTCATGGAAGCCGCCTACCGAGTGCAGGCCGACATCCTCAAGGCGCTCGCCCACCCCTCCAGGATTCGCATGGTCGGCGAGCTCGCCAACGGCGCGCGGTGCGTCACCCACCTGCGGAACGTGGTGGGCGACAGCCTCTCCACCGTCTCGCGACACCTGGCCGTGCTCCGGAGCGTTGGCATCGTCGACACACGCAAGGACGGACTGAAGGTCTACTACAGCTTGCGCGCGCCCTGCCTCGTGCAGTTCCTGGATTGCCTGCAGGCTGCCACCGACGTCCGGCGCCCGCCTTCGAGCGGAGGAGAGCAACAGACATGCCAGAGCCTTCCGGCAGGCCCGCCCCACCCCGGGACATCCAGCTCGCCAGGCCCGTCACACTAGCCCTGGTCGGCGGCTTCCTGGGAGCGGGCAAGACGACTGCCATCCGCGCGTTGGCCTCCGAGCTGGAGCGCCGCGGACTGCGGGTGGGCGTTGTCACGAACGACCAGGCGCCCGGCCTGATCGACACGCTCATCGGGAGGCGCGACGGCCGCCCGGTCGCCGAGGTCGCCGGAGGGTGCTTCTGCTGTCGCTATGAGGACATGCTGGACGCCGTGGCCTCGCTCCTTCCGGCCGAGCCCGACGTGCTGCTGTGCGAGCCAGTCGGAAGCTGCACCGACATGGCGGCGACCGTTCTGAACCCGTTTCGGGCCTTCTACCCGGAGGCGTTCCCGCTCGCCCCCCTCACGGTGCTGGTGGACCCGGCACGGGCGAGCATCGAGGTGCTGGAGGAGCGGCCCCCTCTCTTCGGCGCGGAGGTCGGGTACATCCTGCGCAAGCAGCTCGAGGAAGCGGACGCGATCGCGCTCTCCAAGTGCGACCGCGTGGACGATGCCGAGGCCGCCCGCCTCGCGGCGCTGCTGGAGCGGCGCTTCGGCCGGCCCGTGCTGCTCACCTCCGCCACGCGCGGAACAGGCATCGCTCGCTGGGCCGACCTCCTGCTCTCCGGGAAGCGGGCCAGCGCGCACGCCCTCACGGATATCGACTACGACACGTACGCGCTGGGCGAGGCCGCGCTCGGCTGGCTGAACGCGACAGTCCGACTCCGCTCCTCCGCGGGCTTCGACGGGGCGGCCCTCGCGCTGGCGCTCGTCGAGGGTGTGCGCGCGGCGTGCGCTGCGGACTCCGCCCAGATCGCCCACCTGAAGGTGGCAATCGACGCGGGCAAGGCCTGGGTGCGCGCGCATGCGACCGCTACCTCGGAGGCGCCGGAGGCGCATGGCGAAGGCGCCTCGCACCTGGCCGAGGCGGTCCTGCTGGTGAACGCGCGCATCGCGATGGAGCCCGAGGCGCTGGAAGCTGCCGTGCGGGCCGTCCTGCAGCGGGTCAGCGGAGACCTGGGGGTCGCGACGGAGGTCGAAACCCTCACGTGCTTCCAACCGGCCTATCCCCGCCCTCCGTACCGCATGGCATCCGTCCCGCCGGCGGGCGCGAGAGAGGAACCCGATGCCTGAGGGACTGGCGCTGCCGCGCTTCGATATGGCGGGCGAGACGGTCACGCCGCTCGACCTCAAGCCGCTCCTGGTGGGCAGCGGCGTCCGGTACCCGGCCGCGGTCTACGAGGCGGCAGCGGGGCGCGCGCGTCTCGAACCGCCCGACAACCCCTACGCCGCGAACTGCTTCCTGCTGCCGGGCGAGGTGGCGGTTCACCTCGCGCCGAACGACCGGTCGCCGTTCTCGCTGGAGGCTGGGGGTGACGGAAGCATCGCCCTGTGCTGCGTCGGCTCGCGGGTGACCGAGGTGAGCTTCCCTGCGCCCTCCGACTACGGCGCGCAGAGGACCAGCTCCGGCACGCCGTTCGGCGGGATCGCGGTCCTGGAGGGCCGCGGCATCCTGGCGTTCTTCTACCTATGGGGCTGCCAGTTCGTGCGAACGCGCGAGGTGTGCGCCTTCTGTCACCAGGCCCAGGCGGAGGCGGCTGGCCTCCCGTTCCCCAGCCCGACAGGCGATGAGGTGGCCGAGGTGATCCGATGGTCGCTGGACCACGCCGGGATCCGGGAGGTGCAGATGACCGGGGGCACGCTGTCGGCCCCGAGTGAGGAGTGCGCGCGCTATGCCCGCCTGCTCCGCACCATCGACCAGCGCGTCGGTCTCGACGCGATCCCGGGCGAGGTCTGCTGCTACATGTCGGCGCCGAAGGACCCCGCCGCCACGGACCCGGTGTTCGAGGCCGGCGCCGACCGGATCGTGCACGACCTGCAGACCTGGGATGCCGGACTTCGGGCACGCTTCTCGCCGGGCCACTCGCGCGTCGTCGACCGGCCCACCCAACTGCGGGCGCTGGAGCACATCGCCGCGCGCCACGGGCCGAACCGCGCCTGCAGCACCTTCGTGGTGGGGCTGGAGCCGCTGGACAGCCTGCTCGAGGGCGCTGCGTACCTCGCCGAGCGCGGCATCGTTCCCAGCTACTCCATCCTGATGCCGCCCGCCGGTCTGGCCTCGCAGCTCCACCCGAACGACCTGGCCTACCACCGACGGGCGACGGCGGAGTATGCCCGTCTCTACAAGACGTGCGACTTGACGCCGCCAGGCCTCGCGGGCGGAGCGCACGTCTGCATGTGCCACGACATCTACCGGTTCATGGACGACGTCCTGGAGAGCGCATCCTGCTGATGACCAGCCGGCCCGGTGGCTCTCGGGTTCGGCGCACTGCCCCGTGGAGGAGAACTGTGGAAGACCGCCATCGCTCCGGGTTCACGCTGATCGAGCTGCTCGTCGTCATCGCGATTATCGCGATCCTCGCCGCCATCCTGTTCCCTGTGTTCGCGCAGGCGCGGGAGAAGGCGCGCCAGGCCAACTGCGTGTCGAACACCAAGCAGTACGCGCTGGCCACCTCGATGTACACGCAGGACTACGACGAGGTCCTGCCCATGGGCTCGTACCCGCTCGGCCCAGACCCGCGCACCGCCTGCGTGGCGACCTTCTACTGGGCTGTCGCGCCGTACGTGAGCAACGACTCCGTGGCAACCTGCCCCTCCGAACCGCGCGCCATTCGCCTCGTGGAAGCGGTGGGCTTCCCCTGCCAGGGCTCGCCGCCGTACACCAGCTACACCGTGAACCGCTCAGTGTTCGGCAACGCCTACTTCCCCAGCTTCACCCCCACAAGGCTCGCTGGGATCCCGCGGCCCGCGGAGACGATAGGCGCCTACGATGGCAATGTCGGCTACGGCCCCGCCAATCAGCAGTTGCAGCTCGTGCAGGCGCGTCACAACGAGATGTTCAACGCCAACTTCGTCGACGGGCACACGAAGGCCATCCGAGCCACGCTGCACGGGACGACGCGGCAGTGGACCGTCATGGGACCGGGCCGCGAGCTCCGCACCTGGATCGTCGGGGCGGGGGGCGGTTTCTACGCAGGCATGGTCGAGTGCGTGGGCATTCCGCAGTAGCCGGCTAGGCGGCGGCCGCCGGCGCTCGCCATGCTTGCCCGTGCCCAGGTAGGCGGAGCATCAGGACACCTGCAGCCAGCGCGCCGACCGCCCTCGGCCCGGCCGTCCGCGCGCGCAGCGCCGTGGCGGCGCACGAGCCGTGGTCAGTGCATCTCTTGTCCAGCGCGCCGAAGGGCCGCCCAGCAACCAGGCGGCCCTTCGCGATGCGGCGTGAGCGACCGGCAGCAGCGGCCTACCGCTCAGCGGGCCCGGCGGTCGTCGATCAGGGGCGCGCTCGGCCGCAGGCGCGTCCCAATACGCTCCACACGGACCCCCTCGGGGCCGGGCGCGACGTCCTGCCGCACCTCGATGGCTGCCGTCGTACCCGGGCGCGGGTCATCTATCCGGCCGCCCGTAATCAGCACGCCGGCGGAGCGCTCCAGCACTATCGCGCCGCTCTCCCGCGCGCGCGGCGCGTCCACGCGCGCCACGATCCGGTTGCCCCGCAGCGTCGCATCGCGCACCCCGCCGAGGTAGATAGACGCGCCGGGCACGTCCTCGAACGTGTTGCGCTCGATGACCAGGCCCCGCAATGGCGCGCCCTCCGCCAGGCGCCCTCCTAGCCCAAGCGCTCGAGCCTGGAGTGCGCCGCCGCGGGGCGAGTCGGCGTAGCCCAGGCAAGCTCCGCCGCGCACGAACCGGTTGCCGCGCACCGTGATGTTCCAGGGAATCGGGCCCTCCGGCCAGTCCGGCTCATTCGTGATCACCACGCCACCGCCGGTGGTGTCCACGAAAGTGTTGCCCTCCACCAGGCCGTCACCGGCGCGCAGCAGGACGCCGTAGCGCCGGTTGCCGCGCATCGTGTTGTTGCGGATGCGGAATCCCGCGCCGCATGCGCTCAGGTTGTAGAGCGTGTCGGCCGTGCGGTGGTCCGCACCGGCGACGGCCCCGGGTAGCGGCGCCTCCAGCCTTAGCCGGTACAGGCTGGCCTCCCGAGTGGCGCTCTCCGCCCGCACCTCACCGCGCACCGCGCCCGTCTGGGGGTCGATCACCTGCAGGCGGTCGCCGGACAGCACCTGGGTGTAGTATGTGACCAGCCACTCGGTCTCCGAGACGATCTCCCGCAGCACGTTCGGAGGCGCATAGATGTTGATGGCGTCGTCCGCCATGCCCTCGAAGAAGGAGTTCTCGATGACCGGGCCGACGCGGTTCTGCTGGCAGTGGACGCCGTCGGCGTTCGTGGTGATGAGGCGATCGCCGGTCCTGGGGAAGCGCACCTCGAGCCCGCGCACGACAGCATGGCCGCGGTTCCCCACGAGGGCCACCGCGAGCGCGGGCGAGGCGTGGATGCGCACCCTCTCGATCCGCACGCCGTCGCACCGCCAGGCGATGAGCGCGCTGCCGGCATGGCCGCGCGCAAGGTGGACGTAGGCGTCGCCCTCGCGCATGTGGACGAGCGAGCGCCGGTAGTGCTCTCCTTCCGTGAAGAAGCGCCAGACGCGGCCCTCGACGTGCTCCCAGCGGGGCGTCATGTAGTGGTCGGGCGTGCCGGCTCGGATGCGCCGAGTGGCGCGGTCCATGATCATGCCCCAGCGGCCGAACGGCACGTCGGCGCCAGTGAAGTTTGGCGCGTCCGGCGTGGGGTACCCTTGCTGGATCTCCAGGTCGAAGGACCCTCCCTCCACGTCCACGCGCCGGATGGTCCCCTGTGTGAACGGGAGCGGGTCGTAGTCCACGCTGAAGTCGCGCACCGTCACCGCACTGCCGCGCGAGATGCTGATCAGGCCGCTTGTTGGATCCGTGACCACCAGCCGCGTCGCGTCCATCCCGGCGCCGCGAATGGTGAGGCCGGTGGCCTCGTTAACCGGCAGACAGAAGGACCTCGGCTCCTCGCCGCGCAGGCGGTAGGTGCCCGCTTCCAGCTCGAGCACCGCGCCCGGCCCGGCCGCGATGGCCGCGCGGAGGGCGGTGCGCAGCGCGGGTCCGGCGTCCGCTTCGGTGTCCGGCAGCGCCCCGAAGTCGCGCGCGCGGAACACCTGGCCCGCCGGCCGCGCGAGAGCGCCCGCGGCCAGCGCGGCGGCGAGAGCGACGGTCAGCATCCAGACAGCCTCCCAGCGCATCGACTCCTCCTTGCGCGCCGCATTGCGGGTAGCGCGCGGCGGCCGCCTCTGTTTCGACCCGGCCCCGCCCCGTTCCTTGCGGCTGCCCGGCGTGCCAGGAGGCGGCGAGGTACACTCGCACGGGCGCCGCGCCCCGGCCGCTCCAGCCCATCACCGCGAGGAACGCTTCGTGCCACTGGTCGACACCGCCGCCATGCTCCGCGCGGAGCGCGCCGCCGGGCGCGCCGTCGGGGCCTTTGAGCCCTACAACCTGGAGCAGATCGAGGCCGTGCTAGAGGCCGCCGAGGCCGAGAGCGCGCCCGTAATCGTGCAGCTCTGGTCGGAAGTGCTGGAGACCTTCGGCTTCCCGGCGCTGTGCGCGGCCATCCGCGAGCTGGCGCGGAGGAGCCCGGTCCCCATCGCGGTGCACCTTGACCACGCGACGGACGACGAGCTGATCGACGGCGCGCTGGAGGCCGGCTTCCAGAGCGTGATGTTCGACGGCTCGCGGCTGCCCTACGAGGAGAACGTCGAGCGGACGCGCGACGTGGTGCGCCGGGCGCGCCCGTACGGCGCCGCGGTGGAGGCCGAGCTGGGCATCATCGGCAACATCGCGGAGTACGCCTCGGAGGAGGAGGCCCAGGACGCGGTCCGCAAGCTGCTGACCACCCCGGAGCAGGCGGCGGAGTTCGTGCGCGCGACGGGGGTGGACATCCTGGCGCCCGCCGTGGGTTCGATCCACGGATGCAAGCTGCCCTTCGCGCGGCTCGACCTGCCGCGAATCCGGGCCATCGTCGAGGCGACCGGCGTGCCGGTGGCGCTGCACGGGGGCTCCGGCGTGGGCGAGGAGCAGGTGCGAGCGGCGGTCGGGGCGGGCGTGGCGAAGGTCAACGTGGACGCAGAGGTTCGCACGCTCGCCATCGCGGCGTTGCGCGACGCGGCGGGCCGCATCGGCCACGAAGAGAACGACTGGGTGGACTACGCCCGCGCGCCGAGGGCCATCAAGGCGGTGACGCGCGACGCGGTGCGCGCCCGCATCCGCCTGCTGCGCGCCTGAGGGGCGGCGGGGGGATGGCGTGGCGCGCGGTTGAGGGCGCGGCGCTGGTCCCGGACCCGCCCCGCTACCCCGGGGCCAATCTGTACCACCAGCCTTCCCGCCACTGCCATGCCACCGCCATGCCACTGCCATGCCACTGCCATGCCACTGCCATGCCTCCGCTGGACTTCCGCAGCACCGGGCTGTATGCTGGGACGGGCGCGACTGCGAAACCCGTCCGCATCGGGACTCGTCGGCAGGACGGAGCGCACCCGCGTCGGTCACGAGGCCGCTCGCTCGCGCTCCACTGGAGGGACCATGATGCGCATGGCAGCCCGCTGCTTGTCCATCGCCGCGCTCATCGGGCTATGCTCCGCGGCGCTCGCCGACTCGCTCAGCGAGGGACGGGAGCTCTACAGGGCCGGCCGCTACGCCGAGGCCGCGCAGAAGCTGGAGCAGGCGGTCCGCGAACAGCCGAACGACGCCCGGGCGTGGTGGCAGCTCAACTTCGCATACAACAGGCTCGAGCGGCACGCGGACGCGCTCGCGGCCGTCCGCAAGGCTGCGGCGATCGATCCGGCGCTGAGCTTCGCCTCGGAGCCCGGCAAGGTCCGCGAGACCATCGAGCGGCTCGAGCGTAGGGCCGGTGCGGGGGCGCAGACCGCGCCACCACCTGCCCCGGCGTCCCGACCGGCCGCTCGCTCCGGCGGCGACGACATCACACGCGCGCTCATGGAGGGCGATGTCTACGTCGCGAGGGGCGCCCCCGTCGACGCGGCGCGCCTGGCCGCCGTCGCGCGCGAGCTGCGGCCCACCGTGGTGAAGTTCGTGGTCCTCAACTCGCGCGCCGACTCGCGCGCTCTCATGCGCGATGCCGACCGCGTGCGCGAGTTCCTGCGCGAGTACATCAACCGCGGCGAGGGCTACGTGATCGTGGCGAGCCGGTCCGCGGTTGCCATCTCCAGCGGGTCGATGAGCAGGGCGCAGCTCGAGGACATGGCGCGGCAGGGCGCCCAGAGGATGAGCGCGGGCGACCTGACGGGCGGACTCGAGGCGCTCGCGCGGGGCCTGGTGATGGCCCGGCCCGCGCGGGCAGAGGCGCGAACCGGACCGGCGGCCGGCGGCCTGCCCGCCCCGACGCCCTCGCCCTGGCCGCGCATCTTGCTGGTCGCCGGCGTGGCGGTCGCGGCGATCGTCATCGTGGCAACCGTGGCCCGGCGCGGCGCCGCCGCGAAGCGCATGGCAGCCCGCCGCGAGCCGCTCGAGCGACTGCGCGGCGACGTGATCGGCGGGATGAACTACTTGGACAACGTGCTCCCGACCCTCGCGCCCGGTGTGGCCGCGAGCGTGCGCGAGCTGCGCGTCTCCGCGGGTACCAGGCTGGACGAGGCGGCGCGCCTGCTCGCGAAGCCGCGCAACGAGCTGGACCTCGACCGCGCACAGGGCCTGCTCGATGTAGCGCTCGCGGAGGTGAACCGGGGACGCGCGGCTGTCGAGCGCGCGCAGAGCGGCGACCCGACCGACGCCGCGGCGAGCGGGACCGCCACGCCGCCGGTCTACGCCGGCGCGGCGCCCACCGACCGCGGCACGGACTGGGACGCGATCCCCGAGAACGAGCGCGGAGCCTGCTTCTTCTGCTCCAGACCCTCCCGATTCGAGGAGCTGACGCCCGTCACGGTGACCCTCGAGGGCGAGCAGCGCAAGGTGCTCGCATGTGCCGATGACCTGGACGCCGTGCGGAGCGGCGAGGCGCCGCGCATCCGCACGCTCGACCGCGGCGGGAGGCGCGTGCCGTGGTATGCCGATGAGGACTACGACCCCTACCGCGACTACTACCGCCGCGGGTACGACAACCGGTCGCTGCTGAGCGACTTCCTGCTGCTCAGCATGATCGACAGCATGTTCTGGCGCTGGCACCAACCGGTCGGCTGGGGCTGGGGAGGGGGCTGGGACCGCCCGTACGTCTTCCACAGCGACCACGATACGTACCACGACTACTACAGCAGGAGCGCAACCTCGGCAGGCGCCGAGGACTTTGGCGGGTCGGACCGCGACGTGCAGGCCGGCGGGGCTGACTTCCTCGAAGAGGCCAGCGGGGGCGCCGGGGAAGCCGGCCAGAGCGGCGGCTTCGACTTCGGCGGCGACCAGTCGTAGGCGGCCCGGCGAGCGGCCGGCCCGATGCGATATCCGCGCATCCTCTTCTACGCCGTTAACGGGCTCGGGCTCGGTCACGCGACGCGGCTCCTCGCGATCGCGCGGCAGGTTCGGGCTCGGGCTCCGGACGCCGAGCTCGTCTTCCTGACCTCCTCCGAGGCCGAGAGCGTCCTCTACCGCGAGGGGTTCGCCGCCTTCAAGGCGCCCTCGCGCAGCCTGCGCGGCCCCGCGCGCCTGCGGCCGTCGACGTATGCCCGCATGCTGCAGACAGTCACCGTCAACCTGCTCGCCTCGTTCCATCCTCACGTGCTGGTCGTCGACACCTTTCCGACCGGCGCCCTCCAGGAGCTCCTGCCGGTCCTGCGCTGGGACTCGCGGAAGGTGTTTGTCTACCGGGTGCAGCGACCGGAGGCGGCGCGCTCGGCCGCGCTGCACGATGCGCTGCGGTTCTACGATCTCGCCGTAGTCCCCCACGCCGAGGGCGAGGTGGAGGCGCCCGTGCCGGACGGGTTGCAGCAGGTGTGGGCCGGCCCCATCCTCATCCGGGAGCGCGGCGAGGCGCTGCCACGCGCAGAGGCCCGCGAAGCGCTCGGCGTGCCCCCGGAGGGACCACTGGTCTACATCACCTTCGGCGGCGGGGGCGATCCCGACCTCGATCGCTCCCTCACAGCGACCGTCGATGCCCTCGCCGGGAACGGGCCGCACCTCGCGGTGGCCTGCGCGCCCCTGCAGCGCCGGCGCTTCGCGCGCCGGCCAGGCGTCACGACCGTCGAGCACTACCCGATGGCCGAGATGCTGGCCGCCTACGACGCGGCGGTGAGCGCCTGCGGCTACAACTCCGCGATGGAGCTGCTGCACCACGGCGTGCCCTCTGCCTTCGTGCCGTTCGCGCGCCAGGTGGACGATCAGGACCAGCGCGCGCGCTGGATCGAGGGGGCTGGCGCAGGCCTCCGCCTGCCGTCGACCGAGCCGGACGCGGTGCGTACCGCGGTGGCGCGGCTGCTCGGACCCGAGGCGGAAGCCCTGCGACAGCGTGCTCGCGACCTCGTTCCGGAAGGCGGCGCCGCGCGAGCAGCCGAGGCGATCCTTCGCCTTATTCCGTAGCTGGCGCGATGAGGCGGCCGGGCCGTATGCCCGCCTGCTTCCCGGCGAACCCATCGGCGGAGGGGTTGGCGGTGGTGTGCGGAGTGGCGCTCCGCCGGTCTGGCGCACGTGCAACCAGCACGAGACCGACGCTCAGTGCGTCGTGCGCTGCCCGGACTGCTCGACCACCTCCACGCGCCGCTCGATCCCGTTCAGGCGGGCCTCGATCCGCTGCAGGGAGGTGTCGAAGCTCACGTCGTACTGCGTGGCCGTCTCGCGCAGCTCTATGAGCTGGCGCTGGACCTCGTCAATACGCTGGAGGAGGGCCTGGTCCGCCTGCTGCCGGCTCCGGAGCTTCATATCGAGCACCTTGCGCCGGTGGTCGGTCCAGATGGCTATGATCGGGATGCCGAAGAGGAGCAGCACCGCGACCAGCGGGATCATCAGCCCGAGGAGGGCATACACGTTCACGCAATCGCTCCCAGGGGATCAGGCGCCGACCGACCGGTATGCGGCTGCCTCGCTGCTCTCGACGCGCTGCTCAAGGCGCGCCATGCGGGTCTCCATCCGCTGCAGGGCGGTGTCGAAGCTGACGTCGTACCGCGTGGTCGTGTCGCGCAGTCCCTCGAGCTGCTCGCGCAGCGACCGGATCTCGCCCGCAATCAGGCTGTCGGCCTGACTGCGGAGCTGCAGTTGCAGTTCCAGCACCTTGCGCCGGTGCGCCGCGACGATCGCCACGATCGGTATCAGCAGCATCGCGAGCGCGATGATTGCCGGCCCAAGATCCCCGCTGTTCATGGAGGCGCCCCTTCCACAGAGCCCATCACGGCTCCCCCAGCGACCCTCGTAGCGGGGCCGGTTCGGCCGGCGCCGCCGACGCCGGGCGCCGCTCCAGTGCGGCGACCCGGCTCTCGACCCGCTGGAGCGCCTGGTCAAAGCTGACGTCGTACCGCGTGCTCGTGTCGCGCAGACCCTCGAGGTCGCGGCGTAGCGACCTGAGCTCATCCATCACCTTCTCGTCCGCCTGCCCGCGCAGCAGGAGCTGCAACTCGAGCACCTTGCGCCGGTGCGCCGCGACGATCGCCACGATCGGTATGCAGAGCGCGACGAGGGGGATCGAAAGCGCCATGATGTCGGGCATCAGCTTGCATCCCTTTGCCGCACCTGCACCGTGTCGACATCCTGCCCGACCATGGCAGCAGGATGGCGCTCGATGGCGGCGATACGCTGCTCCAGACGCTGGAGCGTCTGGTCGAAGCTCAGGTCGTACTGGGTGGCCGTCTCGCGGAGTCTCGACAGCTCCTCGCGCAGGTCGGCTATCTGGCGTCCCAGCTCGGAGCTCTCCCTGCTACCGCCCGTGGCCCGCATCTGTGCCATCTTCTGCAGGTGCTCGGTCCATACGGCGAGGAAGCCGATGCCGAAGATCATCAGCACGACGAACGCGATGAGCATGACCCAAGGGCTCGGCATGGTTCATTCCTTCGCTGCCGCGAGGAGGTCGCGCAGCGAGAGCGCGCCGGCGTAAAGAGCCTTGCCGACGATCGCGCCCTCGAGGCGCGGCTCGTCGAGCGACCGCAGCGCGCGCACGTCCTCGATCGTCGAGACACCCCCGGAGGCAATGACCGGCACATCCACCGCCGCCAGCACCTCGCGGAGCGCCTCTAGGTTCACCCCGCGCAGCATCCCGTCTCGTCCGATGTCCGTGAAGACGATCCGGGGCGCCCCCGCAGCCGCCATGCTGCGGGCGAAGTCCACTGCCGGAAGGTCCAGCCGCTCCTGCCAGCCCCGCACCGCCACCATGCCATCCTTGGCGTCGATGCCCACCACGACGCTCCCGGCGAAGCGTTCGAGGATCGCCAACGTGCTCTCCGCATCCATCGCCGCCGTAGTTCCCAGCACCACCCGATCGATGCCCGCAGCGAGGACCCGCTCCACCGTCCGCGCGGAGCGCACGCCGCCGCCAAACTGCACCGGCAGACCCGTGCGCCGCGCGATCTCGCCGGCAAGCGCTACGTGCTCCTCCGACGGAGCGCCGGTGCGGGCGCCATCTAGGTCTACCACGTGCAGCCGGGCGGCGCCCTCGTCGCGCCAGCGCAGAGCGCAGCCCACCGGGTCGGACGAGTAGACGATGGACTCCTCGAACCGTCCCTGTGTGAGGCGGACGGCCCGCCCATCCTTCAGGTCAACTGCCGGGATGATCTCCAACGTTGCTCTCGCCTCTCCTGGCGCCGGGAGTTACGGTTCTCGGCGTCCTGGTTCCGCAATCCGAAAGGTCTACGCGACCAGGCCTGCGAAGTTTCGCAGAATGCGCAGTCCCACTGCGCCGCTCTTCTCGGGATGGAACTGGGTGGCGTGGATGTTGCCGCGCTCCACGGCGCAGCAGAACGGGTAGCCGTGGTCGGTCAGGGCGGTCGTGAGCCCCGGGTCGTCTGGCTCGGGGTGGTAGGAGTGGACGAAGTAGGCGCGCGCTCCATCCGGCACGTCGCGGAAGAGCGCTCCCTCACGCGGGAACCGGAGCGCGTTCCACCCAACATGGGGAACCTTGAGCCCCTCGCCCTCCGACCCGTCGAACCGGAGCCGCACGACACGCCCGGGCAACACGCCGAGGCCCGGCTCCCAGCCGCGCTCCTCGCTCTCCGAAAAGAGCATCTGCAGGCCCACGCATATACCCAGGAACGGACGGCCGCTCTCGACGAACGCGCGCACCGCTCCCGTGAGACCCGCCTCGGCCAGCCCGGCCATGCAGTGGCGGAAGGCGCCCACGCCCGGCAGCACGAGCGCGTCCGCGCGCCGAACGGCGTCTGGTGCCCGCGTCACTTCCACGGACGCGCCGATGTAGCGGAGCGCCTTGTGCACGCTGCCCAGGTTGCCGGCGCCGTAGTCCACCACAGCGATCACGAGAGGCGTACCTCGCCGCCAGGCGACCCGCATCCCGGCGGCCAACCTATTCTACCGCGCCCGGGGCGCCCTCGTCGCACCGGCAGGCCTGGCCCAGCGCGCCAGCACCCCGACCGGGAGCAGCTCGGCACGCACCCGCGGCAGACCGGCCCGCGTCACCACCGCGCGCAGCAGCCGCTCGCGGTCCGCAGTCGCCAGCCAGACCATGCGATGCGATGCGCCGCGAACCGCGACCACGACGCCGCCCCGCACGCGGTCCACCCGCACCACCGCTTCCCACGGGTGGACGCGCTCGCAGGCCAGCCCGCGGACGCGCAGGGCGTCCCCGCCTGCCGACCAGCGCGACCGCCACGCGGAGATGGCGAGTAGCACGGGGAGGCAGAGCGCAGCGGCGCCGAGAAGGCCGCGAACGGAGAGGGCCAGCCCGAGCGCCGTGGCGCCGGCCGCGCAGGGAATGGCGAGGGCCGCGAGCGCCCATCGCGCAAGGACGGGCGCGCGCGCCTCGACGGTCGCCTCCGTGCTCACGGCGCTGCAGGGCTCCCGCCCAATGCGGCCAGCAGGCCGGCCTCCGGCTCAGTGCGAAGGAGCAGGCGCATGGGGAGGGCTCCTGGTGGACGTGCGCGTTGCCCGGGGCCACGAGCGCCTCGCGCCGCCCGGCCTAGGGCGAGGGTCTGAGGCGGACGGTTGGGCGCAGGACCTCCACGCTTGCGGCGCGGCTCGTGGGCGGACTGACGAAGGCGCGAGCCTGCGGGCCAGCGCCCAGCGGTATGGCGTCGAGCGACCACTGCAGCAGGCACACGAGCGCGAGGGCGGCGGCGAGCGCCATGCCGCTGCTCACCGTCGCGGCGCGTGAGGCGCGCGCCGGCGCGCGCTGCCGCACAATGGCCGCGCGCTGCTCGGCGCGGTCACCCAGCACGGTTACAGCACACCCTTGGTCGATGGCACCCCGTGCACCCAGTCCGACTTCGCCATCGCCATCCCCAGAGCGCGCCCCAGCGCCTTGAACGCGGCCTCCAGCACGTGGTGCGCGTTCGACCCATCGAGTTGACGGACGTGCACCGTTAACCCCGCGTTGTGCGCGAAGGCGCGCAGAAACTCCGGCGCCATTTCGGTGGCGAACTCCCCGACCCGCTCCGCGCCCACCTCGAGCTGGCAGACCGACATGCCGCGGCCGCTCACATCGACCGCGCATAGCACGAGGGCCTCGTCCATCGGGACGATCGCCTGCCCGTACCGCTCGATGCCGGCGCGGTCCCCGAGCGCCTGGCCGACAGCCTGCCCAAGAACGATGCCCACGTCCTCCACTGTGTGGTGGTCGTCGATGTGCAGGTCGCCCTTGGCACGCACCTTGAGGTCCAGGGGCCCGTGGCGCGCAACGTGGGTCAGCATGTGGTCGAAGAAGCCGACGCCCGTCTCGATGGCGCTCTCGCCGGTGCCATCCAGGTTGACTTCCACGGAAATGTCGGTCTCGCTCGTGCGGCGCTGGAGGGTGGCGCGGCGCGGCGCGGTGCTCTGGTTCATGGTGACCTCCCGTTGGGTAGCTGGCTCAGTCGCGCAGCCTGCGGCGGACCGCGGCGGCGTGCGCGTCGAACCCCTCGGTCTCGGCGAGTGCCACGAGCGTGGCCTCAAGGCCGGCGAGCCCCTGTCGCGTGGCATAGAGGAACGACGACTTCTTGATGAAGGTGTCCACGTGGAGCGGCGAGGCGAAGCGCGCGGTGCCGCTCGTGGGGAGTGTGTGGCTGGGACCCGCGGCGTAGTCGCCCAGCGTCTGCGGGGCGTAGTCGCCGAGGAGCACGGCGCCGGCGTTGCGGATGCGCCCGAGGGCGGAGAAGGGCTCGCGCACCATGAGGGCAAGGTGCTCCGGCGCGCACACGTTCACGAGGTCGATGGCCTCGTCCGCATCGCGAGCCACGACGATGGCGCCGCGTCGCGCGAGGGCCTCGCGCAGCACGCCCTCGCGCGGGAGGCCGGCTACCTGTCGCTCGACCTCTGCGGCCACCCGCTCCGCAAGGTCCCGCGACCAGGTGACGAGGTACGCCGCCGACTCGACATCGTGCTCCGCCTGCACGAGCATGTCGGCGGCGGCGAAGTCGGCGCGCGCACCCTCGTCCGCCAGCACGCAGACTTCGCTGGGGCCGGCGAGCATGTCGATACCCACCACGCCGTACACCAGGCGCTTGGCGGCGTTCACCCACACGTTGCCGGGCCCGGCGATCTTGTCAACCGCGGGTACCGGCCCCGCGCCGTAGGCCATGGCGGCGATGGCCTGGGCGCCGCCCACGCGGAACGCGCGTTGCACGCCGGCCACCCGGGCGGCGTGCAGCACGAGGGGGTGCACCGTGCCATCCCGCCGGCAGGGCGTGCACATGATGATCTCCGGCACCCCGGCGACTCGCGCCGGCAGGGCGCACATCAGCACGCTGCTGGGGTAGACGGCGGTGCCGCCCGGCACGTAGAGGCCCACGCGGTCGAGGGGCCGGAGGAGCTGGCCGGCCAGGACGCCGCCGCTCTCCATCTGCCAGCTCGTGCGCCGCTGGGCCTCGTGGAACGCACGGATGCGCTCGGCAGCCACGGCCACCGCTTCGCGAAGCGGTGGCTCGACGGAGTCGGAGGCGGCGTCCCACTCCTCGGAGCTCACCTCGATGCGATCGAGGACGGGGGAGTCGAAGCGGCGCCCCAGCTCGAGGAGGGCAGCCTCGCCGCGCGCGCGCACGTCTTCCAAGATGCCGCGCGCAACCTGCTCGACCTCGGCGTTCTCGTGGGGGCTCGGCCGGCGCAGGGCGGCCTCCGCGGCGGCCCGGCCGTCGCGCACCACATCGATCGTGCGCATGGCGCTCCTCGCAGGGGACAGGTAGACGCCATGATACCCTCGGGCCGCAGGAACGGGCAAGGCGGCGGCGCGAGGGTGTGTGTGACAGGTGGTGCGCCGGGCCATGGCGCCATGCCGCCACTACTGCAGCTATGCCGCCATGCCGCCACGACTGCCGGCAGCCTGCAGCGAACGCGTCCGGCGGCCTGCAGCGGCTCGGGCGGGACGAGCGGGCCGATCGCGGGTGTCGTGGTGGACGCGCTCCGAGCGCCGGGGATGCGTTCCTGCAGTCGCGAGTGCGTGGCGCGATCAGGGCGATGGCTCTCACGGCGCACGGCGCGGCCCTCTCGATCCCGCGGGAGAGCGCCGCACCCGTCCGCTCCCCCTCCTGCGGGAGCAGGTTGGACACCGAGCTCCCACTCCTGCGGGAGCAGGTTGGGGGGAGGGCCGCACTCCACGCTTGGCTGACCGCGGCGGGAGGGCCGCGCACCAACTATCACCCGTCGCCAGAAGCCCTGCGCACGCCGACAAGCCCCCGCCCCCTGACCCCCGCCCCCAAACGGGGGTGGGGGAACCTGGCTTACCGCTCGCCCTCCTGCGGGAGGGAGTTGGGGGGAGGGCCGCGCTCCACGCTCGCCCTCCCTGCGGGTGGGGGCCGCGCTCTACCCCGGCCCCACCAGCGCGAGGTCGGCAATAACTGCGCGGTGTGGCGAGGCGGCCGCGCCGCCTGTCCAGGAGCGGAGCACGCGCCACTCCTCGCTCACGTAGAGGTGGTCGATCCGCAGGAACGAGTGGCGCAGAAGCAGCGTGTGCCCATATGTGAAGCCGTACCCGCGGCCGCCCTCCGCGAAGGCATCCCGCAGGCCCGCGCGCTTCAGGCGGCGGCACACCAGCGATCTCGGTGGCGCGTTCAGGTCGCCGCCCACGATCACGGGCGCCCGCTCGGCGGCCGCGTATTCCGCCAGTGCGCCGGCCTGACGGAACCGCAGCTCCACGCCGGCCCGCACCTTCTCAAGCCCCTCCTCCCGGTCGCGCGGCACCGAGAGCAAGCCCCAACGCGGCGACGCGAGGTGCGCCGAGGTTACCGAGATCTCGCGCCCATCCACGCTCACCACGCACCGCACGTGGCTCCGCACGCGGCCTGACCCGGCGTCACGCGACACCAGGCGCACGGGCCACCGCGACGCCACCAGGTACTGCCCATCGTGAGCCACGCTCCACGCCTCGGGCAGCCCGTCCACGATGCGCCTGCGGAACCCCCCGCGGATGTCCTGCAGCAGCAGAAGGTCGGGACCGTGCTTCCTGACCTCCGCCAGCACGAGCGCGGAATCGCCTCCGAAGCCGGCCTTCACGTTCATCGTCATCACGCGGAGGCGCAGGGCGCCCTCCGGGGCCGGCCGCGCGGGCGACCAGCGCAGGCCCATGACCGGGACTGCGACCCACAGCACGCAGAGGGCGGGAGCCCACAGCCAGCGCCGAGCCGAGCGCCAGCACCAGACCGTCAGCGGGATGGCGGGCACGGCCCAGAGCCACTGAGGGAGGTAGAGCGCCACCGCGCCCACCGCCCAGCGGTCCGGGCCGGCCAGGCCGGCGACGTAGATCGCCGCCAGGAGGAACGCATAGACCAGCAGCGCAGCGCGTAGCACACGCCGGGCCAGCGGAACGCGACGACGGCTCATCGGGGAGGCGATGCGCTCAGCGCACGAGCCCAAGGCGGCCGAGAGGCCAGAAGATGCAGGCGGCCCGCCCGACCACGTTGCTCTTGGGCAGCGGGCCCCAGAACCGGCTGTCGCGGCTGTTGTTGCGGTTGTCACCCAGCACGAACAGCTCGCCCGCCCGCAGGTGTAGGGGACCGTCCGTGGCATAGGGGGCCCAGTCTCCGCTGGCGCGAAGGTCCCACATGGGCTCACGCAGGTAGGGCTCGTCCACCGGACGGCTATCGCGGAAGAGCCGCACTTGCCCGGCCTCGTCGCGCTTGAGCTCCACTACGCTCGGGCCGACCGCCACCACGCGCTTCACCACGTGCTGTATCGGGCCTTCGTTCTGCGCATCCGTCGGCCGGAACACCACGATGTCGCCGGGCGCGGGTGGCCGTACGCGGAAGCTAAGCTTCTCGGCGAAGAAGTGATCGTTGGCCCGTCGCCCGCCGAGCTGGCTGCCGTCAGACCCGAGCAGCGCGGGCTCCATCGACGGAGAGGGCACGTAGAATGCCTGCGCCACAAAGGGACGCACGAGCAGCAGGATCAGCACCCCCGCGAACAGCAGCGCCTCGGCCATCTCCGAGACGAGGCGCGCGGCGCCATGCTTCACGGGCAGGAGAGCCAGGCGCAGGGCCGTCAGCACGGCCGCTGCCAGCACCACCTGCCAAACGGTAAGCGTCGCGAGCCACTCCGTGGCCCCCACTTCCTGCGGCTGCATTCCTATTCCTCACTGCTGCGTCAGGCCGCCCCGCAGCGCAGCGCGGCTACCCATCCGTCGGCCGCGCCATAGTCGCCGGGCATGCGGACCCCGTCCGCGCCGACCCCTTCGCCTTCAGGCAGAGGAGCACACTCAGGAGCCCGGCTTCTATCGGTGAGACGGACGGCCGCTCGCCCCGGATGCACCGCACGAAGCTGTCGGCCAGCACGGTGTCGCCTCCCCCGTGCAAGAGAGCGCCAGTCTGCCCCTTGGTCGTCTGCACGCGCGGCGCGTGGTGCGCAATAACGCGCACCTCGTCCGTGTATCAGCCGAACTCCACGGTCCCTTTGTACCTCAGCAGCGCCGCACCGCGCCTCCCCGCCGAGTGCCGGGCGAAGATGTTATGGCTGTGGGACATGCGCATCCCGCTCGCACGGAGCCCCAGGGCGCTGTCGGAGCCCTCATTCCCGGTGTCTTGAGCGGAGGCGCCCAGCAGGCCCGCCGCGGCCGATCACGCGTAGCCGTGTCGCGTCGCTGGCCATCGCGCCCCTCGAGTCGGCGCGCGGGGGCGCGCCGACTATCGGAGCCGCGCGCCCCCGCGTCCGTTGGCAAGCCTTACTTGAGGAACAGCTCTATGACGGGCACCGTCACGGGCGGCTTCTGCACCGGCAGCGTAAAGGTCACGATGTCGGCCGGCTTACCCTCCATGCTGGCCTGGTGCGACGGCAGGTCGGTCATCCGCACCTCAGAGGCGTCGTTCAGCAGTTGCGCGTACGCGACCCTGCCCCGTATGCCCTCCATGTGGAGCTGCACGAAAGGCCACGCGAACACGTGCACGTAGAGGCGGTTCTTCTCCGGGCTGTAGGTGAGGCGACAGTCGCGCGGCGCCACGAACTCCTGCGGCGCCTGGGTGCAGCCGTAGATCGAGCGGCTGTGCCGCTTCATCCACTCACCCATGCCGCTAAGCCGGTCCAGCGCGCGCTGGTCGAACTCGCCACGGCCCGTGGGGCCCACGTTCAGGAGCAGGTTGCCGCCCTTGCTCACCGTGTCGATGAGCATCTGCACGAGCTGCTCCACGCTCTTCCAGCTCGCTTCGTCGCGGTGGTATCCCCACGAGCCGGAGAATGTCTGGCAGGCCTCCCAGACCACCGGCTTCCCGTCCACCATCACCCATCCGCGCGGCTGGAACTGCTCCGGCGTCTTGATGTCCCAGCCCGCCGGCAGGTCGAGGCGGTCATTGAGTACCACGTGGGGCTGGAGATCGCGGATCATGGCATAGAGCTTCTCGCTCTGCCACTCGTCCCGCCCCTTGCCGCGGCCGGGCTCGGGGTTCGGGTAGCTGAAGTCGCACCACAGCACGTCGATGCGGCCGAACCGGGTGAGCAGCTCACGGACCTGTCCGTGCAGATAGGCAGCGTACTGGGGCTGGTCACGCGTCTGGTTCATCGTTGCCCGGTCGGGGTGGTTGCGCATCGAGTGGAGGTCGTCGACCACGAAGTGCGGGTGATGCCAGTCGATGAGCGAGTGGTAGAAGCCCACGCGCAGGTCCTGCTCGCGGAACGCTTCCACCATCGGTCGCAGGAGGTCGCGCCCCGCGGGCGTCTTCGGCGCCTTGTAGTCCGTCAGGTCGGTGTCCCACAGGCAGAAGCCCTCGTGGTGCTTGGTGGTCACCACGAAGTACTTCATGCCGGCGGTCGCGGCGGCCTTGGCCCAGGCTGCCGGGTCGTAGAGGTCCGGGTCGAAGTGCCGGAAGTAGACGTCGTAGGCGTCGTCAGGGATCCGCTCATGCTGCTTCACCCACTCGTGGCGGGCTGGCAGCGCATAGAGACCCCAGTGAATGAAGAGGCCGAAGCGATCGCGGACGAACCACGACGTATCGCCGGCTGTCGGCTCGGGCTGGAGCGTCATCGGCGCCATCCTCCTCGGGCGCGGCTGCCGCGGCGCTGTGCCCCGGCTGCGCCGCGGCGGGCCGGCCGTCGCCGGCCCGCGCGTCCGGCGGAAACGTTTCGACGCGCGGCCCGGAATCACTTCCTCGCGTGCGCTCCGATGCGCCCACATCTCTGCCGGGCAGGCGCGCCCAGCCCGCGGCTCCGCGGGCGCGCTACAGCCGGCCGGCCGACCAGAGGATAGACCGCAGCATCGTCTCGCGGAAGCCGGGGTTCCCCCACGCCACCGCGTCGTGCCCGAGCTGCATGCAGACCACGCGGGAGGCGCCGTGCTGGCGGGTCCAGGCGAGGGTCCGCATGCTCTTCGGGTGCTCCGTCGTCAGGAGCGCCTCGCAGCCAGGCTCGGGGTCGCCCGCGATGTAGCTCTCGTCCACGATGCTGAAGGGCGCGACACCGCGCAGGATCGGGTGGTCCGGCGCGGCGATTCGGACCTCGAGCGTCTCCCCGGGGTGGTATCCGGACCCGCGTTCCGGCATGCCCACCAGACCGGCCCACGTGGTCCAGCGTGGGAAGGCGAGCAGCGCGTGGTGCCAGACGACGATGCCCTTCGGCGTGGCGCCCAGGTCCTCGATGGCGGCCCGAACGGCGGCGCCGGGCCACGGCTCATCGCCGCTCGGGTTCTGTTGGTGGAAGTTGTAGAAGACGGTGGCGTCGTAGGCGCGGCGCACCTGTCCCCAGTCCGCCGCCCAGTCCTCCATGTGCTGCACGTAAGCATCTATGCCCGGCATCGCGCGGAAGAGGGCGTGCAAGGCCGGGACGTCGAACGGGTGCGATCCGGTGACTATTGCGACGCGCGCGGCGTCGGACGGCGGGAACCCTGGCATGGCTACGCTCCCTGGCGCCGTGGTGCGGGGCCCCTGTTCCCCGCGCTGGCGCAGGCATCCTCCCGGCTCAAGCGCGGCTCTCCCGGATGGCCATCGCCCGGCCGATGGTACCGCCACCGCACTGCCCACCACCCACGCGCCATCACCTGGCCTCACACGCCACCCGCCTCCTTGCCGCGCAGGCGCGGCGCGCGCTATCATGCCACCGGGGCGCCGCGAGCGCGCCCCGCGAGGAGGCCATCGATGCAACTCGGGTTCGTCAGCGCCATCCTGCCTGACCTCGGGCTCGAGGAGGTCCTGCGATTCGCGGCCCGCGAGGACTTCGACTGCGTGGAGCTCATGTGCTGGCCCGTGGGCAAGGCCGAGAGGCGCTACGCCGGCGTCACGCACGTCGACGTGGGCGCTCTCGACGCGGCCGGCGTCGAGAGCGTGCACGCGCTCTGCGCCGAGACCGGCGTCGGCATCAGCGGGCTCGGCTATTACCCGAACCCGCTCTCCCCCGATCCTGCCGAGAGCGCCGCGTGCGTCGAACACCTTCTCAAGGTGATCGATGGCGCCGCCGCGCTCGGGGTCGGGGTCGTCAACACCTTCATCGGCCGCGACCCCGCCCTCTCCGTCGACGCCAACTGGCCCCGCCTTCGCGAGGTCTGGCCGCCCATCGTGGCGCACGCCGAGCGGTGCGGCGTGCGAATCGGCATCGAAAACTGCCCGATGCTCTTCACGGCGGACGAGTGGCCCGGCGGAAAGAACCTGGCCCACTCGCCCGCGGTGTGGCGCCGGCTCTTCGAGGACATCCCGTCGGCCCATCTTGGCCTGAACTACGACCCCTCCCACCTGGTGTGGCAGGGAATGGACCCCGTGCGACCCGTGCGCGAGTTCGCCTCGCGCATCGTCCACGTGCATGCAAAGGACGCGCGCGTGGACCGCGACCGGTTGAACGATGCCGGCATCCTCGCGACGCCGCTCGCGTACCACACGCCTCGCCTGCCGGGTCTGGGCGACGTGCCGTGGGGCGCGTTCGTCTGCGCGCTCACCGACGCAGGTTACGACGGACCGGTCTGCATCGAGGTCGAGGACCGCGCGTACGAGGGCTCGCTCGAGGGCCGGCAGGGGGCGCTGCGGCAGTCCGGAGCGTACCTGCGGCAGTTCCTCGGCGGGCTCACACTGCCCGTCGCCTGATCCTGTTAGAGGAGGCGCACCGGCCCATGGAGCTCACCTACCGCGACATCGCGAAGATGATCGACCACTCGCTCCTCAGCCCGACGCTCACAGACACGGAGCTGGAGCAGGGCTGCGCGATCGCCCGCGACTACAACGTCGCCAGCGTCTGCATCAAGCCCTACTACCTGCGGCGCTGTGCGGCGCTGCTCGCGGGAAGCGACGTGCAACCGAGCACCACCATCGGCTTTCCACACGGCGGCCACACCACGGCCATCAAGGTGGCCGAGGTCCAGGCGGCTCTCGCCGACGGCGGGACCGAGCTCGACATGGTGGTGAACCTCGGCAAGGTGAGGAGCGCCGACTGGACCTATGTCCGCGACGACGTCCGGGCCGTGACGGAGGCGACCCACGCGGGCGGCGCCATCGTGAAGGTGATCTTCGAGAACTGCTTTCTCGAGGACGCCGAGAAGGTGCGGCTCTGCGAGATATGCGCCGAGGTGGGCGCGGACTTCGTGAAGACCTCCACGGGGTACGGAGGCGGCGGCGCCACCATCGCGGACATCCGGCTCATGCGCGCCCACACACCGCCGCACGTGCGCGTGAAGGCCGCGGGCGGCGTCCGCACGCTCGACGCCTTGCTCGAGGTGCGCGCTGCCGGCGCCAGCCGCTGCGGCGCCACGCGGACCGTCGAGATGCTCGAGGAGCTGAAGCGCCGGGGCGTGACCCCGTAGATGGCGGGCGGGCCGCCGGGACGGGCGACCGTGACCTTCTCACCCGCGTGGCACCACGCGCGCTTCGGCATGCGGTTCGGAGAGCGCTACCACCGCGACCCGATCCACCGCACGGAGCAGGACCGCGAGGCGGCTCGCCTGCTCTGGGACACGTTCGGCGACGCGGGCCTGGGCGAGGCGGACCCTCCGCCTCGCCCCCATCTCGCCATCGCCGGCCGCCGCTTCCTGCCGGCGCTCTTCGGATGCGAGATCGTCTTCCTCGAGGACCAGGCGCCGGCCAATCGCCACCTGCCTATCGCCGACCCGGAGCGCCTGCCCGCACTGCCGCGCCCGGACCTGCAGACGAACCCGTGGGCCGTGGAGTACCGCCGGCAGGCGCGCGTCCTGCTCGACCGCTGGGGCGCCGTGGACGCTGCCATCGACCACGGCGGGCCGCTCCACGTCGTCTCCAGCGTGTTCGGTGCCGCAGCGTACTTGGGCCTCGCCGATGACCGGCGCGAGGTGCTGGACGCGCTCCGCCTGGCCGCCGAGACGGCCGTCGAAACGTACGACCGCCTGATGCGCCCCCTGAACCCCTGGCTGCCCGCGGACCGCGACCTCTGGCTTGGGAACTGCTCGGTGCCCATGGTCTCACCGCGCTCCTACGCACGGCAGGTGCTCCCCGCCGACCTCATCGTCCGGCGCGCGGCCGCCCGCCTCTCCCTGCAGCACTGCGGCGTCATCGACCGCTACCTGGAGGCCTATCGCACCCTCGAGCCGCTCGAGCGCCTGCACCTGGGGTGGAACAGCGACATCGCTGCCGCGCGCAGGACCTTCCCCGCCACGCCGATGGACCTGCTCATGAGCGCCTACGACGTATACGGGATGGACGAGCAAGGCCTGCGCGACACCGCCGCCCTCATGGCGGAAGCCGCGGCACCCCTCTGCCTCGTGGGCGGTGTGTGGATGGCCGACGTGGGGCCCGATGTACCGGACGACACGGTGCGCGCCTTCGTGCGCGTGGTGAACGAGGAGCTCGCGCGGGCCAGTTGAGCCGGCGCGCGCGGCAGGTGAGTGGCGGGCTCCGCGCGAAATGGCAGAGGGTCGCGAGGCGGCGCGACGAGCGGGGGCCGTGCGGGTTCCCGCGGCGCGCCCCAGTCTGCCGGCATCGCGCCCTGCGTGCGCATCGTGCGCCGCAGGTATGGCGGGGCCCCAGGGATCATAAGGAGGCTGTGCGTGGGACGACGGTCGGGCGAGAAGCGCGTTGGACGAGGGCCGGCGAGGGTCGCAGCAGTCCTGGCGCGCGCCGCAGCCATCGCGGTGGCGGGGCTGCTCACGTTCCCCGTCACGAGCGCAGGGGCGAGAACGATGGTGGACATCGGGCCGCCGTTCGGGCGCGTCGAGCTGATCGACGAGGTGCGCTGCGCCGAGGCGCCCGGTGACCGGCCTTTCGCCGAGCACCCGGCAGGCGCCTCCACGGTGCAGACGATACTGGGCAGCCCCAGCCGCGTGCTGCCCGCCGCCGGCCAAACGGGCCCGGCCTACTTCGCCTACAAGCTGGGAGCTGGCAAGGGCCTGCAACCTGGCGACGCCCTCGTCCTTGCCGTCGAGTACCCCGAGGACGTTGCGCGGACCGTCCAGATCGTCAACCGCGGTAACGAGAGCTTCCAGGGCTTCCACACCGGCGCGGCGCTCGGCGACTCGCTGCTGGGCTACGTGGGGAGCAACGCGGAGTCGCTGCAGGTGCCGCTCTCGGGAAGGTACCGCACGTGGCGCCAGCTCTTCTTCCTCTTCGACCGGTTCTACGGCCTGGCGCGCAAACGGGATGAGAGGGTGCGGCCGGACACGCCCGACACCGGCTTCTGGGTCAGCGTGGTGCGTCTCGACCCGGGCGATGACCCGGCGTCAGCGGGGCCAGCCGTCCGCGCCATACGGCTCTACCGGGTGCCGGACGTCACGCGCCTCTTCCTCCAGCTCCGCCGGCCGCCGGAGCCCCTGCCGCGGCGCCACGTCTTCACGCGCGAGGAGATGGCGGACGGCTACGCGGACAGCCCGCGTGGCGCCCCGCGCGGCGTCGAGAACATGGCCCGGTTCTTCGAAGACAAGGCGCGCAACATGCGCTTCCTGGGCATCGACACCTTCGGCAAGGACCTCCTCGAGTTTGGCCACAACCAGGGGTGGGACGCCAGTGACGACGCCTGGTACGTTCCATCGGACGACCCGCAGCGCTGGGAGCGCATCGTTGAGACCGCCACCCGGCACGGCCTCTACCTCCTGCCCTACTACGAGTACCCGGGCAGCATGGGGCTGAACCGGCAGGTGAGGTGCCTCCCGCTCACGCGCGATGAGTCGCGCTACACGCACGTCTGGTGGAGCGAGCTGTACCACCTCGACGTGACCGACCCGCGCAGCGTGGAGGACGCGCGCCGCCTGCTGGACGCCACGATCACCAGGTTCCGCGACCGGGGCCGCTTCGTGGGCGCCTGGTTCCGCAAGCGCGTTAGCCACTGGCCAGTCAGCTTCGCCGAAGGCCCGCTCGGGCGCTTCAGCCGCGAGGCCAACGCGGGCGCCGCCGTCACACGGGAGCAGTTGCGCGCCGACCGGGCGCTCCTCGACCGCTACCTGGAGTGGTGGCTCGGAAAGCGCAAGGAGTTCCTCATCGCGCTCCGCGACCACCTGCGCGCCTCCATCGGGCCCAATGCGCTGGTCTTCTGGACCAACTGGAACAGCGAGGCCGGCCCGCTCTGGGGCAACGGCAGGAACCTGGTGACCGACGACCCCGAGCGCTGGAGGCCGCTTCTGCCACAGGGCTGGGAGGTGCGCGACTTCGGGGCGATGGTCGCCTCCGACGAGTACCTCAGGTCGCTCACGCGCTGGCTCGACACCTGGGGGACGTACGAGTGGCAGCATAGCGAGCCGCGCGCCGATCCCGAGCGCTACCGGAACACGGACGGGATCCTCTGGGTCTATCCCTTCCTCCGGGCCTTCACCGTGGCGCGGCCGAGCGACATGGACGCCTTCCGCGGGCCCTCCGGGCTTGCAGCGGCGCGCATGTTCCCCCTGAACGAGCATCGAGCCGAGCCGCTCGGCGACTACCTGTCCGACGTGGAGCGCACCGGGCCGCACAGCGTGCTCGCCGAGGCCCGGCTGGTGGCGAACGGCGACCCCTTCTACATCGCCTACCTGCACGGAAACACCCACAGCCGCGGGTTCCCCGAGTACGTGCGCCGCTTCCACGCAGCCTTTCTGGCGCTGCCGGCGCTCCCGAGCGTGCGGCTGCCGGACGCCTGCGCGGACCCCGAGGTCGTCGTCCGCCACATCGCCACCCCTGGCGGCCTGCACGGGGACTACTTCGTGGTGGTGAACACCGGGCTCACGCCCAAGGCGAGGGTGACGATCCGGCTGCCGGTCGCGCGCCCGCTGACTGACGCCGCGACGGGCAGGCCGGTCGCCTCGCGCGCGGCGAGCGGGGGCCGGACGGTTACCCTCTCCCTCGACGCGTGCGAAGTGCGCTCGCTCCACGCCGCCCCCGCGGCTGCGGGCGCACGGCGGCGCTGACGGACCTGCCTCGCGCACCGGACGGGCTCGCTCCTCGCATGCTCGCCGCGGAGCGGTCCGCGCCCGTGAGGTCCACGCAAAAGGAGAAGCCCCCTCCTTGAAGGAGGGGGCTCTACACTTCAAGAGCGACGGCGCGATCCGGCGGGACGGACCTGCCCTGGTCTCGGGGGTACGAGACCGCCACCCTTGGAAGCCTGCGAAGTATTGCCCGGGGTCTGTCTCGTTTCATGGAGTGCGTCACGCTCTGCGCCCGCACTCCAAGTCCGTGGCCTCCGGCATAGCCTTTGGCCTCCGAAACTTGCCAGCTCCCATTATATTGCGCCATGACTCGGGTGTCAAGCACTAGGCGCATCGTGTGGATGGTCCTGCCGGAAATCGCTCTTAGGTCGCCTTACGCGGTCGCGCCAGGCGGTCGGCGCGAGCGCCGCCGGCCCCCGCCACCGCTGACCGCTCACCGTCCGGCGTCGATGCGCGCGAACCAGGCCTCCGTCGCCTCGACATCCACCGTGGCGTCCGGCTCGCGCCCGAGCCGATCGTAGAGCGCGCGCCGCGCTCGCATGTCGGCAAGTAGGATGGCGCGCGCATGCGTCGCCACCTCGTCGGCCACCTCTAGAGGCACCACGACCACGCCGTCGTCGTCGCAGCCCACGATGTCTCCGGGCCGCACCTGGGCGCCGCCGCACCCGATAGGCGCATCGACCTCCACCACCTGGATGCGTCCGGGGATGATGGTGCGTCCCCGCGCGCGACTGCAGATCGGGGTGCGCTGCTGGGCCAGCTCCGCGGTGTCGCGGCAGTAGCCGTCCGTGACGATCCCCACGGCTCCGGCGGCCACCGCGAACAGGGCGTTGCACGACCCCCAGAACCCCACCTCGCCCGCGCCGCCAGTGTCGGTCACCACGACGTGGCCGGGGCGGATGCGGTCCTCGAAGGGCACGGAGCCCACCTCGCGGAACCACACGCCGTGCGCGTCCACGATCTCCTCTGTGGTGGACAGCGGCCACATCGGTCGGTTCGCGGGAACGCAGCGCACCGTGAGCGCCGGCCCCCAGAAGCGCATGCCCGGCCAGAGCGGCCGGACCGCCGGGTCCATCAGACCGATGCTGAAGCGGCCGATGCCGTCCAAGGCGTCGCAGACGTCCACCACGCGGAGAGGCTCGTACCGCTTCCGCAGCGCGAAGGGGTCCACCGTGTTCACCATCACTCGCCTCCTCTTGAGCGCCCCGAGGGCGCAGGCAGTCTGCGATCGTTCGTGTCCCTGCGCCGGATGACCCCACGCACACAACGCCCCTGCGTGTCAGCGCACCTTGCCGAGAGCGCCCACCTGCCACAGCAGGAACGCCATCTGCGCCGTCACATCCTCGATGACCTGGCTGAGCGGCCTGCCCCCGGAGTGGCCGGCCTTCGTGTCGTACCTGAGCAGAACCGGCCGGTCACGCGACGCGGTGGCCCCCTGCATGAGCGCGGCCATCTTCTTGGCGTGAAGCGGCGCCACGCGCGTGTCCGCGTCGCCGGTGTCGAAGAGCACCGCGGGGTAGGCGACCCCCTGCCGCACGCGATGGTAGGGCGAGTAGGCATAGAGCCAGCGGAACTGCTCGGGGTCCTCGGAGGACCCGTACTCCGGCACCCAGAACCGCGCTACCAGGAAAAGGTGATACCGCACCATGTCGAGGAGCGGCACTCCGCAGTAGACCGCGCGGAAGAGCTCCGGCCGCTGGGTCAGCGCCGCGCCCACGAGGAGGCCGCCGTTGCTCCCTCCCGCGATGGCGAGCTTGTCCGGGCTCGTGTAGCCGTTGGCGATGAGCCACTCCGCGCTGGCGATGAAGTCGTCGAACGTGTTCTGCTTGTTCTCGAGCTTCCCGGCGCGATGCCACGCCTCGCCGTACTCGCCGCCGCCGCGAAGCGCCGGCAGCGCGAACACGCCGCCCCGCTCCGCGAAGAGAACCGCGCCCAAGCGGAACCCCGGGGTCTGGCTCAGGTTGAACCCGCCATAGCCAGTCAGCAGCGTGGGCCGCTGCCCGTCCGGCACGAGGCCCCTGGCGTGAACCAAGAACATCGGGAGGCGCGTGCCGTCCTTCGACGTGACCCACACCTGCCTCACCTCGAAGCGGTTCGGGTCCACCGGTACGCGCATGCGGGCCCACATGCTCTGGCGGCCGTCCCGCACGCGGTACCGCATCACGGTGAAGGGAGTCGTGAAGGAGGAGAAGGAGTAGAAGGCGTAGCGTCCGCTCCACTGGCCGCTGAACCCGCCGACGGACCCGATGCCCGGCAGCTCGACCTCACCGCGCAGCATGCCGTCCGGCCCGTAACGCGTGACCCGCGACACCACGTCCCTCAGCGTCTCCACGAACAGCTCACCGCCCGCCAGGCTGAACCCCTGGATGGCATACGGGCCGGCCGGAACCACCTCGCGCCAGGCGTCCCTTGCCGGTCGCGCGATGTCGACGGCGAGGATGCGGCCCTTGGGCGCGTGCCAGTCCGTGAGCATGAAGACCGTGTCGCCCGCAATCTGCGGCTCGAAGCGCGCATCCATTCCCTTCACGATGGGCACGATGGGCCCGCCCGCCGTGAGGTCCTGGACGTGGACTTCGGTGCGGTCGCCGCTGGAGCCGAAGTAGACGGCGAGCAGCAGGTAGCGCCCGTTCTCCGAGACGCTCACGCCGATCGTGTACTCCGGCCCGTAGCCCTCGCCGAAGACGAGCTGGCTCGTCGCGGGGTCGGCGCCGATCGTGTGCCGGTAGACGCGCGGCCCGGCCTCGGTGTTGATGGAGTAGTACAGCGCGGAGCGGTCCGGCATCAGGGAGACGCCCCCGTAGTAGCGCGCCTTCGGCAGCCTGTCGGGCAGCTCCCGGCGCGTGGCGGGCTCCATGAGCCGCACCTCTACCTCATCCTCGCCGCCCTGCCGGATGCCGTAGGCGATGAGCGTTCCGTCGGTCGTGACGTCCATCAGGGCGGCGGTGCGGGAGCGGTCGGGACTGAGCGTCTCGGAGTCGATGAGCACCTCTTCGCGACCCGTGGCGCCGCGGCGCCGGTTGATGGTGGGCAGCTCCTGGCCCGGGCGCATACGCTGGTAATATAGCCAGGGCCCGCGCACCCAGGGCGTGCTCATCCAGCCCACTCGCATGAGCTGCGTGACGCGCCGCTTGAGCCCGGCCCGGCCTGGCAGCTTCTCCAGGATGCCCTCGGTGTGGGCGTTCTGAGCCTCCACCCAGGCGCGGGTCTCGGGGCTCCACTGGTCCTCGAGCCAGCGGTACGGATCGACGATCTCCACGCCGTGGAGGGTCTCGCGGACCTCATGGCGCGGGGTGGGCGGGGGCGCCTGGCCGACAGCGCCCTGCATCGCCGCGAACACCAGTACGACGAAGACGACGGTCCAAAGCACGGGTTGCGGCCTCCTCAAGCGGTGAGGTCGGTTGTTGGCAGCGCAGTTCGCCCCGGACGCCCCTGGTTCCTCGTATGAGCGCGCTCAACGGGGGTGGCGGTGCGCACCGGGCCCGGTCGCGGGCGCAGGGAGTGGGTGCGGTCTCCAGCCGCCGGTTGCGCGGAGCCAGACCGCCTCGACGCGCGGGCGGTTGGCCACCTTCCGACGCCTGGAGCACGGCGTGCTCCCCGCGTCGGGAAGTCGCAGACCGCGAGCGCGACGTAAGAGCAGTGAGGCGTCCAGCAACCTTGCGGGACTGTCGCCCGGCTGCGCTGTAGCGGGGCGCGTGGCACGCGTTGTGCGGACGCGATCTGCGCGGTGCGTTTGCAGTCAGGGATGGGGTAGGCGTGCGGTCCAAGCTGGCCGCGAGACGGACTACCATGATGTGGAGATGACCATGGGTTACCGACCTGTTGCGGCGCCACGGAGCGACCGCGCGGCTGTGCGCGTCGAGCAGTATGTGAGACTACAGCGCGACGGCTTCCTCGTGGTCCCCGGTCTGGTCGCGCCGGAGGACGTGGAGCGGATGCGGCGTTACGCCGATGATGTAGCGGGCGGCCGGCTCCCCGTTCCCGTCCTCGACACGCCTCCGGCCGGGGCGACCCTCGATGATCATGCCCTCCACCCCACCCGCTTCCACATGGTGCACCGCGTGCACGCCATGGCGGAGTGGGCGCTGTTCCACCCGCGCGTGCTGGACGTGGTGGAGGCGCTGGCGGGCCCGGACGTGCTCGCGCTTCAGTCGATGCTGCTCCTCAACCCGCCGCGTCGCGGGGGGCAGGGCTGGCACCAGGACTCTCACTACATCACCACCTATCCGGACACGCTCCTGGGCGCCTGGGTCGCGCTCGACCGTGCGGACGAGCAGAACGGGTGCCTGTGGGTCGCTCCGGGCAGCCACCACGAGCCGGTCTACCCGCCGGTGGAGACGCCGCCGCTCCCCCTGGGGCTGATGCACGCTCGCGGATCATTCGCGGACCTGGGGGCGGCCTGGAATGCGAGCTCGCTGGACGACTCGCTGAACTCGCTGACGCCCGTCGCTGCTCGCTACGGCCCCTGGAGACCGTGCGCGATGCAGCCCGGCGACGTGCTGTTCCTCCACTCGCACGTGCTGCACCGGGCGTACCCCAACCACACCGACGACCGGCCCCTGCGCGCTTTCGTGAGCCACTACTGCAACGCGCGCTCCTGGGTGCCCTGGAACCACGGCGAGCCATACGACGGCGACAGCGCGAACCATCTCCACATCCTCGCGAGGGGCGCGACGCACCTGCCGCACGCCGCGCCCAACTTCGGCACGCCGGTAGACCTCGCGCCGCCAGACCGGGCGATCGTCGCCGCGCGACTGGCGCCGCTGCCGAGCGGGGAGATTGGCTCTGCGACGGCGGCATAGGGGCCGCCGCGAACCTGCGTGTGGTCGGGGACCGCCCGCGATAAGCCCGACTCAAGCATCGGTTTCGCGCGTCGGGAGCGCCTCCGTTCCTTGACGCTCGCCGGGCGGCGTGCTAGAGTGACCTCGGCGGAACGCGGCACCTGCCTCGCGCTGCGCCGCCTCTCGAAAGCTGTAGGAGGTGCCCCCCGTGAGGAAGCGTTTCATCGCGTCCGTCGTCGCGATACCACTCGCCGTCGCCGCCGCACTCCTGGCTGCCGCGCCCGCGTGCGCACAGGTCGCCCCCGCCCGTCCGGCGGCCCCGACCATCGCGCCCGCAGCTCCGACCATCCCGCCCGCAGTGCCCGCGGCCCCTCCGACTCAGACGGAGCCCGTGGCTCCGGCGGTGGTCGTGCCGCCCCAGGCGGCGATCGCTCCGGCGCCGGTGGCGGTCACGCCGAACTACCGCGAGCGCCCCCGCTTCCCCATGGACCCGCAGCGGCTCAAGCGCCGGCCGACCCTCGATGGCGTCATCGGCGAGGGCGAGTGGGACCCCCTCTACACGGTCAGCACGGGCCCCGTCACCGGTCCCGTCTACCTGAGCTGGGATGAGGAGTTCCTCTACGTCGCCGCGCACATGGACCTGCCCGGCTGGATGATCCTCAACGTGGACGCCAGGGGCGACGGCTGGCTGCGCGGGGCGGACAACCTCGAGGTCATCGTGGGACCGCTCAGCGAGGTCGAAGCGGCGCCCATCGGAGTGCGCCTCCTCGACGCCCAGAGCAACCGGGACGCGCCGGTCTGGAACGACCGCGTCGTAAACCCGGAGGCCATCCAGATCGTGCAGAGGGCCTCGGGCGCCGGACAGGTCATCGAGATGGCCATCCCGGCGGGGGTGGCCGGGGTTACGCCCCGCCTGAACGCACAGCTCGGCTGCCGGGTGGACTTCCTGCCCGCGGGCGTGACCGTGGCGCCAACGGAGCCCTACGAGCCCCGCCTCCTGCTGGACGTCACCCTCGTCGAGTCCCGCAGCGTCGGGGCGCCCGGGATCGTCCCGCGGCTCTCCCTGGAGGACGCCAAGGTCATCCCGGGGCAGAGACTCGTCGCGCATTTCGACCTGATGAACCAGGTCGACGAGGAGCGCCGGCTCCGCTCCGTGTCGTGGCAGGGCGAGGGCCCCGCGGCCGACATCCTGAAGTCCGTCCGGGAGGTGAGCCTGCCACCGATGCGGGGGCTCAGGAACCTGCGCTTGCGCTACTCTGCGCCGATCCCCGACACGGCCGTGCCCGGCTTCTACCAGCTCACGGTTCGCGCCGAGATGGAGGATGGCCGCACGGTCGCCAGCACGACCAGCTTCCAGGTCACCGAGGCGATGAGGGTCCAGATCGCCGCCGAGCCGCCGACCGTCACGGTCCTCGGTCCAACGGAGTTCAGGGCCTTCGTAGAGGTGCTCAGCGCGGTCGCTGGCCACGCGAAGGGGCAGGTCGAGATCGATGTCCCGGCCGGCTGGACGGTGAGGGGCCGCTCCAGCAAGGACTTCGTCGCGCAGCGGGAGGACCGCGTCACGCGGCCGGTGTTCTTCGTGACGGTGCCCTCGTCGGCCGAGGCCGGCGAGTACATGCTGCACGCCACGGTCACGTGGCGCGGCCGCACCTGGAAGGCGCATCGCAGCATCACAGTGAACCGCCCGTCCGCCCCGGCGGCGTCGACGACGTCCGCGAGCGACGGCGCCGCGCCGCGGTAGCGCTCCCGGTGCGGTGAACGGCCCCCGCCGAACACTCCTGCCGAGGGTCGCCGCGGCGGTGGCGGCAATGCTCGGCGCGTTCTGGCCGGCGCTCGCCAGCGGCGCGCCCGCGGATGACCCGGCCGTGGTCGCCAACCGGCGCCTCCCCGCCGGAGTGCCGCTCGGAGGCATCGGTACCGGCGGCTTCGAGATTCTCTCAGACGGTTCGTTCTCGCGCGCCACCTTCAACAACAACCCCGATCAGCCCACTGGCGACCTGCCCGGCGCGTTCGCGGCGATCTGGACGCACGCGGGGGGCGTGCGCACCGCGCGCGTGCTCACGCTTCAGGGCAGGCCTGGCGCCCCGGGGGTCACGAGCGTGCGCTACCGCGGGCGCTGGCCGTTCGTCGATGCCGAGTTCCCGGACCCCGGGCTGCCCGTCACGGTGCGCCTCGTGGCCTACACGCCGCTCATCCCCGGCGACCTGCGCAACTCCTCGCTGCCAGTCGCGCTGCTGACCTTCGCAGTGCGCAACGTGGCCCGCGCGCCGGTTGAGGCCGCGGTGGCGGTCTCGTGGGAGAACCTGCTTGGCGTCGGGGGCGCCTCGCGCGGCGCTCCGTTCGCCGACCGGACTGGGAACACGGTGACGCCGGCGGCCGGCGCTCCCTACCCTGGCCTTCGCTTCGATGGCGCGCTCGCGCCTGCCTTTCCGGCGGAGCAGCGCCGCGCCTACAACGCGCGCGGCGGCTACGCGCTGCTCGTGGACGCAGGGCCGCGGGAAGCGCGCATCTCGGCCGCCGGCTGGAACGCCCTCGACGAGACGCCCGGCTGGTGGGCGCTGTTCGCACAGGAGGGGCGGGTGGAGGGCACGGCCGGCCCCGGGCGCGAGGGCGCGCTGCATCCCGCCGGTGTCGTCGCCGCCACCTTCTCCCTTGGCGCGCGCGAGGAGCGGACGGTGGAGTTCGCCGTCGCCTGGCACACGCCGCGGCAGTACATCACGCCGGAGATCGAGGTCGGCCACTTATACGAGATCAGCTTTGCGGACGCGGTCCGGGTGGCCGCCTACGCGCTCGAGAACCGAGCGCCGCTCCGTGCGCTCACCGCAGAGTGGCACGGCCGCCTCGACCGCGCCACGCTGCCGCCGTGGCTGGTTCACCGGCTCGTCAACGATGCATCGGTGCTCACCACGAACAGCGTGTTGACGCGCGACTCCGGCCGCGGCGCGCCCGATCCGGGCCCGTCGTTGTTCGCGATGCTCGAGGCGCCGGTGGCCGGCGAGGGCCGGCTCGGAGCGCTGGACCGCCGTCCCCACCTTCAGCCGCTCCTTGCAGCCTGGTTCCCGGCCCTCGACGCGGATGAGCTTCGGGCGCATGCGTCGGCGCGTACCGCGGGCGGTGAGCTGGCGCAGGCCTACGGCGATCTGGTTGCGTCCCTCCGGCGCAGCCCGGCGGCTGGCTCCGAAGCCGCGGGACGCTCGACCCCCGCCGCCGTCGCTTCGCTGGCGTGGCAGACGCTGCGGGCGTTCCGCGCCACGGGCAGCCAGCGCCTGCTCGACGATATGTACCCGGCGGTGAAGCAGTCCCTGCAGACCTGCGGCGGCCGGTGGTCGCAGGCGGCGCTTCCGCCCGAGGCGTCGGACCCCGAGAGCGTGGCTTCATGGCGCGCCGCCGTGGTCCTGGGCGCCGAGATCGCCCGCCTCATGGAGGACCGCAGGTTCGGGGAGCAGTGCGCGGAGTGGCTGCGGGCCGCCCCCGCTGCCTTTGCCTCCGATGCGGGGAGAGTTGGGCCGGCGGCGATGACCGCGCTCTGGATGGCGGAGTCGCTGGGGTTGGAGGGCGTCGCGCCGCCGGAGACGCTGGAGCGGCTCGCCGACCTGGAGGAGCGCGCCGGCCCCGTGACGGCGGGCGCGGTGGACGTGGCCCACGAGATGACGCGCGCCGCCTGGCTGGCGCAGCGCGGGCGCGTGGACGCGGCGCTGCGCATCGCCGAGCCGGTCTGCGCGGCACTCGTCGGCCCCGTGGGCGAGCCGTGGCAGCCGGTGGCGGGGTTCGATCTCGGCACACGCGCGCTCGTCGGACCGCGCGCGCCGCTCTGGGCCCCGTCGAGCTGGCTGCTCCTCGAGGCGCTCACGGGGTTCGACGCGAACCTTCCCGCCGGGCGCCTGCGGGCGGCGCCGCCCCTTGCTGCGGGTCAGAGGGTCGTGCAGGCGCCGCTCTTCGCCCCGGCGCTCTGGGCATGGCTGGAGTACCGGACCGGTGCTGCCCGCTCGACGCTGACGTTGCGGCTCGACCGCCTGACCGGTCCGCGACCCGCAGCGGCGATCCTCGGCGGCTCGGCGGGCATCGAGGTGCGCGAGGTGACCCTGCCGGCCGGCCCCCCGGGCGAGCGCGAGGTGGCCGCCATGGTGGGGCGCGTCGCACGGCCTGGCACCGCGGCGCGCGACCTGCGCGGCAGGCTGGTCTTCACCTTCGACCCGCCCGTGCGCTGGAAGGTGGGCGACCGGATGGAGTTCAGCATCCGGTAGGCGTGCCCGGCCCGGCCTCAGAAGATGAAGGTGCGGTACGTGCTCACACCCAGGATCCACCCCAGAAGCGACCAGAGCGCCGCCACCATGTAGTCGCCCAGGATGAGCCCGAGGAAGAAGGGCAGGGCCGCCCGGTATGCGCGCACCCCACCATAGCGCACCAGCATCAGCTTCAGGAACCAACCCACGAGCAGCGCCGACCAGAAGTACTCCAGTGCGTAGCTGTTGGCCAGTGCATAGCCGATGGGGTGGAACGGCCACCACACCACGCGGGTTTTCACCATCGCCAGCCCCAGCGTGATGGCCGCGCCCGCGGCCGTGAATCCGAGGGCCACTTCGTCCGTGTCCCGCGGGTTGTCGGTCCAGTCCTGCAGCCGGCCGAACGCCTCGCGGCCTATGCCGGTGCTGTAGGACATGATCTTCGGCGAGGTCTCCCCGCACCGGTAGAACACGTCCAGCAGGGCCCAGAGCGCAACTACGGACCCGATCGCTGCGGCGGCGAGCATGGCGAAGACCAGCCGCCGGGCGTCCATCCGCGTCTCCTGCGCGATCTTCAGCCCCTCCAGCAGGTGCGGCATGGGGTGGCACCGGTAGCCCCGGTTGAACCAGAAGAAGAACGAGAGCAGCGTGAGGTTGTGCGTCCCCAGCATCTCGGTGCCGAAGACCTGCACCATGAGGCGCTCCGGGTTCACCCAGTGCAGCTCGTGGGCCGGCGGGCCGAGCTCGGCGCGCACCCTCGTGATGCCAATGGCGAGCACGAAGTAGAAGCCGAAGTAGACAAACGGCAGCCATAGAGACATGCCCGCCGCGACGCAGGACCCCACGAGGATCGCCAGACAGACCACGATCCCGATCACCGCGGCTCGGTAGCTGATCCCCGCCGCCGGGTCGTCGCCGCCGGGCTTCGGCCGGATGGCCTGTGCCAGCACTGAGCGCAGGTAGTTGCGCGAGAGCCAGACGAGCGCGATGGAGAGGCCGATCCACGCTCCGGTTCCCTGCTCCTGCACGTAAGGGATGCGCGCGATGCTCGGCGGCGTGCCGGGGTCGCGCAGTCCCCACGCCACGCAGGCCACGTCGATCGCCTTGCGAAGTAGATAGAAGAACCAGCAGGCGAAGGTCAGGTCGAGCGGCAGGAAGAAGGCGAAACCGATGGCGAATGGAAAGAACCCTACCGGGAACCACCCCACGCCGCTCCATGGCGGCTGCGTGAAGTAGGGGCCGATGTCCTGCAGCTTCAGGTGGATCGTCGGGACGCTCGGATAGAAGTAGTTCAGGCTGTTCATGCTCTGGATGACCACGGGAATGGCGAACCCGGCCCAGAGCATCCGGTTGCGGAACGTGCCCGCCTTCGTGATGGCAAGCGGGATCTGCACGATCGGGTAGGCAAGGCGCTCGTTCTCGGTCCACTGGCGGCGCAGTAGCACGTTGATGCACAGCATCATCGTCACCAACACCAGCACGAAGCTCGACCAGAAGAGCACGGGCACGATCCACGCCGAAAGGTGCGCGGGCAGGTAGAGCGTCGAGTTGCCCAGGTAGTAGGCCTCGATGGCGTCGGGGTCGCGCGGCGCCATCCACGCCGGGACGTGCTCCCAGAAGCGCTCGTAGCGGTTCACCGGGTCGTCGAACCAGAAGAGGTGGCCCAGCGTGGGCAGCAGGTTCATCAGCATGTCGCGGCCCATGACGGCCGAGGCGATGCTGAGGAGGATGTAGACCGTCATCAGCTCGGGCTGCGTGAGGGCCAGGCGGGGCCAGCGGCGGCCCACGAGGGTGTTCAGGCCGGTCAGCACGATCAGCATGAACACCACGTGGAAGAACAGGCTCACGCAGGTGGAGTCCAGCGAGTTCCACTGGATCTCCATAGCCGCCATCCAGAAGCAGTTAGCGGGGATGAGCAGCAGCCCGAGCGCGATGCTGCGCCACGAGACGGCAGACGGGGAGCTCCCCGACGCGGGCGGGGGATCGCCGGCCTGCGAGCCAGTGTGCGAGGAGGAGGAACCGGGCACGGGCGGAGGTCCCCCGGGTCGGGAGTGGCGTGGGTTGCCGCAGGAACCGTTCCGCGCGCCGGGCCGTTCTACCTCCTCCAGGGCGGGGTGCAAGTGGAAGCGCGGCATGCCGCGCCGCGTGAAGCTCCAGGACCTCCCGCCGGTCCGCGACATGGTGGAAGATGCTGACCAAGGGCGGCGCGCGCGCCTGTCTGCGAGCATTGCGCGCACCTGGCGGGCGTTCACGGGAAGGACATCGTTCCTTGCGCGCAGATCGCGCGGCACGGCGACGTGTTCCGAGCGGCCCAGTCGCACAGCCTGTGCTTCTGGCACTGACCGTCCCTGAAGGAGAGGCAAGGATGGTGATAACACGACGCGAGGCGGCACTCGCGCTGCTGTGCCTGTCGGTAGCGGCGCCGGCGCGAGGCTGGGAGCGGGCGCGTCCCGCCCGCGCTCTCACGGCCCCGGCGGGCCTGGCGCGAGTCGCCTTCCCGCGCGATCCCGCCGTCATAGACGCCAAACGCGACCTCGGCGCGAAGGGGGATGGGCGGACCGACGACACGGACGCGCTCCAGCGCGGGCTCGACATGAGTTGCGGCATCGGCGGCTCCAGCCGCGTGCTGTACCTGCCGAACGGCGTCTACCGGGTCACCCGCGGTCTGGTCGTGAGCCATCCCGTGGGGCCGTGGGTCTACGGTGAGACGCGGGACGGGGTCGTGCTCCGTCTGGACGCGGGCGTGCAGGGCGTGACGGCCGTGCTGCGGACGCACCCGCGCGAGACGGGCCCTACCTCCGCCGACTGGTTCATGCGCAACCTGCGCAACTTCACCGTCGACGCGGGCGACAACCCTAACACGGATGGCATCCGCTACTACGCAACGAACTCCGGCATCCTGCGGAACGTGCGCGTCGTCGGCCGCGGCAGAGTGGGCGTCAACGCCGGCTTCCTCGACCAGAGCGGCCCGAACCTCGTGCAGGATGTGCTCGTCGAGGGGTTCGAGACCGGCATTCTGACGCAGTGGATCTGGGGCCAGACCCTCTCGCGCGTCACCATCCGGAACTGCCGGCGGGTGGGGCTCCACATCGACGCCAACGCGGTGGGCGTGGAGGGCCTCGTCGTGGAGAACACGCCGCTTCCCGTGTTGGTCGAGCTGCCGAACGACTGGGGGCACTGGAGCGGGGTGGCGGCGATCGTGGGTGCGCGCCTGACGGGCGGGGATCCGTCGGGACCGGCCATCCGGTCCCGGGGCGTGCTCTACGCGCGCAACGTGCGCGCGTCGGGCTTCCGCACGGCCATCGAGAGCTCCACGCCGGGCGGCAACGCGCCCGGCCCGGTGGTGGCGGAGTACCTTTCGCACCCCGCCGGCCGGCTCTTCGAGGACGCGGCCCCTCGGTCGCTGGCGCTCCCGATCCGGCGCGAGCCTGACGTGCCCTGGGAGACGAACCCCTCCCGTTGGGTCTGCGCCAACGACTTCGGAGCGGTGGCCGGCGACAACCTGGACGACACCGCGGCCATCCAGCGAGCGATCGACGCGGCCGCCGCCGCGCGGAAGACCACGGTCTACCTCCGCGGCGTGGGCGGACCCGACCCGAACTGGTACACCGTGGATGGAGAGGTGCGGGTTCACGGGAGCGTGCGCCACGTGCTCGGGCTCGGCTTCGGCCGCGTGCTCGGCGGGCCGAACGGGCGGTTCGTGGTCGACGACCGCTCCGCGCCCGTGGTGAAGTTCCAGAGCATCGATTCGTTCGGCGGGCCGCCCGTCCAGATCATCAACCGCTCGTCGCGCTCTGCCATGGTCGTCGAGAGCTGCGGCGTGCGGATCGTGGGGGAGGGGTCGGGCGACATCTTCGCCACCGACTGCCCGTCGCTCGTCGACCTCCGCCGGCCCGGGCAGCGGATGTGGGCGCGCCATCTGAACCCGGAGGGAACCGACGACGTGGGGCTGGTCCGGAATGCGGGGTGCGATCTCTGGATACTCGGGATGAAGTGCGAGGGCAAGGGTGTCCGGATCCGGACTGCGGAGGGCGGGCGGACGGAGCTCCTCGGCGCGTTTCTCTACTCGCCGGGTGACATCGCGGAGGACGACGCGCGCCCGCTGTTCGACGTGGTGAACGCCTCGGCAACCTTCGCCGGCGTGCGCGAGATCAGCTTCGGCGCGCGAACCTTTCCGGTGAAGGTGCGCGAGCGCCGCGGCGCGGAGGAACGGGTGAACCGGGACCAGGGGTGGATCGGCTGGTCGCTCTTCAGCGCCTGGACCGGCGCACCGGCGGGGAGAGGGCGGTGAGCAGCGAGCTGGCGGCCGGCATCGCGCGCGGCGGCAGCGGGTGCCTGCCTGGCGCTCGCCAGCCCGCAAGCGGCGCGCCGCATTCCCCCCGACAACCGTGGCCGCCCCTCGCGATCGGCACGACGGGCAACCCCGAGCACTCCTGCCTGGGCGACGTGGTCGGGCGCCCCGACATCGTCGGCGCGCTCAACCGCAGCCTCGGCAACCTGCCGCGCGACAAGGCGTCGGTCCTCCTGATGCGCCACGGGCCGCGCCGGTCGTAGGACGAGTGGGCGAGCTTCACGCTCAGACGCTCGGACGGTGCGAACCCGCGCGACCAGTGGATCGGGGAGAAGCGCGATCGGCTCGTCCACACGGACGTCGATGGTGACGGCGACCCGCACATCGTGGGCAACGTGGAGCAGCACTTCCGCCAGGTGAACGGCAAGCCGGTGTCCTGCTTCGGAAGC
>DATIKM010000193.1:0-2054 GCA_035477595.1 Chthonomonadales bacterium
GGAGGGCGGCCACGCTGTCACCTTCTCCGGCCCGTTCCCGCCCGCCATCTACACGATCGAGGCGACGTTCCCGCCCTTCCAGCCCGCTGCGCCGCTCATCTTCGAGGTGACGCCCGCGGCGACGCTCGAGCACACCGTCACGCTCGGCCCCATGGCGCCGCCCCCACCGCCGCCGTAGGCCCGGCGGCGCGGATAGCCAACGGGCCCTCGCGGGAGCGCATGCGCGTTGACGCGCGCGCCAGAGCCGGTGTATAATCGAGCTGTTGAACGATCCGTGTGCTGAACGATCCGTGTGCTGTTCCTGACGCCGCATCGCCACGGGGAGGGCGCTCGCGGTGGAGCGGCTGCATCTCCAGGCGGCTGCCATTGCCCCGTCCGAGCCGTGCGCATTCGTCCGGCTCGGGCTCGTGCGCACCCACGCCCGTTCGCGCCACACTCCTCTGACCGCGCCGCCCCTCACGCCAGCGCTGGCATGCCAGTGCCCGCCTTCCCGGCGCCGCAGCCGGGCGCCCCCGTCCCCTCCAGCGAGAGGCGCGCGGTACGTGGCAGAAAAGTGACGATGTCAGAAGCCGGTCGTCGAGGAGGATGCAGGCATGAGGCGCATTGGAGCCGTGATGGCAGCTGCGGTTGCGCTGTGTGGCGCGGGCGCTGGAGCGTCCGCGCAGGCGCCCGTGAAGCTGCCGACCGATCCCGCCCTGGCCGCCTACGTGGCGGTCAGCGGCGAGTTCCGAAGCTGGACGCTGCCGGAGACCCGGAGCCTGACGATGGCTGCCTGGGCCGCCGCGTTTGGCCCGGGCGAGACGTTCGACTTCGGCGCGCTGATGGACCGCAGGTTCCTGGAGCTGGGATTGCCCGACGAGGACGGGTGGGGCGGGTTCGACGCCTTCGTAGACAGCCTGACCATCCACGTGCACGTGACGGACAGTCAGAACCGGCTGGGCAGCGTGCGGGTCTACGACGTCGGCTCGGGCGCCCTGATCGGCACGCTGCAGGCCAGCGGGGGCGGCGCCGCGGTCCAGGGGACGCTGTCGAACGACGCCGGGGTGCGCGACTACCGGATGCAGATCGTGTCCGCTGCCGGCGCTGTGCTCAGCACCCTCGCGGTCGATCTCGGCAGGTGGGACGCCGTGGCGTGGTTCCCCGTGGGAGGGGGGTTCGAGCCCTTCTGCCCCGAGCCTATAGCCTGCACCCAGTACACGCCGAGAGGGCCCGGCAGCACCCCGCCAGGCAACGACTACTTCCGGCTCCCTGGTGACCCGAGGATAGCCCCCGGTGCGTTGTCGGGCACTACCTACATGGCGCGATCCAGGGGTTGCGCGACGATGGACGCAACCAACGATTCGGCGAACCCCGTTCAGGTAGCGGTGCCCCAGGCTTACGCGCAGTTCAACAGAAGAGACGTCATCCACAACTCCGTGCGCCCGGTCAGGGTCGGCGATCCGGCCTCGATGACGGCCCTCCAGAACCTGCTGACCTCCCTCACCGTGCGCGATCCCACTCCGGCCCTTGCGAGCGTCAGCTTCCCTCCCTACTCCAGGGGCTATGCGATCTGGCAACCCGAGTTCGTCGGCCAGGTGACGGCCATCCTCGCGGCGCCCTACGAGCGAGTCCGAGGAGGCGGGAGCTGGACCATCCTGCTCGGGGCGATCGTGCCCGGGCTCACGGGCGCGGACTTGCTCTCCCGCCTCCTCGTCTCCGGCGCCACCACCTGGCTCGCCATCGAGCAGAACCGAAAGGCGAGCAAGTTCCGGCAGGGAGACGTCGCGGCGCTCGGCGACGTCTACGTGCTTACGGCCACGCAGCACATCGCCGAGGCCAGGAACCTGTCACCCATCTTCGAGGAGGTGACCCTCTCCCTGGCGCCGGATGTCGCTCCGCCGAGCGGCTTCGGCCAGATCACCGTCACGAACCAGGGGCCGGTCACCACGATCCCGCCCCCGCCGTATACGGTCGCGGGCGGCACTGTGAACCTGTCCTCTCCCTCGTTCTCCGGCAAGATCACCTTGGCCAAGGGGTGGAAGTGGCAGGCTACCGGCTGCATCAGCTCGCCCCTG
>DATIKM010000194.1:0-11199 GCA_035477595.1 Chthonomonadales bacterium
GGTCGGCCGCGTCGCTCGGGGTCACCGCCGCCACGCGCTCTGCCGTCTGCTCCGCCAGCGCGCGCTGCCGCCCCGTGTATCCCATCCTCTCACCTCCCACGCACCCTCTACCGCGCGCAACCGCTCACCCCATCCTCTCACCGCCAGTCCCTCTGCCGCACAAACACTCCCCCTCCCGCGTGCCGCGGGAGGGGGTCAGGGGGAGGGCAGCCAGGGGGGAGGGCACCCAGAGGGAGGGCAGCCGCTGGCGGGCGGAACCCGCCGGGGCGCACCCCCCGCAAGGGCGCATCCCCCCGCCAGGGCGCACCCCTCACGGAACCACCAACCGCGAGAGAGCGCCAACGAGAGCACCCCCGCACTCACCCCATCCTCTCACTGCCACGCACCCCCTGCCGCACAACCCCTCCACTCCCCCTCCCGCGCATAACCACGCCCCCTCCCGCGTGCCGCGGGAGGGGGTCAGGGGGAGGGCAGCCGTGGGGGAGGGCACCCAGGGAGGGCATCCGCCGGGGCGCACCTCCCCGCCAAGCGGTACCCCTCACGGAACCACCAACCGCGAGAGCACCCCCCAACGAGAGGGTAGCCCGGAGAAGGCCCCCGCACTCACCCCATCCTCTCACCTCCCGCGCACCGCTACTCCCTCTGCCGCACAACCACTCACCCCATCCTCTCACCGCCACGCACCCCCTGCCGCATAACCACTCCCTCTCTCCCGCGCATAACCACTCCCCCTCCCGCAGCCCGCGGGAGGGGGTCAGGGGGAGGGCACCCAGGGGGGAGGGCACCCAGAGGGAGGGCAGCCGCGCGAGCCTCCCAACGAGAGAGCGCCCCAGGGCGCATCCCCCCCGCCGGGGCGCACCCCTCACGGAACCACCAACCGCGAGAGCGCGCCCGACGACGCCAGCTCCGACGCTATCCGGATGTGAACCCAGCGCACCGGATGCGTCCCGTCCTCCGTGGGGTACTCGCCCACCGTGAACGCATCGCCTGCCGCCACCGCGCTCGCGAAGGCGACCGTCGTCAACGTGTCCGCCGTGTTGCTCGTTATGAGCCGGCACGTGTTGGCGTTGGCGCCCGTCTTCATCACCACCGCCTTGCCGATGAACTGGTTCGCACCCCAACCCGAGCCCGTCCTCACCACGGTCGTCGTCGAACCGCCCGTCGCCGCCGCGTCCGCGATGTCCACCGACCCGACGTGCCAGCGCCCGCTGTTCCGCGCGCTCTCGCAGGCGTCCGCCGCATCCCACACGTCCCACACCCCGGCGGGCCGCGCGCGCATCCACTCGTTCACCTGGATGCGCGCCGCCTCCGTCGCCGCGGGCGTCTGGTTCGTCACCGTGCGGAAGCCGTCCGTGGAGGTCGCCTTCGGAACGATCGTCGCCAGAATGGGCCGGACGCCGCGCCGCAGCAGCATCGCGATTACAGCCTCGTAGCGCGCCGTGACCTGGGCGAAGGTCGCGCCCGACGCCACATCGTTGGCGCCAAGCTGCACCAGGCAGTGCGAGCAGTAGCCCGCCAACTGGAGCCGCAGGCGGCGCGTGGCGATCAGCCACTCCAGCCGGTCGCCGGACGACGAGATGCCGATCCACGGAACGAGGCTCTGCACCAGCCGGCGCGGCCAGCCCATCTGACCCGCCGCCGCGCCAGTGCTGTCCTCCCAGTCCTGTGTGCCGCCCGCCATGCTGTCACCCACGAACGCCAAACTGACCGGGTTGCCCGCCCTCGTCTCCCCAAGCAGCGCCTGCGGCCCCGGCCCGTTGCCGTTCGTCGCCGACCAGCTCGCGTAGGCCGTGTCCGTCAGGTCCGCCTGGCCCGCGCCTGACCGGATGCCGTCGCCCATCGCGGCGATGCTGTTCGCGGTCACCGGCGCCTGCTCGCCCGCACCCGCCGTGCAGTAGGTCCGGCTCCGCACCCAGTCGCCCGCCGCCACGTCGATCGAGACCGGATCGCTCACCACGATCGCGCCCGCCGGCACCGTGAACGTGCGCACCCCGTGGAAGAAGACCGGCCAGATACCGCCGGAGGAGTCCTCGATGGACGCCTTGAACGGGATCGCGGACGTGTTCGGGTCCTCCTTCGTGGCGCTGGCATAGAAGTTCGCGTACACAAGCCGCAAGTTGCAGCATGCCTCCCGCACGAAGTGCCGCATGGCGCCGTTGATCTCGTGGTCCGCCGTGCCCCGCGCGCCGCGGTAGAAACACCGCGTGCCCACCTGGCTCCCGCCGATCGCCTGCCGCAGCCCCGAGATGTCCTCGATGCGCCGAATCCCGCCCCCGCTCAGCCCGATCCCCATCGCGCCTCACCCCCCAGCCCGCGTTCTGCTCACGGCCGGAACCGGTCGAACTCGCCCAGCGCCCACTCCCGGAGCGCCGTCTCGCATGCGAGCACCATCTCCGTCTCGATGCCCAGCGATCGCGCCACCTCCTCGCGCCGTGCAGCAGGCAGCACGAGCGCGCGGCCCGCCAGCCACACGCGCACCAGCGGCGCGACCGCGAACCACACCATCCTGGCCAGACTCCTCATCGCCGCATCCTCCCGACCTCCTCGCGCAACGCGTCGAGTTTCGCCTCCACGCGCGCCATGCGGACCGACAGCCCGCCTATCGCGTCATCGCGGCGCTTCAGGTCCGCCAGCTCCGCCTCCTGGCGCTGCATCCGCCATTCCCCCCGCTCGACGCGCGCCGCAGACCCCCAAGCCGCGCCGCCTAGCGCCGAGACGATCACGATCAGCGCCACCACCCCGTGCAGCCACGAGACGCCCCGCCGCAGCAGGCCCTCGTCCCGCTCCTCGTCCGTCATCCCGCCACCTCCTCCCGGGGCGACCCGGACGCGTCGCGGCCCCCGGGAGGCCCGAGCGGCGGCCACGCCACCTCCACCCGGGCGCCCGCCCCGAAGCCGCCCATCTCCAGTAGGCGCCGCCCCAGGTCCTCCAGCAGCTCCCCGTAGAGCAACCGCTTCGTGCGCGTCTTCTCAACCAGCGGCTCGTAGAGGATCCGCAGCGCCGTGCCCGAGAGCGCGCCCAGGCCCTCCAGCCTGCCCATGGCGACCTCCGGGATGCGCGCGATCTCGTGCAGCGCCTCCTTCAGCCGGCCGTACATCTGCAGCGAGGAGCCCAGGTCGCTCTGCATCTCCAGGTTCTGGAGCCGCGCATCCGGGCTCGGCAGAATGGTCAGTCCGTCCACCGCCACGTCGAGCTGCCGCGCGCTGAAGCCCGAGCCCCACGTCTTCGGGTGCGCGTGGAACCGCAGGATGCGCGCCATGTTGCTCAGCGTGAAGTTGATCGCCGAGCAGACCGCCAGCACGTCGCCCTCCAGGTCACCAACGCCCCACAGCTCGTTGGGCGCAGGGAGGTTCTGGCACCCCGCGATGGGCGGCCACGCGAACGGCCACGCCGCCTCCGACGCGGTGCGCCACGGGCCGTCCCCCTCGCTCGCCTCGGTCCGCACGCTCCACGGCGCCGGCCCGCCTCGCCGGCGCTCGATCGTCTCGCGGAACGCGCAGGGGCGGCCGCTCCGCGGGTCCATCCCGTGCCACTCCAGCCGGTATGCCGTCACCGCCTCGTAGTCGTCCGCCTCGTGGAACACGCTCACCGTCTGCGGGTCCAGGTTCACCAGGCGGGGCAGCCCCGCGCCGGCCGCGCCCGGCCGGATCCGCACGAAGGCATGACCGCACACCGCCCCGTTCACGCCGATCGCGTGGAGCAAGGCGCCCTTCCGATTCGCCTCCCACACCCGGTCGAGCCAGGCTTGGGCACGCTCCCCGCGCGCGTCGCCGCCCACCGCGAGCCCGGGCTCAGCGCCGAACAGCGCCGACACGCCCTTGTCCACCACCAGACGCGGGAAGTTCAGCAGAATGTTGTCGTCCGGATCGCCCGGCCGCACCCGAAGCGGCCGCGGCATCTCGCCGTAGTAGGCGCGCCAGGCCCTCGCCATCCGGTCCCGGCGCGCCATCTCACAGACGGCCGCTCTCTCCGCCACCAGGTCCGCGACCGACCTCATCGCCAGAACTCCTTCACCACGCTCACTGGACCGCCGGACCACCCGCACACCGCGTACCGCAGCGCGTCCAGCCGGTGGAACGCGCGCCGATTCTCGATCTCCTCGGTCGGCGCGCCATCGGGCCCCAACCGCCGTCGGTAGCTCCCGAACTCGTCCAGCAGCCCGGAGAGACCCCGCTGCACGAAGAGCCGGCCGCTCCGCAGCAGGTCCGTTACGCGGTCGATCCCCGCCTCCACATCCGCCACGGGCGGGCGCTGCACCGGAACCCCGGCCGCCCCGAAGTCCATCCGCTGCTGGGTCTCGCCGGGAGCGCCCCCGAACCACCCGCGCACGTTCTCCCCCTCGGCCATCCCCAGCGCCGCGGCCGAGTGCTCCGCGGTCGTCCGGCAGCCCCCGAGCGACTCGCGGTAGGCCGTGAGCGCGCCGCTCTCCGGGTCCTCCGCGAGCCAGACAAGCGCCGTGTGGACCGCGCCGAAGTCGATCCCCACCCATCGGGGCCACTCCGCCGGCGGAACCCGGGCCTCCGTCACGTGGAGCCGGTCATCGAAGGCGTCGTACACCAGCCCCTCGGGCCGCGCCATCTCGCCGCGGTAGAACATGCGGAAGCGCCACGCCGGCATCGAGGCGCGCGCCCGCTCGTACTCCTCGCGCGGGAAGGCCGGGTTCCGCGTCGACGCGAACCGGACCACCTCGATGTCCGGGTCGCCAGCCAGCCACCGGTCGTGGACCTGAGTCTTCAGCCAGCCGGCGTTGTAGGGGGTCGTGGTCGCGAGCGCCCGTCCGCGGCTCAGCGAGAGCCGGCGCAGCACCGCCTCCCAGGTCTCCACCGTGAACGCGTCCTGCCCGCACTCGTCCAGCCACGCGCCCTTCGCAGTGGCGCTCTCCAGCCCGCCGCCGGCCGCCGCGGAGCGCAGGATCACCCGCGCACCCGCACCGTCCCGGTCCGAATCCCCCAGCGCGCCCGGCCGCACCTCCAGCACACGGTCCGCCGCCCGGTACCGCGCCACGCCGAGCGCCTCCACGAACAGCTCCCGGAGCGCCGGCAGCATCTTCAGCTTGAAGAGGTCGTAGGTGGCGGTGACCGCGAGGTAGTCGCCCGGGCCGCGCCTGCGCATCTCGCGCCAGAGCCAGAAAGGGCCGAAGCTCGTCTTCCCGCTCTGGGTCCCGGCAATCACGAACACGAAGCGCCTCTCGCTGCGCCAGGCCCGCCACTGCCCCGCGTGCGGCGTCAGCACCAGCCGCCCGCGCTCACGCCTCCAGAGCGTCGCCGCCATCGGGGTCCGCCTCCGTCATCCCGTCCTCCGGCTCCGGAGGCTCCACCGTGACCTCGCGGAGGCCAGGCGCGCCGTCGTCGTCGCCGCGGTCGGGCGATGCGCCGCCGTACCGCTCCGGCAGGTGCGCCTTCAGCAGCAGCGCGAGTAGCCGGTCGCTGTAGACACGCACATGCCCGGCCTCCTGCCCGCCGTAGAAGACCGGCCGGTCCACTCCCTCGACCGCCCGGCGCCAGGCCTCGGCCTCCAGCGCCTCGCCCGCCTCGCGCGCTGCGTCCGCCATCGCCGACGCGAACGCGTCCGAGCGCTTGCGGCGCATCCGCACCGCCTGCGGCGTCACACCGACGGCTCGCGCAGAGCGCGCCAACAGCCCCGTGCGCCGGTACTCGTCCAGGAACCGGTCCGCCCAAGTCCCGGGGTCCGGCCGCCGCCTTCTGGGCATCCTTCCACCCTTCGCTCGCCGCCCGGCGAAAAGAGAAGAGGGCCGCGCCCCGGGCGCGACCCCCCTCCAGAACCGCTCACATCACCCGGCGCCAGGCCTCGGCCTCCAGCGCCTCGCCCGCCTACTCCACGATGTCGTCCTCGATCCCCAGGTCCTGGTAGAGACCGTCGGGCAGGATCACCGTGCCGATCCGCTTCTCGTATTCCTGCACGTTCTTGCGGAGCAGGAGGCTCATGATCTTCGCATGCTGCGGGCTCATCTTCACGCGACAGAGCGGCCGCGGCGGCGCGTCCTGGGCCTGCATCGCGCCGAACTCCAGCGTGAAACCGTAGATGTTCGTCATGAAGTTCACCGAGTCCGTGTAGAACTCGGGGATGTCCGCGGTGTTCTCCAGCTCCATCCGTGCACCCTCCCGCACCGATCGCGCAGGCCCGGACGGAGGCCCGTCGCTTCGCGCGGCAGTGTAGCAGACCGCCAGGGGAGGGTCAAGGCGAGGCACAACCTCACCCCTTCGCCATTGGCGCACGTCCGTCTACTAATCCCGCGCCTCACCGCAACGCATAGAGCGAGCGCCTCACCGCGCAGCATCGAGAGCGCGCCGTAGCGCGTCCAGCCGCGCAGGCCCCTCCGCGTGCGTCGGAACGAGCCAGCCGCCCTCGTCTGTCTCGTTCCACGCGTAGATCAGCACCGCGCCGGCCTCCGCCTGCGCGGGGTGCGCCCGGACCCACGCCACCGCCTCACGCACATTCGCCGCCAGCTCCTCCGGCGTCGGCTGCGCGTACCAGGCGCCCCGGTAGTGCCTCGCCCACTCCGGGTCGCGCAGCCGTGGCCGGCCGTCCCACCCGGCGTTCACGGTAGGCACCATAGGCTTGCCAGTCGCCGCGAACGACGTGCGGTACCACCGGTTCGCCCCCACCAGGTCCGCGTAGGTGTGCTCGCGGTGCTCGTCGTGGGCGTGGGCGCTGTAGGCGCCGATCGCGTCGAAGCCCCAGCGCTCCACCGCCCGCACGCCGTCCTCGGCTCGGAACACCTGCGCCACCACGTAGGGGTTGCCGGCGCCCGCCCGCCGGCTCTCCGCGCGGAGCAGGTCGAAGGCCGCGCGGACCTCCTGCGCCCCGCCGAAGTGCGGCTCCAGGTACTGCGTCGCGAACACGAAGAGCAGGGGACGCCCGGCCGGCGCGCGCTGGTACTCCCGCCGGCGGAAGTGCCCGGCCAGCTCGCGCGCCGTCTCCGCCCAGCGCTCGCGCGGGCCCATGTGGGAGCCGCCCTGCAGGATGAAGCAATAGCGCAGAGCGCCCCGGCGCCGGCTCGCCAGGAACTGCCGCCAGCCGTAGTTGTAGCGGTCCGCCTCCGGCCACGACGACGGGTGGTAGTAGCAGAACGCCCAGAAGGCCAGGCCGCCCCGGAGCGCGTAGGCGATCTCGCGGTCCATCACCTCCTGCCGGTCCGACCGGACCTCAACGCGGCCCTCGGCCGTCTCGCGTGCGTAGAAGGGCAACCGCGACCGCCACTCCCGCGGGTCCAGGTTCCGCTCCCACGGGTTCCCAGCCCACCAGCCGTCCCACCGGAGCGCTCCCACGATCGCAGGCGGCGGACCCAGCGCCGGCAGCTCGAGCGCGGCGAGCGCGGCCAGGCAGAGCAGCGCGATCATCGCGCGCTCCCTGGCGTCACCCCGGTGCCGGCCAACGGCTGCCCGTAGGTCAGCCCGAACACGGTGTCGGTCAGCCACCGGTGGAAGGACCCATTGTCGCTGAACTGCTTGAACAGCTCAGTGTCGTCCTTCAACACGGCGGCCATGACACGCGCGAGCGCCTTGTCGTGCTCGATGCGGGCGTTCTGCTTGTCGGAGTTCTGACGCGCGTTCTGGTACGCCGTGTCGGCGGCGACGCGCTCCGGGATCTCCTCGGTGATCAGGCGGCGCACACGGTCGGCGTCGGCCCACGCAATGTTGCCGAACTGGTCGTTGAACGCCTTGAGGATGTTCGAGAGCCGGTCCAGCTCGGGTTCCGGCTTGCGGCCGCCGCCCGTGGCGGGCACGGGCTCGATCTCAGCATCGGCATCGGGAAGCTGGATCTTGGCCGCCGCCTGCTTCTCCACGCGGTAGCTGTCCATGTCGATCGCCTCGAGAATGCCCTTCGACAGGTCCTCCTCCACCGGCGCTGGCAGCTTGGGCACGAGAAAGGTCAGGAAGATCGACAGCTTCTCCCAGTGCGCATCGGTGTACGGCAGGATCGAAGACAGGAAGCCGTAGGTGCGCAGGAACGCCTTGGCCTTGCCCTTGAGATCCACCTGCCCGTCTTCGTCCAGCCGCTCGCGGTAGTCTGCGACGCAGGCGTCCAGGATCGGGTCGAGCCGGTCGCGGTCCGCGCCACCGAGGTACAGCGCCGCGAACTCGTCCACCTGAGCAGCCGCATAGACCTGGTAGCCATCGAGCGCCGCCTTCAGATCGTGCAGCTTGTTCGGGTCGGTCTCCTCCGCGAGGACCGTCGTGCGGTAGTAGTCGGCAAACGCCTGCTGGATCGTGTCGGCGTCGTTCATGAAGTCGAGCACGAACACGTCGTGCTTCTTCGGGTGGGCGCGGTTGAGCCGCGATAGAGTCTGCACCGCCTTGATCCCGGAGAGGACCTTGTCCACGTACATCGTGTGCAGCAGCGGCTCGTCGTAGCCGGTCTGGAACTTGTCGGCGCAGATCAGGAACCGGTACGGATGCTCCTTGATCTTGTCGGCGATCCGGCCCGACGGGAAACCGTTGAGCGACGCCTCGGTCACCTTCGCGCCACCGTACTCGTGCTCGCCGGAGAACGCGACGATCGCGCGGCAGGGGCTCTTGCGCTCGGCCAGGTAGTCGCTGATGGCGTGGAAGTACTGGAGCGCGCGCTCGATGCCACTGGTCACCACCATCGCCCGCGCCTCGCCGCCCACCTTGTTGAGCGCCAGCACCTGCTCGTGGAAGTGGTCCACCATGATCTCGGCCTTGAGCCGGATCGCGTGGTCGTGGCTTTCGACGTAGCGGCGCAGCTTCTTCTTCGCACGCTTGGTGTCGAACTCCGGGTCGCCCTCGACCTTCTTGATGAGCCTGTAGTAGCTCTCGACCGGCGCGTAGTGCTTGAGCACGTCCAGGATGAAGCCTTCCTGGATCGCCTGCTTCATCGTGTAGCTGTGGAACGGCCGGTGCTTCACCGTGCCGTCGGGCTGCAGCTCGGGCTCGCCGAAGATCTCCAGCGTCTTGTTCTTGGGCGTGGCGGTGAAGGCGAAGTAGCTGGCGTTGGGCAGCAGCTTCTTGGCCTCCATCAGCCGGTTGATCGTGTCCTCCAGGGTCTCGTCATCATCCTCGGTCCCCGCCGCGGAGAGCGCCATCGACACGGCGGCGGAGGTCCGCCCGCCCTGGCTCGAGTGCGCCTCGTCGATCACGATGGCGAACCTGCGCCCGCGGTGCTCGGCGCCGATCTCGTCGAGGATGAACGGGAACTTCTGCACCGTGGAGATGATGATCTTCTTCCCCCCGGCGATGAAGCGGCGCAGGTCGCCCGAATGCTCCGCGTGCCCCACCGTCGCGCTCACCTGCGCGAACTTCCGGATCGTGTCGCGGATCTGCTGGTCGAGTAGAACCCGGTCCGTGACCACGATCATCGAATCGAACACCGGAGCGTCGCCGCGCTTCAGCCCGATGAGCTGGTGCGCGAGCCAGGCGATGGAGTTCGACTTGCCGCTCCCCGCCGAGTGCTGGATCAGATAGCGCCGCCCCGCGCCGTTCACCAGCGCGTCGGCGAGCAGACGGCGCACCACGTCTAGCTGGTGATAGCGCGGCCAGATCTGGTCAGCCCTTCGCTTGCCGGTCCTCTCGTCCCGGAACTCGACCACCTGGGCGTAGTTCTCCAGGATGTCCGTCAGCCCCGCGCGGGTGAGGACGCGCTTCCACAGGTAGTCGGTCTTCAGCCCGTTCGGGTTGGGCGGGTTGCCCGCGCCGTCGTTCCAGCCCAGGTTGAACGGGAGGAACCACGATGCCTTGCCCTTGAGGTGCGTGCAGAAGCGCGCCTCGTGGTCGTCCACCGCGAAGTGCGCCACGCAGCGCCCGAACTCGAAGAGCTTCTCGCGCGGGTCGCGGTCGCGCCGGTACTGCTGGACGGCGTCCTCCACCGTCTGCTTGGTCAGGCTGTTCTTCAGCTCGAAGGTGGCCACCGGCAGGCCGTTGATGAACAGCGCCAGGTCGAGCGCGCGCTGCGTCTCGTCCCGGCTGTAGCGGAGCTGCCGGGTGACGCTGAAGCGGTTGGCGGCGTAGCGCTTGGTCGCCTTGGCATTGCCCGGCGAGGGCGTGCCGTAGAAGAGGTCGACGTGGTGCGGCCCGTGCTTCAGGCCGTGGCGCAGCAGGTCGATCGTGCCCCGCTTGCCGATCTCGCCCTGGAGCCGCGCCAGGAACTTGCGCCGCGTCGGCCCGTCCTGGCCGAGGTCGAGCGCCTCGGCCACCTCCGGCTGCGTCTCGCGCAGGAAGGCCGAGAGCTGCGCGAGGTCCACGCAGTACTCGCGGTCGTAGTCCTCGGGCGCGCCGCAGGTCCAGACCGCGGCGTAGGTCGCCGGGCGCTCATGCGCCACGTTGGCCGGCACGCCCGGATCGCAGGGCGCGCCGGTCAGCGCCGTGCAGATCAACCGCTCCAGGCCGCGCTCGGAGGTGTCGGCGGTCATGATGCGGGTACCCTCCCGCTGCCTCTCAGGTACCCATCAAGCAGCGCCGATCCCGCCCCGAAGCGGGCCGCCGCGACGGCTTTGCTGGGGCCTATGCTAAATCCTTTGCTGAACGGCGCCGATCTCCGGGTCCTAGCAAAGGCGCAAGTGCTTTCCTCTCCGCAGCTTGGGAACAAGCCATCGCGGCCCCAACGCCCTTGATCCATCCGGAACGCTCCGATCAAGTACCCGTCAAGTACCGCGATGCGGTCTAGGTGCCCGCAAATACAGCACTTGCGTGATTCCTCCCTGCCGCCCGCAGCCCGTCCCATCAAGTACCCATCAAGTGCCGGCTCATCTCCGCCCCTCCGCTCGGGTACCGGCCCAGAAAGGCAGATACCGCATCAGCTTGGGAGCTGCGTCCGGGTCTGCCGGCACGATGGCCCCGGCCTCGACGGCCTCCCGGATCAGCCGGGAGACGGTCGAACGGTTGTGCTCCTCCACGCCGAAGCGGGCGCGCAGGGTGGAGTTGGTCATCTCCTTCCTGGTGACGTAACGGAGGCAGGCATGCTGGTAGCAGGCGCGCACGCGGTCCGCCTTCTCCATGGCCGACAGCGGCTTGTGGGCGAAGAGGACCGTGCGTGTGAACCCTTCCGGGCTCTCGAACAGCGGGGCCGGAAGCTGGAACCGCTCGACCTGGAACACGACCTTGTCGATCCCGCTGCCCCGCTCCTCGCAGATCCGGCACCTGCGCATGAGCGAGGCGAGCGCCTCGTTGCGCGAGCGGGGCGGGGTGTCCACGAAACGCTGCGTGTCGACGAGCGGCTCGC
>DATIKM010000195.1:0-6349 GCA_035477595.1 Chthonomonadales bacterium
GGAGGGCGGCCACGCTGTCACCTTCTCCGGCCCGTTCCCGCCCGCCATCTACACGATCGAGGCGACGTTCCCGCCCTTCCAGCCCGCTGCGCCGCTCATCTTCGAGGTGACGCCCGCGGCGACGCTCGAGCACACCGTCACCCTCGGCCCCATGGCGCCGCCACCGCCACCGTAGGCCCGGCGGCGCGGATAGCCAACGGGCCCTCGCGGGAGCGCATGCGCGTTGACGCGCGCGCCAGAGCCGGTGTATAATCGAGCGTTGCGAGCGCGCCGCGGTAGCTCAGTTGGTAGAGCAGAGGACTGAAAATCCTCGTGTCACTGGTTCAAGTCCGGTCCGCGGCACCCGGTCCCCCCTGCGGGCCCCTCTGGTTGACCGCCGCCCCTTCGCGGGCGGCGGTCGCGCGTTGGTGGGCACATCGGCGGCTGGGAACGCGCCAGCGCAGCGCATGCTCGGCCATGTCGGTCGGCGCCCATACGGGCTCTGCGCACGCCCCGACAGCGTGAGGCAGGCGCCGCTCAGCCACGAGACGATGCCGGGCGCGAGCATGGCCCGTCTGAGCGAGGTCCGCCGCATCGGCCGCCCTGGCGCCGCCGGCATTAACCTCTACGGCACGGAGGCAGGCTGCGAGGACCAGGTGGGCGGCAGTATGGGGATCACCCGCGACCTGTCCACGTTCAGGGGCCTGGGCGCGCGGATGGTTGGCCGACCGGCAGGGTCGCGTCAGGCAGGCGCGGGGAGGGCGCCGGGCACAGGCGCCAGCCGCCAGCTCGGGTCCGCCTCAAGCGCCTGTCGGAGCATCACCCGACCCCTGTGGATGCGTGAGCGCACCGTGCCGATGGGGCACCTCAGGCTTTCCGCGATCTCCTGATAGGAGAGGTCCTCGACAGCGGAGAGCAGCACGGCGGCCCGGTACTCCGCGGGCAGCTTCTGCAGCGCCCGGTGGAGCCTCTCGTCCACCACGCGCTTCAGCACGCGGTCGGACGGATCGGCGCCTTCATCCGCCGGGTCGAAGCGCACCACCGAGTCGCCCGATTCCGTGGGAATCGGCGCGTCGAGAGAGCAGGTGGGGGCGCGGCGGATGCGGCGGATGCGGTCGATGCACAGGTTGGCAGCGATCCGCCCGAGCCACGTATCGAAGGAGCGCGATCGGTCGTAGCGGTCGAAGTGCCGCCAGGCGCGAACGAAGGCGTCCTGCGCCACGTCCTCCGCCTCCGCCGCGTCGCCCAGCATCCAGTAGGCAAGCTTGTATGCCCGGCCATAGCTTCGAGCGAACAGCCCGTCGAACTCCGCGCGCTTCGTCGCGTCGGTGTGCTTCTCTCGCTGTCCGAACAGCCTCATGACCGCCTCCCGCTCACCGCCTCGCCCGGTCCCCAGAACCACCAAGCCCATGCGGACCAGGCGTGCGCCGGACGAACGCCAACTCTGTCTTGAAGACCTCTCTGTCTTGAAGACGTACGGGCAGCCCCGGCGGATGCGCGGAAACGCCCGCACGCGGCCTCGCACGAGGGAAAGCGCCCTGTCGAAGGACCGCCGGCAGGCGATGCGACGACGTGAGCGCCCCCCTTACAGAGCTCGCGTGGGCGAGATGCAGCCGTCAGTGGATCGTGTCCACCTCCCAGATGACGGCGCGGATTCCCTCACGCTGCCGGAGGATCTTGCGGATGGTGTCGCATTCGCGATCGAGGTCCACGTCGGGGCGAGTGCGCAGCCGCCGGATGCGTCCGCGCAGGTAGCATACCCCGTTGATCACGCACACCTCCATCGCACTCGCATCCACATAGCGCCGGCTGATCTCGCGCTGGACCATGCGAGTCTGTTGTGCGTCCTGCATAGCCATCGTAGCGGCCTCCACCACAGGACGGACCCTGTTGACCAGCGGCGCTCGCCGGTACCGCCCTGCCCTCACGGCCAGGCGCGCCGCACGGCGCTGCACTGGCGCACTTGAGGTAAGCCCCGGCCGGCCCCGGACGCAGCGCGTCCGGCGTCGGCCCAACCGATAGTCGCGGCGGGCGGTGCACCGGAGCATCTCCAAGCCCCACGCCCTCCGCACACCTCGCGTTCCCGCGGCAGGCATCCTCGCCGCAGGCAGACACCCTTACTCACGCAGGCACGACCGAGCGCGCAATCTCATGCGCTCAGTCTGTATGACGATGCGAGCGAGCAAAGGTTTCATAGACCGCGCGACGGGCCGCCCCCAAAGGTAAGCCCCGGGCGCACTGAAGGACAACGGGACCTGCCCGCGCAATCTGCGACCAGGCGACCCGCGACGAGGGCCGCCAAGTCCGCCTCTCGTTCCCGCCCGCACGGAGAAGCACATGCTCATCGCCGCACTCGCCCTCGCCTGCATCGCGCCGTCGCCGCCCGGTGGCGTGGGTCCGAGCCTTGTTCTTGGCACACAGACCTTCAGCCCGGGCTACCGCTTCACCAGGGAGGACGGGCTCGTCGAGACCGCGCGCGGCATCCTCGCCATGGGCTCCGACATCCTGAAGATCACTCTGGCGAACGACTACAAGCGGCAGTACCCCGGCATCGCGGACCGACCCGACCTCCGCACCGTGCGCGAGCTGGCCGAGAAGCACCCATCCTACCGCAAGGTGCTCGCCATGCCGTTCCGCCACATCATGCTCTGGGTCTACCCGATGCGGGCCGGCTGGTGGGACAAGGGGCTATCGGCCGAGGACGCAGGCCGCACCTACCACGAAATGTACGACCTCGCGGCCTATCTGCTCCGCCAGTTCTCGGGCTCCGACAAGACCTTCCTGCTGGGTCACTGGGAGGGCGACTGGCACCTCCACCCGGACTACGACCCCACCAAGGACCCCAGCGACGTCATGATTCGGGGCATGACGGACTGGCTGAGGGTGCGACAGCGCGCCGTCGAGGACGCTCGCCGCGACACGCCCCACCGGCGCGTCCGCATCTTCCACTACACCGAGGTGAACCTGGTGCAGAAGGCGATGCGGGGCGGCCGAACGATCACCAATGACATCCTCCCGACGGTCAACCCGGATTTCGTCTCTTACTCCAGCTACGACTCCCTGATCGGCGAAGGTGAGACGCTGCGCAACAACCTGCGGCGCGCGCTTGACTACATCGAGTCCAAGCTGCCACCACGACCGGAGATCGCCGGCAGGCGCGTCTTCATCGGCGAGTTTGGCTTCCCGGCCGCTGGCCATCCGCCTGATCGGCAGGCACGTCTCGCGCGCAACGTGTTCCAGGTCGCCCTCGAGTGGGGCTGCCCTTACGCCCTCTACTGGCAATACCACTGCAACGAGGTGGACAGAGATGGCAGGCGGCGGGGCTTCTGGCTGGTGGACGACAAGGGCGTGAAGCAGCCGGTCTACCACCTGCTGGCCGGCTACCTGCGCGAGGCCCGGAAGCTGGAGCGCCGGCTCCGCCGGCAACAGGGCAACGCCTTCACCGCCGATGCGTTCCGCCGCGAGGCGCTGCGCGTGCTTCCTGCGGCCCCTGCCGCGCCGTGAGCGTGGCGGCGCTCGCGGCTGCTGTAGCCCTCGCCCTCGGAAACCATCCGGGTGTTGCGGATTCCGCCGCAAGCGGCGGGCCGTGGGGCATCGCCGGGGTGGAGTACCGCTTCGAGCCCGCCAACCGCCGCGTGACGGCAACCGTGCGCGGCCGCACCTTCAGCGCGCTCGAAGGCTTTGCCGTGTGGCCCGCGGGCGCTCCTCCGGAGAGTGCGCCCCTGCCGATGCGCCTGCTGGAGGTTCGGCGCACCGGCGCGGCAGTGACGGCGCGCTACGTGGTACTGCTCGCCACCGGCCAAACGACAATCTCGGTCACGTGCGCTCCGGGTCGCGACGGGCTCACGCTGCGCTTCCGCGCGGGCCGTGGCGCCTTCGGCCGCCTGAGCGCCGGCCGCTCGGACGGCCTGGGCGAGTGGCGCCGGATCACCTACCTGCGCAACGGCGAAGCGTACGGGCAGGCCTTCTGGCCGCGCGCCGCCTGGTCGCCCGTGCACCGCATCTGGCTCGCCGCCGTGTGGGACATGGCGCGCTCTCAGGGGTCCGGCTGGGACTCGCGCGACCAGCGCTTCCGGGGAGAGGGGCCCTTCGACGCGGCCGTCCACGTCGTCTACGCGGCGCGGACCGACCGATCGCTCCTTCCTCTCGACGAGACCCTCACGCTGCGCGCCGGCGCCACCCTCTGGCAGGTGGCCCCGCCGCCGGCGCAGCCGGCAAGCCCCCACCGGACCGAGCTTGCGCGCCTGGTCTTCTTCGACGTGTGGGGCGGGTCCGCCGCCGAGACGGACGCGCTGCTACGACACCTGCGTGTCGTCACGGGCGGGAGGGCGCGCCTGCTGACGATCGTCCAGGACTGGCAGGCGGGGGGATTCGACTCGCTCCTGCCGGACAGCATCCGGATGCCGGACTTCCCGCCGAACCCCGCCTTCGGGTCCATTGAGCAGATCCGGAGCTTGAGCGCGACGGCGCGTTCCATGGGGCGCTTCGGCCTGCGCACGAACTACGTGTTCTGGCGGTCCACTTCGCCGAGCGCGCGCGCCGGGCTCGCCAGGCGCGCGCTGGAACCTGACGGCGCACCGCGCTGGCACACCCGCCCCGGCGACTGGCGCGCGCTGGCCGCCCGACAGGAGGCGGAGATCCAGCGGCTCTTCCGCACGAACGCCAGCTTCACCGACCAGATCACCAGCGGAGCCGGCCCCTGGGCCTACCTTGACCACGACGCCGCACGCCCGCGGGACGCCACCATGGCCGGCGTGCTCGCCGCCCAGAGGGCGTTCGCCGCCCTCATCCGGCGCACGCACGCGGGGCCCCTCGGCAGCGAGACGCTCATGGACGAGCAGCTCTTCGGCGCGTGGTTTGACTTCGGGGACTTCGGCATCTACGACGGCCACCACCGCGCGTTCACGCCGGAGTTCAAGCTCCGCCGGATCCACCGGCTCACGACGTACCACGGCATGGGCCTCATGTACCGCTTCTTCGAGATGCCTCCGTTCCCCGCGTTCCACAGCGGCCGTGCGCGATACATGAGCGATCCCGACCAACGCGACGACTACCGCGCCTCCACCGTGCTCTTCGGCAACGGGGGCTACCTCTTCCATTACCCCGACACGCCCTGGGACCACATCCTCACAGAGGTCCTCGTCGTGGGCACGCTGCAACGCTACATGGCCCTTCAGCCCGTGCGGCACGTGCTCTACTGGCATGGAGGGCGCTGGGTCTCCCTCGAGCGGCTGCTCGGGGAAGGCGTCAACCCAAGCCCCTCGCCGTGGGAGCCACAGCCCGACGCGCTGAAGCGCATCCGGGTGGAGTACGAGAACGGCCTCACCGTGCTGGTGAACCGGCTGGCGGAGGAAACCACGGTGAAGGCGGCCGGCGTGTCGGTACGCCTGCCGCGATTCGGCTGGTGCGCCTGGACGCCGGATGGCCGCGTGCTGGCATACTCGGGCATCCCCAGGGGCGCCGCGGCGCGCGTCGACTACGTGCACGACCGGGCGGCCGGTCTGCGCTTCGTCAACCCCCGGGGCGGGCGCGCCCTCGGGGCGACTCAGCCCACCCTCTGGCTGAACGGGCGGATGGTGTCGCGGGTGGACCCGGCGACTGGCAACGCCTGGGTCGGCGGCAGGTGGGTGCCCTACCGGCCGCCGCGCCCGAGGCCGCACACGCGTCTGGACTTCCGCTTCGACCGCTCGACGCTGGGCTGGCACGGCCGGAGCGGCCTCGGGCCGATCGCCATCCGCGAGGGGCGCCTGCGGGCGGAAATCGTCGGAGAGGACCCGATCCTCGAGGCGCCTCCCGTCGACCTGCCGCCGGGCTCGGTGCGAGAGATCGTGGTCCGGATGCGCGCGTCTCACGGCACGATGGGCCAGCTCTACTTCCGCGCGGAGGGGGTCGATGCGAGCGCCGAGGAGATGTGCGTTCGCTTCGCCGTGGAGCCGGGCAATACGCTGCGGGACGTGCGCATCCCCGTAGGCGAGCACCCTCTCTGGCGCGGCCGGCGCATCCTATGGCTGCGGCTCGACCCCGTGCACGGCGCCTACCCGGGCGTGCTGGAGATCGAGTCGATCCGAGGGCTCTAGCCTGCGCTATCTGTGAGTGGGCCGCGCTGCTCGCTCGGCCGCTGTGTGTGACGGAATGCAGGCCGCTGTATGCTGGAGCGGCCGGGCCTGGCTGGCCACGAACCGAATGGCAGATCGCGAGACCGCTGGCAAGGTCCAGCTTCAGCTCCTTGATCCGGTTCTCCCGGTCGCCACGTTCGCAGTAGAGGTCGTAGAACTGCTCGGGCGCGCCCCGCAGGTCGGTCACCAGAAAGCGAGGGCGCAGCTTGCCCTGGGTGACCTCTACCTTGACGATGACACGCCGATGGTGGGGC
>DATIKM010000196.1:0-25104 GCA_035477595.1 Chthonomonadales bacterium
TCGCCCAGAACGACCGCTCGACCACGCTCCACCACGCGGCACGGAGCCGTAGTCTGGCGGCGGTGGAGTATGTGCTCGCCCTCGGATGCATCCCCAACGCCCGCAACTCATGGGAGCAGATGCCGCTCCTCTCGGCCAGCGCGGCGGACATAGCCACCGTCCTGGTGGCATCTGGCGCCGACGTGTCCGTGCGCTGCCGGTTGGGCAATACGCCGCTCCGCTGGGCCGACAGGATGGGTAGCCATGAGGTCGTTCGGTCACACGTCGTCCTGGGGAGCGACCCCAACGCCCGCAGCTCATGGGAGCAGATGCCGCTCTTCTCGGCCGGCGCGGAGGACATGGCCACCGTCCTGGTGGCATCTGGCGCCGACGTGTCCGTCCGCTGCTGGTTGGGCAATACGCCGCTCCGCGGGGCCGACAGGATGGGTAGCCATGAGGTCGTCCGGTTCCTCCTGGCTCGCGGGTCCCGCCCTGAACGCGAGGGCCTACCTCGGCCAGACCCCGCTACAAAGTGCTGTGGATTGCCTCAGTGGCGAGCACCGCCATGGCTCCGCCGATGCTGCCGGCACACTTCGGGCGGTGCGGGTGCTCCTGGAGCACAAGCCCGACGTGGACGCACGAGATGGCGACGGCCAGACCGCCCTCGCCCTGAGCGAGAACTCGCGGCTGAGGGGGCTGCTAAGCCAGCACGGCGCCAGGCATGGCGCACGCCGAGGCATGTGAGCATACGACGTTGGTCTGTGGTTGGTGGGGTCTGGCTTGTGGGGTGGGGTGTGTCACGCCAATGCCAACGACCAGGCAGTAGCTCGCAGCGTGGGCGCCGGTGGCGCCGACGGGGTGTAGCACACGCAATGCACCCCGCCGGCCCGGCACGCTTCGGTGTGGGCGAAGAAGGATTCGAACCTCCGACCCCTTCCTTGTAAGGGAAGCGCTCTGCCACTGAGCCATTCGCCCCTGGTCACCTCCGCGAAGTCTACTTGACCTCGACGGTGGGTGTCAAGCAGTGGTTGCGCGCGCCCGTACCCTCCATGGACCGCCTGCTGTTGACGCGTTCGGATGTCTGTGGTACAATCCGCCCGCACGAGTAGCGCGAAGTTCCGTCGAGCACTGGCGACCCGACCGGGGTGCCAGTGCTCTTTGCGTAGATGCGTCTGGGTGCACCGGCGAGGGGAATTGATGTCGACGGAAAATCAGATCATCCTGACGGCCGCCGGCTTCAGGAAGCTTGAGAAGGAGCTGGAGCGGCTGCGTACCGTGTCACGGCGCGAGGTCGCCGACCGCATCCGTGAGTCGAAGCAGTTCGGTGACCTCTCGGAGAACGCCGAGTTCGAAGAGGCTAAGATCGAGCAGGCCTTCGTCGAGGGGCGCATACGTGATCTGCAGCGGGTGATGCAGGTGGCGCACGTCGTGGATCCTGACGAAGTGCCGACCGATTGCGTGGGGATCGGCTCGGTGGTGACCGTGGAGGACCTTTCGAGTGGCGATGTGTGGGAGCTGACCCTCGTGGGCTCCGTGGAGTCGGATCCTGCCAACGACCGTGTCTCCGACGAGTCCCCGGTCGGCCAGGCCCTGTTCGGGCGTCAGGTGGGCGACGAGGTGCGCGTGCGCACGCCGGACGGCAGCATAGGCTACCGGATCACGGGAATCCGCCGGTGACGGAGGAGCACGAGCAGCGCGCGCAGCGTCTGGCGCGGCTCAATGCGCTGCGGATGGCCGGCCGCGACCCCTATCGCGTCGAACGGTACGACCGCACGCACGCCGCCGCCGACATCGCCGCGCACTTCGATGAATTGGAGGGCAGCGAGGTCCGCATCGCTGGTCGCATTCCGCATCCGCCTCGAGTGATGGGCAAGGCCTCCTTCATGGACCTGCGTGACGCCAGCGGGCGCGTCCAGGTCTACTTTCGCAGGGATGACCTCGGGGACGAGGCCTACGCCGAGGCAAGGGTTCTCGACTACGGCGACATCGCCGGCGTTCGCGGCGTCGTCTTCCGAACGCGCACCGGCGAGCCGAGCGTTCACGCGTCCGAGATCTCCCTGCTGGCGAAGTGCCTGCGCCCGCTGCCCATTGGCAAGGAGCGCGGCAACGAGCACTTCGGCGGCCTGCACGACGTCGAGCAGCGCTGCCGCATGCGGTACGCGGATCTCCTCGCCAACCCGCTGTCGCGGTCGACTCTGGAGAAACGCTGCCGGTTGGTGTCGATGTTGCGTCGCTCTCTGGACGCGCGCGGCTTCCTCGAGGTCGAGACGCCCGTGCTCCAGCAGATCGCGGGCGGCGCCGCCGCGAGGCCCTTCCAGACGCACCACAACGCCCTCGGGTGCGACCTGAAGCTGCGCATCTCGCTTGAGCTGCCGCTGAAGCGCCTGATCGTGGGCGGCTTCGAGAAGGTCTACGAGATCGGGCGCGTGTTCCGCAACGAGGGTGTGTCGACCCGGCACAGCCCGGAGTTTACGCTGCTCGAGGTCTACCAGGCCTACACGGACCTCGACGGGATGATGGACCTGGTGGAGGACCTGTACACGGACGCCTGTGTGGCGGTGAACGGCGCTCCGAGGTTCAGTCTCCGCCGTCAGCGCGAAGGGGACAGCACCGAGGAGTGCATTGACCTGGGACGCCGGCCATGGCGACGGCTGAGCATCCTAGACGGCATCGAGCAGTACGCGGGCGTGAGTCGCGACGACCTGTGCTCGCTCGATGCAGCCCGCGCGGCATGCGACAGGCTCGGCGTGCCACATGATCGTGAGAACTCCGTCGGGGGAATCGTCGAGAAGCTGCACGAGCTCTACACGCAACCCACGCTCCTGCAGCCCACCTTCATCACCGACTTCCCGCTGGAGACCTCCCCTCTTGCCAAGCTTCACCCGACGATCCCCGGCGTCACGCGCCGGTTCGAGGTCTACATCGCTGGCCAGGAGCTGGGAAACGCTTTCTCCGAGATCAACGATCCGGTCGAGCAGCGCGCGCGGTTCGATGCCCAGCAGTTGCAGCGCGTCGCAGGCGATGAGGAAGCCCATCCCATGGACGAGGACTTCCTGCGCGCTCTGGAGTACGGAATGCCGCCCACGGGTGGGTTCGGCGGCGGCATCGACCGCCTCGCCATGGTGCTGACGGGCGCTGCTAGCTTGCGGGATGTCATCCTCTTCCCGCTGATGCGTCCGGAAGCGCCTTCCGAACCGTAGCCACGACTCAGGTGACTGCAGCAGCGCGGCTGCAGGGAGGCAGGCGGTGCGGGACAGGGAGCAGGAAGCGCGCGACCGGATGGTGCGCGATCAGCTCGAGGCGCGCGGGATCCGCGATGAGCGGGTGCTCGCCGTCATGCGGCGTGTCCCCCGGCACCTGTTCGTCCCCGAGCCCTGGCGCGAGAACGCCTACGACGATCGTCCTCAGCCCATTGGCGAGAACCAGACGATCTCGCAGCCGCTGATGGTCGCGCTGATGACCGAGCTGCTCGACCTGCGCGGCGGTGAGACCGTCCTGGAGCTCGGCACGGGGTCTGGATACCAGACCGCGGTACTGGCCGAGATGTGCGAGCGGGTGGTCTCCATCGAGCGGCACGTTCCGCTGGCGGAGCAAGCGAAGCGGGTTCTCACGAGTCTCAGCTACGCCAACATCGAGATCCACGTCGCCGACGGCACGCTTGGGTGGCCGGCAGATGCACCATACCCGAGCATCGTCGTTACGGCCGGGGCGCCCTCGGTCCCTCCGCCGCTCGTCGAGCAGCTCGCTCCAGGAGGGCGGCTGGTCGTGCCCGTGGGGGACCGGGAGATGCAGACGCTAACGCGCATCTGCAAGGACGCCGCCGGACGCACGTCGTGGTCCGAGCACGGGCGATGTGTCTTCGTGCCTGTGGTAGGCCAGCATGGCTGGCGCGAGGAGCGCTGGGACCCTGACGCGTAGGGCCGGCCGACGTGGAGGGAGCGACCTGGGGGGTCGCGTCGTAGGTGCGACCATGGAGGACGGCGATGCTGATCTACAACGTCAGGGACAGCAGCTTGCTCGAGCGGGCGACGCTGCTGATGGAGCCTCACGAGGCGCTCGAACTGATGGAGAAGCTGGCCCACCTGGTGAGGCGCCCTGACTACCACCATGACCACATCGAGTCGCCGGACGCGGTCCTTGACATCAGCGTGGTGTTGCCGAACTCCGCGCCGACGTACAGCGCGGCCCTGCGACCGTACGTGGATGCGTATCTGGCGCGTAGCCAGAGCGGCCCCTGACCGGGCCCAGGGCCACCCCCGCGAGACGCGTTGTGACCGCCCTGTGGGCGCGCAGGCGCACAGGAGAGGCGGTCCCGTGGGGGGAAAGGACCCACCCAGTGCGGCCGCTACGGCTGAGGTGCGCTGGGAGGGACCGTCAGGGCGTTGTCTGTTCCTGAGACGGCCGGATGACTGCAGTCGCGCCCAGGTCACGCAGACGCCGGCGGATGGCATCGGCCTTGCGCTCGTATACCCCGCGTGTCACCGTGAGCGGCAGGTCCTGCAATCTGCGGCGGGCCTCGGGCAGATTGCACACCAGCAGGTCCTGCACCGCGAGGGCTACCTCCGTCGGCTGACGGCCCACCTGTGTCAGGACGACGTCGTAGTTGCGCAACGGGTCGCTCTCGCCGGGCGCGGAGCGGGGCGCCTGGGTCTGTCCGGGCATCCGAAGAGGGCGATTGCAGCGGTCGCAGACGAAGCGCTGCGCCTGCACCGAGACACGGTGCTCCGTGCGGCAGGCGTCGCACGTGAGAGACAGCACTTCCGCCTGCTTGCCTCCCTCGAAATAGACCCGGCGATGGCACTGCTCGCAGTCGTAGTCGGTGGTGGGCTCCGCAGGGAACTGCATAGTGAAGTCGCAGTAGGGGCATTTGACCGACACTGCTGGCAGCTTCCTCGCCACGACCATCCGTCGGGCGCCGAAGGCGGCGAGGACAACACCCGCAGCGACGCCCAGCCATGCCAGGATCACCAGGGGCTGGAGCTGGACCAGGGTGAGGATCCAGACCAGGATCAGCGACACGCACAGCACGATGACCCCGCGGATGACGAAGCTCAGGCCTGCCTCGTACTCGCGCTCCAGCAAGTCGGATCGCCTGGTGACGGACTTGGCCATGCGGGCTTCCTTTGGAGGGTGTGCGCGAGGCGCGCAGGACGCCGACACGCCCCGCCGCGCACGTAGCGGGCGCCGGACGCCGCAGGCATTGTATAGCCCGGCTCGCTGGACTGTCAAGGTATGGGCCGTGGCGCGCGCGCGGCCACAGGGAGAGAGAGGATGAGCGCTGGTGGGCCGTGCAGTCATACCGCACCGGCAAGGGCATACGGTGGGTTCCGAGGGATGCCCTCATTGCGGAGAACCGCGCCCCATAGGCTCGCGGACGCGCCGCTCGCACTCGGGGCGGCGATGGTGGCGGTCGCCGCACGGTTGCGCGCCTGGACGGTGCCCGCCGAGGCGCCGCCGCAGTGGCACGTGTCGGGAGGCGCCGCCTGACGATGACCAGTTCGGCGGCCCGGGAGCGCGACCCGTGACCATAACCATTCGTGCAGCATCGACTGACGCCGACCGCCATGCCTGTTACGCCCTGCGCATCTGCGTGTTCGTGGAGGAGCAGGCGGTGCCGGTCGAGGAGGAGATGGACCACTACGACGCGGACGCCGCGCACTTTGTCGTGGAGGCCGACGGCCGGGTTGTCGGCACGGCGCGGCTCGTCCACCTGGGGGACGGGTGCGCGAAGGTCGGCAGGGTCGCCATTCTGCCGGAGTACCGTGGGCGTGGGATCGGACATGCGCTGATGCATCACGTCATGGAGGCGGGGCTGCGGAATTGCAGCACCCTGGTACTCGATGCCCAGGTCGACGTCATTGGGTTCTACGAGCGTCTGGGCTTCGAGGCCGAGGGACCGGTGTTTCTCGATGCCGGCATCGACCACCGGCGGATGCGAATGGAGCGGTAGCGGCCCCACCGCCGTACCAGTAGGCAAGTGGGCGCCATCATTGTTGTGGCGACGTAAGGAGATCGGGCAGGTGAGTCCGGGCGCGGTGGATCGCGTCCGAGATCATAAGGAGGAGCTGGGTGGCCAAGCTGCACTGGACGGCCCGCACGATAGCGGTCGTGGCGCTGTTGGGAGTGATGGCAGGCGCGGCGGACGGCGCACCGCGCTACAAGATCGGTGATCGCATCGCGGAGTTCCGAGCGCCGGAGGACAACGGCGGGGTGTTCCGCACCTCGCAGCTGCGTGACCGCATCGGGGTGCTGGTCTTCTTCGGCACTTGGTGTCCTCCGTGCAACGAAGAGGCGCCGCGCCTCGAGTCGCAGATCTGGCGCAAGTACCGATCGAAGGGCGTGGTGGTCGTCGGTCTGGCGATTCAGGAGGGAAGGGACCCGATCGGCAAGATCCGGGCCTTCCGCAGGCAGCACAACGTCACCTACCGCCTGGCGTCTCACGAAAGAGGTGAGCAGTTCCAGAGGTTTGGCTTCGATGGGGTTCCCAGCATCGTCGTGATCGACCGACGCGGCCGGTACCACTCGAACCCTCGGAGCATAGAGGAGCTGGACAGGGTGCTTGCGCAGCTGACGCGGTAGGCAGGGGACCCAGGCCGTTCACGCAGACGGGGGTCGCTTCGCCTGAGGCGGCCCCCGTCTGCGTGAACGGTGCGTGCTACTTCAGGCCTGGCTGCGGAGGCGGTCCTCGCGGTCCAGGTAGTCGAGTACTGTGGTGACGTACTCGGCGTGACTCCAGGTGAGCGGAGCGACGGACAGCGGCTCACCGGTCTCGGGGTGGACCTGCTCCGGCAGCACGCCGCTCGGAAGGGCGTGGCGGCTCGCCCACAGGATGAGCTCGAGTGCAGTGGTGAGGTCTCGCGGAGTGTGGGCCCGCGAGACGTACCATTGGGCCGCCCACAGCGTGCAGATCGTCCACGGGTTGCCCGGCACGCGCTCCGTGTCCTGCAAGCGACGGAAGTAGTAGTCGTTCTCGTAGCGGGCGATGCCTCCGACCTCGGTCTTCACCCACAGGCGCGTGATGAAGGAGCGCATCGTGGCTTCGATCCGAGGGTCGTCAGCGGATACCGCCCCGAATGTGTGGAGCGCGTGGACCGCCGAGTCGATCGTCATGTCGGGCGCGCCCGTGCTGTGGCCGTTGCACGTGAGCATGCGGACGAAGCGTCCGGCCTCCTGGCTCCACAGGTGCGTCAGGATGCCCTGCCGCAGGTGCTGGGCCGCGTCGCGGAACTCGTCGGCGTGGCCGTCGCCGAAGACTGCCGATAGCGCGGACGCCGACGTGAGGGCGCCGTACACGGTGCCGCATGTGTAGGCATGGACGCCTCGCCGCTCTTCCCACAGGTCGTAGGAGGGCAGCGGCAGCCCAGTGTTGGGGTCGCGATAGTCCGCCAGAAATCGTGCGCATGGCAGCACGAGGTCTCTGTAGAGAGACTCGATGAACTCGAGGTCGCGGTAGCGCTCATAGTGCCGCCCGAGGGCCCAGACCGTGAGGGCCGTGCTGTCCTCCTGGAACGGGATCTCGTGGTGCCCGTCCACCGTCCACGGATGCCAGGTGGCCCCCCACGACTTGTCGGCGCTGTACTTGTGAAGGAGGGCGGCGCGGTCCTTGGGCAGCACATCGCGGCAGAAGAGGAAGAACCGCCGCGTGAGGTCCTGGTACCCGAGCCGGTCGAGTGCCGCGGCGACGAGCGCGCCGTCCCGCGGCCACATGTACGAGTAGTGCGCTCGGGCCGTCTCCATGATGTCGGAGTCGTTCGCAGCGATGATGGCGCCACGGTTGTCGATGTTTGTGCGGATGGTGAGCAGACTGCGGCGGAACAACTCGGGCACGGGCGCGGGCATCCGTGCAACCCTCTCGGACTCCACGTCTGACCAGCTCGACCAGTAATGCATCGTGTCGTGGAGCAGCGTGTCGAAGCCGGTGTTCACCACGTGGTAGTGGAGTTGGCTGGCCTCAGCTAGGGACCGAGCCGCGCAGAGCCACGCGCGCACCTCCGCAGTACGCCTCGCTCGCACCTCGAGCTGTACGCTGAGCGCGGAATCCACAGAGCCCTGGGCAATCGGGTTCATGGATAGGTCGCCGTCCTCACAGTCGCGCCAGGTTCCCTCCGCGCCGCCGAAACCCTTGATCCCCATCGCGTACTGGTGGATGCCGGTCGCGGCGGTGCGCGCCGCCACGAGGAAGTAGTGGTCGCGCTTGTAGTGCACCACGGCGTCCATGAAGGGGTTGTAGAAGGCGGTATCGCCGATGTCGGTCTCGGCGATAACAAGGTCGTGCGTCAAGAAGACCCGCACCGTCCGAGTGTGCGCCTGGCGGTTGTGTATCCGGACGCGCCGAAGCAGGATATCCTCGCGGTGGTGGACGCAGTCCTGGAGCGTGAGGTCGAGGCCCAGCGCAGAGGAGGTCGCCTTTGCGCACGTCGCCAGAGTGCCGGGCTCGTACTTCGGCGTGCGTTCCCAGTCCGAGGACCCTACCCACGAGAACCGGCCGTCGACCCAGACGCCCATGCGGGCCCTATGGCCGGAAAGGTGGTTGTAGAGGCCGACGTAGGGCCAGTAGAGGTCACGGATGTCAAAGCGCGAGTCGAGTGCGACGAGGAGTCTACCGTTCCCAACCACCAGAGGACGGGGCATGGTCTCTCCCAGGAGGGCAGGACTGCCAGGCCCCAGAGGGCAGGCCCGGCGGAGGGCGATGCCCTCCGCCGGGCCGATGCGCGCCCTACAGGTCCTGGATGCGGTCCGGTGCGGTTCCGACCTGGGTAAGAACCCAGCGGCCGAAGAGCCGCTCAACGGCGAAGCTCACAAAGACAGTTCGCCGCCGGCCCTCGCGATCCCTGTAGTCGTGGCGTCCGGAAGCGACGAACACGGCGTCGGACCGGCGCCGGACGCGGGTGAGATCGAACTCGAGCGTGTCCCACTCACGCATCGCATCCCGGGTCATGTCCAGGTAGTCGTTGGCGTGCAGGGAGTACTCGTACTCGCCCTTGCGGAAGACCGCGATCCTTGTCGATGGGTCGGCGTATCGGGCGAGCATGTCAATGTCGCCATACCGGAACGCTTCCTCGATGTCCGCGAACGCGTCGCGCACGGCCACCGGCAGGTCGCGGTCGTAGAGCCGGTAGAGCCGGTCGCTCAGGTAGTGGTCATCGCGGTACGCATCGAAGCCATAGAACACTCGGTCGCGGAAGACGGGGACCTCGATGTGGATGACGGTCGGCCGCCGGTAGTAGGTGTGCCGCCGCAGGATGAACGGCGGGCACACGCCGTAGTAGAAGCTGAACGGTGAGAAGTGGACGAACGTGTGCTGATATGTGGGCCAGTAGTACGGGAAGTGGGACACGCCCGACCGGAAGAAGCGCCGCACATGGACGTTGTGGATGCGGTGCGACGGCCGCAGCGTGATGCCGGTCTCAAAGCGCCTGCCCTCGGATGACCGGGTGAAGATCGCGTGAGCGCGGTCCCTGCGCGGTCGAGGGTCAGCGTACACGTCCACGCCCCTCCGGCCTCCGTCGTAGATGTCGCGCCTCGGCTCGCTGCCGACGCGGTCGCCACCGGGCAGCCGGCCAGACGGGGCCAACTCGCCTCGAGGCGCGGGCGAGACGCCATCCGGACCCCGGCGGTCAGAGGGCTGTCGCCCCGGACCAGGTTCCGCCCTGCCTGGACGGCCCTCGTCGCGCCGCGTCGGGTTGCGCGGTCCCTGGCCGATGCCAGGGTACAGCGGCGAGCGCTCGTTGCCTATCTCGTCTCGACCGGGCGCAGGCCCCCTGTCGCGCTCTCGCGTGGGCTCGACACGCGGTGCTGGGCTCCGGTCGCGTGAGGGCTCCCGGCTCGGGCTGATGTCGCGCTCTCGCGTGGGCTCGACACGCGGTGCTGGGCTTCGGTCGCGTGAGGGCTCCCGGCTCGGGCTGATGTCGCGCTCTCGCGTGGGCTCGACGCGCGGTGCTGGGCTCCGCTCGCGTGAGGGCTCCCAGCGCGGGCTGGTATCGCGCTCTCGCGTGGGCTCGACGCGCGGTGCGGGGCTCCGGTCGCGTGAGGGCTCTCGGCTCGGGCTGATGCCGCGCTCTCGCGTGGGCTCGACGCGCGGTGAGGGCGCCTCACGGCGCGGGCTGGGTCCAGGGTCGGATCGCCCTGGACCGTCCCGGCGGTCGCGACTCTGCGATGCTGCGGGAATGGCCCAGAGGCCGGTAATCGCCGCGGCGACTCCCGCCGCGGTCAGCAGGCAGCGCACATGCGCTCCGACTCGCCACGTGTGCATGGTGACGCCTCCGTGGCGGCTGCTCTCATCGGGCCATCGCCCTGTATGGGATCAGCCTTCCACTATTCCTGTACGCAGACCGGTCCACGCCGTGACGGGCGATGCGCCTGCTCTAGATCCCGGCGGCGTGGCCGTCGCAGCGCGGGTCAGAGGCGGCGTGGTATGCCCCGCTCGTCGGATCGACCCGGATGAGTTGGTAGCTGCTTCCGTGTCCCCACGGGGGCAGGCGGTCGACGGCGTGCCCGCGAGCCGCCAGCCCCTCGAAGGTCGCCTCCGGAGCCCTCGACTCGAGCTGCACGCGCGATGCGATGTGCGGCGCCGTGCCTCCCACGACCTGCCAGCGAGGCGCCTCGACCGCCTGCTGCGGGTCCAGCCCATGGTCCAGCAGGTGGCTGATCACCTGAAGGTTGCTCTGTACCTGGACGTCCCCTCCGGGCGTGCCTGCGACGTATGCAAGCCGGTCACCTTGTGTCACGACGCAGGCGTTTAGGGTGTGGGCGGTGCGCTTGCGCGGCTGCAGGCAGTTGGGGCTGGCCGGGTCGAGCGAGAACCCCGTCATGCGGTTGTTGAAGAGCACACCCGTGCCCTCGGCGACGAAGCCGCAACCGAACGCCCAGAAGATGCTCTGGATGAAGCTGACCGCGTCGCCGGTCGCGCCTGCCACGCAGAAGTACGTGGTGTCGTGCTCGACGAGGCCGGCGAGGGGATCGACCGAGGCGGAGTCGTCGACGATGCGCGCGCGCCTGATCGCGGCGTAACGGTCCGAGAGCAGCCTCTCGACGGGTACGTACCGGAACGCCGGGTCGCCCAGGTAGGCGGCCCGGTCCGCGAACGCAAGCTTCAGGGCCTCGACCATGCGGTGCACGCCGCGCGGCTCGAGGGGACCGTCGGACGCCAGATCGTACCCGTCCAGAATGCGAAGCGCCTGCAGCAGCACGATTCCCTGTGAGACCGGGGGCTGGCCATGCACCGTGTAGCTCCGGTACGGCGCCCTCAGCGGCTCGCGAACCTCAGTGGTGTGCCTGGCGAAGTCCGCTCGGGCCAGGAGCCCGCCCGCTCGCGATATCGCGTGCACCATCGCATCGGTCAGGTCGCTGTCGTAGAACGCCTCGCGCCCGCCTGCCGCGATCCGCTCGAGGGTGGACGCGAGGTCCCGCTGCTGCACGATCTGACCGGCCGACGGGGGACCCGGGTGTCCGACCAGCGAGCGAGCGGCCTCGGGGAACCAGTCGGCCGATGCGTCCGCCGCATGCGATGCGAACGTGCGAGCGCAGCGCCAGCCTGCCGCGTAGCCGTCGCGGGCATATCCAATTGCCGGTGCGAGGAGCTGCGCCATCGGGCGCGACCCGTGTCGGGCATGCAGCGTGAACCAGAGGTCCACGAGCCCTGGGACGCTCGCGGCTCGCGGGCCGCGCGGCGGGATGCCATCGCGGAAGGCCTCCGCCGTGGCGGCGGCAGGAGCGGCGCCCGAGCCGTTGTACGCCGTCGTCCGTTGCGTTCGGGCATCGTAATGGATGACGAAGGCATCGCCGCCCAGGTGGCTGGCGTAAGGCTCAGTCACGGTCAGGACGGAGCTTGCAGCAATCGCCGCGTCCACGGCGTTACCGCCGCTGGCGAGCACGGCGATGGCAGCCGAAACCGCGAGCGGCTGACTGGCGGCCACCGCGCCGCGCTTCGCGACCACGATGCCTCGCGTTGCCTGCCCCTCAAGCATGGGTGGTCTCACGGTGCTGAACCTCCCGACGGCGTGAGCGATCGCGCACACCGCGCCGACACATTCAACAGGCGGGCAACAGAGTCCTCACGTTGTGGCGCAGCATCGCGCCGCGGCGCTCCGTTGACGCACGACAGGGGCTCTGGTAGAATCGGCGCACTCCAGACCGTCCGCACGGAAGGGTACCCCGCATTGAGCGCCACCGCTGTCGCGCCGCCCCTCGCGCTTGAGATGCGCGGCATCACGAAGAGCTATCCCGGCGTCCGCGCCCTCGAGGACGTGCACATTGAGGTGCGTGCGGGCGAGGTGCACGCGCTGGTGGGCGAGAACGGAGCGGGCAAGTCGACGCTGATGAAGATCCTGGCTGGCGCCCAGCCCAAGGACGCGGGCGAGATTCTGCTCGACGGCGCGCCCGCGACGATGGACAGCCCGCTGCGCGCAATGGAGATGGGGGTCTCCATCATCTACCAGGAGTTCAACCTGGTGCCCTACCTCAACGCGGCCGAGAACATCTTCCTGGGTCGCGAGCCGCGCGGTCGTCTGCCCGGTTTCGTGGACTTCCGCACGATGTACCGCGAGGCGCAGGCGATCATCGACCGACTTGGCGTGCGGATGGATGTCCGCACCCCTGTGCACCGCCTCTCGATCGCTCAGCAGCAGATGGTGGAGATCGCGAAGGCCACATCGCGCAAGTGCCGCATCATCGTGATGGACGAGCCCTCAGCGACGCTGACGGAGCATGAGCTCGAGCGCCTGTTCGCGCTGATACGGCAGTTGCGCGACGAGGGCGTCGCCATCGTGTACATATCCCACCGGCTTGAGGAGGTCTTCGCCGTCTGCGACCGCGTGACTGTCCTGCGCGACGGCCGCTGGATCGCCACGCACGACGTGAGGGATCTGTCGAGGGAAGACATCATCCGCCTCATGGTCGGCCGCGAGCTGAAGCAGATGATCCCCAAGGAGCCGGTCGAGCGCGGGGAACCGGCGCTGGAGGTGACAGACCTTCGCCGGGGCGACGTGCTGCGCGGCGTGAGCCTTACCGTTCACCATGGCGAGATACTGGGCATCGCGGGACTTGTGGGCGCTGGGCGGACGGAGCTGGTGCGAGCCATCTTTGGGGCGGACCGCATCGACGGCGGCTCAATACGGCTCTTTGGCAAACCGGTCCGGGTGCGCTCGCCTCAGGACGCCATCAGGCTCGGGATCGGCCTGGTCACGGAGGACCGCAAGGCGCAGGGGCTGGTCCTTGGCATGGTTGTGCGGGAGAACATAACGCTGGCCAACCTGGGCGCGATCTCTGTCATGAGCTTCGTCCGGGCGGGTCGAGAGCGCGAGATCGCTCACAAGTACGTCACCGACCTAACGGTGAGGACCCCGAGCATCGAGCAGACGGTGAGCAACCTGAGCGGGGGCAACCAGCAGAAAGTGGTGCTCGCGAAGTGGCTGTTCACCGACTCGCGCGTCCTCATCTTCGATGAGCCCACGCGCGGCATCGATGTGGGCGCCAAGACGGAGATATACCAGTTGATGAATGCGCTCGCGGCCCGGGGCGCCGCCATCATCATGGTGTCTTCCGAGTTGCCCGAAGTGCTCGGCATGGCGGACCGCATCCTGGTGATGCACGACGGGCGCGTGGCGGGGGAGCTAAGTCGCGCCGAGGCGACGCAGGAGGGCATCATGCACCTGGCGACCGGCGGGGAGTAGCGTCCGGTCAGAGGGTCTGCGCAGAAGGGGGAGTCCTGTGCGCTCCCCCTCCGTGTTGGCGACGGTCTGGCGGTCCCGCCGGTGAGGCGCTAGGCGCTCGGGGCAGCGGCGACCACCGCCGTGCCGCTCTCGACGGCATCGGCTGGCTCCTGGTCAGAGACCGCCATCTTGAAGAACGCGCGGGCCGTCTTGCTGTCGATCAAGCAGACGGACACTAGTTCCCAGCCCTTCTCACCCTCCGCGGTCAGCTTGGGCTCCGCGATCGACAGGTCGCGGAGAACGAGCGAGCGGTACCGCCACTTCGTCATGCCGATCTCCTTAGTGTCCATGCGCAGAGCCGCAAGGCCTGTCGCGCGTCCGGCGGCCCTGAGGTCTGTCCCGGTGCCTCACAGCGGGCGGCGCATCTCTGCGCGGATCGCCAGCCCGTCGGCCGTCCCTTCCGCCGACGCAACGCAATGTCGCAGCGCAACGCGCGCCACACTCTACGGTAGACGGGTCGCGCGATGAGAGCGTTCGGTCCGACGCAGAAACTCCGCAAAGTCGAACCGCAGATAGGCATAGGCGGTCCGGACGGCGTCGATGGCGCAGCGGTCCTCGGCACGCAGCTTCTCCCGGCCGCGCACGACCTCCGTGCGCGCCGTTACCGAACCTTCCGTGGTGTGGCGCCAGATGACCGCCCCGTCCGCCGCGCGATAGAGCAGCGCCTCGACCGTGGCCGATGCGGTGCGCTCGATGCCTGCCCGCGGCCCATCGGCCGTGGCTATCTGGATCGGCCTGTCGCTGAGCAACAGGCCGTCCACGTGGCTCGCGAAGACGTAGTCGGCGCCCAGCTCATGCGCGACGCGAGCCAGCGCTTCGGGCTCGGGCAGCCCTCCTCCGCCTGAGGACCGATGCACACCCGCCCCCGCGGATGCGACCTCCGCGGCCTCGGCGCTGATGACCTCCGCCGTAAAGGGCAGCTCAGGCTGGAACAGCGTGTCCGCGATGCGGCTGAGCGCCGGGATGACGACATGCGTCGCGGCATCCGGCTGGGTCCCGTGGCGGCGTGCCCCCGCGGGCACGGCGGCGGGCAGGATCGCTATGCGCGTGTCGCGGCTGGCAAACCGCTCGCGCCCCGTCTCGAGGGCGCGCGCCAGCTCACGCGCGGCCTGCTGAACAGCATCGCTAAGCAGGGCAGCGTCATCCCTGACGAAATCGCCAGCAACGAACCAGCGTCGTCGTGAGCTCGCCGAGCCATAGGCGTAGACTGCCCTGGTCGCGGGCCCACCGCCTGCAGGGGCAACGACAGCGAGCGCTCGCACCCAGAGCGTGCGGTCCAGCACGGTGCGGCTGCCGACACGGTCGATGGCGGCAAAGACGGCGGCGTCGGCGTCTGCCTTGCGGGCATACTCCGCTGCGTTCGTCCCGAGGATCGGGCCATCCTTCCCCAGCGCGAGAACGGGGGCGCCGTCGGTCACCCCGCGCAGCGCCGACAGCCCGGGGATCCGCCCCAGCTCGCCGACCATCGCGTCGTCGAACAGCGCCGGCATGTTCGCGGGCAGCGCGGCCATCGGTTCGTCGATGGGTGCTCGGCGGCCGCTCGCGTTCGCGGCGCCTGGCGCGCGGTCTGGGCGATCCTGACGAGGCAGGGGCGCAGCCTCGTGCAGCAGCGTCACCGGCGCCACGACGGCGCGCCGCACGTATGCGAGGGGCGCCGTCACGGCCATGGACGCTGTTGGAGGGGCCTCGCCGGCGCCGGCGGCCGACGAGGTGGTTAGCGCGATAAGCGCGCACAGCCGACGGCATGCGTCATTGACAGGCCACAAGAGGCGCGAGTATACTCTGCGCGCACAGCAGGGCGGCATCGCGCGTCCGCGCGGGCGACCTTCCGGTCCGACGTCCGATGCCGGTCGTGGGTCGAGTGCATGGCCGCGCCGAGGGTCAGAACACATGGAGTCCGCTTCCCGGGACCTTCTTACGGTCGAGCAGGCTGCCGACTACCTTCAGATGAGCCAGTCGAGCATCCGATCCTACATACGGCAAGGCGTCCTGAAGGCTTACCGTGTCGCCGGCAAGCGCCGGGTGCTGATAATGCGAGACGACTTGCTGAAGCTCCTCGAACCGGCCCGTCCAGAGGACATCGACGGCAAGTAGGCGCCGCGCGGCTGCGCATCGGATGGCGGCGGCCGCCTGCGGTGCGCGAGTCACCGGGGCATTCCCCGCCCCCGAACGGCATGGCACGTGCTGACCGAGCTTAGGGAAGTCTGGCGCTACCGCGAGCTCCTCTGGCAGCTCGTGCGTCGAAACCTCAAGGTTCGGTACAAGAACTCGCGCCTCGGCTTCTTCTGGTCGATCGCCCCGCCCCTCCTTGAGGTCCTTGTCATCACGTTCGCCATGAAGCGCGCCACCGGCTTTGCAGAGCACTTCCCGAGCTACTCCGCCTTCGTCATTGTCGCGATGATCCCGTGGTCTTACTTCCAGAACGCCATCCTGGACGCCAGCCAGTCGATTCTGGAGATGAACGGCGTGATCCGCAAGGTCTATATGCCCCGCGAGATCATCCCACTGGCCGTCGCGATCAGCAACCTCATCCACTTCATGCTGTCGTGGCTGGTCTTCTTTGTCTACTGGTGGCTCGTGGTCGGGGGACCGCTGCTTCCGACCACGGTCTGGTTCCCGTTTCTGGTGCTCGTCCAGTTCATGCTGGTGACGGGCCTCGGCCTTCTCGTTGCCAGTCTGAACGTCTTCTACGAGGACGTGAAGTACATCGCGAGCATTCTGATGCGGCTCGGTTTCTTCCTTCTCCCGATCATGTACGTGGCGGAGCAGGTCCAGCACCGATCCAGCGATCTCGCTTTCAGCATCTATATGCTGAACCCGCTGGCGACGTTGATCACCGCCTACCGCAAGGTCCTTCTTCAGTCGCCCACGGTGGAGGCTATCGGCGGGCCTTCACTGCCGCTAGACGTGGCCGGGATGCTGATCACCGGAGCGGTCTCCCTGGCCGTCCTCGTGGGCTGCTACGCCTTCTTCAACCGCCGCAAGTGGCAGTTCGTGGAGCGGCCCTGACAGTGGGCTGGGTACCGTTGCCCGAAGGTTCGCAGTGGGCCATCGAGCTCGTTGGCCTGCGTAAGACGTTCCTGCTGCAGCACCAGATGGCAGGCTCGCTTAAGCGCGCGGCAGTGACCCTGCTGCGCCGCCGCCGCCCGGAGAGCCGCGAGGTGCTGCGCGGGATCGATCTGCGCGTGGGTCGCGGCGAGACAGTCGCGCTCATCGGGCGCAACGGATCCGGCAAGTCCACGCTCCTGTCGCTCATCGCTCGCGTCTACCGACCGTCGGCGGGCGTGGTTCGAGTGACCGGCCGCGTCGCGCCTCTACTCGAGCTGGGGGCCGGCTTCCATCCCGACCTGACCGGTCTGGAGAACCTCGAGCTCTACGGGGCGCTCCTCGGCATCCCCATCGCGACGCTGCGTGCGCGGACGCCCGAGATCGTCCAGTTCGCCTTTGACACCCCGGATATGCTGGAGAAGGTCGACACGCCGCTCCGCAACTACAGCGACGGGATGAAGATGCGGCTGGGCTTCTCCATCGCGGTCCACACGGAGCCGGATATTCTGATCGTCGACGAGGTGCTGGCGGTTGGCGACGAGGCCTTCCAACTGAAGTGCCTGCGCCGCATCGCCGACTTCCAGACGGAGGGCAAGACGATCCTCTTCGTGTCCCACGACATGCGTGTGGTCAGGCGTGTGGCGACGCGGGCGGTGTGGCTCGACGGTGGCACGGTCCGGATGGACGACGGCGTGGGCGCAGTGGTCGACGCCTACGTGGCGGCCGCGGAGGGGCACACCGCACTCACCTGACGTCCGCTGGCGACGCCCCGACCCCGAACAGCGCGCGCGCGGCGCCCGCCGTGATGGCGGCGACCTGCTCCTCGGGCTCGCCACGCACCTCGGCTATCCGTCGAGCGACGACGCCGGCGTACGCGGGTTCGTTCCGCTTCCCGCGGTGCGGCTCGGGCGCTAGGTAGGGGGCATCGGTTTCGACGAGAAGCCGCTCCAGAGGCGCGATGCGCGCGATCTCTCGCAGCGCATCGGCCTTGCGGAAGGTGATGGCCCCCCCGATGCCGAGGTGGAACCCCATGGCGAGTCCGCGGCGCGCGTGCGTCTCGTGACCGCTGAAGCAGTGCAGGACGCCGCGCCATCCCTCGCGCTGGACGGTCTCGAGCGTGTCTAGGAGCTCTTCGTAGGCCTCTCGGCAATGGAGCACGACCGGGAGTCCGAGCTCGACCGCCAGCTCGATCTGGTCCCGGAAGGCCTCCCTCTGGTCGCCGGGCGGCGAGAACTCGTAGTGGTAGTCAAGCCCGATCTCGCCGATCGCGACGACGCCACTCCTGCTGACGAGCGATTCCAGGGCCTGCCGCACCGCCGGGGTGTAGTGTCGCGCGTCGTGCGGGTGGATGCCGGCCGAGGCCACGCACATCGGGTTGCCGGCGGCCATCGCCGCGGCGCGCTCGCTGGACGGGAGGTCGTAGCCCGGCACCATGATGGCGGTCACTCCGGCGGATGCAGCGCGTGCCAGAACGTCGGCCCGATCGTCGTCGAACCGCGGGTCGTTTAGGTGGCAATGGGAGTCGAACAGGTCGAGGTGGGCAGGCGTCTGGCTACGGCGCACGCGCGACCTCCCGGATCCCGATGCCCACGCGTACCGTGGTCGCACCGTCCTCCGTGGATACCTGCGGCGGCAGACGAAGGGCGACATCGCGCGTGGTATCTGCGCGCAGCCCTTCGACGGAGACCGCCTCGGTCTCGATGTTCGTAAGCCCGACGAGTACGGAGGGTGGTCCGGTGACCGTCACCTGCGATGGCGTCGCCGAAAGGTCGACAAGCTCGTAGGTGGGTGCGGGGCGACCGAGGTGCCTGATGCTGACGACCAGCGTGCGCGTGGCCGCCGCCTCGCGCAGATCGATCTCAACATGGGCCTGCGCCGGCTCGACGCGGACGGCGTCAACCACAACGTCCTCGGCGTCCAGCGGATAGATGGGCAGGTCGGCGCGGACGCCGCCGGCTGAGGCGTCCGCATAGACGACGAGCCGTCCGACGCGCCTGATGTCGGCGGCGAGACCCACGACCTCCGCGAAGGCTGGCGCTATCCTGGGGGACGCGAACACCTTACCGAATGGAGCGGAGTCTGTGAACGAGGCGCTGATCCGGAGGCGCTTGCGCGCCTTCTCCGCGATCTCTGCGGCCACGAACTGGCGCTGGCCCTCGACGCGGCTGGCGCGGGCTTCATCCGGTAGCCGGTAGCCGGTGATGCGCAGCTGGGTGGCGTTCGCGCGAGCGGAGCTCAAGTCGACCAGCGCCTTGACGGCTCCATCCGCGATCTGCTCCACTTCGTTTCGAGGCCCCACCACCAGCACGGGGACGGGCTCGGGCTTGAGCGACACGATGAGGTCTGCCGGTGCATCATTGACCGGGCGAGCCTCGGCCATGACCATCCGGCTCTGCTCCGGTGGAGTGCGCAGAGTGCCCACGAAGAGCCAGAGCGCGACCGCCGTGGCCACGGAAACAAGCTTGAGACCCATGTGCTCGCCCATGAACCGGAACATGCTGTCTGTCGCCTCCGATCAGCGCCGCACGCGAGGGCGCGAGGGCCGGCTCGGGCGCACCGAGCGGATGGCGGAGCCGACCCGGTTCGCCACCTGACCGAGCGGCGTGCCCCCCAGGGCGCCGCCCGGTCGGTTCACCTCCAGCAGAGTGTTCAGGCGCTCCCGAAGCGAGTCTTCGTTGAGGCCGCGAACGAGCTTGCCGCCGAATGCGACAGATATGATGCCGGTCTCCTCCGAGACGACCACCACGACGGCGTCGCTGTCCTCCGACATGCCGAGGGCGGCCTTGTGGCGCGTGTGGACGGCTGCCTCGACGCGAGGGCTCGCCGTGAGCGGCAGCGTGCACCCGGCGGCGATCACCCTGTCCTCGCGGATGACGATGGCGCCATCATGCAGCGGCGAGCCCTTGTAGAAGAGTGTACCGATAAGGTCCGCCGAGACATCGGCGTTCACCACAGTGCCGGTCGCCACGATGTCCTCGAGACCTGTCTCGCGCTCGATGACGATCAGGGCGCCCGTGCGCGTTGCCGGCATCGCACACACGGCGGCCACGACGGCGTCGATCATCCGGTCGCGCCCCTCGCGCGCAACGAGGCCAAGGCTCTGGCCCCAGAAACCCGGGCGGCCGAACTCCTCGAGGGCGTGCCGAAGCTCCGGCAGGAACAGGATGACGAGAGCGACGGGGCCCAACGGGAACGCCTGACGGAGAAGCCAGTTGAGGGCGTACAGGTTGAGGCGGTCCGACACGAAGACGGCGGCGAAGAAGATGATGAGGCCGCCGGCAATCTGCCAGGCCCGCGTGCCCTTCGCCAGCAGGAGGAGGCGATAGGTCAGCCACGAGACGGCGAGAACATCGACAACCACGAGGTAATCGAAGTGGCGAAGAGCGCTCCAGATGTCCGCCGGAACCATCGTCTACCCCGCGCAACCCATCATCAGTTTGGGAGTATAGCACCGCAGAATGACCGGGTCAACCGATGCTGAGCGCGACAACGGTTACAGCATGCACGCAGGTCTCGCGCGTCTGGTGCTCGAAAGCACCGCGGGGTAACCTCGATCAGGGAGATTACCCACTCGGAGGGCGGAACGATGGCAGATGAGTTGGCGGCGCTCCGCGAGCTGGTCGAGAGCTACCGGGACCGGATGGTGCGTGATCTGCAGGCGCTGGTGCGCATCCCCAGCGTGGCGGCGGACCCGCTGCCCGGCGCGCCGTACGGCGCAGAGGTGCGGAAGGCGCTTGATGCCGCTCTCGCGCTCTCGCGGGACCTTGGATTCCGCACGCACGACGCTGGAGGGCACGCGGGCCACGCCGAGTTTGGCGCCGGGCGGGAGATGGTAGCCGCTATCGGGCATCTCGACGTAGTGCCGGCTGGCGGGCGCTGGCGGCATGACCCCTACAGCGGCCAACTCGAAGGCGGAGCGGTGTACGGTCGTGGGTCTGCCGACGACAAGGGGCCTACCATCGCGGCGCTGTTCGCCGCCAAGGCGCTCATGGACAGCGGACTGCCCATCAGCCGGCGCGTACGCGTCATCTTCGGCTGCGACGAAGAGAGCGGGCGCTTCGGGTGCATGCGGCATTACTGGGAGGTGGAAGGACACGAGAAGCCGACTGCGGCCTTCACTCCCGATGCGCGCTTCCCGCTGATCTTTGCCGAGAAGGGAATCTGCGACCTGAGGCTCGAGCGACCGGTGGGCCCGCAGGACGCGCCACTGCGCGTATCCACGCTGCAGGGAGGCCAGCGTCCGAATATGGTGCCCGATCTGGCCACCGCGAGGCTCGAGGGCACTCGTGCGGCGCTGTACTTGGCGGCATGCGCCCTGCAGGCGCACTGGGACGCCAACGTGACCGCCCTCATCCAGCCGGACGCCATCGTGGTGAGAGCCGTCGGCAAGTCGGCCCACGCGAGCACTCCGCAGTCGGGCGACAACGCCATCGCCCGCCTTGCGCGGGCCCTGCTGGCGCTCGAACTGCCTTTCGACGCCGACTGGCTGCGATGGGTCGTCAGGGTCTCCGACCCATCGGGGGCCGGACTGGGGCTGCAGGTGGTAGATGAGGTTACCGGTCACCTGACGGCGAACCTGGGGGTTGCGGAGATGGCCAGCGGCGGCATCCGAGCCACGGTCAACGTGCGCTACCCGGTAAGCTGGACCCTCGCAACGGTCCTGGCCAGGGCGGAGCAGGCCATTGCCGCAGACCACGTGAGCCTGACTGCAACCATGGATAACCCCCCGCTTCACGTGCCGTTGGACGCTGAGCCGGCGCGCACGCTGCTGAGGGTGTACCGTGAGGAGACCGGCGACTTTGCGAGCGAGCCGGCCACGATGGGCGGCGGCACGTACGCAAGGGCCATACCCAACGCCGTCGCGTTTGGCGCGGTGCTCCCTGGAAGCTCGGAGGGTCCGGCGCACGAGCCGGACGAGCGCTTCTCGGTGGAGACCCTGATGCGCGCCGCCTCGATCTACGCGCGAGCGTTCTACGAGCTGGCGCGCTGACGCCCAGCGAGCGCTTCACGAACGCGGGTGCGACGGCATGCGGTGCGACGCGCCGTGCGGATCGGCCATCTTGCGGGCCGGGAGCGCTGGCGCCGCTGGGGTCCCGTCGATGCGTGCCGGAATAGCTGTCATCATGGGAGCGCAACCGCGCTATGCGGGAGCTCGTAGTGCGAGAAGCGCGCCGCCGTGTGAGGGGGTGCGAGGAGAGGCGAGTGGCCGACCCGGTGGCTGAGGCGATCGAGCGCGGGATGAACCGCGCCCGGCTGGACGACTGGGCCGCTGCGGCTGAGGCGTTCCGGAAGGCTGCCGCCGCGGACAGCCAGTGCGCGGAGGCCCGGTTCCGGCTCGGCTGGGCCATGTTCCGGGACGCCGAGGCCCGGAAGCCGACGCTGGCGGATCTGGCCTTAGGCTACGGCGCGCAGATGTTGGGTCTCGAGCCCCTCGCGCGTGAGCGCTCGCGCCGGTTCAGCGCGCACCGCCGGTTGCTGCGGGAGGCGGTCCACTGGTTGCGTGAGGCAATCTCGCGGGACCCCGCGCACGCTCGCGCTCAGTTCTACCTGGCTCAGGCGCTGCGCGAGCTGGGCTATCGAAGCGAGGCGGTCGAGGCAGCGCGGATTGCCGCGGGGCTGGAACCCGCGAACACGCGCTACGCGTCGCTTGTCCAGACATACGCGGCTGAGGGGCGATCGACCCCCGGCACTGCGGTGGAAGGGCCTCGGGCAGCGCGGCTGACATGGGACGATGTGGTGCTGGAGCCCAGGACGAAGCGCGAGCTGCGGCAGATGCAGTTGATGATCGAGAAGCCAGACCTCGCCCGCGACCTCGGGGTTGACCCGCCGACGGGCATCCTGCTCAAGGGCGCGCCGGGAACGGGCAAGACCACGATCGCGCGGGTGCTCGCCAACGAGGCGCGGTGCAAGTTCTTCTCCATCTCTCCCGCGGACATAAACCAGATGTACGTGGGAGAGTCCGAGAAGCGCGTGCGCCGCCTGTTCGACGAGGCGCGTGCTCACCCGCCAGCGATCATCTTTGTCGACGAGATCGATGCACTGCTGCCCTCTCGCCAGGGCGGCGTGGCCATCCACTCCGACAAGGTGGTGAACCAGTTCCTGCAGGAGATGGACGGCATGACCCCCAACCACCACGTTCTGGTGGTTGGCGCCACCAACCGCCCCGACATGCTGGACCCTGCGGTCCGGCGCGGGGGCCGGCTGTCGCGCGAGATCGAGATACCCCTCCCGGGACGGGACGCGCGGCTGGAGTTGCTGCGGCTCTTCACGAGCGGAGTCAAGCTCTCCAACGATGTGGAGCTTGAGGCACTCGCGAACGAGTCCGAGGGCCTGTCCGGCGCGGACCTGCGCGCCGCGGTGACCGAGGCGGGCTTGCAGGCTCTTATCCGGATCGCCGACCTCGGTGACGAGTGCGATGAGCGGTGCCTGACCTCCAGCGACTTCGAAGCAGCCCTGGCCAACCTGGACCATCGCACCGACGTGTGAGCCTCATCGCACTCCGGCGGCCCTCGGCGGAGGCGGTCCGAGGCGCTCAGAGCCGCTCTGGCGTCGCATGAGGAGAGAGCCACTCCCCCTGCCCGCGCCGGAGGCCGGCAGCCATGGGCAACCACCTCGATCGGCGCGTCATCAGCATGGCGCTCCTCCTGTGCAGCACCAGCGGCCGGCCAATGGCCTGCGCGGTCGCCGCTGGGTCCAGCTGAAGGCCATCGCGCCACGGTTGGCGAGCGCCTTAGTGCTCACCTGCGTGGCTGCAGTGACGCATGGTCCGGGGCATGGTCTCCACCGCGAAGCAGGAACAAGGAGCCACGCTCGAGTCGGCCCCGTGTGAACGTGACAGGCGCCGCGCCGAGGGCCCCGCGTTCGCCAGGTAAGGCGGTCAGCTCGTGGCGCCCTTGTTCTTCGTTGCTCGGGTGCGCCATCCGCCTCTGACTGCGCGGTGCCCATCGCCAGGCGTGCGGACGTCTTGTCCGATGCTCGGGCCGGATGCGGCACACACAGAGGCGTCTGCGGGCCAAGGTCTGGCCCCAGCCCCATGCGGTGTGGCGGTGCGCGACGGCATCAGGCGGAACCTCGCCGGTTCGCGCGCAACGGCGCCACGGCCCGGACCACCGGCCGCGCGCCCTCATCCCGCCACGCCCGCGTCGCCCCACACTGAGCGCCAAGCCGGCACGCCTGCCGGCGCGGGTGATGGCCAGAAGCGGACCTCGACGGGCCTGCGCCCTACACTCGCGGCCTGGCCCTCTCTCTCGTGCTCGTCGCCCAATGCAGGACGGCCCGACACATGTCGCGAACATTCACACGAGGTCGCGAGAGCGGCTCGGCTTGCTCGTCGTTGGCGGATGTGAGGCGTGGCTGCGGTGCTTGGCTGCATCGCACATGGTTCCGCTGGAACACCGTTCGGTTGCCAATCGCCGTCGAGGACTGGCATCCGTGTGCCTGGCTTGTCCGCGGCACAGGCAAGCGCTTCAGGGCGCAGAAAGGCCTCCCGCATGTTCGCCCTTCAGCAGAAGCTTGTTGACGACTTCCACGACTACATCAGGAGCTTCCTGTGCATACGCGATCCCATGATCGTGGGCTTCCTGGAGCGGGAGTTGAGTCGTGGCGCGCTCTGGCCGCAGCCGCTGCTGCAGCTTAACCCTGAGTTCTGCCCGGGGCCGCTGGTCGACGAGCTCGTGGACCAGGGGAGGCTCGATCCCAAGTGCGGGGGCATCTTCCGGCGCGGGAAGGGGCCCGACAACCCGCACGGACTGCCGCTGCGCTTGCACCGCCACCAGGAGCGCGCTCTGGGATGCGCGCAGGCGGGCCGCAACTACGTCGTGACGACCGGCACCGGCTCCGGCAAGAGCCTGTGCTACATCCTGCCCGTCGTTGACGCCGTCCTGCGGGAGGGGTCTGGCACGGGTACTCGCGCGATCGTCGTCTACCCGATGAACGCTCTGGCCAACTCGCAGCTTGGCGAACTGGACAAGTACCTGCGGTCAGGGCAAGCCCGGCCTCCCGTCACGTACGCACGCTATACGGGTCAGGAGGACCAGGCGGAGCGCGAAGCGGTCCTGAGCGATCCGCCCGACATCCTGCTGACCAACTTCATGATGCTGGAGCTCATCCTGACGCGACCGTCCGAGCGCAGGCTGGTCGATGCGGCGGGACGCCTGCGTTACCTTGTGCTCGACGAACTGCACACCTATCGTGGCAGGCAGGGGGCGGATGTCGCGATGCTGGTGCGACGGCTGCGCCAGCACTGCGCCGCAACGCGGGTGCAGTACATCGGCACGTCGGCGACCATCGCCTCGGAGGGTTCTGCGGCCGCCAGACGAAGGGCGGTCGCAGAGGTGGCATCGCGCCTCTTCGGAGACAGCGTGTCCGC
>DATIKM010000197.1:0-4318 GCA_035477595.1 Chthonomonadales bacterium
TGCTCTTCAACTACGTCGCGAACTTCATGTACGAGGGCGACTCGCCTCTCGCGGAGCGGCGCGCTCACGCGCTCACTGTGGACCCGGTCCGGCTGCGCGAGCTGCTCGGAGAGGCCGGCCTGCGCGATCTGCTCGATCCCGGCGCCCTGGTGGAACTTGAGGCGCAGCTCCAGGGCCTGGCCGCCGACCGGCGATGCCGCCACGCCGACGCGCTACACGACCTCCTGCTGCGTGCAGGCGACCTGACCGGCGCGGAGGCGGCGGCTCGGTGCGAGCCACCGCAGAGCGCTGCGGCGTGGCTCGAGGAGCTGGCGCGCGCGCAGCGCGCTGTGTGCCTGCGGATCGCTGGCGAGGAGCGCTGGGTGGCGGTCGAGGATGCCGCGCGCTACCGCGATGGCGTGGGCGCCGAGTTGCCGGACGGCCTCCCGCCCGCGCTCCTCACCGGTGAGCCGGAGGCGCTGAGCGAGCTCGTTGCACGGTATGCCAGGACGCATGGCCCGTTCCACGATGCAGAGGCCGCGCGGCGGCTCGGTGCGGGCGTGGCGCCGGTGATGGACGCTCTGCGGCGGCACGAGGAGGCCGGGCGCGTGCTGCGCGGCGAGTTCCGGCCTGGCGGCAGCGGCGTGGAGTGGTGCCACGCCGACGTGCTGCGGGCGCTGCGGCGCAGGTCGCTCGCCGCGCTGCGCCACGAGGTGGAGCCAGTGGACCAGGCGGCCCTCGCGCGTCTCCTACTGGAGTGGCACGGCGTCGGCCCGGCCGCTCGCCCCATGTCGCCTCCCGCGCTGCTCGACGTCCTGCGCCAACTTCAGGGCGCCGCGCTCCCGGCCTCCATCCTGGAGAGCGATGTGCTGGCGGCACGGCTCCACCGCTACGACTCGCGCGAGCTGGACCTGCTCCTGGCGTCCGGTCAGGCGGTCTGGGTGGGCGCCGGAGCGACGGCTCAGCGCGACGGCCGTGTGCGGCTCTACCTGACAGAAGAGATGCCGGCGCTCCTGCCAGCGGTTGCGCAGCGGCCCGACAGCCCACTGCACGACGCGATCCGCCACCGGCTGCGCGAGCGCGGCCCCTCCTTCTTCTCGCAGATCGTGGCCGCAGCGGGCGGCGGCTTCGCCCCGGAGGTGCTGGAGGCGCTCTGGGACCTCGTCTGGGCGGGTGAGGTGACGAGCGACACGCTCCAGCCGCTGCGCGCCCGCCTGAGCCCGAGCCGCGACCGGCGGCTGCGCGAGGCGCGAGCGCGGGGCAACCGCGTGCTGGGCCGCTACCGGCCGCTGGTGGGGCGAGCCGGCCTCGCGCCCGCGCGGCCGGAGCCGCCGGACTCCGCCGGCCGGTGGTGGCTGGTGGAGTCGGTGCTGGGCGCCGCGCCGTCCGCGACAGACCGGCTCACGGCGTGGGCTGCGCAGCTCCTCGAGCGGCACGCCGTGCTGACGCGCGACGCGGTGCTCTCGGAGGACGCGGAGGGCGGCTTTGCCGGGCTCTATCCTGTGCTGACCGCCATGGAGGATGCCGGGCGCGTGCGGAGGGGCTACTTCGTGGAGGGGCTCGGAGCCTCGCAGTTTGCCGCGCCAGAGGTGGTGGACCGGCTGCGTGCGCTGAGGGAGGCAGCCAGCCCCCCTGCCTGCGTGCTGCTCGCCGCGGCGGACCCCGCCAACCCCTACGGCGCCGCGCTGCCCTGGCCGGTGCGCGACGACGGCCGGAAGCCGGCGCGCGCTGCCGGCGCCACCGTGGCGCTCGCGGAGGGCCGACTCGGCGCGTGGATCTCGCGGGATGGGGGTGCGCTGCTCACCTTCCCGGAGGCGCTGGAGGGCATTCCGTTCCGCGCGGTGGCCGCCCGGCTTGCGGACGCGATCCGGAGCGGCGAGCGACGGGCCTGGCTGTTCGGCGAGATCGACGGCGGACTGCCGCAAGGCGCGGTGGTCGCGGCCGACCTGCTGGCGGAGGGCTTCTCGTCGACCGGGCGCGGGTTCCTGCTCCGTGGGTAGCCGGCGACGCTTACCGACCGCAACCATGCGGCGGGCCGGCGGGACCGCGCCGGCGGAGCGGGGTAACCCTATAGCGCTCGACGCGGACGCGCGAAACGACTGGCAGCGGCGTCCGGCGGATGAGCAGGAGGCCGGCGATCGCAGCGCCAACCAGCAGCGACTGCACGACGAGCAGCGGCGCCGGAATGCTCTCGAGGGCCGACGCCGGCACCACCAGCGCGCGGGCAGCAATCAGAGCGACAGCGGCCATGGTGACGGCTGCGAGCGCGAGCCCGATCAGCAGCGCGACGCCCTTATCGCGACGCGGGACGCTCCGGTCGGCCAGGAGCCGCAGGCCGAGGTCGAGATCGCGTGTGGAGAGCCGTCTGACGGAGCGCGCCTCGGCCGGCCGGTCGGTCGCAGGGCGATAGGCGGTTGCGACGACGCTTCCACGCTTCACGATGCATGTCCTCCACGGGGGTATCCGGTTCCATCAACGGCGCCGGAGGGGCTGGCGTCTCCCGACGCCCCTGCCCTGTGGAACAGATCACACCATACGCGGCGTAACGAGCACCGACAGGGCGCGCCCCCGCGCGCTACGGATGTCTGCGCCATGGCAGCGGGCGTCGGCGATGCGGGGCGCTCCCGCATCATGTGTATGGACCAAAAGGAGGCCTATCCGTGAGAACGCAGGGGCTGTGGCTGGGGGCGTTGGTTGTGGCCTTGTGTGCGGGCCCGGCGGGCGCGGACCTTAGGGCCTACATGCGGCAGCCGGACGCGTCCTTCCGATGGGAGCAGCGCTCCCACGCAGAGAGGCCGTTCGGCACGGTGACGGACCTCCACATGACCAGCCAGACCTGGCAGGGAATCCGGTGGGACCACCGGGTGGTGGTCTTCACGCCGACGGTGCAGAGGCACCCGGATACCGCCGTGCTGGTCATCACGGGGGGCAGTGGAGGGGTGGAGGACCATGCGCTGGGCCAGGCGCTGCTGGCTGCCTCGGGCGTCACCGTCGCGATCCTCTTCAACATCCCCAACCAGCCGCTGTTCGGCATGCGCGAGGACGACCTCATCGCCCACACCTTCATGCAGTACCTCGAGACGGGTGACGCCACGTGGCCGCTCCTCTTCCCCATGACGAAGGCCGCAGTCCGAGCCATGGACGCCTTGCAGGCGCACTCGGCGAGGGAAGGCCAGCGCAGGATCGAGCGGTTCATCGTGACCGGCGCCTCCAAGCGCGGGTGGACATCCTGGCTGACTGCGGCGACCGGCGACCGGCGCGTCGTGGGGATCGTGCCGATCGTCTACGACAACCTGAACCTCATGGCGCAGATGTCGCACCAGCTCGCCAGTTGGGGCAAGTTTAGCGAGCAGATCGACGACTACACGCGGCGAGGGCTGCAGCAGAAGATGGAGACGCACCCGCGCGGCCGCTCGCTCGTGGCGATGGTCGACCCCTACACGTTCCGCGAGGCGCTCACGCTGCCCAAGCTGATCATGAACGGCACGAACGACGCCTACTGGACGCAGGACGCGCTGAACCTGTACTGGGACGGGTTGCGCGGTCCGAACTGGATCCTCTACTCGCCTAACTCCGGCCACGGCATGGAGAACCGGGTCCCGGTCATGGCCGCCGCCGGGGGCTTCATCCGTGCTCTGGCAGCCCGCACGCTCCCGCCAAGGGTGAGCTGGCGGTGGGAGGATGGGCCGGACGGCGGCGCCACGCTACGGGTGACGGCGACGCCGGCCGCGTCCTCGGCACGGCTGTGGACCGTGACATCGCAGACGAAGGACTTCCGCCAGGGGCGATGGGTCTCGGCGCCGATGCAGAGAGAGGGCGACGCCTGGGTGGCGCGCGTGGCTCGGCCCGCGAGCGGCTTCGTGGCGGCGTTCGGCGAGACCTCGCATACCCTGGAGGGGCGGTGGTTCCCCGCCAGCACGCAGATCCGGATCGTGGGCGCGCGCTGATCCTCGGACCGATGGGCGCTTCGTCCGCGTGACCTACCGCTCGCCACGCATACCATGCTCGGCAGCCGGCGCCTCACGTTCGTTGCGCCAACGTATGCATCAGTCTGGCGCCGGCGGGTATCATCATGTGCAAAGGCGGCGTGGCCCCCGGGCCGCTGACCGCGGCGGCGTTGGCCGCCGGCGGGCTGCTTCGCGGGCCGGCGCCTGTGGGCTTGGCGCCACCCGATGAAGGGCAGCCAGCCGGCCGACGGCCCGCCCTGTACTGAGGAGGTCACCTGTCAATGCCCGTGAAAGTTGATGCCAGCGTGTGCCCGCAGGACCACACCTGCCCGGCGGCCGACATCTGCCCGACCAGTGCGCTGATCCAGGAGGGCATGGCAGCCCCCACGGTG
>DATIKM010000198.1:0-1634 GCA_035477595.1 Chthonomonadales bacterium
AGGGTTCAGACGGGTGGAAGCTCGCCCGGGCGCCTAACGCGCTGGCTGGCTCGGTACCGGACGGATGCGGATGTTGCGGTAGAGGATGGGCCCGTGGTCGCCCTGCAGCATGATGGGGCCGGGCGTGCCCTCCGCGCGGTCCAGCTCTCCGCCGGTGACGCCATCGACCTCCTTGCGGTCGATCACCAGGATGCCGTTCCAATGGACCGTGACGCGCGCCTTCTCGGTCACGGTGCCGTCGGCGCCGAGCCGCGGCTGCCGGAAGCTAATGCGGAACGCCTGCCCGGCCCGCCCGCCCTTCGGCCCCAGGGCCCCAGGTAGACGTCTGGACAGGCAGCGAGCCGTCGGGCTCGACAGGTGTCGGTCCCGGCCCCGGGCGGGCGCGCTTCTGCAGGGATGTGACGAACTTGGCGAACTTGGCGAGCTTTGCCATGCCCAAGGGTTGGCTCCTTGGCGAATTCGCTATATACTCTGGTGGAGTCGCAAGCGTCGCAAGGAGGACGACGACGGTGAGCGAGGATGGCAAGTCGCAACTGGCCGGCGCCCTAGCCCTGGTAACGCTAGTGCTGGGACTCATCGTGTGGCATATCGCAACGGACGGGCACGCAGCGCCGGCCCGCGCGGAGGCCGAGCGCGCCGCGAGCGAAGCCTACATGGTAGCGATGAAGGCTGAGCTCGAAGCCGTCAACGCCACGACGAGCGCCGATTTCAGAGCGTCAATGGCCAAGCTCACTGCGGAGATGGCCAGGAACACTGCGCGAATCTACCGCAGGATGCCGGACGACGAGTGGACGGACTTCTATGCGTCTAGGATGGAGCGCGCGCTCGATGCGAGGGTCGCCGAGCGCGCCGCGGTCCAAGCCCGGCACGCGGCGATGGACGCGGCGGTTGACACCAGGCTCGCTGCGATGGACGCGGCGACGGAGGCCGGGCTGGACACCGCCGCGGCGATGGGCATGGCGACGGACGCCAGGCTCGCTGTGTTCCGCGCTAGGCTAGAGGCTAACGGGGTCGGCCCCGCCAAGATGGAAGCCGCGCTAGCAGCCACGGTGGCGTCGGCGTCGGCAAAGGCGGTCGCCGCCGAGATCGATGCGAGGGTCGCTGCGCTGCGCGGTAGGCAGAGGTAGCCATGTACAGCCGGTACGGGCGACGGCGCGACGACGACCTCCTAGTGTAGCAGTTGCCCGCTACGGCGCCGCCTAGATCTCGATGGTGGGCGTGCCCTCCACGCGGAGCGCGAGCGGCCCGCCCTCCGCGACGTACCGGTTCGGACCGCCGAGCGCCACCCGCTCGCCGCTAACCCGCCCCGTGGGTTGGGTATGGCCCCCGGCGCGCGCACCACAGATTCCACTACGCCTCCGGCGCGAATCCTGATCCTCGACGGCGGCCTCATCCTCCCCAGCCTCTGACGCGCGCTCCGCACCGTGGCAACGATCGCGCTCTCGCGGGCCCGGCCGACGGCGCAGACGCGAGGCGGGGCGCGGTTGCCCACGCCCCGCCAGAGGGTTCAGACGGGTGGAAGCTCGCCCGGGCGCCTAACGCGCGGGCTGGCTCGGTACCGGACGGATGCGGATGTTGCGGTAGAGGATGGGCCCGTGGTCGCCCTGCAGCATGATGGGGCCGGGCGTGCCCTC
>DATIKM010000199.1:0-13145 GCA_035477595.1 Chthonomonadales bacterium
GGCGGCCCCGCGGGCGCGCCCCTGCGCCATGACGGTCCCGGCCGCCGGTCCCTCCGCCGGCCACAGCGACGCCAAAGGCTGGGTGCGGCACGGTCGCGGGAGTGAGACAGCCAGACCGCTTCCCCTCCGCACCGGCACGCCGGCGCAGCCCCGACCATGCGTGAGCAGACGGCAGGGAGCCCATTCTGTCGAAGCGACGGGTGACAGACCAGATCTTCGACGGAGGGGCTCCCGGTGGTCGTCTCCTGTTGGAACCTCGTGTTTCCTGCGGTTGGCGGCAAGCGGGTCGTGGCGCGTTTCGACGGACGCGGCCTGACCTCGGACGCCGGTCTGGTTGCGCTTGGGCAGGCGGACCGCCGGATGGGACCTGACGGAGGCGATGTGCGCGGGCGCGCGTGGTGGCGCAGCCGGCAGCGGACACGCGGCCTCACAATCGGCGTGTCATCGTCAAGGTAGAGGTCACCCGGGGCAAGCTGCGCCCTCGCTTTCTGGTGACCGACTTGCGAGGCGCGCCCGAGCAGGTCAACGACCTCTACTGCGAACATGGCGACCGGGGGAACCGGATGAAGGAGCCAAAGCTGGACCTTGCCAGCGGGCTCGCGATCTGCCATTCGGTTCGTGGCCAGCCAGGCCCGGCTGCTCCTGCATACAGCCGCCTGCATTCCGTGGCAGATGGTCCAGAAGGCGGCCTCGGGCACGCGGTGGGTGACAGCCCAGATCGGCGCCCGGTAGCTTCACCTGCTCAGAGTCGCGGCGGCTTCACTTGCTCAGAGTCGCGGCGCGGGCGGTGGAGAGCTGCCGGCACATCCGGCTGCACCTGCCGACCTCCTATCCGAACAAGGACGCCTGGGCGCACCTGCATCGGCGCCTCGGTGTGGAAGCGACCCGAGCAGGTGGACCTGTCCGGCAGGCAAGTGTCTGCAGGGCATTGGCGCGGTGCGGCAGCGGACAGGACCTACGCGGCAGCGCAGGCCGCCTCGATCTCGGCCAGCTCCGAGGTCGAGAGCGGCATGCCCATCGCCTGCACGTTCTCCTCGACCTGCGCAGGCCGGCGCGCGCCGACGATTGCCGCCGTCACCGCGGAGTTGGCGAGCACCCATGAGATGGCGAGCTGGCCCACCGTCTGACCGCGCTTTTCCGCGAGCGGCCGCAGGCGGTCCACGAGCGCCAGGTTCCGCGACAGCGTCGGCTCCTGGAAGAGCGGGTTACGCCGGCGCCAGTCGTCTTCGGCGAGCCGGGTAACCACGAATGAGCCGGTCAGCAGGCCCGCCTGCATGGGGCTGTAGCACACCACACCCGTACCGTTGCGCAGGCACCACGGCAGCACATCCGCCTCGGCCTCGCGGCGCAGCAGGCTGTAGGGCGGCTGCACGGAGTCGACGTGCCGGATCGGCTCGCACCGCTCCAGAAGCGGCACGTCAAAGTTGCTGACCCCGATCCAGCGCGCCTTGCCCTCGTCCTGCAGCCGCGCCATCTCCGCCCACGATTCCTCAATCGGCGTTCCGGTGTCGGTGTCCGGCCAGTGGATCTGGTAGAGGTCCACGTAGTCCGTGCCGAGGCGCTGGAGGCTGGCCTCCATCTCCTCCCGGATCGAGGAGGGGCGTAGGTCGCCCCTGGGAGGACCGTCATGCTGCGGAATGCGGCCGCACTTGGTGGCCACGAGAACCTTCTCGCGGTCGCGACCCCGGAGCGCGCGGCCCACCACCGCCTCGGAGTGACCGGCGCCGTAGACCGCCGCGGTGTCGATCCAGTTCACCCCGAGGTCGAGCGCGCGATGGATCGCCGCGATAGACTCGTCATCGTCCTGGCGCCCCCAGCCAAAGATCCAGGGGCCGCCCACAGCCCAGGCGCCGAAGCCCACCGTGCTGATCTCCGGTCCCTGGCTGCCCAGCCTGCGTGTCTCCACCATGGATCATCCTCCTTGGGGTCCTTCAGGGAGCCATCGGGCGCCCGCCGGCGCAGACCCGTTGGTCGGCGGACGGCTCGCCTGCGCCCAGCCCGCTCCAAAGTTGGGTATACCCGCTCTCCCGGCGGCCGCGCACCGGCCCGCCGGTGGGGGTCGGTGCGGTCGTCCGGGCACTAGATCGCGAAGGGGTAACTTGAGAAAAAAGGGTCTATGCACGCACGACCAAGTGTGCTATACTGCGCGCGCTTTGCGATCAAGTCTCACGATGTGTCGAGGCCTGCAGGAGCCCTAGCCGCTCAGATGGTCCCCGGTTAATACCGTTCGGAGCCCCTTCTGACTGCGACCACCCCGCCGCTCGCCTCGCGCATCCTCGACGGGAAAGGATTCTCTTCCATGGCGACGACCGGCACGGTCAAATGGTTCAACGCGGCAAAGGGCTACGGCTTCATCTCGCAGGACGAGGGCGAGGACGTGTTCGTCCACTTCTCTGCAATCCAGGCCCAGGGCTACCGAGAGCTGTACGAGGGTCAGAAGGTCCAGTTCGACGTTGAGAACGACCCTCGGGGCAAGGGCCTGCGCGCGGCGAACGTCATCGTCCTGTCGTAACGCACTCCTTCCGAGGCGCAATGAGGGCCGTCCCGCTCGCGGGGCGGCCCTCGGCGCGTGAACGGGAGGTCGTACTCCCCAAAAAAGGAGGCGCAGGAACCGGGGAGGGTGTACCTGCGCCGTGGTGAATGGGAAGGTTGTGCGATCCATCGGCGACCGCACGCGGATCGATGCTCGAGCCGCGTACCGCGTCGTTGACAGCATCAGTCTATCCCCCGCCTGTTAAGGGTGGGTTAACGGCCGGTTAACGTTCCGCTAAGTCTGCGCCCCGGCGCCTACCGCTTCATCGCGAGCAGCAGGCCGTCCTGCAGCGGCACCACGCTGGTTACCCACTCGGGCGTCGTGGTCAGAATGCGCGTCGCCTCGCGCACCCCCTTCGTGTCCTCCGAGCAGTCGCTCTGGTCGAAAATCCAGCCGTGCCACAGCGCGTTGTCCACGATGAGCGCGCCGCCAGAGCGGAGCTTCCGCCCGATCGCCGGGATCGACTTCGGGTACCGCCGCTTGTCTATGTCGTTGAACACGATGTCGAACGGGCCGGGCGTGTCCAGCAGCACGTCCACCGCCTCGCCAACGACGCACCGCACCACATCGCTGTACCCGAGCGCGTCGAGACGGGCCCGCGCGTGTGACGAGAGGTCCTCGTTCCAGACGACGTGGTAGACCTCCCCGCCCCCGTTCTCCTGCACCGCCTTGGCGAACCACGCCGTCGAGTACCCGAACCCGGACCCGAGCTCGAAGACCCGGCGCGCGCCCATGAGCCGGGCGATCAGGTAGCAGAAGTGACCCGCCACCGGGCCCAGGATGGGGAAGCCTACCTCGCGGGCGTGCTCCTCCATCGCATCCAGCTCGGGCGGGCGGTCGGGCGCCAGGCTGCTCAGATAGGCGCGCAACTGCTGCGGCATCAGATCCATCTCCACCACTCCTCGGTGCGCCCGTCTGCCGCCTGGGCGCTCAACCTCGCACGACCCCGTTTGCCCCCGCCCAGCGCCGTCCCGTCCGCCCTCCCAGGGCGCCTCGGCGGGAGGGATGCGCTCCCCGGCCTGGCGCACCGCCTCCCCGCGGGCCGGGCGCGACCGATGAGGCCATCCCGACGCGGCCCTGGCAGCATCCATTGCCGGCGTGGCGCTCACCGCGCCTGGCATATCGTACCTTCCGCACCGCACCCTCGAGCAAGCCCAGCTCATCGCGGCGCCACAACGCGTGCGACTCGCCCTGGCCGCCGTGTGCAGGAAGGCGCGGCGTGCCAATGAGCAGTCGCAGGCGCGCCGAGCCGAGGCGGCCCCAGCGAGGGGTCCCGATGGCGCAATCCGAAGAGCTGACACCGGTCGGATGACTGCCGGACGCTGAAGCTCGCAAGCCACGGCTTCCAGAAGGAGTAGGCAGGCGGTAGGAGGGCGCCGAGCCCTGCGCTCAAGCGAGCCCGGCGGCGACCATCTCCCGCGCGGCCTGGGCCGCAACGGCCGCGCGCTCGGCCGGCGGGATGGGCCGCCCGGCCTCGTCCACCACGCGCACCCCGCCGTCCACGAACCGGGTCCGCCACGCGACGGCGCGCGCGAACTCGTCGCGGCACTCCCAGAGGTGGGGAACGGGCAGGAAGCCCGCGGCGAGGACGGTGTAGAGGCCGGCCGGCGTCTCCGGTGCGGGCACCGACCCCTCGATGGCGTTGAGCACGGCCCGGGCGTCCTGCAGCACACGCTCCGTCCGCTCGCGGACCTCCGGGTCGCGCCCCATGTCCGGTGCATCGCCGCGCGCGCGCAGCCGCCGGCGCTCCGCGATGGCGGCCCGGGTAATCCGGACGCTCTCGTCGATCACAGGCGGGTCCGCGAGGCGCACCGCCTCGGAGTAGCTCACCACGTGCACCACCGCGGGGCTCAGCGGATCGTGGGGCTCGATGTCATCCATTAGCGCCGCGACGGCCGCGAGTTGAGCGCGCGCCCTGTCCTCATCCGCCGAGAGGTAGTCGAGGCCCGCCCGCGGCTGCAGGACCACGCGGAAGTCTCTGCCCTCCAGCTCGCGTACGAGGGTCAGCATCGCGCGCGCCTTGGCCAGGTCCTGGAGCCCCGAGGTCTGCCGCGGCGTGTTCAGCATGACCTGGAGGACGAGGGTTCGCACCCCGGCGGCGCGCGCGGCCCGCGCCGCGAGCACGCCGGACACCACGTAGGTCACGTCGTCCGCGCCGCGGAAGGCGAAGTGGTGCGGCACGTTTGGCTCGAACGGCTTGCCGGTCTCCGCGATGACCCGCAGCGCGCGGACGTGCTCGGCCAGATTGTCGCGCACGCTCAGCGGGCCGCGCCCGTCGATCTGGCAGAACCACCAGAACGAGAGCGCGTGCCACGCGATGTTCAGCGCGCGCTCGTGGAGCCGGGCGAGCTCGGGGATGTTGCGCGTCCCCGCATAGGTGCGGACGAGGAGGGGCCGGGATGCCGCGTAGACCGCGCGATACTCCTCCTCGCTGTTGATCGGCACGCCGCCGCCGTTCGGCGCATCGCCCCACTCCTCGCCGAAACGGCTCTGGGTGAGCTGGGAGGCGCCGATGCTGAGCACATCCAGGCTGCCCGCCGCGGCAAGCGACCGGCACCACTCGAGGAAGAGCCGGACGGCGGCCTCGCGGTCTGGCAGGTAGGGGCCCACGTGCGCGCGCATCAGCGGGAGTGCGCCGCGTGGCCCGTAGTCGGCGAGGCGCGCCGTCAGCGTGTCGCGCTCCGTGCCCGCCCCGGCGTAGCCCGGTGGCGCCGGCGGCGCAGCGCTCAGGTGGCGGCCCGACTGCACGAGCCGCCGCCCGAAGGCCAGCCTGTCCTCGTCGTAGGCCGCCTCGGCCCGCAGCGTGCCGGGCGCCCGGGCCGGAGGCACGCCCATCGCCGCGAGCGCCTCGGCGTCCGTCTCGTCGCCGCGGAAGACGCGCACAAGGCCGCCGAAGCGCCGCTCCACCGCGTCGCAGGCAGCGGGCAGGCCCGCGAAGTAGAGCCGGCTCACCGGGCCGCCCTGCGACGCGAGCAGGCGACGCTCCCGCAGGCGCTCGACCCAGTGACCGAAGCGCTCCGCGCCCTGCGCGGGGTCCAGGCGGTAGCTGAAGCCCAGACCGGTAACCCGCTCGCGGCGCATCCAGGCCTCGACTCGCTCGACGGCCCGCGGGTCGTCCGGGGTGTCGATGTCCGCGCATACGGCGGCGTGCGCCAGGACGCAGCGCAGCCCGCAGTCATCGAGCAGCTCCCGCACGCGCGCGAGCCCGAGCGTGTGCGCGTCGACGCCGGGCCGGACCAACCCCACCACGTCCCGCTCGTCGAGGTGGCGGGTCACTGCAATGCGTCCGCGACAGCAGGGGCGTCCGATGCGGGCTGCAGCACCGCTTGCGCTGGGCGGGCGCTCTCCTCCGGCAGCCCCTCCATGACGAAGCGCCGGATCTGGCGGAGGCTGAGTCCGCGGAGGCCCATCGAGTCGACGGTGCGGCCGATCGCCCAGAAATCGGCGCCGTGGAGCAGGCTCGCGAGGTGCACGATCGCGCGGGTGGTTGGGCACGGCACCTCGAAGTGCTCGCCCAGCGAGGCGATCGGCACTAGGCTCATGGGCACGTCCTCCCACAGGTACCGATGGTCAAGCGTGTGTGGGGCCTGGATGCCGTAGTAGCCCTGGTTGGCGCGGATCGCGTCGAAGAGCGACTTGCCGGCCGCGCCGTAGGCCATGTAGAGCCACTCGCGCGCGGTCATGCAGTGGAAGCCCATGGCCGCGCCGACCGCGACGCGCTCCGCATCGAGGGACTCGAGGACGGTGGCCGTCGAGCGGCTGATGCCCTCGATGTAGTACTCGAACTCTCCGCGCTGGCTCTCGATGCGCGAGCAGTTGAGCACGGTCGCGGCCGGGTGGAACACGGCGCCGATGTTGTCGAGGCTGGTCTTCATAACGTTGTCGCCCGGGACGAACTCGCGGTAGGCGGGGCGCAGCGCCTTCACTACCTCCGGCGTGCGATGCGCGGGGAGCGCCGCGAGCGGCACGCTGTGCTTCATGCCGAAGATGCGCACCTGGGCCGGGTTCGTGGCGCGGCAGGCATAGACGAGGGTCTGCGCCTCGGCCACCGTGAACTCCGCAGTGCAGCCGTGACGGCGCGCGACCGACAGGAACTCCAGCGCGCCTCCCGTGCGGCCGGGGTGCAGAACGACGATCTGCCCGTCGCGCAGATGGGGCGCGCACTGCTCGGCCATGAAGGCGTGGGCGGTGGCAGGGGTAACGACCATGACGATCGGCTCGCCCTCGAGCGCCTCGGCGATATCGGTGGTCGCGACCTCGATGGGTCCGTCACCGCGCGGAAGCTGCTGCCCCTCCGCGGCGATCAGCTCGACGGCGCCCGTCTGCTGGACCGCCTGCAGCCGCCCGGGCGAACGGTTGTAGAGGCGCACGCGGAAGCCGCTCAGGCCGAGGTGCCCGGCCATCGCCAGGCCACCGTTGCCGGCGCCGAGCACGGCAAAGCGCAGACCCGACCCGGGGGACGCGGTACCGGTCACGGCGGGCTCCTTCTGGCGCGCGGCCACGTCACGGGGCGGTCCGCCGCTGCACACGACTTCAACGCGTGGCGGCGCCTCCGCGGTTCCACGTGGTCCGCGCGGCGGTGGTGCGGGGCACCGAAGCGCGCCGGTTCCTTAGCGCGCGGGCGCCCTCGCGCGACACAGATGCCTGGTAGGCGGCCATGGTGGTATACTGCGACGGTAGCCGGCCCGCGACCCGCGCGCTGCGTCGGGCGGTCCGGCCCTGGTGAAGGAGTTGACGCGATGGCGATGGCGGCGGCACGCCGGCGCAGGGCATGGCGATGGGCGGCCCCCACGGGCGCCCGCCTGCGTCCTGGGCGCACGCCGCTCCTGGCGTGCGGCTTCCTCGCGCCGCCGGGCTGTACCGCCCCTCGCGCCAGCGCCCCACCAGGCCCTCGGCGGACCTAGAAGACCCCTCGCGGGGTTGCCGCTCCGACCAGAGAAGAAGCCACGGGCGCCCGAGACCTTACCCAGAGCGCTCCGTGGCTTTCCTACGTTTGGGCCCCACGGGGCGCACGCAGCGGGCCCACGGTGGCGAGTCCGCAGGCCGCCGCCGCACCCGAGGACAACGCACATGCCCGCACCTGAGACGCTGTCCGAACTGCAGAACGCGCCGCAGGCCGCGTCCCCGGCCACCGACGACGTGCTGATCCGCCTCGAGGCCGACTTCGCAGGGGATGCGACGTTCGGCCGGCGCTTGCTCGAGGTGACCGCCAGCACGGTGCGCGTGCTCGAGCCCGGCGGCGCCGTCTGCTTCCAGGTCCCGATGGCAGAGGTGAAATCGGCCCGCAACGAGCCCCTCGTCGGCGGCGGGCGCCTCGAGCTGACAACGCGGACCGGCGACATCTTGCCGGTCGTCACCTACTCGCTCACACTGGCGGCGCGCTTCTCGGAGGCCGCGCGCGGCATCGAGCAGCTGGCGCGCGGCGAGGAGCTGCTGGTTGACCTGAAGGAGGAGCGGCTTCGCTGCGTCCGCTGCAGCCGGCTCCTACCCGAGCGCGACGGCATCTGCCCTGCCTGCGTGAACCGCGGCCGCACCCTCCTGCGCGTGCTGAGCTTCATCCGGCCGTACCGGGCGCACGCCGTGGGGCTCGCCCTGCTCTCGCTGGCCACCACCGCGCTCAACCTGGCGCCCCCGCTCATCCAGCGCTCTCTTATCGACAACGTGCTGATGGCGCGCCGCGATGTGGGCCTGCTGGGCGTGCTCATGGGCGTCTGGCTCGGCGTGCTGGCCGTGAGCGTGTGCGTGCAGATAGTCTACGGGCGGCTCATCGCACGGGTGGGCGCCAGCATCGCCGCGGACATCCGGTCACGCCTCTACCGCGCCATTGAGCTGCTGCAGGTCAGCTACTTCGACAAGAAGCAGGTGGGCGGGATCGCGAGCCGGGTCACCAGCGACACGGACCGGGTCTGGGGCTTCTTGGTGGACGGCCTGCCCCACATCCTGACCAACCTCCTGCTCATGGTCGGGATCATCGGCTTCCTGTTCTGGGTGAACTGGTTCCTGGCGCTCTGCATCGTGGCGCCGTTGCCCGTGGTCGTCGTCATCAGCATCCGGTTCTGGAAACCGGTCTCGCAGATGTACCATCGAGTCGGCCAGAAGTGGGCGCGGTTCCACACGCACCTGAACGAGTCGCTCTCCGGCATCCGCGTGGTGAAGGCGTTCGCGCAGGAGGACCACGAGAACGCCAGGTTCGGCCGGCGCAACCACGAGCTCCGAGACGCGGGCGTCGCCGCCGACACGAAGTGGTTCACCGTGTTCGGCGCCATGACGTTCTTCACGAGCCTGGGCACGCTGATCAACTGGACCGTCGGCGGCTACATGGTCTACGAGCGCCGGCTGACCTTGGGCGAGTTCTGGATGGTCAACTCCTATCTGGGGCTCATCTACGGTCCCCTGCAGTGGTTCGCGATGGTGAACAACTGGTTCAGCCGCGCGATGGCCGGCGCCGAGCGCATCTTCGAGGTGATGGACTCCGACAGCGAGGACTACCGGGAGCAGGGCGACGCGACCCCGCTCCGCGGGGAGGTCGAGTTCGACAGCGTCCGCTTCGGCTACGATAAGTCGAACCCGGTCCTGAAGGGGTTGAGCTTCGCGGCAGGCCCCGGCGACATGATCGGCCTGGTGGGCCGGTCCGGCGCCGGGAAGTCCACCACCATCAACCTGATCTGCAGGTTCTACCAGCCGGACTCCGGCAGCATCCGGATCGACGGGCGCGACTACCGGGACATACCGCTGCAGGCGCTGCGCCGGCAGATCGGTCTGGTGCTACAGGAGCCGTTCCTGTTCAACGGGACCATCCTGGATAACATCGCCTACGGGAAGCCGGGCGCTTCCTTCGAGGAAGCCGTCGATGCCGCGAAGGCCGCGAACGCCCACGCCTTCATTCTGGCGAAGCCGGACGGCTACGACACGGTGGTGGGGGAGCGCGGCGCCAGGCTCTCCGGCGGCGAGCGGCAGCGCGTCTCCATCGCCCGAGCCATCCTGCACAACCCGCGCATCCTGATCCTCGACGAGGCTACCTCGTCCGTGGACGTGGAGACGGAGAAGCAGATCCAGCAGGCCATCGGCAGGCTGGTGGAGGGCAGGACGACCTTCGCCATCGCCCACCGGCTGTCGACGCTGCGCAACGCGACGCGCCTCATCGTGCTCGAGAAGGGCGAGATCGCCGAGACGGGCACACATGCCGAGCTGATGGAGAAGCAGGGCGTGTTCTGCAAGCTGGTTGAGACGCAGGCGGAGATCAACGAGATCATCGGCTACGCCCGCGGGTAGGCTGCTCACCCTCCCCCGGCGGGCCTCGGGAGCGTACGACGGATGGAGATACGGCAGGTCCACGAGACCGAGATGGACCACGTGCTGCGCCTGCTCTCGCAGGCGTTCATGCAGGGCAGCCGGGACGACGCGTTCCTGCGCGAGCCCTCTCCTCCCATCGTGGCGCAGGGCGCGTGGGAGAACGGCACGCTCCACGCCCAGGTGGCGGTCCTCGCGTGGAAGGTGCGCCTCGGGCCGGAGGTCGTCTTGCCGATGGGCGGCGTGGCGGGCGTTGCCTGCCTTCCCGCCAGCCGCGGCAAGGGCTACGCCGGCGCCCTGCTGAGGCGCGCCCTCGAGCGGATGCGCGAGGACGGCCAGCCGGTCTCGGCGCTCTTTCCGTTCAGTTGGGACTACTACCGGCGCTTCGGCTGGGAGTGGGCGGGGGTTGGCCGCACCTACGCGGCGGAGACCTGCAGCCTGCGCCCGTCCCCCGAGACGGGACGGGTGCGCCCCGCCACGGCGGAGGACCGGGATGCCATCGCCTCGGTCTATGGGCGCGTGGCGCGCCGGTACCGGGGCATGGTCGAGCGGCATCCGGTCCACTGGGGGCAGATCCTCAACGACACGGAGAAGGAGTTCACCTACACCTACGTCCACGAGGGCGACAGCGGGATCGACGGCTACCTGACCTACCGCGGCGGCTCGCGCGAGGAGACGATGCTGCGCGAGTTCCTGGCCCTCACCCCTCAGGCGCTGGCGGGGCTGCTCGGCCTGCTGCGCCGCCACGACATGCAGACGGACAAGGTGGAGTGGCGCGCCCCGGCGGACGACCTTCTCTGGATGCAGGGCTACCACTCGGACCTCCACACGGACATCGCGCCGGTTGCGCAGGCGCGGGTCGTTGATGTGGAGGCGGCGATTCGGGCCTGGAAGCCGCTGCCGGACCGCGAGGGCCGCGTGACAATGGCGGTGACCGACGACTCGGCGCCGTGGAACGAGGGCGCCTGGTCGGTCGAGTACGGGGGCGGCGAGGCGAGCATCGCGCGCTGCGAGGGCGAGCCTCAGGTGTCCCTCGGCATTGGGCCGCTCTCCCAGGCCTACTGGGGCGGCGCGGAACTCGACGACCTGCGCCGGGCCGGCGCGGTGGATGTCCGCGACGAGGCTGGCTTCGCCGCCCTCCGCGATCTGCTGGCCGGGCCGACCATGTGGATGAACGACAGCTTCTGACGGCGACTGCGAGGCGCACACGATGGACCCGCGCGACATCCACCTGTACTACCAGCCGAAGGATCGCCTGCGCCTCACGCTCGGGCAGGAGCGCTCCTACCCGCGCGTCAAGGCGGTGTGGGCGGCGCCGCTCTCCCGGCCGGGGCGGCACCTGGCGCTGCTCGACGCGAAGGGCGACGAGATCGTGATGGTGGACGACCCGCGCGAGCTGCCGGCTGCCTCCCGCGCGGCCCTCGAGCGCGAGCTCCGGGAGCGCTACCTGACCGCCACCGTGTCCGCCGTGCTCCACGCGCGGCAGGAGTTCGGCGCGACCTACTGGACGGTGGACACAGATCGCGGACGGCGCGACTTCGTCACGCAGAACCTGCAGGAGAACGCCCAGTGGTTCTCCGACCGCCACCTGCTGCTGATCGACGTGGATGGCAACCGGTTCGAGATACCGGATGTAGGCGCGCTGGACGAGCGCAGCCAGGCCCGCGTGCACGCGATCCTGTAGGCGGGGGGAACCGGCGGGCTTGACACCAGCGCGGCGTCCCCATACAATGGTAGAGTCATAAATAAGCGCGATGACACCTGGTCCGCAAGCAATCTCCGTCCGATGCCGGGATCAACGTCGACCCCGGTCCTGAGGCCTACGTCCGGCCGCAGGGCCACGTTCTCTCCCCGGAGAGGGGAGGAGGGTCCTATGAGCCACTACGCTGCGCGGCGACACGCGTTCACCCTGATCGAGCTGTTAGTGGTGATTGCGATTATCGCCATTCTGGCCGCCATTCTGTTCCCCGTCTTCGCCCGAGCCCGAGAGCAGGCGCGCGCCGTTTCGTGCCTCTCCAACCTGAAGCAGATCGGCACGGGCATGATCATGTACACCCAGGACTACGACGAGATGCTGTGCCCGCCGTTCGTCGGCGCGACCGGGCCGATGGCCATGACCTGGGACCGCCTTGTGCAGCCCTACCTCCGTAACCGGCAGGTCATCGGCTGCCCGTCTGACATGTGGTCCCCGAGCGTTGACATGCGCGACGGCCAGATCGTGTCGGGCACATTCCAGCGCTCGTACACCGTGCCCTCCCAACTCGGATGGGAATGGTGGCCGAACCGCGTCTTCCCCGTTCCGCTGGCCGCGATCATGTTTCCCTCGACCACCATCCAGCTCTTCGAGCGCGACAACTGCAATGGGGTCGGCGGCGACTGGAACTGGTGCTCGGTCGGCTGCGGGAGCAACGAGTGGGCGTACCGCCACAACGGCCGCGCGAACCTGATGTACATCGATGGCCACGCCAAGGTCAGCAACCCCGGGGATCCTGACCGGGGCATCTTCGCGATCCATCCCGGCTACCGCTGCTGGAACGTCTGGCACGGCGGATACCGGAGCGGTCCGGGGCTCGCCATCCGGTTCACCGGCAACTGGCACGACATCATTCCCGTACACAGCGGCCTCGACGTCACTTGCGGTGGCACCCACGGCGTCTGGCCGTAGGCGGGGCGAGCCGAACCGGGAGTGTGGAGCGTTCAATGAAGACTCAGATTAGCCCGGTCGTTCTCGTGGTCGTGCTTGTGGTGGTGGTCGCCGTCGTTGCCGTATGGGGCTACCGCGCGATGCAGCCCGCGCCGTACACGCCGTCGCCTGGCGTCGGGGGCACCCCTGGCGGCATTCCCGGCGCTCCTGGCGGTGGCGGGGTCGCCCCCGGCGTAGCCCCGTCCGGCCGTGAGTACACGGCGCCCCCGGCTGGCGCCGTCCCCGGGCAACCGTTCGGCCAGATGCCCGGCCAGCCCGGCGCCGGCATGCCCGGCCAGCCCGGCGGCATGCCCGCACAGCCGCCTGGCACCCAGTAGGGCCGCCAGAGCCGCTGACGCCGCGGCCGATCGTGAGCGGGACCAGCCTGGGCTCAGGCTGGTCCCGCTCGCTTTGGACCTCCTGCACCGCGAAGGCGGGGGCGCGAGGCGCGCTCACCCCCAGCAGACCCGCCGCCTGCGCCACCGCTATGCCGCCTCTGCCCAACCTCGCCAGGGCCTGCGCCCGACGCTGCTGGCGGTCACCCAACGTGATCGTCCTCATACCCACCAGTGTGCGGACATAGGGGCCGAGACATCAACCCGGGCAGTCTCCCTGAGCAGTTGCACTACACGCGCGTGC
>DATIKM010000200.1:0-3904 GCA_035477595.1 Chthonomonadales bacterium
GATCTGCCCCATGACGTGCGCCAGATCGTCGAGAACAGGGACCCCCACTACTGCCGCGCGCCGGGCGCTAAGGAAAGGCTCGCCATCGCCGTAGTCAATGCGAAGGACATCGTGAAGCCCGAAGACCTCGACGATCGGTCAGCCACCTGCTGGATCAAGATGTCCGAGGTGAGCATCGAGGGCTTGCGGCAGGCCTTCCTCGATCCGGGCTCCCGCATCCGCCTCAATCCCAAGGAGGGCAAGCTCGAGCCGGAGGAGCACGCGGAGCTCGTCGCCCTGGCTTGGGAAGGCGGGTTCCTCGACGGCGCCGCAGTTCACTTCAACCCCAACCTCAACGTGCTCGTCGGCGGGCGGGGCGCCGGTAAATCGACGGTCGTTGAGAGCATCCGTTCCGTTCTGGCTCTCGACGCCATCGGCGACGAGGCACGCAAAGCGCATGAGGGAATCGTGCGGAACGTGCTGAAGAGCGGCACGAAAGTCTCGCTGCTCGTCCGCGCACATCGGCCGGCTATCCGCGAGTACCGCATCGAGCGCACCATTCCCAACCCGCCGCTGGTGCGCGACGACCAAGGCGGAGTTTCAAACCTTTCGCCCCAGGACGTACTCCCTCGCGTCGAGGTCTACGGCCAGCACGAGATCTCGGAGCTCACCAAGAGCCGTGAGAAGCTCACCCGTCTCCTGGACCGCTTCGTTGAGCGGGACGAGTCCCTGGGCCAGCGCAAGGCCGATCTCCGGCGGGAGCTGGAGAAGACGAGGCGGTCCATCCTAGACGTGCGCGCGGAGCTCCAGCAGATCGAGGAGCGGCTGGCGGCGCTTCCGGGTCTCGAGGAGACCCTCAAGCGCTTCCAGGAGGCCGGACTCGAGGACCGTTTGCGCGAGCAGAGCCTCCTCGTCCGCGAGGAGCGGGTGCTCCAGTCGATCCCCGAGCGCCTGCAGGTCTTCCACGAGTGCCTGGAGAACCTCCGCCGCGAGCTCCCCATCGACCGCGTCTTCCTTTCAGCCAAGGCGCTCGAGGACCTTCCCGGCAGGGAGATCCTGGCGCGCGCCAACGAGGCCTTCGCGCAGCTCGACCGCGACCTGGAGCGCATCGCCAAGGAGCTGGAGCAGGCCTTGCAGCGCGCGGACAAGGGGGTCGCCGCGGTGCGCGCGGACTGGGAGATGCGCAAGAAGGGGGTCCAGGCCGCCTACGAGGAGATCCTCCGCGAGCTCCAGAAGTCGCGGGTGGATGGCGAGGAGTTCATCCGCCTGCGGCGCCAGATCGAGAGCCTCCGCCCGCTCAGGGAACGTAAGGTCCTGCTGCAGGAGCTCGAGGAGGAGCACGTCAAGCGGAGGCGTGCGCTCCTCGTCGAGTGGGAGGAACTCAAGGCGGAGGAGTTCCGGCTCCTCGACCGCGCCGCCAAGAAGGTCAGCAAGAGGCTTCGCGACCGCGTCCAGGTGGAGGTGACGGCCGCAGGTGACCGAGAGCCGCTCTTCCGGGTTCTGCGCGAGGAGATCGGCGGCCGCCTCTCCGAGGCGATCGACACGCTGGCGAAGGCAGAGGACCTCTCGCTGCCGGCCTTCGTGGATTCGTGCCGGACAGGCGCCGCGGCGGTTCAGAAGACCTACGCCATCACGCCGGCCCCGGCGGAGCGCCTCGCCAAGGCGCCGGCCGAGGTCCTGATGCGCGTCGAAGAGCTCGATCTTCCGCCGACGACCGCGATCCGGCTCAACACGGCCCCCTCCGGCAAGCCGCCGTCCTGGCAGGCGCTCGAAGCCCTCTCGACCGGCCAGAAGGCGACGGCCGTGCTGCTTCTCCTGCTCCTCGAGTCCGACGCGCCACTCATCGTTGACCAGCCGGAGGACGACCTCGACAACCGTTTCATCGCCGAGGGCGTCGTGCCGCGCATGCGGGAGGAGAAGCAGCGCCGACAGTTCATCTTCTCGACCCACAACGCGAACATCCCCGTGCTTGGTGACGCCGAACTGATCGTCGGCTTGAGCGCATCGGGCGAAGCCGAGCGCGGGCACGCGCGCATGGCAGCCGAGCACATGGGCTCAATCGACTCCAAGCCCGTGCGCGAGCTCGTGGAGGAGATCCTCGAGGGCGGCAAAGAGGCGTTCGAGATGCGCCGGCGCAAGTACGGGTTCTGAGGGGCGACCGTGAACAAGACCGAGCTTCGGGAACTCATCGCCAATGGCGAGAACTCCGGCGTCGAGTTCAAGCGCGACGACATCCGGCCCGAGAAGCTGGCCGAGGAGATCGCGGCCCTGCTGAACCTGGAAGGCGGACACATCCTCCTCGGTGTCGAGAAGGACCGGTCCGTCACGGGTCTCACTCGCGATCACGAGAGGGCCGAGGAATGGGTCATGGAGGTCGCGCGGACCCACGTTCGTCCGGCTGCGATTCCGTACTGGGAGACGATCCCCTGGGACGGCGGGAACATCGTCGGCATCGTGACGCTACCCGCCGACGCACCGGACAAGCCCTACAAGGCAAAGCGCGGTTCGGCCTGGGTCACGCAGATGCGCGTCGGAACCACGACGCGCGACGCCACGGACGAAGAGGAGGCGCGCCTCTACATGCAGTCGGGGCGCCTCCAGTACGACCGAAAGCCCGTCCCGGGTTCCTCCGTCGACAACCTCGACCGGCGTCGCCTCGTCAACTACTTCCGCGATCTGCGGCAGCAGGCCTGTCCGCCTGAGGGTGACACAGAGTCCTGGATTCGCCTGCTCGTGAATACCGAGCTGATGGTCGAGGACCGAGGGCGTGGTATGCCGAGTGCTGGTGGCTTGCTGCTCTTCGGCATCAGGCCGAACCGCTACCTACCGCAGGCGGGGATCACTGCCGTGGCGTACTCGGGCGCTGAGAAGGACTACGACGCGAAGGCCCGGACGACGCTGCGGGGGCCTGTCGTCTCGCTCTTTCCCGCGCGGACGGAGGAGTTCGGGCAGCTCTATCCCAGGGCGCCGCGTACGTTCTCTGAGAGCGGCGACACGGTTGAGGCCGGTGTGATCGAGCAGGCGCTCGATTTCGTGCGCCGGAACATCGAGGTGGAGGCCTGGATCGAGGACGGGGGCCGGCGGCAGGAGCGCTGGGACTATCCCCTGGACGCGGTTCGCGAAGCCGTGGTCAACGCGATCGCGCATCGCGATTACACGATCACGGTCAGCGATATAGAGCTCTCGATCTACGCCGATCGCCTGGAGGTCGTCTCTCCCGGCCGGCTGCCCAACACGGTGACGGTCGAGAAGATGCGCGCGGGCTACCGCGCCTCGCGCAGCGAGCTCATCAAGGAGGTGCTGCGCGACTACCGCTACATCGAGGCCACCGGTCTCGGCGTGCCGCGCAAGATTGTGCAGGGCATGCGAGCGCACAACGGCACGGAACCAGATCTGATCGAGGAGGAGTACCGATTCATCGTGCGGCTGTGGAAGGAGCCCCGCCGCGCATGATCCCCAAGGGATGCAAGCGCCTGGCGGAGGTGGACTTCCCCATCGCCGAGGTGAGCCGGCACGCGGCGCGGGAGAAGTCCATCCGGCACGGGCACCCCAGCACGCTGCACCTCTGGTGGGCCCGGCGGCCGCTCGCGTCGAGCCGGGCAGTGCTGCTGGCGCTCTTGTGGCCGGACCCGTGCGACCCGCTCTGCCCGGCGGCGTTCAAGGCGGAGGCGCGGGCGCGCTTGCCCGAGGTCGGGGGCTGCAATCCGGGCACGACGGACGAGCATCTGCGCCGAGCGCTCCTGCGCTTCATCGCGGACTTCGCGAACTGGGACCACGCCGCGCACCCCACCTACCTCGACGTGAGCCGCGCGCTGGTGAGGGCCGCGCACGCGAGCGATGACGGCAGCCCCTACGAGCCACCGCTCGTGGTCGATCCGTTTGCGGGCGGCGGGTCGATCCCGCTCGAGGCGCTACGCGTGGGGTG
>DATIKM010000201.1:0-16711 GCA_035477595.1 Chthonomonadales bacterium
AGCGTGCTGGCCCAGCGCGCGCAGGGCTCCGCCCGGGCGTCGACCTTGCGGGACATGTACTCCATCAGCGAGAAAGAGCGCCGCACCATCGCGCGCGCGTCCCGCAGGTCACCCACCACGCCCGCCGCCATCGCCTGGACCAGCACGTTGCCGATCGCGGTAGCCTCGATCGGCCCGACAAGCACGCGAGGGCCGGTGCAGTCGGCAGTTGCCTGGCAGAGCAGGCGGTTCTGGCTGCCGCCGCCGATGAGGCGCACCGCCTCGATCCGCTTGCCCGAGACCTCCTCCAGCCGCTTGATCACCCAGCGGCACTTCATGGCCAGGCTCTCCACGATGCAGCGCACGGTGACGGCCACGCCGTCCGGCGCATTCCGCCCTGTGCGGCGGCAAGAGGCACGGCGATGGCGCCCGGCGGTTGAAACGGCGGCCCACCACATCGCGTAGTTAACCTTTGCCGTATCCACGGTGGCCGCCCCGGTCGGCAATCCGCGGAGGCAGGCTCCGTCCCCAGTCCGCAGTCTCTACCGCCGAGGCAACCAACGACACCGGTAAGCGCGCTGGGACCGCAACCGCCCCGAGTGGTTCTGCCGGCGCGACCTGCGCGGGAGCCGGACGCGTGGCTCGGCGGAACCAACCGTTGGGCCGCGGCGTCTCCCTACTGCGTGCGTCAGCCCATCGTCCCGGAGGAGGGGGCGCAGGTCGCCCGGCCGTCGCTTCCCGGTCCTTCGATCAGGTGCGCGGTACGTCCATATGTGGTAATTGTAGTCTTGCGCGCTCTGGCCTGGTGGCGACGCCATCGACCGGTGCAGCGCGGAGGGATGTATTCGATGAAGGGCTCACTGTGGGGCACGCTCGCGCTGGGAGGCGTCCTCCTGATGGGGTGCGTGGGTCGGGTGGGCGCTCAACTACCATATGCGCACGGGCCCCTGACCGGCTCGCTGGTCTCCTACTCCTTCACTGCGGAGCGGCACTTTCCGTGGTCCTCTCCGCCGGCGGACCCGGACAGTGAGGAACGGCAGAACGAGTGGATGCTCTTGCTACTGTTCGGCGGCGCGCTTGTGGGGTTGATGAGTGGCGGTGGATGTCCGTGCGTGCCGGAGCCTGAGCATCCCGTCGTGTCCGAGTCGGCGCACGTCGCCACCGTGGCGGGGCTCGCCGTCGCGGGGCTGCTGTTCGGCTGGCGTCGCAAGCGCAGCTGACGCTGGCTCAGACGAGCGTGCTGGTGAAGCGCGCGTAGGGCTCCGCCCAGGCATCCACCTCGCGGGGCATGTACTCGATCAGCGAGAAAGAGCGCCGCACCATCGCGCGCGCGTCCCGCAGGTCACCCACCACGCCCGCCGCCATCGCCTGGACCAGCACGTTGCCGATCGCGGTAGCCTCGATCGGCCCGGCAAGCACGCGAAGGCCGGTGCAGTCGGCAGTTGCCTGGCAGAGCAGGCGGTTCTGGCTGCCGCCGCCGATCAGGTGCACCGTCTCGATCCGCTTGCCCGAGACGTCCTCCAGCCGCTCGATCACCCAGCGGTACTTCATGGCCAGGCTTTCCACGATGCAGCGCACAGTCGCGGCCACGCCGCCCGGCGCCTGCTGCCCTGTGCGGCGGCAGACGGCGTCGATGGCGGCAGGCATGTCAGGCGGGTTCAGGAAGCCGGGGTCGTCGGGGTCGACGATCGCGGCGAAGGGCCTGGCCGATGCGGACAGCGTGGCGAGCTCCTCGTAGGAGTAGGAGCTTCCCGCCCTCTCCCATGCGCGCCGGCACTGCTGCAGAATCCATAGCCCCATCACGTTGCGCAGCAGGCGGAACGTGCCGTTCACCCCGCCCTCGTTCGTCAGGTTGTAGGCGAGCGACTTCGGCGTGATGACGGGCGCCGGCGCCTCCAGGCCCACCAGCGACCAGGTGCCGCAGCTGATGTAGGCCCACCCGGCGTCGCCCTCGGCCGGCGCCGCCGCGACCGCGGAGCCCGTGTCGTGGGTGGCGGGCGCGATGACCATCGTGTCGCCTGCGCCGGTCTCCTCGCGCACTGTGGGGTGGAGTGGGCCGAGCCGGGTGCCCGGCGGCACGATCTCGCCCAGGAAGTGGTGCGGGATCCCCAGCCGGTCCAGCATCCCGCGAGCCCAGTCGCCCGCCCGAGGGTCGTAGCACTGCGTCGTGGTGGCGTTCGTGAACTCCACCGCCTTGCACCCCGTGAGCCAGAAGTGGAGGAGGTCCGGCGTCATCAGGAAGGTGCGCGCCTGCTCCAGCAGCGGCGAGCCGGACAGGCGCATCGCCATTAGTTGGTAGAGCGAGTTGAGCTGCATCACCTGGATGCCGGTGGCGTTGTAGACATCCTCGCGCGGCACGATGGCGAAGGTCTTCTCCACGACCCCGTCAGTGCGGTGGTCGCGGTAGTGGTAGGGCAGGCCCAGCAGATCGTCGTTCGCGTCCAGCAGGGCGAAGTCGACCCCCCAGGTGTCGATGCCGATCCCGTCGAGGTCCGCTCCCTTCTCGCGCACGCACCTGGCGAGCCCGGACTTGATCTCGGCGAACAGGCGCAGGGTGTCCCAATGGAAGCGGTGGAGCACGCGCTGCGGCTCGTTGGGGAAGCGGTGGACGACGTCGAGCTCGAGCCTGCCGCCGTCGATCGTTCCGAGAACGGCGCGTCCGCTCTCGGCGCCCAGATCGAAGGTAAGGAACCGTCCGCTGTCCGCCATGGCTCTGCGCGCCTCCTTCCGATGGCTCCGTCATGCGCCCGCCTGCGCAGGCGCACTTCGACGGCGGCGCCCCGATTCCTGCCCGAGGGGCTGAGTCGCGAGCTGCTGGCCTCGGCGCCGCCCCCGTGCTGCTCCACGGCGACCTCACGGGAGAAAGCGGGCGGCATCGATGCAGGGAGGGGCGGCAGAGCGGCATAATGTGCGGTGACGAGCACCGTGTGGCGGGAGCCGGGAGGCGAGCCCGCCGTGCGGCAAGACCGTTGCACCGAAGGAGTCACCCATCGTGCTGATCGCCGCCGCCCTCTGGGCCATCGCGCCCGTGCAGGAAGCCGCGCCGCGCATCGTCACCGTGCGAACCCGAGGGCTGCTCTTCACCGACAACCAGGCCGGCGTGAGCGGCGTCGACGCCGGCTACTCCATCCCGGTTGGCCAGCGAGTGCTCTGGCTCTTCGGCGACGTCTTCCTACAGCACCCCACCGATCCCGACCGCCGCTGGGTGGGCGGCCACAGCAACGCCGCGCTCGTCACGCCGCGCGGCCGCGGCCTCGAACCACTGCGGCGCGGACGCTTTGTGACCGACCCGGCGACCGGGATCGCCGTACAGGTCATCCCTAACCGGCCCGGCGAGGGTGTCGAGACGCGCCTGTGGCCCCTCGCGGGATGGCACGACGCCGCGAACCGCCGCATCTACCTCTTCTGGTCGCGCATCCGAACCACGGGCAGCGGCCCGCTCGACTTCCGCCTCGAGGGCAACGGCCTGGCACAGGCGGACGCGGGTGACCTGGATCGCGTCCGGTTCGAACGCCTGCCCTCGCCGGAGGGCGGCGACGTGTGGTGGCCTCCCGACGGCCCCGTGATGGGCGCCGCGCTGGCCGAGGATCGGCGAGCGGGGTGGCTCTGGGTTATCGGCGAGCGGCAGCGCGCAGGGAGGAAGGAGGCGGTCATTGCGCGCGTGCGCCCGGACCGGATCGCGGACCGCTCCGCGTACGAGTATTACGCTGGCCCGCCGGAAGCGCCGCGCTGGAGCTCCTCCCCGGCTGATGCGGCGCCCATCGAGGGGCTGGGGGACTTCAGCGAGGCCTCGCTCTCGTGGAACGCCTACCTCGGCGGCTGGCTCGTGACCCACTCGGTGGGGATCGAGGAGCGCGTGCGCCTCAGCCTGGCGGCCGCGCCTTGGGGCCCCTACCGGCCGATCGGCGAGATCGGCGCGCGCCACCAGGCCTTCGCGCGCGCCTTCAGCTACGCGGGCAAGGAGCATCCACATATGGCGGAGCAAGGGGGACGCGTCGTCTACGTGACCTTCGTCGACAGCAACCGCTACTGGCTGCACCTCCTTGAGGTTACGCTGGCCCGCTAGCACCTGCGACAGGGCCGCCGCCCGGCCCGACGCGGCGCCGGGCGGCTCGCTCCGCGCGTCTACGTGTCGGCCAGGCCCCCAGGCACGCCGGACATGTCGCAGGGGAGCCAGTACGTCTGCACTCCGTTGCGCGAAACGCCGGGGATGGCGGACCGCCGCGAGTGCCACTTCGCGTGGCCATCGACGAAGCTGACGTTGAACCCATCGGAATGGCGCGCGTCCGCCGCGAAGTTCACCCAGTCGAAGACCCCCGGCGGTACCGGGCAGTCTGGATAGGCTGGCGCGCCGCCCCACGGCGTGTACTTCGAGTCGTAGAACATCGTCGTGTTGGCCGGCTCGCCCACCTCCGCGAGCGTGAGGCATGGGTCCGCGCCGGAGAGGCCGGGCGGGATGGACGGATCCTGGAACACGGCGAAGTTCATGGCGTAGGAGGCATACCGGAACGCACCCGCCGAGCGGAGGCCGATCGCCTGCAGGATGGCGGTGAAGTCGATGCCGGGCCGGTGCGATGGGCACACCAGAATGCCCGTGTTCCTCATGTAGGGCGCGACCGCCTCGAAGACCGTGAATACGCGGTCACCCGAGCCCGGGACGAGCACCGGGTTGTCGAGGCTGTAAGCGCTCTGGGGAAACGTCTCGTCGTAGTCCTGGACGTACATCAGCGTCGAGAGGGCGAACTGCTTCGTGTTAGAGAGGCACGATGCGGCGCGGGCCTTCTCGCGTGCCTGGGCGAACACGGGGAACAGGATAGCCGCCAGGATGGCGATGATGGCGATGGCCACGAGCAACTCGATGAGCGTGAACGCCTGTCGCTCACGGGAGGCGCACATGCCGACCTCCTTGGTCGAAGGGTGAGGCGCACGTCACCGGGTCTCCGAGCGCGCCGCCTGCGCGCATCGTGGGGGGATCGCGTTGAGCCCGTGTCAAGATCGCGATACCGGCTCGTTAAGCGTGCGGTGCGCCGCATGTCTGGCCGGGCTTGCCGCCCGGACGGCTTCCACGAGGAGTGAACGACGGAGGCGGCATCGCAGGCGGCGAGCTGCGTGCTCCCTGCGGTCGCGCCGGTCAGGCGCCCGACACGATGCGGTCAACCACGATCTGCCGGAACTCGGGCGAGAGGCTGGCGAAGTAGGCGCTGAACCCGGTCACGCGCACCACCAGGTCCGGGTGCTTGCTCGGGTCCCGGTGGGCCTCGAGGACCTGCTCCCGATTGAGCACGTTCATGTTGATCTGCGTGCCGCCGAGCGCGAAGTGGGTCCGGATGAGCGCCGAGACCCTCGCGATGCCCTCCGGGTCGCGCCCCACGCCGGGGTCCAGGTCCAGTTGCAGCGGGGCAGTGTTGCCCCAGCCCGGCTGTACGGCGGCGACCGCCACCGCCAGCGCGGTGGGCGCGCTGTCGCGGCGGAACCCGGGGTCAGGGTTAGGTCCGTGCGAGATCGGGCTGCCGGCGCGGCGGCCGTTTGGGGTGGCGCCGATCCCGCGGCCCATGTCGATCATGCTCGCCCACGAGAAGAGGCCCGGGATCATGTTGTGGCCGTCGGGCGTGGGCCTCTCCTTGACCAGGTCGGCGAACAGCCGCGCGATACGGACGGCGTACTCGTCGGAGACCGTGCCGCCGCAGCCGAACCGCGGCCCGCGCTTCATCAGCGTGCGCGCACGCTCGCCCTCCTCCCCGTCCCAGTCGGACTCGAGGAGGCGCCGCAGCTCCGCCCAGGTGAGCCGTCCCTCCTCCTCGATCCACCGCGCGCACGCGCCGAAGGAGTCAGCCACGGTGGCGAGCGCCGCCCCGTCCACGCAGAGGTTCACGTGGTCCACGCCTCCCGCGGCGGCGTCCAGCCCCCGCTCGATCGTACCGTGGCACAGGAGGTCGAGGACGAGCTCCGGGAAGACGTCGCCAATGTGCCGCAGGTGGAAGTCGAGCCCCTCGGCGGTGACCTCGACAGCCCGCCGCAGGTGCGCCGTGAAGCGCTCCCACAGCTCGGCCAACGAAGGCGACGCGGGGCCCTCGAGCATCTCGCGTAGGGCTACCTCGAAAACGGCCGCCAGGTTCACCTTCACCAGGTCGTTCATGGCGTACTCGGCGCCGGGCAGCGCCAGCCAGTGGCAACCCGAGTAGGCGCGCCGCCGGGCGAGCTCGAGCGGGTAGCCGTTGCGGGCGAACCCCTCTGCCGTTCGGTCGACGCCGAGGAACTTGGGCACTCCCAGGCGATCCTCGAACAGGACCTCGACCCCTCGGCGCAGCAGCCCCGGATCGATCCCCTCGCCCACGCAGACGCCGAGGTTGGCCGGAACCCTCAGGCGGTGCGCCGCCTCCAGAACCAGGTAGGAGACGGGGTTCGTTGCATCCCCTCCTCCCTCGTCCGGTCCGCCGAGCTGAATGTAGCCGGTGTCGCGCAGGAGCAGGCACGCGATGTGGAACGCCGCCTCTTCGTCGGTCAGCGTGCCGGCCGCCCGGTCGCGCTCGTAGAGGGGCCGCAGGAGCGCGTCCAGCCGGCCGACGGCGCCGCTGCCGTTGAACATGCGCGCAGCCACCAGGTACCACAGCAGCCACTGGCAGGCTTCGCGGAAGGTTGCGGGCGGCTCGCTCACCAGCCGCTCGTTCATCGTGGCGATCTCCTCCAGGTTGCGCCGCGCCTCCTCCCGCTGCTCGGCACGGGCCATCGCGCGCGCTGCCGACGCGTGCCGGGCGATCCAGTCCTGCATCCCGAGGACGACATCGGCGAGGCCGGCGTAGAGGTCGGCGGCGCGCGGCGCGTTGGCCTCGCGGAACGCGGCGATCTTCTGGAGAAGCCCGCCCCAGCCGAGCTCGAGGCCGATGGCGAGGTCGGGGCAGAAGTGCTGGGTGGCGCCGATCCCGGTGACGATCTTGTACTTCCGCTGCTCCTCATGCAGGTGGTCGTAACGCAGGTCGGGGTTCCAGTGGGGCGCGCGGTAGGACAGGAAGTTCGCCATGGTGGCCCCCGCGAGCGAGGAGGCGGGGTCGAGGTAGGTCGGGTGCCGCTCAAGCAGCACGCGGAACGCGCGGCCGACCGCCGCGGGCCCGAAGAACCCGCCGCTGGGGTGGTTGGGCTCGATCGGAATGTCGCTGAGCCGCACGTCGGTGATCGGCACGCCGGAGCCGCTCATCGCCCTGACGACCTCGCGATGCTCGGGGGGCGGCAGCACGAGGCCCCAGTCGTCGTGGTTCATCGTGCCGATGACCCGCCACTTCTCGGCGGTGTGCGCGAGCTTGGCCTCGCGCAGCGCCTCGTAGCGGGACTTCAGCGTGAATGGAGGGGACGTGAATGGGGCCGTCGTCATGGCTGCCTCCTCAGCGCCGAGTGCTGGCCGGGCCAGGCAAGCCCTGCGCGTGCTGCGGCGCCAGCACGGGGCCCTCCCGACCGTCGACGGCGGCACGGGCTCCGCTCGGGGCTCACGAGAGTGCGCCCGCGGCTCACCGCCTTCGCGGCGGAGGGCCGCGTTTCCTGCGTCGCCGGACACCGGCGGGCGGTCCGCGCGGCTGTCGGGACGAGGACCTGCAGCGCATGGCACGGATGATGCCGCGATATGGGTGGGGCGGCGCGATGCCTGCGCGGCCCGGGGTTCGGGGCGCCGTCGGGGAGGGGGAACCCCTCGGCGCCCCTGCCCGGCGAGCCCCTCCGAGGTCCGTGCGGTATAATCCAGGCTGCCACGCCCCCCACGGCGGGCTCCCGGAGGGCGGCGCCGCCGATGACCCCCGAGCGTATCGAGATCACCACGCTTCCGAACGGCCTCCGCGTCGTCAGCGAGACCGTGCCGCACGTGCAGTCCGTCTCCGTCGGTCTGTGGGTGGGCGCCGGCTCACGGGACGAGCCGGCCTCGGTGCGCGGCATCTCCCACTTCATTGAGCACATGCTCTTCAAGGGCACCGAGCGCCGCTCGCCGCGCGACATCGCAAGCGAGATCGAGTCGCGCGGCGGCTCGATGAACGCTTTCACCGACAAGGAGTTCACCTGTTTCTACGCGCGGACCCTCGCAGATGACGTGGGGGTTGCGATCGACGTGCTGGCCGACATGTTGCGCCACTCCAGCCTGGACCCCGACGAGCTGGCGCGCGAGCGCAACGTGGTGCTCGAGGAGATCAAGCGCTACCGCGACACGCCGGAGGAGCTCATCCACGACGTGTTCACGGAGACCCTGTGGCGCACCCATCCCCTCGGGCGCTCCGTGATCGGCAGCGCCCGCACGGTGGGCGCCCTGGACCGCGAGGCGGTGGCCGCGCATCTCAGCGCCCACTACACGCCGGACCGGATAGTGCTCGCCGCCGCAGGCAACGTGCCGCACGAGCGGCTCGTGGAGCTCGCCATGCGCCATCTGGGCGACATGGAGGGCGGCCGACGCCGGCCGGCTCGCCGCGCGGCTCGCGAGTCCGGGCTCCAGCGGCGCATGCGTCGGCGCACCGAGCAGGTGCACTTCTGCCTCGGCGGGCCAGCGGTGGACCACGAGAGCGAGCAGCGCTACGCACTCTCCGTGCTCGACACGGCCCTCGGCGGCACCATGAGCTCGCGCCTCTTCCAGGAGATCCGCGAGAAGCGCGGGCTCGCCTACAGCATCGGCACCTACACCGCCGCGTTCCGCGAAGGCGGCGTCATCGTGGTGAACGGTGGCACGAGCCCGGAGACTTTCGACGCGGTGATGGACCTCACGCGAGCGGAGCTGGAGAAGGTGCGCGAGGAAGGGCTCTCCGAGCAGGAGGTGGCCGACTCGAAGCAGCAGCTCCGCGGCGGCCTGCTCCTGGGCCTCGAGAGCATGAGCAACCGTATGATGCGCATGGGAAGGTCGATGCTGGCCCTCGGTCGCATCCCGTCGGTCGATCACATTCTGGCGCGGTTTGGCGCCGTCACCGGCGCCGAGGTGCGCATGATCGCGGCAGAGGTGTTCCGCGAGGACCGCCTGACGCTGGCGGCCATCGGCCCGTTCGCGCGCGGTGACGAAGGAGGGTCGAGCGTATGATCAGCGTTGCCGTGGCGGGCGCGGCCGGGCGCATGGGCCGCGAGGTGCTGCGCGCTGTCCGCGACGCGGCCGATATGCGGCTGGTCGCCGCGGTGGATCGCGCGGAGATCGGCGCCGACGCCGGCGCGCTTGCGGGCGGGCAGCCCTGCGGCCTGCCTGTCGTCGCTGACCTCGGCGACGCGCTGCGGCAGTCCGGCGCCCAGGTGCTGGTGGACTTCACCGTGCCGGCAAGCGCGCTGGGCAACCTGCGAATCGCGGCGGAGTGCGGCGTGCGCCCCGTGGTCGGCACCACGGGCCTCACCGAGGCGGATCTGGCTCAGGCCGCCGCCTGGCTGCGGTCTGCGGGGATCGGGGGCATCGTGGCGCCCAACTTCGCCATCGGCGCCGTGCTGATGATGCGCTTTGCGGCGCAGGCCGCGCGCTACCTGCCCGATGCCGAGGTGATCGAGCTCCACCATGAGCGCAAGCTCGACTCGCCGTCCGGCACGGCGCTCGCCACGGCGCGGGCGATCGCCGAGTCCCGTGCGGAGGCGCCGGTTCCCGCGCCGGACGGGACCGTGGAGAAGATCCCCGGAGCGCGCGGCGCCGTCGCAGGTGATGTGCATATCCACAGCGTTCGGCTCCCGGGCCTCGTTGCGCATCAGGAGGTGCTGTTCGGCGGACCCGGCCAGACGCTCTCCATCCGGCACGACTCCATCGACCGGCGCAGCTTCATGCCCGGGGTGCTGCTCGCCATCCGCAAGGCGCCCGAGCTGTCCGAGCTCGTGGTGGGGCTTGATCGCCTGCTCTGAGGCAAGGCAGCGAAGTGTCTGGGCGCGCGCGGAGACCTGAGCGGGGACGCAGGCTCGCACGCCCCTGCGCTGCGCTCGCCGGGCGGAGGCGGCGCTGCCGGCACATCGAGCGCCAGGCTCAGGAAGGACGGAGCGCATGGAGCCCTACGTAACCACCGAAACGCTCGTGGAGCGCACCCGTGCGTGGATCGAGCGGGTGGGCCCCGTGAACCGCTCCCACCTGCGCATCGATGCGTCCGCCTCCGCGCTGCTGGTGATCGACATGCAGCGCTACTTCCTGGAGCCGGAGTCGCCCTCCTACACGTGTGGAGGCCCGGCGGTGCTCCCCACTGTGAAGCGGCTGATCGACGCCTTCCGCGCGGCGCGGCGGCCAGTCATCTTCACCCGGCATGTGCACCGGGCCGATGGCTCCGACGCGGGCATCATGGGCTGGTGGTGGCGCGGCATGTGCGTGGAGGGCACGCCGGAGAGCGAGGTCCACCCGACCCTGGCGCCGCTGCCGGCAGAGCCGGTGATCCTGAAGCGCCGCTACTCGGCGTTCGCGAACACCGACCTGGAGACGGTCCTCAGGGGGCTCGGCGTCGAGGACCTCGTGGTCTGCGGCGTGATGACGAACATGTGCTGCGAGACGACGGCGCGGGACGCCTATCAGCGCGACCACCGCGTCTTCTTCCCGGCGGACGCAAACGGCTCGGTCAACGAGGAGATGCACCTGGCCAGCCTGCTCAATCTCGCCTTCGGCTTCGCCTGCGTGACCACGGCGGACGAGCTGATCACGCAGGTGGCGCGGCACGACCACCCCCCGAGCACGCGGGACGGCGGCGGATGATCGCCGCGGGGTCTCTGAGCGCGGGCCGGTCCCGTGGCGCCCCGTGCCGCGGTCTGACCCGCGCGGCTGGCCGCTACTCCGCTCGCCGCACCACGGGAGCGCGTACGCTGGCGGGAGCGATCACCCAGAAGCCCTGAGCGGAGAGCCGCGGAGCCACATGCGCCACCCTCCCGCCCTGGATGACGATCGTCTCGTCCCCCACACGGAACGTCGCCGGGTGCTCCCGTACGAGCGCGGATGCCGGATTGGCGCCGTCGTCGGCGTTGGGTGTGAAGCGCCACACCGTGCGCCCTCCCGCCAGCATCCCCGTGAGTGCCCAGCCGCTGTCCCAGGGAACCAGTGTGCGGCTGAGGGTCCGGCGGCCCGGCTTCCCGATCAGCCGGTCGAGCACCTGCAGGCACCGGTCGAAGAGCAGGTCCTGCGCGTCGTCGGTCCGGATGGTCGGGTCGGTGTCTGCCGGCCAGGTCCTCGCGTTCCAGAAGAGGAACGCATCCGCGCCGCCGAGCCCCGCGTGGAAGACGACCTCCTGCCACAGGTCGTGGTTCCTCAGCCCGCAGTACTGCTCGACGAAGCCCCGGTTAGCGATCCACGGGTGGATGGGCACACGGGAGGAGCCCGCCATGGATCGCATCTTGTTCAGTGCGTGCCGGAAGCTGTTGAACGGCGTGTGCGGGTAGGAGGGCACGCCGTCCGGCGGGTTCTCGCGGATCTGCCCAAGCCAGCCGTAGAGCTCGCACGACTGGTGGGTACCCACGTGCGCTCCACTGCCGAAGAGGTACTCGCGGTGGCCATTAAGGTCCGGCACGCCGAGCGCGCGCGACCACCGGCGGTGGCCGTAGTTGGAGAGCTGGACGCGCGGGTAGAGGCGCCGGGCCGGCAGAAACACGGCGCGGTTCAGCGCGTCGGCCACGCGCTCGTGTTGGAGCGCGTTCCAGCGCAGGTAGTTGCGCCGGACGTCGTCGGACTGCTTCCACCACTCCGCAACAGTGCCGAGGTCGCCGAAGCCCAGCCGCTCGCGCAGGGGGGCGAAGCGCGGGTCGGCCTCGATGGCGCGCCAGCGGGCGAGGTCGGCGCCGAGGTGCCAGTTGGAGAGGCCGTCCTCGAAGTCCAGCACCAGCAGGTCCAGCTTGCCGCCGAGCGAGCGGTACGAGTAGAGGAAGCGCTCGATGCGCTCCGCGACGCGGCGCACGCCGGCCTCGGGCCACACGCCCTGGTGCGGGGTCAGCGCGCCCGACGCGTCTCGGCAACGGTCGTCCGGGTGGTGCAGCAGGTCATGGGCGACGTCCCAGAGAAAGATGACGCGCCGTCCGGCGGGCATCCGGTCGGTCACCGCCTTCATTCCGGCGGGGTCGTCGAGGTTCTCCAGCGTCAGCCGCCGCGTGCCGAACGAGACCAGCCGGCGGCACTCCGGGGCCACGTCGCTCCAGCTATAGCCCATGATGGCATGCGGCGACGACAGCGGACTCGGTGGAGTCTGCCGCGCCTGGGCCGAAGCCAGGGCGGCGGCGGCAATGACGGTCGCGATCATCGGTGTGCATCTCCCGTCTGCACAGGTGGGCCACAGGCCGGCGGCCTGCCCGCATAGTATCAGAGCGCAGGCTCGGGAGGCAAACCGCGGCGAGGAGGCGGCATGGCGAACGACAGACGGGAGCCGGCGTGGCGGCTCAGCGCGAAGGGCGTGGCGCTCGGGACGCTGACGTGGCTCGCGGCCGTCGAGCTTCTTCGAGGCGTAGTCGGCGTGCTGGACCGCGAATGGCTCGTGCCGGTCGCCGCCGTCGCGGGCGCACTCCTGGGGCGCTCACGCCTCATGTGGATGCTGTGGATCGCTGCCACGGCGTGCGTGCTGGGCATCGGCGTGATTGGCTTCACCCCTCTCCTGCGCGGTCCGGTGCACGACCTGGCGCGCGGCCAGGAGGACCCGCCAGCGCGGACCGACGCCGTCGTCGTTCTGGCCGCCAGTGTGACGACGGGCGGCGACCTGACTGCAGACTCGAAGCCTCGGCTGACGCGCGGGCTCGAGGAGGTGGCGCAGGGCCGGGCGCCACGACTCGTCCTGACGCACCACGCGCGGCGCGCTTCGTGGACGCCCGCCGCGCGCCGGCAGATGCAGGCGCTGGGAATCGACGTCCCGGTTCTTGACGCCGGTCCAGCGCTCAACACCCGCGACGAAGCCATCGGAGTTGCCCGGCTGGCGCGGGAGCGGCGCTGGCGGCGCGTCACCCTCGTGACGGATGCGCTGCACATGCGGCGCGCCGCCCTCACATTCCGCAAGGCGGGGGTCGAGGTGCTGCGCGCGCCCAGCGACAACCTGGACTACGACTTCGAGCACGTGGACACGCTGCGCGGCCGGCTCCGCGCGTGGCGGCTCTGGAGCCACGAGGTCGTCGGCCTGTACGTCTACCGCCGCCGCGGCTGGATCTGAGGCCGCGACGACCCGGCAGACGCGCTGGCCGCCGCACGGCAGGAGGGCGCGGCGCGGGTGGCGAACTCCCCCTGCGGCCCGACACGGGCAGAGCGCGTCGGGCAGAAGGAGCTCGCCAATGCCCCACGCCCTCATTACCTTCTTCCTGGTCGCAGCGCTCGCCGCGGCCGGGCACGCCTTCGCGCTCCCGCAGGCCGGCGGCCCCAACGACCGACTCGCCTCCCTGCTGCGCGACCCGTCGCTCGTCCGCCTGTACACCTTTGAGGACGCAGCGGATGGCGGCGGACAGGTGCGCAACGAGGCCGGGCCCGAGGGCGCCCTGCGGCTCAGCATCGTGCCGGTCGAGGGCGCGCCCGACGAACGGCTGACCGTGGTGGCCGGTCGGTCGCCCGGCAAGCGTGCCGTGCGGATCGATCGGGGCGTCTTCTCGACGGAGCCGTTCGCCGTGGGGCCGGCGGGCTTCGCCGTCTCCGTCTGGTTCCGGAAGAACGGGCCCGGGACACTGCGGGGCAACGACGGCGCGACGAACGGCACGATCGTCTCCATCGGCGGTGGCTACTGGGACGGCTTCCGGGTCACCACGAGCTACCCCGAGAACACCTTTGGCTTCGAGGTCGGCAGGCCCCAGCCATTGACCTCCGCTGGCTTCTTCGGCGTCGGCCCGCTGCCCGACGGTGCGTGGCACCACCTCTGCGCGGCCTGGGACGGCCGTGTCATGCGACTCTGGCTGAACGGGATGCCCGCCGGCCGCCTGGACTACCCGGGCGCATTCACGCCGGGCCCGCGCTTCCAGATCGGCTACGCAGGCGCAGGGTGGGGCTCGGTGAGGCTGGACGTGGACGAGGTTGCGGTTTTCGATCGAGGGCTCGACGCAAGGGAGGCCCTTCGCATGGCGCTCGACGGTCCGCTCTCCGCGGCGGCGGAGAGGGCGCTGGTCGCCGCCGCCGCGGCAGGTGAGCGCGGGGACTGGCGCGAGGCGGCGCGCCAGTACGGGCTGGCGGCGGGCGGTGGCAGCTCGCCTGAGGTCCGCGCGCTGGCGCGGACTGGCGCCTTCGACGCCCGGCGACGCGCCGGCGACTTCGTTGGCGCGCTTCGCGTGGCCGAGGTCATTGCGGTTGACTCAGCCGCTCCCGACCGGTACCGCGCGAGCGTGCGCACCGCCCTTCTCGATGCGGTGCGCGAGGGCTCCGATGCGCTCGGACCGGCGACGCTGAGGTCCCTCCTCGCAACTGCGGGCGCCGGGCGCGACCGTGCCCTCCTACGGCTGGCGCTGGCGGGCGCGCTCCGCGAGGCCGGAGACGCTCGCCAGGCCCGCTCGCTCGAGGCGGCCGCACTGAGGGACGCCGCTCTGCGGCCGGGCGAGCGACTCGGGGCCGCGATACGGACGGCGCACGGGTTGCGCGCGGACGGCCGATTCGCCGAGGCACGCAGGGCCTACGCGGACGCCGAGCGCCAGCCCGGTGCGACCCCCGACATTCGCGCGTACCTGCGGCTGCTCGCCGCCCACACGCTCGCGGCCGAGCGCCGCTACGGCGAGGCTCGCGCCGCCTACACGGCGCTGCTGCGCGATCCGGCGCTGCTGATGGGCCACCGGCTCGAGGCGCGGGAGCGCCTGCGCGAGGTGGAACGGCTCGCCGCCGGCAGGCCTGCGCGGCTGCCTTCGGACACGCGGGTCGCGCTCCCAGCCTTCCCGCGGCCTGGCGTCGAGCTGTGGGTGGCGCCGGGCGGTTCAGACTCGGCGCCAGGCACGCGCCGGCGCCCGCTTGCGACCTTCGCGGGCGCGGTGCGGGCTGTGCGGGCGCTCAGGGCGCGGCGTGGGCTCCCCCCGGGCGGCGTGGCAGTAACGTTCCGCGGCGGGGACTACCCGGTGAGCGCCACCGTTCAGCTCGGGGCGCAGGACTCCGGTACCGCAGCGCGACCCATCGTCTACCGCTCTGCGCCGGGCGAGAGGGCGCGCTTCCTGGGCGGCGTCACGGTTCGCGGGTTCGCGACCGCCTCCGGCGCCGCGCTCACCCGGCTGCCGGCGGAAGCCCGCGGGCGCGCGCTGCGGGCGGACCTGCGCGCGCAGGGCATCCTGGACTGGGGAGCGCTCGCTCCGTGGGGCGTCGGCGCACCGCAGTCGCCGGTGGTCGATCTCTATGTGGACGGTCGGCCCATGACGCTCGCCCGGTGGCCCAACACGGGATGGGCGACCACCGGCGAGATCGTCGAGCCGAGGACGCCCGAGGGCGGATTCGCCTTCGTCTACAGCGGTGACCGGCCGGCGCGCTGGGTCAACGCGAGGGACGGTTGGCTCCACGGCTACTGGGGGTGGCTGTGGGCCGACCATGGCATCGATATCGCCGGCATCGACACCGTGGCCCGGCGCATCCGCACGGGACGGCAGCCGGGGTACGAACCGCGCGCCGGCATGCCGTACCGCGCCGTGAACCTGCTCGAGGAGCTCGACGCGCCGGGCGAGTGGTACCTGGACCGCGAGGAGGGGGCGGTCTACCTGTTCCCGCCGCCTGGCTGGAGGCCGTCGTCGCGAGTGCGGCTCGCACGGCACGCGGCGCCCTTCGTGCAGATGCGCGACGTGTCCCACGTGCGGCTGGAGCGGCTAGGGTTCGAGGAGGGCCGCGCCGACGGCATTGTGGTGGAGGGCGGCGAGCGGGTGCTTGTGGCGGGATGCACGGTTGCCCGGCTCGGCGGCACCGCGGTCACCATCCGGGGCGGACGGCGCCACGGCGTGTTCGGATCCGAGCTGCACACCCTCGGGCGGGGCGGCGTGTCGGTGGCCGGCGGCGACCGGAGGACGCTCACTCCCGGCGGCCACTTCGTGGAAAACTCCCGCATCCACGACTTCTCCCGGTGGGACCGCACCTACACTCCGGCCGTGTGGACCGACGGCGTGGGCACGCGCATCGCGCACAACCACATCTTCCACACGCCGGGGCACGCCATGCGTCTCGAGGGGAACGATCACCTTGTGGGCTGGAACCTGGTGCACGACGTGGTGACCGAGACGGATGACCAGGGGGCGGTGGACATGTGGTACAACCCCACCTTCCGCGGTGTCGTCATCCGCAACAACGTGTGGCGCCGCATCGGCGAGGGTCGCCACGAGCGGATGCGGGCCGGCGTCCGGCTGGACGACGCCATCTGCGGCGTGCTGATCACCAACAACGTGTTCGACCGGGCCTCCGAGGGGCCCTTCGGGGGCGTGCAGATCCACGGCGGCAAAGACAACATGGTGGACAACAACCTGTTCGTGGACTGCCGGTACGGCGTGAGCTTCAGCCCGTGGGGCGCCGAGCGCTGGCGCCGCTACACCGAGAGCGAGGACTTCCGGCGCGCCACCCGCGAGACGGTCGACATCACGCGACCGCCGTACAGCACGCGCTATCCGGACCTCGCGCGGCTCCGCGAGAGCCCCGACGTGAACGTGATCTGGCGCAACGTGGCGGTGCGGACCGGCAGCATGCTCACGCGGGACGGCGGGATCCAGCGGGTGCTGGACAACGTGTCGACCACCCGGACGCCGGTCCGCGTAGGCCACCGCAGCGGATTCCAGCCGATCGACACGCGGAACGTCGGCCCCTACCCGCACCCGCTCCGGGCGTGGTGACGCGACTGCCGATCAACCGTCCACCGGAAGCCTGTCGGCGACGATG
>DATIKM010000202.1:0-2215 GCA_035477595.1 Chthonomonadales bacterium
CACCAGCCCCAACCTACGCATGAAATCGATCGGCCACTGGTACCGCGCGAAACACAGCCATGTGCCGCAAGGGTGGCTGAGGCGCATGGTGCCTGACTTGCCAGACTGGCCCGCGGGTTGCACGTTGTTCGACTACACGGGGTCCGACCCAGATCGGACCGCTCAGTGGCTTCGGTGGAACGAGTTCGCGGGGCACCTGACGCGCGTGCTGCTGAAGGTTGACAGGGCCAGCATGTACGAGTCGCTTGAGGTGCGGGTGCCACTCCTGGACCTAGACGTTGTCCGAGTAGCGATGCGTGTCGATTGGAAGAGCTGCCTGGACCTCCGAACGGGGACTGGCAAGTTGCCATTGAGGCGTGCCTTGGCAAGATACGCGAAGCATCAGACATCGGCGAAACGCGGCTTCGGCGTACCCATGTCGGAGTGGCTCCGGGGTCCTCTTCGAAGCCTGCTGCTTGACGAGCTCGGCTCACGGTCGGATGTGCTGGGGGTTCCCCTACGCCGCCAACACGTCGCCGCGTTCGTCGATGAGCACCTCAGAGGCGCCACCGACCGCGGCTGGGGGATATGGATACTGCTAAGCCTTGCTCTCTGGGAGCGCCGTCACTACCGCAGGTGGCGCTCGTGAGCGGCGGATCCGTAGGGGCTGCAGACACCGCGGCAATCAGGGCGGAGACGATGCCAAAGCCGGACCTTATCACGCAACTCGATTGGCGATACCTGCGCCATCAGAAGTCGTTGTTCCGCAGGTACCAGGATGCGCTCTTCGGCTTTGCGTATCGCCTTGCTCGTGGATCGCCTTCTCGAGTTCGGCAGGCGCTCAGGACCGGTCTATGTGCGGGCTCTGCGGCATCCTGACGCCTGACGGCGCGGCGGCGCAGCCGGAGTTCGGCGCGGCCGTCGAGCGCATGACTGCGCTCATGGAGCGTCGGGGACCGGATGACGCCGGAGCCTGGCTCTCGCCGGACGGGCGGGTCCGCTTTGGCTTTCGACGGCTCGCCATCCTCGACCTCACGGCGGCCGCGCACCAGCCGATGCTCACAGCCGATGGCAGGTACGCGATCGTCTGCAATGGAGAGGTGTACAACTTCCGGGATCTGCGCGCCGAGCTGGAGCGGCACGGCTGCACCTTCCGGTCTACAGGCGACACCGAGGTCGTGTTGCAGGCGCTGGTCACGTGGGGACCGCAAGCGCTGCAGCGGTTCAATGGTATGTTCGCACTGGCCTTCTACGACGCGTTAACAAAGCGCTTGCTGCTGGCGAGGGATCCTGTCGGGATCAAGCCGCTCTACTACCTCGCTGTCAGCGACCACTTCGTCTTCGCGTCGCAGTACGATCAGCTCCTGGCGCATCCAGCGAGCCGGAACCTCTCGGTGGATCCGGACGGTCTCTCCCTCTACCTGCAGCTTGGGTACATCCCTGCCCCCTATGCCGCTCTTCGCCACACGAGTATGGTGGAGCCAGGCACGTACGTGGAGGTGGACGATAGCGGCAAAGCGCAGGTCACTCGCTACTATGAGTTCCCACAGTACGTGCGGCCTGATCTGACGGGCGATGACGCCTGCGATGCCGTGCACGCCGCTGTCACGGAGGCGGTGAAGCGCCAGATGGTGAGCGACGTGCCATTGGGCACGTTCCTGTCAGGAGGCATCGATTCCCCTCTCGTCGCGGCCCTGATGGCCTCCGCAGCCTCGTCCACCGTGCGCGCGTACACCATCGGGACCCTTGGCGACGCCTTAGATGAGTCGGCCGATGCTTCCCGGTATGCTGAGGAGCTGGGCCTGCATCACGTTGTGGAGCACTTCGCGCCAGCCAGAGCTGTTGAGTTGCTCGACGATGTCGTGCAGGCGTGCGGAGAGCCCTTCGCTGACTACTCCATCTTCCCGACCATGCTGGTCGCTCGCCTCGCTCGACGCGAAGTGACGGTGATGCTCTCCGGCGATGGAGGCGATGAGCTCTTCTGGGGCTATCCCGGGCGGTTCGGGTCGGTCGTTGAGAGCGCGTCCGCTTTCGGCGAACCGCTCTGGCTCCGCTCCGCTCGTCGGGCGGCGACCCGGTACCTCGGCGTGGGCAACACCAGCCCCAACCTACGCATGAAATCGATCGGCCACTGGTACCGCGCGAAACACAGCCATGTGCCGCAAGGGTGGCTGAGGCGCATGGTGCCTGACTTGCCAGACTGGCCCGCGGGTTGCACGTTGTTCGACTACACGGG